>CAXTNT010000003.1:245143-304772 GCA_964245825.1 uncultured bacterium | reverse complement strand
CACGACGCCACGCCTACCAGCGGACTACTCGCACACCACGTCCATGGACGCCACTTGGGCGTCGTAGCCGGCGGTTCTCAGGGTCTCGGTTCCAGCGGCCGGATTGGCGGAGGGCATTGCGTGCGTAGCCGCTATCGGGATCGATGGTGTGGGTGAGATGACCGCGCCGGTTCGACCCGACGCTGCGCCAGCCCCGGGCGCGTCCGCCTAGAGGCCGAAGAGGCCCTGGTCCATCGCGCTCTCCGCAGCCGCGGACACCGCGTCCCAGTCGACATCCCCGGTGTTCGACGCGGCGACCACAGCCGGGTCGTCAATCACACCGCTGTCGATAACGTGGCGCGTAAAGATTGCCAGTGCGCGACCCATACCGCCGGCGAGCAACGTCTCGACGCTGTTGTCTGCTGCGCCGTACTCCTCGGGATGTGCACCCGCGTCGGCCAGAAAGTCCACGAAGAGTGGCGTCGCGTCGCCGCGGCTGTAGAAGTCGATCAAGGTCGAGGTATCGGTCGTAGGCATATGAACCTCCACAGGTCTCCGTGAGCCGTCTACCTCGACCGCATGAGTGGCCGACTTGATTCGGGTAACGCCTTCGACACGCGATCCCCGTGCCGGTTCTCCGTATGGACCCGATTCAGCTGGCACCGGCTTGCTGGCGGGATGCGGGAAGACGCTCCGCAGGAGGCTGTCGAGGTCCGCGGGACAGTCGTCCAACGGCTGCCACGGCAACGGTTCGTGCTGGGCGAGTTGGAACTCGGCCGCGCGCTGGGCGGTGTCGGGGGTGGTGGTCGGCACGATCTGGTCAACGCCGTGCACCTGGGCCGCGTACTCGCTCAGCTTCGTGAATCCGGGATCACCGACGGAACGGGTGCGTGCTCCGTAGGGGTCCGGCTGGAAGGTCACGACCCGGTGGTCGCGCAGCCACCCACAGAGCACGGTCTTCCCCTCGAAGATGCCGGTCGCCTGCGCGGTCCACCACAGGCCGCTGGTCGGCAGGCGGCGCAGTACGGGCCGTTCGGCGACGGCCTGCAGCAGGGGAGCGGCGGTGCGTGCCCAGTCGCGGTCTATGCGGCCTTGCGCGAGGGGGGCGGTGGGGTTGAGGCGATCGAGCAGGGACCAGGACCAGTCACCTTGGAGGGCCGCGAAGACGTACCGACCGAAATCTCTCCGCGTGCGGAGATAGCCCAGGTGAGTGTGGCCGTCGACGCTGCCCAGCGACTGGGTCCCGGTGGGGACGCCGCGCAGGGCGGGGTACTGACCGGCGGTCGGGTCGTGCTGTAGCCAGTGATACAAGAGGCTGGTGGGCTGCTTTTGCCAGCGGGCCAATTGACGCGCGAGCCTGCGGTCTCTGCTGACCTGGGGGAAGACCATGTCGGTGTGGTCCTCGGCGAGCGAGGGCAGGTGCAGGACAGCCGGGCCGGCTGTCATCCCCTCCGCTTCGAGCGACTCTGCTGGCCCGGTCCAGTTGAATGCGCCGAGCAGGTCGTTGGTCAGGATCGGGTAGGTGGCGACCGCGCCGGCCTCCGTCACCGTCCAGAACGCCGATTCCGCCTGCTCGTAGTCGGCAAACAGTGACACCCACTCGGCGACGATCACGTCGGGTACACGTAGATCAACGGGTCTCCGGGAATCAGCGTGATGGACGCGACCGCCACGCCGTCGAGGGCGATGGAGAAGGTTCCGTCAGAGTCGGGGGCGGTCTCGGTGAGCGCGCCGCCGGCTGACCCCTTCGTGCTCATTCCTGACCTCCATGCTGGGCCGTTGGACTCGATCGGCCAACCACTGTGTGATCTCGGTCAGCCGGCTGCTGTCGTCGGCCACCGACATGACCATCTTGAACGCCTCGTCCTCGTCGCAGTCGAGCTCGTAGTCGTTGAGCCACAGGCTGACCATCGCCAACGCCCACCCGGCCCGCTTGTTGCCGTCGACGAGCGCGTGATTGCGCACGACGCTCTCCAGCAGCGCGGCGACCTTGGTGATCAGATCGGGGTAGGCGTCCTCGCCGAACACCGTCGATGCCGGCCGCCCGACTGCCGAGGCGTGCAGTCCCGGGTCGGCGAGGACGAGATGCATCTCGTCGAGTACGGCGAGGGCGTCTTCGAAGGTGAGCAGCTCGGTCACGCTTCGCCGAGTCGCTTGAGCAGCCCGGCCTGCTCGGACATGACCCGACGCGTCAATGCGCGCACCTTCTCGTCTCGCGCCGCACCCGACGTGAGCGCCCGCAGGCCCTCGCGGGCCAGGTCGTTCATGCTGCGCCCCTGGGCTTTAGCGGCCTCACGCAACGCCTGAAGTTCACTGTCATCGAGCCGGAGCAGGAAGGTCGCCATGGGCGAACGATAGCGCGACCGATATCCCGACTCAACCGCAGTGCGCCGGTCACGCAGCATCGTCGGGCTCCGGCGTCTGACCGAACTGCACCTCGATGAATTCGGCACCGACCGGCGCGGCGCACTCTTGATCAAGGCGTGCCACGTACCGAATCAGCTCCGCTCGGGTGAGCCGACAACTTCGCCCGACATGCACCGCGTGCAGCCGCTCCTCCTTCAGCAGCGAGTAGAGCGTTGTCCGCCCGACCTACAGAGCCCGGGCCGCCTGTTCAGGCGTGAAGAGCTGCCTGTCGGCGAACAGCTCGGCCTGATCTGCAGTGGTCACGTCCTTCCACGATTCCATTCCGTCTGTGCTCACCGAGGTCCATCAGCAGGTTCCACGCCATCTGCGTGACCCAAGCCTGGTTCGGGTGGGCGGTGACCCCGAGGATCCGGATCCGGCGGGTCGCGTGCTCGATGACGGCCAGGACGTAGGTGTGGGTGCCCTCGAGGAGGTCGGACAAGAGGAACACCGCGCCTGGGCCCCGCATGAGACGACTCTGCATACAAGACAGTATTGGCATCAGCAGGAGCGGCCATTTCGCGTGTGAGCCGCGGGCGTTTCAGGGTCGACCCCGCGAGCCAGCCGGCCCTTGACCCAAATGGAGCGCGTCACTACCTTCCCTCTTAGCCCATACGGATTAGTAGAAGCGGCGGGTTCTCTGTGACGCGAAAGAGCCAGGTCCCCAGCGAACGCGCGACGAGTTGGCCGGTTCTCGTGCGGCGGGTGGCTGTCCTGTCCGCGGCCGCCATCGCGCTCCCGCTCGCAACCGCGGTCGTCGCCGGCGCCGCGCCCGCCGCGCGCGCCGCGTCCCAACCGGTGATAGGCACCGCGGCGCCGAGCCACGCCGGCAGCACCCGCACCGGCGACGCGCCGGCCGCGAGCCGGATGAGCGTCGCGGTGACCCTGCCGCTTCGGGATGAGAGCGCCCTGAGGTCCTTCCTGGTGCACGTCTCGGACCCGCGGTCGCCGCAGTACGGTCGCTACCTCACGAGCGCGCAGTTCGACACCCGCTACGCGCCCACCCCGGCCAGCGTCGACACGGTGGCGGGCTACTTGCGCTTGCAGGGATTGTCTGTCAGCAGCATCAGTTCCAACCGCACGGTTATCGATGCGACGGGTACGGTCGCCCAGGTCGAGAAGGCGTTCGATACCACGATCGGTCGCTACCACGACGAGGTGCTGAACCGCGACTACTCGAGCAACGACCGCGAAGTCTCGCTGCCGTCGTCGGTCGCGGCCAAGGTGCTCGGCGTGGTCGGCCTCGACAATCACTACCTCCACCACACGCCTAAGGTCGGCAGCGGCCCCGCCGGTGGCTACACACCGAGCGAGCTTAAGACCGCGTACGACGTGAACCCGCTCGCGACGGCCGGCTATACCGGCTCCGGCCAGACGGTCGGCTTGTTCGAGCTTGCCGCATACAAGCAGACCAACGTCACCACGTACGACAACCAATACTCGTTGGGCAGCCCGACACCGACCGTCACGAGCGTGGACGGCGGCACCACCACACTGGGTAACGCCGAGGTAGAGGTCGAGCTCGACATCGAGGTCGTGCAGGCGCTCGCGCCGAAGGCGAACGTCAAGGTCTTCGAGGCGCCGAACTCCGACCAGGGCGTGATCGACGGATACAACTCGATCGCGACGTCGAACACGACGGCGTCGAACTCGACCAGCTGGGGCGAGTGCGAGGCGAACTCGAGCACGAGCACGATCAACAGCGAGGACCAGATCTTCCAGCAGATGGCCTCGCAGGGGCAGTCGCTGTTCGCGGCGAGCGGTGACAGCGCCGCCTACGACTGCGGCACGCAAGGGACGCTCGGTGTCGACAACCCGGCCGACGACCCCTACGTCACCGGCGCTGGTGGGACGCGGCTCACGGTCGCGTCGGGCGGCACCTACACCAGCGAAGTGCCATGGGACACGAACGCGACCGAAGGCGGCGGCGGGGGCGTGAGCACGATCTTCGCCAAGCCGAGCTGGCAGACCGGCGACAACGTGCCGTCGAGCTGCGCCAGCAAGCGCTGCGTGCCCGACATCTCGGCCGACGCCGACCCCGCGACCGGTTACTCGATCTACTCCCAGGGATCGTGGACAGTCGTCGGCGGGACCAGCGCTGCCGCCCCGCTGTGGGCCGGCTTTGCCGCGGCCTACGACCAAGACGCCGTCGCGGCTGGGAAGGCGAAACTCGGCTTCGCCAATCCGAAGCTCTACTCCCTGGCCGGTAGCGCGCAGACGTACCCGCCGTTCCACGACATCACTACCGGCCACACGAGCACCGCGACGAACTGGCCGGCAACGGCGGGATATGACCTCGCCACCGGCATCGGTTCGCCAGACGCCAACAACATCGCCCGGGATCTGATCGGCGGGACCACCGCGACGAATGATTTCTCGATCTCGGCCAGCCCGACATCGGTGTCCGTCGCCCAGGGTTCGTCCGGGACCAGCACGATCTCGACCGCAGTCACCAGCGGCAGCGCGCAGTCCGTCGCGCTGTCCGCGAGTGGCCTGCCCGCCGGCGTAACGGCGAGCTTCAGCCCGACCAGCGTGACGGCCGGCGCCAGCTCGACGCTCACGCTCACCGCCAGTTCGACGGCGACCACCGGCAGCTACACCCTGAACGTCACCGGCACGGGAGCGTCGGCGACACACACGGTGTCGGTGACGCTCACCCTGACCTCGACGGGCGGCGGGAGCTGCACGGCGCAGCTCGTCACCAACGGTGGGTTCGAGTCGGGCTCGTCGCCGTGGACCCTCTCCTCGGGCGTGCTCAACAACTCCACCTCGGAGCCCGCGCACTCGGGGAGCTACGACGCGTGGTTCGACGGCTACGGCCAGACCCACACCGACACCGGGACCCAGTCGATCACGATCCCGGCGGGGTGCACGACCGCGACCGTACAGTTCTACCTGCACATCGACACCGCCGAGACCACCACCTCGACGGCCTACGACATTTTCACCGCGAAGCTCGGGTCGACGACGCTCGGCACCTTCTCCAACCTGAACAAGGCGTCCGGGTACGTCGTGCACAGCTACAACGTCAGCGGCCTCACCGGCGGATCCACCTACACGCTGTCCTTCAGCGGCAAGGAGGACTCGAGCCTCCAGACCTCCTTCGTCCTCGACGATGTGAGCATCATCGGCTGACCAAGCCGCGATCTCACTAACTCTGATTGCAGCGTGAGCGTGGTCAGGCGGCGTGGTGGTATTCGTGGATGAGGCCGCCGAGCACCTCCTTCCGCTCGACGCGGTCGGGCGGCTCGTCTGGAGCGGTTTCAGCGCGGGTAGGGCCTGCGGCGGCGTCTGGTCGCGTGATTGGTGCGGCCGGTGGGTGTTGTACTGCTCGACATACTGGTTGAGGACGGCCCGCATGTGCCGTTAGTTGATGAGGAGAATGCGGTCGAGCGCTTCGCGGCGCACCGTTCCGATCCACCGTTCGGCGTGGGCGTTCGCGCATGGCGCCTGCGCTGATGACCGTTGTGGTGAGCGACGCGGAAAAGGCATCCCGGTTTGAGGTGTCAGGTGGGGACCGGAAAGACGGTGCGCATGCGTGTTCTACCGACTCGGCGAGGCGAAGCTGGGCGAGCAGATCACCGTCTCACTGCGTCCCGTGCGCGGCTGATGGATGGACCGGTCCACCCGCTGTGGCCGGAGCGCGTCAGTTCGACCGTGCGACGTTGGCTTATGGGGTACGCCACGCCGGCTCGGTGACTGCTGCGGGTCTGTCAGTCAGGTCGATCACGTTGTGCAGCAATACGTGGAACGCCCGCACGATCTCGTTACGCCGATCCTGCGCTAGGGCCAGGTCGATGGCGCCGTCAACGGTGCCTGCGGTGGCGGCGGCTTGCGCTGCGGCGAGGTTGGTGGCCGCCTCGCGGGCGGCCTCCAAGGTGTATTCCATGACGGGCCCCAGCTTCCTCATGGCGACCGGCCAGCGGCCGTGTCGCGAGCAAACGGCGAGGCTCCGGACCGACTGCCCGAAACCCTACGCCGGATCCGACCGCGAGCAAGCTGAGCGGCCGCTGGGTTGGATGGGGGTGCCGTCGCCGTCAGGGTGTGCGCGGAGGCGGCGGCGTCGTGGCTCGGATGTCGTGGCGGAGGTCGAGGACCCTGCGGTCCCCCCGCTCGCTGTGGTCAGCGTGCTTGGCCCGGTACATCGCGGCGTCTGCCGCAGCGATCAACTCGGCGTCGATCTCCACGCCGGGACCAGCGAACGCCATCCCGACGCTCGCTGTCAACGCCAGCTCGAGATCCCCGACATCGAACGGGTCGTCGAACGCGGCGGACAGGCGCGCCGCGAGGACCTCGATGTCCGCTTCTCCCCGCAGGTTTTCGCAGAACACCACAAACTCGTCGCCCGCCAGTCGGACGAGCGTGTCCCCGGGACGTACCCTCCCCGATAGCCGCCGCGCGACGGCTATCAAAAGGGCGTCCCCGATGTGATGCCCGTAGGTGTCGTTGACGGCCTTGAAGCCGTCGAGGTCCGCGAACAGGATGCCGGCGGTCGCGCCGGAACGTTTCGCGAGCGCGGCCGCGTGCGCGAGGCGTTCCCTCAGCAGCAACCGGTTCGGCAACCCGGTCAGCGGGTCGTGCATCGCACTGTGCTGGAACCGGTCAGACGTGCTGCGGGCCTCCTCCCGCGCCTCGGCGTTGAGCAGGTAGGCGGACGTCACATCCGCGAGCGTCTGCGCCGCGTCCAGGTCATGCCGCGCGAGGGGTCCGGGCTCATCCCGGTACAGGTCCAACGCGCCGAGCCGGCCATCCCCGTGCCGCAAGGGGAAGGTGAACACCGCCGCCAACCCGGCCGCCAACGCGGCGGGTACGAACTGCGGGAAACGACGTTCGAGGCGCAGGTCCGAGACCGCCACCACGTTTCCACTGTCATAGGCGAGCAGGCACGGGCCCTGCGCCATCGAGGTCTGCAGTCGCTCGTACCGCATGGCGGACTCGTCCGAGGCGGCGATGTAGCGCGGCGCTGCCCCCGGCGAGATCAACGTCACACCTGCGGCCGACACCGGCAGGATCTCCACAATCCGGCCCACCAGATGATCGAGGATCCCCTGGATCGGGAAGTCGGTGATCATCGTTCGCGCGAAGTCGGTAAGCACCGCCGACAGCGTCTGCTCCTCAACCATGACCGCCATCCAGCCTCTGTAGCCAGGCCCGCGGCGTCTGGACGGGGCAGCCGGAGCTGCTGTAACCGGTATAGCACGCCTAGCCGGGACGCGAGCCGGAACCGCGGAGAAGCGGAACCTGTCCCGGGCACCGCCTACGACCCGCCGACGCCGACCGCGCGAGCCCAGGCGGCCGCAGGCGACGCGATGGCGCACAGCTCGCGGGAGAGTGGCAACGCGTCGGCTCCGTCGACGCGGTACGGGCCTGTGCCGCGGCCCGGCGGCCCTGTCAATCCGATCGGCAAAGTGGCGACTGGACCCGAACGTGGTGAGCCCCCGGCGGTCTCCTTCTCAGACCACCGGGGGCGCCCACAAGCCCCCGCGGTGAGCGCCGTCGCAGTACAACGGTGACCCGGTCCTACCCCCCGTCCGGAGACCGCAGGCGGGACTAACGTCCCGCATCGCTCCTCTGCCGCACCCTGCCAGCCTAGACACTCCCGATTATCCCGGCACGGCAGGCACTTCGCGTTCACCAGGGCGATCAGACACCTACCGGCTCCACGGATCCAGGCTAAACACGCTCGCCGGACCCGCCGCACGCCGAACGAGGTTCGGCGACCCGGAGTGACGTGACGGTTGTGCTCCATGCGGCGACCTGTTCATCGCGCAGCTCGCCCGGGTCGAGGTACCGGCCGCCATCTGGCGCAAGCATCGGATCGGCCAGCTGGAAGCAAGCGCGGCGCACGTGCTCACTCAAGAATTCGAGGCCGACTATCACGGCACGGACTCGGAGGTACCTCGCTTCGTGGCTGTCGCGACGGGCGAGATGTCCTCGACCGTGCCGCTGGACTGTGTGCGTGTCATGGCTTGCGCGCCTACGACACCATCCCGTTGTCGGCAGCGATTTCAGCGCGAGATGCGGACAGCGACTGCAGCATAGTGGCGGCGTACGACGAAGGGTTGCAGCGCGCGGCGGCCGCCGAAGGATCTGGTCTGTTGCCGTCATGACGGAGAGGGAGGCAGCCAACGTTCCAAGGCCGCACATCGGCGTGCCGACCCGCCGTGATCGTGCGAGACATTACCTCGGAAGCGGATCACCGATGACGGGCGGTTGACCGATCGCGTGGACGGTCCGCTGCCCGGCGGGAACGGCTACGCGGGTCAGCTGTGCTCCCAGACGAGGCTGAACCTCTGCTTCTTCTTGTTGTAGTTCTTCGTCTTGATCTGCGCGACCCCGCTTGTGTACTGCGTCAGCTTCGTGGCGAGCGCGCTGGTGATGCCCTCGCTGTTGAAGCTCGGGTCATAGAACGTCGTGCTGCCGAAGTCCGCGACTGGAAGAAATGGGGAATCGCTCAGGCTGCCGATGAGAAGCTGCGTGTCCTCGGTCGGGTAGGCACTGTCGGTGAGCTGGGCGTCCGCGCCTGAAGTGGTGTCATACGCGTCCATGTAGGTCTGACTGCTGTCCTCTTCGAGATCGATCTCAATGAGGTCACCAGCACTAACGTCCTGGATCGCGGCGTGGAACTGATTGTCGATGGAGTACTCGGTATCGACGAAGTACAACGGCATGCCGTCCTGACACGCCGAGACAACGGATGCCGAGGCCGCGAGGCTGCCGTCTGCCTGGAAACCGAACGCGCCCAGGATCACACGGGGCCCGTCGTACGCCCCGCCGCTCCCGCAGGTCACGGCTGGGGTCGTTACATAGGTCTGCGCCTCGTGGGCTACGCCAGGCCTGCTCAGATACCCGCCGCCAACGGTTGTCTGGTTTTTCTTGGCCGCAATCACAGTCGGCGCAGCAGGGCCGGAGGCGCTCCCGAGCACGACGCCCGGGCGCGTTTGCGGGTGTGCTGGACCTGCGACGGCGGCACTCGCGGTGAGCACCACCCCGGCAAGGCTGACACCCGTCAGGACAAAAGTTCGTGCTGCTCTCATGCCAGGTCCTTCTCGAATCATTCGGGTTTCCGTGGCCGCAGCGTCCCAGCACGCGCCCGCCAGGTCTATAGCGCATTCAGACCAGCCGCGGCACAACGACTGGCGCGGTCGGCCGCGCCGTGGTCGACGCCCGTAGCGCGTTATGGCAGCTATGGTCGCGGCAGTATGCAAGAACGAGCCTGGCAGTCGAAGATCTCGCCGATCTGGTGTCGGCCCGGGTCCGCCAGCGGCACTCCGGACCGTATCGGGCAGCCGGCTTGGCGGAGATTGCCGGCCGGGCGCTCCCGCTGCCGGTGGATGTAGCGACCCTCGCCGAAGACGCGTCGGTCGAGATCGCTCGGTTCGACGCGGCCGACTTCCTCGGGGCGTTCACCGGCTTCGCCCGCAACCGGATGTGGTAATCCCGGGAGGTCCTGGACGCCCTCGACGACTTCGCGGCGCGGGCCGGTCGTCGAGGAAGGTGAAGACGCGGGCGTCTCGCGTCACGAGCGGCAACCGATTGGCCATTGCGCCTAGCCACGCGCGACGTGGTTACCAACGAGATGACGATGAGTGATCTGGCCCGTCCCGACGTCTGTGCCGTGTGCTTGACAGCGTGGTGCGCCCGGATGATGCTGCGACGTCCGCAGGGGCGAACAAAGGACATGGCGTGGATGCAGGCGACGACATCGACGAGCCGCGCGCGGGCGCCCGGTTTGCGCGACGGGCGCTGCTCGTCGGCGGGCTCGGGGCTGGGGTCGGGGTGGCGGCCGCCGTCGGCACCGCCCAGCCGGCCGCGGCCTCGACCGGGACGATGGACTACGGCGCGAACAACAACGCGGGCACGACGCAGACTGTCCTGACCTCGAGCAACAACGGCAGCACGATCGACATCGTCAACACCGGCACAGGCGTGGCAGTCCACGCGTACACGAACGGGTCGGGCGGCCACGCGCTCGCGGGCGACACCGACAGCCCTGGTCACTACGGCGTCATCGGGTCCGACACCACGTCGTCCGGCAGCGCCGGCGTTTACGGCACGTCGCTCCAAGGCTACGGCGTGCAGGGCGTCGGCAACAGCGAGTTCTCGTACGGCGTGTTCGCCGATGGAGCGGCCAACGGCGCAGGCGGCCTCTATGCCACGTCGACGTCGGGTGACGGCGCGTACGTCGTCGGCCAGGGTGGTGTCGGCCTGCGGGCGACCGCCTCGGCGGCGCCCGCGATCTACGCCGTGAGCGCGGCGGACGGCAACACCGTCGTCGAGGTGAACGAAGCGAGCACGGGTGGCGGAGTCGCGCTGGAAGTGCTGTCGACCGCCGGGACCGGTCTCTCTGTGCGTAGTACGACCGGGACGGCGCTGACGGTGACCGGGCAGGTCGCGTTTTCGCGCAGCGGCGTCGCGACCGTGGCGAAGGGCGCGAAGAGCGTTGCGGTGAGCGGGACGTCGGTGACCGCTACCAGTTCGGTGTTCGCGACGATCCAGGGCTTTCAGAGCGGGGTTGCGGTTGCCGGCGTCACCGTTCACGGCAGCAGCTTCACCATTCAGCTCACGAAGGCCGTGAAAGCAGCCCTGAAGGTCGGCTGGTTCGTCCTTGACGCGCCGCCTGCGGACTGACGCTCGACCGGAAGGCGGCCGCATTGCGCATCAGGGCGGTCTCGGTCACTTCGAGAGTGAGTGCGGCCGGGTCAAGGCTGCTGGCTTCGAGGGCCTCGCGTACATGGGCAACGATGACCGGCGGTCCAGCTGACGTCCGGAAACGTTCACGGCGAGTGACAGGTCACTGGAACTGGTTGCTCTCCAACGCCGAACGCACATCAAACTCGAGTTCGTCCCGACGTTGAACGTCAGTCCCCATCTCGGGGCGAAACACCTCGAACCAGTTCCTGCCGGCAGCTTTGGCTTTGTACAGGGCCATATCCGCCTCGTGTAAAAGATCCTCCGGCGTTTCCCGATGCCCGACCGCTATCCCGACGCTGGCCGTGATCGGCATGGGATCTGAAACGCCGTCAAGGCGGAATGGCTGCCGGAAGATATCGACCAGCGCTGTCTGCCCGCGTTGGGTGACGTCGGCCCTGGCCGCCGACCAGTCGCAGTCGACCCGGAAGATGGTGCGTAGGGAAGCGTCGCGCTCGAGCCGGCTTTGCGGCAGCGCCGAAGGCGTGAATCCTTCCCAGAACTGGCGGCTGGTCCGCAGCGACCACGGTCCGAGAACGGCGATGGTCACGGTATGGCTGGCCATCGGCTCTCCTCTCTGCCGTCCTGAGGTGCGGCGGGGTGGCTGGTCAGTCGTGGATGGTGACGGCGTACCCGTCGGGATCGAGGAAGGTGAAGGTGCGGCCGAAGGTCCCGGCGAAGGGGGCGACGGCGATGGTCACGCCGGCGGCGACGAGCTGGTCGTGCAGGGCCTGGGCATCGTCGGCGGCGAGCCAGAGCGCCACCGCATGCGCCGAAGCGATCACCGGCGGCAACTCACCACCTCGATGAGGCGGGCAACCGTGATCGGACCATGTCGTGCCAGGGTGGAACATGAGCGAATCCCGAGTCGTCGTGGTCACCGGTGCGAATGGGCTGGTCGGTGCCCGGGTCTGCGCAGCGCTGGCGGACCGAGGCGTGGACATCAGAGCCGTCGTACGACGCGGCGGCACCGCCCCGGGCGTGCCTGGACTTCGCGAGCGGGTTGGCGACTTCTCTGATCCGGCCTTCGCGGCCGACGTGCTCGGCGGGGCCGACGCCGTCGTCACGACCGTGCACCCGATGGCCGGCGACCTCGAGTCCCAGCGCCGGATCGGGGTCGAGGGCACCACCGCCTTCGTCCGGGCCGCGGTCGCCGCCGGTGTGCCGACGCACGTACACATCTCCACGGCCGCGGTGTACGACCGCACACCCGGGATGGGCGACGTCGACGAGTCCTCGCCACTCGTGGACGACGACGCCGGCCCCTACCCCGTCACCAAGCGCGACCTCGACGCCGCCCTGGCCGGCATCGACGGCATCACGCGCGTGCTTCTGCGCCCACCCGCGATCCTCGGGCCCGGCGAGACCTCGGTGTGGAACACCCTGCGACCCGCGGCCATGCGCGAGCACGAGCACGCCCGCCGCGCCGTACCCGACCAGACCTTCCCGTGGGTCCACGTCGACGACCTCGCCGCGTTCGCCGCCGACCTGGCCACCGGCCGGGTCGTCAGGGGCCCGACGGCCGGAGCCTGCACCGCGGTCAACGTCGCCGGCGGCCGGGCCACCCTCCGCGACTATGTCGGGACGGTCACCGGCGCGCTCGGCGTCGAGCCGAGTTGGGACGACGCCCCCGCCTGGACCGGCCAGATCCGCACCGACCGCGCCCAGGCGTGGGGCTTTACCCCTTCCGTCGACCTCGCCCATGCTCTGGCCGAGCTCGGTGCCGGGCTGCGGGCCTGACGTCCCTTGACCACGGTCCAGCCGCGGCTCGCCCAGTAGGAGTCCATCTGGGCGAGCGGCATGTCCGACACCGTGATCCAGCTGACGCCGGCGGCGCCGAGCGTGTCGAGGTCGGTCACGTTGTTGGTGAAGTGCGTGCAGCCCGGGCAGAAGTGATCGGGTCCGTTGTCCAACTGGTAGACGGCAAGTTGTCGCCGCCCCGCGAAGAAGTCCCACAACCGCGCGGGCCCGTCCGGTGTCGCGAACACGTACCGCCCTGGGCAACCCAACTGCTCTCGGTTATCGGGTGCTTGGATATCGGGAATGGAGCTGGTGGCGAGCGCGGACCGTCGCCGTGCGGCGCACCTGCCGGCCGTCACCGTGATGATCAACTTTGGACCAGGACTTCGGCAGGTCGACGTCCACGGTCGTCAGGCCATGCTGCAGCCGTGGGGTTACCGACTCTGGCCGTAGAGCTTGGTCATCGATGTCGTCAACGGCAACAACGGCCGGTTTGATCGTCGCCGTACCGCCTGCCTGGTGGGCATCGAGCCCCGTCGTGGTGGAAGGCGGTGGGGGGGTGCACCGTCGGCGGCCGTGTGGAACGCGTATGGATGTCGTGGGGAACGCGTGACGCCCTGCCGCCAGGTCGCGGGCCGCCGGATAGTCGGATCTGCGGGCCTCTACGACCCGCATCGAGTCCGGAGCGTCAACGATGACCTTGGCTGAGTTGATCCCGTCCCTGCGGGGGTCGCTCCCTCGTCCGGTCGAGCCCGGCCTGTGGCCGCCGACCGTCCGTACCGTAGCGCGGGGAGACCTGACGCTGGGCGGCGTCAGTCTCGTCGGATGCGCCGAGGCGGTGGGGACACCGACCGTCCTCGTCGACGTCGCCGACCTACGTGCCCGGCTCGCCGCGGTCGCCGCGGCGTTCCGCGGGCTCTGCGTGGCGTGCCCGGGCAGCGCCCTCATGAGCGGTGACGCTCTCGCGGTCGTCGAGGCCACGGGGATGGCGCTCGCGGTCTGGTGCGAGGCCCAGCTCGCCGTCGCGACCGCGGCCGGCTTCCCCGTCGAGCGCATGGTCGTCCACGGCGACGGGGCTCGTCCGTGCCTGCTGCGACGGGCCATCGGCCTCGGCGCCGGGCGCATCGTGGTCGGCTCGGCGGCCGATGTGGACCTGCTCGCGCGATGTGCGCCCGAGCGCGGCGAGCAGGCCGTCCTCCTCGCCGTACGCGTGGGGGGTGTCGACGGCGTGAGCCGGCTCGCCGCCGGCACCGGCGCGGCCCGCGGGCTGCGGCCGGGCTCCGACGAGGCGTACGACGTGGCCGCCCGGATCGTGCGGACGCGCGGGCTCCGCCTCGCCGGCCTCTCCTGCACGACCGGGTCGCCGGAGCCGCCCGAGATCCGCTACGCCGCTGCCTGCCGCGACGGCCTGACGTACGCCGATTCGCTGCGCCGTGCGCTCGTCGAGGTGGGGCCCGACCTGCTGCTCGGCGACAGCGCGCCGTCGCCGAACGCACACGGCCCCCTCACCGTCCCGCAGCAGATGGTCGCGGCCTCTGTTCGGCGCACCCTCGCGGCCACCTGCGCCGATCCGGGCAGACCTGAGCCGATCGTGCTCGTCGAGCCGGGTTGGGCGGTGGCCGGCCCGTCGTCGGTCACCCTCTGCCGGGTGACCGGCGTCGCCACCATCACCGACGGACGGACGGTCGTACGGGTGGACGCTCCGCTCGACGTCAACCCCGCAGTGAACCACCAGGCGATGCGGTCGGCGCACCTTCTCGGCCGCCTGTCGCCGGCCGCCGACGTGCGGGTGGAGATCGCGTCCGTCGACGCGGTCGGCGGATCGAGCACGATCCACGACGCGTTCGTCCCGGGCGACGTCCGGGTCGGCGACCTGCTCGCGATCCCGAGCAGCGGCAACCCGCGCCACTCGGAGCCGGTCCACCACCGACCCCATCCGGCGCTGGTCGCCGCGGCCGACGGGATCTCCCGCCTCATCGCGGGAAGGAGCAGCGGCCGGACGGACATCCTCCGCCGTCGTACCGGATGACCGTCGGGAGATCGGGGCCGGCCGCCACGACGACACGGGTCGAATTCGGGCCGACACCAGGGGGCCGCGTCCCGGCCCGCGTCTGGCCGGCGTCGTTACGCGTGCACCCGACGGGCGAGGTCTTGGTCGGGGGTGTCGGCCTGACGTCGATCGCGCGCGAGCACGGGACCGCGACCCACGTCCTCGACCTCGGCGAGCTCGTCCGACGCTGTGAGCGCTACCGCCGCGCCGCCGCCGGGGCGGAGGTCGCCTACGCCGGCAAGGCCCTGCTGACCCGGTCGGTCGTTCGCATCGTCGAGGAGCAGGGGCTGTCGCTGGACGTCTGCTCGGCCGGCGAGCTCGCTCTCGCGCTGTCTTGCGGCTTTCCCGCCGCGCGGATCATCCTGCACGGCAACGGAAAGCCCCGGTCGTTGCTGTCGGCTGCGGTACGCCACCGGGTCGGCCGCGTCGTGGTCGACGACCTCGGCGAGATCGAGGAGCTCGCCGCGTGCGCGTCGGCCGGCCGGCCGCAGCCCGTGCTGCTGCGCGTGACGCCCGGGGTCGACGCCGGCACCCACCGGTCGATCACCACGGGCACGGAGGATCAGAAGTTCGGGCTGTCCATCGGGACGGGGGCGGCGGAGGAGGCGGCGAGGTGCATTCTCGCTGAGCCACGGCTGGACCTCGTGGGCCTGCACTGCCACATCGGGTCGCAAATCTCCCGGCTCGAGCCGTACGAGCAGGCAGCACGTCGGGTGGTCGGGCTCATGGCCGACATCCGCGACGGGCACGGGCACGTCGTCCGCGAGCTGGACCTCGGCGGCGGTCACGCGATCGCCTACCGCGTGACCGACGAGCCGCTCGAACCCGAGGCGGTCCTGCCCGCCCTGCGCCGGGCCGTGCACACGGCCTGCGCGGGGTACGGGTTGCCCGAGCCGCACCTCGTCGTGGAGCCGGGACGGGCCATCGCCGGGCCCTGCGGTCTCACCCTCTACCGGGTGCTGGGCATCAAGAGGTCGGGTCGGCTCAGCTACGTCACGGTCGACGGCGGCATGAGCGACAACCCCCGGCCGGCGCTCTACGGCGCCCGCTACACGGTGCGGCTCGTCGGACGGCAGTCGTCCGCGCCGCCGCGGGACACCGCCGTCGTCGGCCGCCACTGCGAGTCGGGCGACGTGATCGCCGACGACGTCTGCCTGCCTGCCGACCTGCGCGTCGGGGACCTGCTGGCTGTCGCCGCCACCGGCGCGTACCACCACGCGATGGGATCGAACTACAACCTCACTCCGCGGCCGCCGCTGGTCGGCGTCGACGGCGGTCGCTCCCGCCTGCTCGTACGCCGCGAGACCTTCGCCGACCTCGTGTCGCGCGACGTGGGATGAGCACCGTCCCGACGGCCGCCGGCAGGGGAGACACCGCGACCCTCCACGACGAGGTCGACCGCACCATCGTGGCTGCGCTGCTGACCGACGGCCGGTGCACGCTGCGAATCCTCGCGGACCAGACCGGGCTCTCGGTCTCTGCCACTCACGCCCGGGTGCGCAGGCTCGAGGCCAGCGGTCTGATCAAGGGGTATGTCGCGATCATCGACCCGGAGGACCTCGGGCTCCCGCTCGCCGCGATCCTCGCACTGTCGCCGCTCGATCCCGCACGATTGGTCCCCGTCCCGGAGCGGCTCGCGGAGCTGCGGGAGGTCGAGAGCTGTTACTGCGTCGCGGGCGAGGACTACCTGGTCTTGCTCGTACGCGTCGCCTCGCCGAGAGCCTTGGAGGATCTGGTGAGCGAGGTACGGCGGCGGACGAACTGCTCAGTGCGCACCACCGTCGTGCTGCATGCATTCTTCGAGCACCGGCCGCATACCGGCTTCGCCCGCTAGGTTCGAGGGGTGTCAGCTCAAGGGTGGTACGTAGACCCGTTCGAAGCGCACGCCGACCGATGATTCTCGGCCGGTCGTCCGACCGCACTCGTCCGTGACGACGGCGTGGAGCGCACTGATGCCCCTCCTGCGGACCGGTGGGTGGGCCCGCTACGTGGCCAGGGGCGTTCCTCGCCGTGCCGCGAGAACGGGTGCCCGGCGACGCGCTGCTGGGGAGGGCTGGTCAAACGGATCGGTGCCGGCTATTTTCACGGCAAGTAGTGCGGATCGGGGAGTTGAGTCCATGGCCGGCGCAGGTCGGTTTTGCGCGGTGCTGGGTATGGCCGCCGTGCTGGGTGCGTCGGTGTTCGCCGGCAGCGGCGGGGCGGCGACGGCGAAAGCGGTCAGCGGACCGATGGTGTCGCCCTACGCGGAGATCTCGGCAGCAAACCTCGGCAACGTGGACACCGCGGTCAGCAAGGACGCCTTGAAGAGCTTCACCGCGGCGTTCGTCCTCGGCAGCGGTTGCACGCCGACATGGGACAACGGCACCGCGGTCTCCGGGGACCCTGCCGCCGACTCCGCGATCACGACCGCGCAGAGCGGCGGCGCGACGGCGATCATCTCCTTTGGCGGAGATCCCGGCACCGGCACGGACCATGACCTGGCCGACACCTGCACCAACGCGCCAAATCTGACGACCGCCTACCAGTCCCTGGTGCTGCGTTACAACATCACCCACGTCGACTTCGACGTCGAAGGCGCCGCCCTGAACGATTCCGCTGCCATCGCGAACCGGTTCGCGGCGCTCGCCCCGCTGGAGAGCGAGGACCCGAACCTGGTGCTGTCGTTCACCTTGCCGGTGGGTCCCTCGGGGCTGCTGCCCAACGCGGTCGCGTTCCTCACGCTGGCCAAGAAGGACGGCGTCCGCGTCGACCTCGTCAACATCATGACGATGAACTACGGGGGTGCGGTCAGCGATATGGCCACCACGGCGGAGAGCTCCGCCAAGGGCACTCTGAGTCAGGTTCGAAGCCTCTGGCCGACCACGACGTACGCGAATATCGGCATTACTCCGATGATCGGTCAGAACAACTCAGCGGGAGAGATCTTCACCACCGCCGATGCCAAGAAGCTCCGCAAGTTCGCCAAGAGCAACGGCGTGGGGCGGCTGGGATTCTGGTCGATCAACCGTGACCAGGCCTGCCCGACCCCTGGTGGTCCGGCGCAGAGTTCCTGCTCGTCCGTCGCGCAGAAGACGCTCGCCTTCACCAAGGCATTCCTCTAGTCGCGAGTCGGCGCGGATGAGCGAAATCTGCTACGAGGCGGCGCGCGACCTGGTCGAGCAGTCGAGGCAGATGCGTCTTTGCCTCGTACGCGCCGATCACTGGGGAACCCATCTATCGAGACTAGACGTGTCTCCCAAAGCCTTTAGCCAGGTGATGATCGCGTTGAGCACGGCAACTCCGCGATAGCTTGTTCGTCAGTGCTCGCGGCCGGGGCCGCCACGTTGTCATCTCACGAGCCGTTCGTAGTCCCTTCGGCGAAGTCTCCAGGTGCGCCGCGCGTAATCGAGCGACGTGTGGGGCCACTGTGTGACGATGCGTCCTTCGGCCGTCCGAAAGTAACTATCACAAGCCTCCCAGACCGAGCCGCGCAGGTCGGCCTGAAGCTGATCGTTGTACGCCCTCTGCACATCCGAGCGCACGTCCAGGGGGCGTGGGTCGCGACGCAGCGCGCGGATGGCACTGACCGCGTACCGGGCGCCCGCCTCGAGGATGCCGATGATGGAGTTGCCACCCTGATTCGTGTTCGGCCCGTACAGCAGGAAGAGGTTCGGGTAGCCGGAGATCGCGGTTCCCAGGTACGCCTCAGGACGCTTCGCCCACTCGTCGTGCAGGCGCCGGCCATCGCGGCCGATGACCTCAATGCCGTGCAGATACTTGGTGGTCTCGAAGCCGGTCGCGAGCACAAGCACGTCGACTTCGTGGTCATGACCGTCGGCGGTACGCACTCCGCCGGCCGTGAGCCGCTCGATCTTCGCAGTTACCAGATCAGCGTTCGGCTGCTGCAGGGCCGCGTAGTAACGGCCTCCGGTCAGGACGCGCTTACACCCGAACGGATAATCGGGCGTCAGCTTCGCGCGCAGTTCAGGGTCCGCGACCTTGTGGTGCAGGTACGCTTGTGCCCACGCCTGGCGCTGTGCGGTTCGCGGGTCGTCGATGCGTACGACGGTTTCCTGGTGATGCAATCGCCAGATGCGGAAGCGCGTGAGCTTTGCCGCACCCGGCATGCGACGAAAGCGACGTAGTTCCTTCTCGTCGTAGACCCGGTCGACTTTCGGCAGCATCCAGGCGGGCGTGCGCTGGAAGACGGTCAGATGCTCTGCGGCGGCTGCGAGTTCGGGCACGACCTGCACCGCGCTGGCGCCCGTGCCGACGACGCCCACCCGCAGCCCGCCGACATCGAGCGTCGGGTCCCACTCGGAGGTGTGCACGAGGCGTCCGGCGAAGTCGTCAAGGCCGGGGAGGTCAGGATGCGCGGCCTGCGAGAACAGGCCCAGGGCACTGATGACGACGTCATACCGTTCGACGTCACCGGCCGCGGTGGTGATCTCCCACTGCGTGCCGGTCCACCGCAGGCGATGCACCCGGTTCGATGTGCGTACGTGCTGGCGCACCCCGAATCGGTCCGCGACTCCCTCGAGATAGCGAAGGATCTCGGGTTGCGTTGCATAGGTCCGCGTCCAGTCCTTGCTCGGAGCGAAGGAATACGAGTATAAGTGGCTCATGACGTCGCACGCCGCCCCCGGATAGACGTTGTGGCGCCACGTGCCGCCGACTCCGCCGCCCGCCTCGTAGACCACGAAGTCGCGGATGCCTGCCTTGCGCAACCGCACAGCAACGGCGATCCCGCCCGCGCCGGCCCCGAGCACCGCGACCGTAGGCCATCGTCCCCGCGCGCGCATCCGATCTCCTAACATGCGATCGATAAGGACCAAAGCACACGAGGAAGGCAACTGTGAGCCTAGCTCTGCATCACGCGGCGATCTGCACATCGGATGTGGAGGCCGCGATGCGGTTCTGGCGCGACGGTCTCGGCCTGCAGCAGCTGGTCGACCGCACGGTCCGCGGGGGCTGGCCCGACCTGTTCGGGAGCCGCACCGACAAGCTTCGATCGATATTCCTGGCGGACCCCGAGCAGCCGGACTCCGCGCTGGTGGAGCTCGTGGTGTTCGAGGGAGCCGCCGCAGGGGAAGCGGTCCCCGCCGCTCCGCGCCACGGCTTCTTCCTGCTGTCCTTCACGCGCGATGTCGAGGAGACGCTGGGCCGGCTGGCGGCTCTAGGTCTTGCCCGCGACGTACGTCAGATACGTCAGTGGGCAGGCACCGGCAAGTACGCACCGATGGCAGTCGTGACGGCACCCGACGGCATCTTGGTGGAGCTCATCGGCGCCGTCGAGGACGGCGCCGCGTGACGACGGTCGGTCCGGCGGCGCGGCTCATAGTCACCGGCGGTGCTTCCGGCATCGGTGCAGAAGTCGCGCGACTGGCTCGGGCTGCGGGCGCGGCCGTGTCGACCTGGGACGTCGCAGGCTCGCCCGACGTCACCGTCGATGTGACCGACGAAGAGCACGTGGACGCGGCGATGGAGGCGGCCGGGACCCCCACGCACGTCGTCCTCTCGGCCGGCGTGGGCCACGGGCAGAGCCTCTTGAAGGAGACACGCGACGACTGGGACCGTGTCCTGGCGGTCAACGTGACCGGAGTCTGGCTCTGCCTGCGCGCTGCTGCCCGGGCCATGCTCGGCCAGGGCGGCTCGATCGTGGTCGTGACCAGCATCAGCGCCGTGCTCGCTGACCGCCGCATGGGTGCCTACTGCGTCTCGAAAGCGGCGGCGGACATGCTCGTCCGCGTGGCCGCAGTCGAGTGGGGCGCGCACGGCATTCGCGTCAACGCCGTCGGCCCGGGCGTCACCCGGACGCCCATGACTCCAGACCCCGAACGCCTGCCCGGTTGGGTGGAGGGCCTCACCGAGCGCACGCCGCTCGGCGGTCTCGGAGACCCCACCGACGTCGCGGTCGCGGTGCTGGGCGTCCTCGACCTCCCCTGGACGACCGGTCAGCTGGTACGTGCCGACGGGGGTCTCTCACTGCACAGTCCGATCGACGCTTTCAGCCACCTGCCACGTCGCGTGCGCTGAGCCCGACGCACACGCGTGCGCGGCCATCGACGTCCTCACCACCGCTCATCGCGGGCCGTGCCGCGGGGAAAGCCGTTGCGGTGACAGGGTTCCCGGCTTCAATGGCCGGTCCACACGGGAGCGCGGCGTTCGCGGAAGGCGGCGGCGCCTTCCTGGGCGTCGGCCGAGGCGAAGACGGGTTCGAAATGCTCCCGCTGCCGATCGAAGGCGGCGTCGGCGGGCCAGTCTCCCGATTCGCGCACCACCCGTTTCGATGCGGCCACCGCCAGGGGAGCGTTGGCCGCGATCAGCTCGGCCAGCACCAGGGCACCGGCCAGTGCCTCGGAGTCGGCGGTGACGCGGTTCACGAGCCCGAACCGTTCGGCCCGGGCGGCGTCCAACGGCTCGCCGGTCAGGATCGCCTCCATCGCGACGGCATAGGGAAGCCGTTGGGGCAGCCGGAACGCGCCGCCGCCACGGGCAGCCAGTCCACGCCGTACCTCGGGCAGGCCGAACCGGGCGCCTTGGGCGGCTACGACGAGATCGCACGTCAGCGCCATCTCGAACCCACCGCCCAGTGCCCAACCCTCGACGGCCGCGATCAGCGGTTTGACCGGCGGCGCCTCGACCAGTCCGGCGAAGCCTCGACCGGGCACCGTCGCCCGTTCGCCGCGGGCAAACGCCTTGAGGTCGAACCCGGCCGAGAACGTGCCACCGGCACCGGTGAGGATCCCGACCGCCAGCTGCGGGTCGGCGTCCAGCTCGTCCAGGGCGGCGGCCAGCTGGGAAGCGACGGCTTGGTTGATCGCATTGCGCTGGTGCGGCCGGTTTATCGTGATGATCGACACCGAACCCCGTGACTCGGTGAGGACTTCCGCCGTCGGGTTCACGTTGCTTGTCCCTTGCTCGTCTGTTCGCTATAAAGAACGAGGTTCGGAACGTACGTGACTGCGAGCGACTGGGTCAAGGTACGCGCCGCGCGCTCCGCCGAATCCCCGGTACGGAACTCAGCCCGTCGTACGCTCTGGCGTCGCGGATGAAGGACGACGATCAATGGCTAAGCACCCTGCCACCGCGGCGACTCCCACGGACGACAACTACCGCGTACCCGCGGTCGAGCGGGCCTTCACCATCCTGCGACTGCTGGTCGTCCGCGGCGCATCGCCCCTTGCGGACCTGGTGGAGGGTTCCGGGCTGAACAAGAGCACGGTGTTCTACATCCTGCGCACGTTGGTGGCCTTGGACATGGTCGACTACGACGACCGAGCCCGCACGTACGGGCTTGGTCCGGGCTTGATGGAACTGGGACTGGCCGCGGGCGATCAGTCCAGCGACATCGCCGTGGCCAAGCGAGAGTTGGCCGGCTTGCTGGAAGTCGTGAACGCCACGATCGCGCTCTACCGGCGGGTCAGCCGCGACGAGATCATGATGGTCGACAAGATGGAACGTCCGCACCGCGTGCGCATCACGCTGCAGGCCGGTCTGCCCATCCCGATCCAGGGTGGCTCGTTCGGCCGCGCGTTTCTGGCCTTCGACCCGCCCGCGCAGGTGGAGCATGTGCTGCGAGACGGGCTCCACGCGTTCACGCCGAAGAGTGTGAGCAGCGTGCGGGCTTTCCAGCGTGAGCTGGAGCTGGTCAGGACGCAGGGGTGGGCGGTGGACCACGAGGGGTTTGCCCTCGGGGTCAGCACCGTCGCAGCGCCGATCTTCGGGCCGGACGGCGAGATCTGCCTGGTCGCGGCCGCGGTCGGCTTCACCAACCTGGTCACCGAGGATGTCGCTCGGGAATGGGGCGCGCAGCTGCGTCAGCTCTGCGACCGGGTCGGGCAGGCCCTGGGCGGCATCGTGCTCGACTCGGGCACCGGCAGGTCGGCGCTGAGCTCAGCCACCCGCTGGCGCGACGCCCGGCTCGGCGCATGAGCGCCCCTGAGGTTCCCGGCCCTCGCCTCGGTCCGCTGGTCGGCGTCCGGATCGTCTTCCTGGCCGCGCTCGGGCCGATCCCGTTCGCCACGATGCTGTTGGCCGACATGGGCGCCGACGTCGTGCGCATCGATCGCGTCGGCCCGGCCGGCGACCTGACCGGCCTGAGCCTGAGCGACGATCCCCGCACCCGAGGCCACCGCGGCATCGGCGTCGATCTCAAGCAGCCCGCGGGGCTGGCCCTGGTGCACGACCTGCTCCGGGGCGCCGATGTCTTCCTGGAGGGTATGCGTCCGGGCGTGGCCGAACGACTGGGTCTGGGTCCGGACGACGTGCAGGAGCGTAACCCGCGCCTCGTTTACGGACGGATGACCGGCTGGGGCCAGAGTGGCCCGCTGGCGCTGCGGGCCGGGCACGACATCAACTACCTGTCGATGGCTGGCGCGCTGCATCCACTCGGCTCGGCCGCCGAGCCGCCGACGGTGCCGCTGAACCTGGTAGCAGACTTCGGTGGCGGCGGTACCTACCTGGCCCTCGGAGTGCTCGCGGCCCTGTTCGACCGGGCCCGGACGGGGATGGGACAGGTGGTGGACTGCGCCATGGTGGACGGCGTGGCCTCGCTGACGGCGATGTTTCACGGCATGTTGGCCACTGGCGCCTGGAGCGACGAGCGCGGTGTCAACATCTTCGACGGGGCGGCTCACTACTACCGCACCTATACGACGTCCGACGGGCGTTACCTGGCGGTCGGCGCGTTGGAGCCCCAGTTCTACGGCGCCCTCCTACGCGGCTTGGAACTCGACGCTGCCGATTGGCCGCAGAACGACCGGTCCCGGTGGCCCGAGCAGAGCCGCCAGTTGGCCGCGTTGTTCGCGACCCGGACTCGTGAGGAGTGGACCGCGACATTCGCCGGCACCGATGCGTGTGTGACGCCCGTCTTGACGATGACCGAGGCGGCGCATCATCCAGACCTCGCTGCCCGAGGTACGTTCATCGCTCGCGACGGGTTGACCCAGCCGGCGCCGGCGCCGCGGCTGTCGGCGTCAGCCCCGCTCGGGGCCGCGGTGCGCTCGGCGCGATTCAGCCATACCGACGAGGTGGCCGCCGAGCTCATGTATTCGCTGGAACACATCGCTGCACTTCGTGCCGACGGGGTCATCGCCTGACGGGCCCCGTCGACCGCCGTCCAGTGATCGGTCCGACGGTGCAGCGCTAGCGCGGAGCCATCCGGATCGCGCCATCCAGCCGCACCGTCTCGCCGTTCAGATAGGGGTTGCGCAGCATCTGCACGGCGAGCATGCCGTAGTCCACCGGCTCGCCCAACCGGCTCGGATGGGGAACCGCTGCGGCCAGCCCCTCGCGGATGTCCTGGCGCAATCGGCCGAGCATCGGCGTGTCGAACACGCCCGGGGCGATGGTGTTGACCCGGATGAGCTTGCTGGCCAGGTCTCGGGCCGCGACCAGCGTGATGCCGTGCACCCCTGCCTTGGCGGCGGTGTAGGACGTCTGACCGATCTGACCGTCGAATGCGGCCACCGAGGCGGTCAGCACGATGGCGCCACGTTCGCCCTCGATCGGCTCGGTCTTGGCCATCCGGGCCGCTCCGAGACGCAGCACGTTGTAGGTGCCGATCAGGTTGACGCGGATGACCTCGGCGAACGTGTCCAGCGAGCCCGGGTTGCCGTCGCGGTCGATGATGCGGGTACGGTCGCCGCCTCGTCCTGCGCAATGCACCAGGCCTCGCAGCGGACCGTGCTCGCGGGTGGCGGTGTCGAAGACCTCGCCCATGGCCACCTCGTCGGAGACATCGGCGGGGACATAGATCGCGTCGGCGCCGAGGGCTCTGGCGTCCTGCTCGGACGGCGGTTGCAGATCGGCCAGCACCACCTGGGCGCCCTCGGCGATCAGCTGCTGGGCGGTGGCGAGACCGAGTCCGGAGGAGCCACCGGTGACGACTACCGAAGTGCCGTCGAGTCGCACGCGCTGCCTCCGTGGATGTAGATAGAGCTTCTAGTCACCGAGGCGCTCGATGACGGTGCCATTGGCCATGCCCCCGGCCTCGCACATCGTCTGCAGCCCGTAACGCAGGTTGGCGTCGCGCATGTGGTGCACCAGGCGGGTCATCAGGATGGCCCCCGAGCCGCCCAGCGGATGACCGACCGCGATAGCGCCGCCGAGCGGGTTCACCCGCGCGTGGTCGGCACCGGTCTCGATCTCCCAGGCCAGCGGTACGGACGCAAACGCCTCGTTCACCTCGAACGCGCCGATGTCGTCGATGCTCAACCCGGCGCGGGCCAGCACCTTTGCCGTGGCGGGGATCGGCGCGGTCAACATGGTGACCGGATCGTCGCCGACGACGACGCCACTGTGATAGCGCGCCAGCGGGGTGAGGCCCAGCTCGCGGGCCTTGTCGCTGGTCATGATCAGCAGCCCGGCCGAGCCGTCCGAGATCTGCGAGGCGTTGCCTGCGGTGATGACGCCCGCGGGGTCGAACGCCGGCTTGAGGCCGCCCAGCGTCTCCAGCGTGGACTCCCGGCGCATGCCCTCATCGGTGTCGAACGTGAGGTCGCCCGTCTCGACCGGCACCATCTGGTCCTTGAATGCACCGGAGTCGCTGGCCTTGATGGCCTTGGCGTGCGATTCGAGGGCGAACTCGTCGACGGCGCTGCGGTCCAGCTTCCAGCGGCGGGCGATGGTCTCGGCGCCTTCGCCCTGGCTGAAGCTGTTGCGCTGGTAGCGCTCGATCACCTTGGGGCCGAAGGGTTGGCCGACCGCGCGGGCAGATCCGAGCGGGACCCGGCTCATCGACTCGACGCCGCCGGCGATGACGATGTCGTAGTGACCGGCCACCACGCCGGCCGCGGCGAAGTGGATGGCCTGCTGGCTCGAGCCACAGGCGCGGTCGACGGTGGTGCCCGGGATCGTCTCGGGCCAGCCGGCAGCCAGCACAGCCTGTCGGCCGACGTTGCTGGACTGGTCCGCGATCTGGGTGACACAGCCCCAGATGACGTCCTCGATCAGCTCCGGGTCGAGCCCCTGACGGGCGAGCAGGGCCGTGAGCACGTAGGAAGACAGGTCGACGGGGTGTACGTCCTTGAGGCTGCCGTTGCGCCGCCCGATCGGCGTGCGCACCGCATCGACGATCACTGCATCCCGCACGAGGCCTCCAGCTGGTAGACGTTCTCTATGGAGTCTGCCATTCTCACAGCAGAATGAGTCTAGAGCTTGGAGTACGCGTGTCAATCATGCTGGACGAGGATGAGCTGGCGCTGCAGAGCACGGTGCGGCAGTACCTGGACAGCAAGATCGCGCCGATCGTGGCCGGCCACGAGCGGGCGCGGACGTTCCCGTGGGAGCTGCTGGCGCCCCTGTACGACTTTGGCTACGTCCGCGGCGTGGTCCCTGCAGAGCTCGGCGGAGACGAGCTGCCGGCCATGATGCAGGCGGTGCTGATGGAGGAAGCCGGGCGCTGCTGGGGTTCCCTGCGTACGACGCTCAACGTCCAGGGCATGGTGGCCCGGGTCCTTGCGACCAAGGCCAACGAGGAACAGCGCAGCCGCTTTCTGGCACCTCTGCTCGCCGGGGCCCGTTTCGGCTGGTTCGGACTGACCGAAGCCGACGCCGGCTCAGATGCCGGTGCGCTGCGCACTGTCGCCCGGCGCGTCGGCGACGAGTACGTGGTCAGCGGTAGCAAGCTCTACATCACCAACGCGCTCGGGTGCGACTTCGGCGTCCTGCTGGCCCGGGCCATCGCGCAGGACGGTACGGACGACGGGGTTACCGCGTTCCTGGTCGAGGCCGAGCAGTCGAAGTTCGGCGTGTACGACATTCCGCACATGCCGTTGCGTTCCACCACCAGTTGCGAGCTGACCTTCGACGACACCCGCGTGCCGGCGGCCAACGTGCTCGGCGAGCTCGGGGGCGGCCTCGGACTGGCCATGGGAGCGGTCAACATGGGCCGGCTCAACATGGCGATGGGTGCCGTGGGCCTGGCCCAGGCCTGCCTCGACGCAGCCATCGACTTCTGCTCGACGCGTGCACAGTTCGGCAAACCGCTCGGCGGTTTCCAACTCGTCCAGCAGATGGTGGTGGACATCGCGGTGCTCACCGAGACCTCACGGCTGCTGGGCTACAAGGCCGCCCGGGTGCTCGATGCCGGCGGCCAGGGCCGGTACGAGTGCTCCATGGCGAAGTACTACTGCGGTGAGTCGGCCGGCCGGGCCGCGACCCTCGCGTTGCAGGTGCACGGCGGCGCCGGACTCATGGAGGAGTCGCCGGTGGAGCGGTACTTCCGCGACGCGCGCGAGGCCACCATCCCGGAAGGGACGTCCCAGATCCAGATCCTGCACCTGGGTAAGGCGCTGCTCGGTGTCTCGGCGCTGCGCTGAATCATGGCTGCCGATCGTCGAGGAACTGCGCCGGCACATTGTTGGCCCAACCATGGTCGGGCCAATTGAACCAGCCGGAGGAGGCAAAGGTGCCTCCGTCCGGGTGGAGTGTGGTGCCCGTGACGTAGGTTGACAGGCCGGAGGCTAGGAAGACGACGCAGCTCGAGACGTCGGTCACGTCGCCGGCTCGGCCCATGGGGATGCCGATGCGTGATATCTGCTCGTCCATCTTCGGCCCGTTCGACCTCGAGATGCGCCGCATATTCGGCGTCGGTGTGTTGTCGGGCGCCACGTTGTTGACGCGTATCCCCTCCGGCGCGAGCTCGACTGCAAGGGTACGGGCGAACTGTTCGACGGCCGCTTTGGCCGCCGAGTAGACAGCGAAACCGGGTGCGGCACGGTGTGCCTCGATCGTCGTCAGGTTGATGATGCTGCCGCCGCGGCCGCCGGTCCGCATCCGTGGGATGGCGAGCGAGCAGGCATGGAACACGTGCAGGAGATTGGCCTGCAGGAGTGCGTTCCAGCCCTTCACGTTCGTCTCTGCGAACGGCGCGCGAAACGTGCCACCGACCACGTTGACCAGAGTGTCCAGCCGGCCCCAACGCTCATAGGCAGCGTCGATGAGGGCGGCTAGCTGATCGGGATCTCGGGCATCGCCGACGTGGACGATGGCGTCCGGCATCGACCCGCGCAGCTGCTGGGCAGCCGCGGTGTCGATGTCGATGGTCGCGATGCCGATGCCGTTGGCGGCGAGATCGGACACGATCGCCAGACCCAGTCCACCGGCGCCCCCGGTGACGACGGCGACGGTGCCGTCAAGCCCGGCCCGCTGCTCGAACCAGCCCATCAGGTCAGGTACGCGGCTGACGATCCGGTTCGTTGCACAGCCTCTCCCTTGGATGAGTGCCGACGGTGGGCGTGCGCTGCTCTGCCTACGTCGCAGGACGACGAGGTCCCACCGCGGGTGGGTACTGTACCGTCGAGGCAACACTAGTTTCCCCCTTGACGTCGTGGGGCGCGGGTGCCCGGTGCCCGCCAGAGAGAGGTCGATCATGTCCGATCCGGTCGTTGTCAGCGCAGCCCGCACGGCAATCGGTACCGCGCGAAAGGGCACCCTCGCGCACACGACCGGGGAGGATCTCGCGGTCGTCATCCTCGAGGAGACGGTTCGCCGCTCCGGTCTCGACCCGCAGCGGTTCGACGATGTGATCTTCGCCGAGAGCCTCTACGGCGGGGGTGACCTCGCCCGGTATGCGGCAGTGGCAAACGGAATGCTGGGCGTCGCTGGCGTGGCCGTCAACCGGCACTGCGCCGGCAGCCTGACCTCGATCGGACTCGCCGCCTCGGGCGTCAAGTCGGGGATGGAGTCGGCCATCGTGGCCGGCGGCGTGCAGGTCACGTCGCTGACTCCGCTGCTCCAGCGGCGGGTGCCCGGAACGGAGAACGAGTACGCCAGCTGGTTCCCGGCCACCCACCCGGACACGCCGGAGGCACCCAGTCGAGACATGTCCATCGCGGTCGGCTGGAACACGGCAAAGGCGGCCGGCATCACCCGGGAGGAGCAGGATGCCTGGGCTTACCGGTCCCACATGCGTGCCATCGCCGCGATCGACGCCGGCAAGTTCGTCGACGAAATCGTGCCGATCAAGGTCGCCGCGGCGGACGGCTCGCTGGTCGACTTCTCGGTCGACGAGCATCCGCGCCGATCGTCCACCTTGGAGAAGCTGGCCTCACTGAAAGTCCTGCATCCGGAGATTCCTGGCTTCTCGATCACGGCTGGCAACGCCAGCGGGATCAACGACGGTGCTGCGGCAGTGGCGATCACGAGCAGCGAGCTCGCGGACTCCGAGGGCCTCACCCCGATGGCGAAAGTGCTGGCGTGGACCTCGGTCGGCGTCGATCCCGCCTTGATGGGCTTCGGGGCGCTCCGGGCGGCTGACAAGGTGCTCGCGCGCGCCGGACGTACGCGCTCGGACATCGCGCTGTGGGAGGTCAACGAGGCGTTCGCGTCTGTGCCGATCGCCCTGTGCAGGGAATTCGGAGTGGACGAAGAGCTCGTCAACGTCAGCGGCAGCGGTTGCAGCCTCGGTCACCCGATAGCGGCCTCTGGGGCGCGCATGATCAATACGTTGGTCTACGAGCTGCAGCGCCGGGGCGGCGGCCTGGGTCTGGCGACGATGTGCGCGGGCGGCGGTCAGGGCGGCGCCGTCCTGATCGAGGTCTGACCCCACCCAGCACGGCCGCGTCGCGGCGAGTCCTCCTGGACGCAGGCGGCTGGTCTCAGACGTCTGACGTGTGCCCGGGGAAGCTTCCGGTGCGGCCGTGTCGGGCGAACTCGGCACGAAGCGCGGCCCGGTCGTCGTCGCTCAACAGGCGGTACGTGGTCTCCCGACCTGGGCGCCACCAGACCGGGTCGTCGGTGAGCCAGGCCTGCTCCTTGACGAGCCGACGGTCTATCTTGTCGTTGCCGGTCTGCGGTAGCCGCTGGCAGACGCGGACAAAGCGAGGCGCCCACTTGGTGCCGAGATCAGCCTGTTCGCTCAACCAGCGGGACAAGCCCTCGGGATCGAAGGTCACCCCCTCGGTGGGCTCGACCGCCGCCAGGACCTGGTCGCCGGACTGCGGATCCGGGACGCCGACGACAGCGACGGCCGAGAATCCCGGATGCCGGGCGAGGATGCGTTCGACCGGGGCCGCGGAGAAGTTCTCGGCGTCGACCCGGAGCCAGTCGCCCACCCTGCCGCCGAAGAAGAGCACGCCCGTGGCATCGCGGTAGGCGAGATCGCCGGACCAGTACCAGCCGTTGCGGGTCCGGTCGCCCTCTGCCTCCGGGTTGCCCCAGTAGCCCTCGAAGCCGCCGACGGTGTCCCGCCGTACGAGTTCACCGATCGCCTCCTTCGGGTTGCGCAGCAGGCCGTTGTCATCGAGGTCCGCCACCGCGCACTCCTGGCCGGTCTCGGGGTCGACGACGGCGATGTCGGCGCCGTCGGGAGCACGACCGAGGGCCCCCTCACGTCGACTCGGGAGCAGGCTGATCCCGCCTTCGCTCTGCCCGTAGCCCGATATCACGCGGGTGCCGAACCGCTCGGCGAACGCCGCTGCGTCCCGCGGCGATGCCTCCGGGGCGAGGACCACGCGCAGCCGATGATCGCGGTCGGTATCCCTGGGCGGGGTGGCAAGCACGTAGCCCAGCGCCCGGCCGACGGTATTGGTGAAGGTCACCCCGTAATGACGTACGTCGTCTATCCAGTGCGAGGCGGAGAAGCGCTCGCGCAGCACGATGCTCGCTCCTGCTGCCAGGGCCGGATAGAGGCTGGAGAACAAGGCGTTGCCGTGCGCCAGGGGCATGACGCAATACAGCACGTCAGAAGAGGTGAAACCGATCTGGGCCATCTTCGCGACCGGCCCCGAGCTGCGTCGCACCGCCTTCGGAGCCGAGGTCGACCCCGAGGTGAAGATCAGCACCAGCAGGGCGTCCGGGCCGGGGAGATCCGGCGGCAGCGTGGCGTCGAAGCCCTGCCACGGCGCGTCCTCGACGCGGGTGACGCCGGGAAGCAGCAGCGCGCCCGCGCCGTCGGACAAGACGAACTGGCATTCGGTATGCGTGACATCCCGGAGGAGGTCCGCGCCGCGTCGGGTGGCGTTGATGCCCACGACGCAGGCGCCGGCCAGCGCCGCGCCGAAAAGGGTGAAAACGTAGTCCGGGGTATCGGGCAGAAGCACGCCGACATGGGGGGGCCTCTCCGGGTCCAGAGTCGCCCGGAGCCAGGCCGCTCGCCGGGAGGCCTCCTGCACGACCTGGCGCCAGGTCCACCGGTCCTCGCCGAAGGCGAGCGCGACATTGTCGTCGTCGGCGCGTGCGGCGACGAGTGCAGCGATCGCGTCGGCGGTCATCGAACCCGCTCGGACGAGCGGGCCACGGACATCAACGGGCGCCCGATGTGCTGCACGGCAGGGTCTTGATGCCGTGGAAGAAAGAGGAGCGTAGTCGGGTCGGCGGCTCTGTCACCGTGAGTTGCGGCACGCGTTGGTACAACTCCTCGAGCATGATGCGAAGTTCAAGCTTGGCCAGTTGGGCGCCGAGGCAGAAATGCGAGCCGCCGCCCCCGAAGGCGACGTGACCGGCGTCCTGTCTGGTGATGTCGAAGCGTTCGGCCTCGGAGAACACCGTCTCGTCGCGGTTGGCCGACAGATAGTGCATCGCAACCCAGTCGCCTGCTGGTATCTGCTGCCCAGCGATCTCGCAGTCCAGCACGACGGTACGGCGGAAATGCAGCACCGGCGTCGACCAGCGCAGGAACTCGTCGATGGCAGACGGGATGGAAGTGGGATCCTTCGCGACGAGCGTCCGCTGCTCGGGGTGGTCGGACAGCGCGAGGATGCCGTGGCTCAAGGTATTGCGGGTCGTCTCGTTGCCGGCGACGGCCAGCAGCATGAAGAACTCGTTGAGCTGGCTGCCGGTGAGACGTTCGCCGTCGACCTCGGCAGCGAGGAGAGCGGACAGGATGTCATCGCGCGGCTCCGCGGCCCTTCGCCGGGCTACGAGCTCGGTGCAGTAGGCGAACATCTCCATCGCGGCCTCGCCGAGCTTCTCCGGCGTCGGGGCGTAGTCAGGGTCTTCGATGCCGAGGCTGCCGATGGCGTTGCTCCAGTGGAAGATCTTTTCCCGGTCCTCTTGCGGAACCCCGATGACCTCGGCGATGACCTGCAGCGAGAGCTCGGCGGAGATGTCGGGCACTGCGTCGAACGTGCCCTTGGCGACGACATCGGCGGCGATGCTCCGGGCGAACTCGCGAATCCGGGTCTCCAGCCGTTTGACGTTGCGCGGAGTGAAGCCCTGATTGATGAGCTTGCGGAAATGCGTGTGGCGCGGCGGATCCAAGCTGGGGAGCGACGCCGAGGTGGGGCGCGTAGCGGCCTGGATCAGCGTATTGCCCTGCGCGGAGCTGAACGTGCGGTCATCGCGACTGATGCGGACCACGTCCGCGTGCCGGGTCACGAGCCACAGGCGCGGCAGGCCGGCTAGCTGAACCGGGTGCGCCGGCGCGTCGGTTCGCAGCCGCGCCAGAGCCGCGTACGGAGCTTCGGTGACGAACGTGTCGGGATTGAGCACGGTGGCGGCGTCACGATCCGCGGGGGTCGCGGCGGACTCGGGGACAAGGCTGCCGATGAGGCGGGGATTGTCAGTCATGGGAGGGTCCCTCTCTGCGTTGATGCCGGCCAGGCGCACCTGGAGGCCGTAACCGGAGTGCGTGTCCGAGCCGGGGAGCAGGACTGGGCGCGCTCCTGCGAAGCCGTCAATCCATGCTCAGGACGCCGCGGATGACCTCGCCGCGGGCGAGCTGCTCGAGTGCGGTGTTCACCTCGGCGAGCGGGTGCCGGTGGCTGATCATCGCGTTCAGGTCGAGGCGTCCCGCGGCCGCGAGGTCGGCCCAGCGTTGGAAGTCGCTTCGCACTCTGGCGGAGCCGTACGTACAGCCCAGCAGGCGCTTGGAGTCGTGGTGCAGGTCGAAGGCGTCGAAGGTCACGCTGGTTCCCTTCGGGGGGGTGCCGACCAGCACCGTGGTTCCACCAGGCCGGGTTGCGGCCAGGGCGCCAACCATCACGGACGGCGATCCGACGACCTCCAGCACATGGTCGGCACCGCGACCGCCGGTGAGCGTGCGGATCTGCTCCACCATGTCGCCCTGCGCGGGGTCGACGACGTCGGTCGCGCCGAACCCTCGTGCGGCTTCTCGCTTCACCACGTCGAGGTCGACGGCGATGACCCGGCTGGCGCCGGCCACGACGGCTCCCATGACCGCGAAGAGCCCGACCCCGCCGCAGCCGATGACGGCGACGGAGTCGCCGGCGCGTACGTCAGCGGTGTTGAGTGCGGCGCCTAGCCCGGTGGTCGCGCCACACCCGAGCAGGGCGAGCTGTTCGGAGGGCAGGTCACTGCGCACGGGGACGACGAAGTCTTCCGACGTGGTGATCCGCTCGGCGAAGCTGCCGAGTCCGGCGAGACCGAGCACGCCGCTGCCGTCCGGTCGCAGGCCGTGGGCGATGCCCATGCCGCGCAGGTCGCGGCACAGGTGCGTCTCACCGTGACGGCAGTACCAGCAGCGGTAGCAGGTGGGGGTGAAGGAGCCGACGACGCGATCACCGGGACGGACCAGCCGTACGCCGGCGCCGACCTCGAGGACGGTGCCGGCGCCCTCGTGGCCCAGGATCACCGGCGGCGGGAAGGGGAGCGCACCGCTCTGTACGGACAGGTCGGTATGGCAGACACCACTTGCCTCCACAGCCACCCGCACATGCGTCGGCTGCAGAGGTGGGTCGGCGAGATCTTCCAGGGCGAGGGGGCTGCCGAACGCGCTGAGAACCGCAGCCCTCATTGCGGGACCCCGTACACCGACGTGAGTTCGACGTGCTGCTCGAAGACCTCGGGTCCGCATTCGCAGCGTCCCCGACGTGATCCGAAAGCCATATATCTCCGATGTGAACGCTGATCCCAAGCGTGGCTGAGCGATTCTACGCCCGCGACGTTCCGTCCCGGGCCGGGGGCTGGCTCTCCCGACGCTCAAGAAGTCGTTTCAGCAACTTGCCGTTCGGCAACCGAGGGAGTGTGTCTACGAAGCGCACCTCGCGTGGACACTTGAAGTGGCTCAGCCGATCGCGGGTGTATCCGACCAGCTCGGCCGCGAGTTCCGGTGAGCCGACGCGGCCGGGCCCGAGCTGGACGAAAGCCGTCACCCGTTCCCCCATCTCGGCGTCGGGGGTTCCGATGCACGCGACGTCTTCGACAGCCGGATGCATCACCAGGATGTCCTCGGCCTCTCGGGGGTAGATGTTCACCCCGCCCGATATGATCATGTTGGCGGCGCGATCCGTCAGGTACAGATACCCCTCGTCGTCGAGCCGGCCGATGTCACCGATCGTGCTCCAACCCCTGTCATTGAAGGCATCGGCGGTTTTCTGCGGGTCCCCGTGGTAGTCGAACCGGCGAGCCGACTCGAACCAGACAGCCCCCTCTTCACCCACCGGCAGCTCGACCCCGTCGTCATCGAGGATGTGCACCTGGCCCAGCATCGAGCGGCCGACGGACCCGGGGTGGGCAAGCCACTCCTGCGGGCCGATCGCGAAGAAGCCGGTGCCTTCGCTGCCCGAGTAGAACTCGTACAGGATGGGGCCCAACCACTCGAGTGCGGCCCGCTTCGTCTCGACCGGGCAGGGAGCTGCGGAGTGCACGAGCACCTGCAGGCTGGAGAGGTCGAAGGCAGCTCTCTGCTCCGGCGTGAGCTTGAGCAGGCGGATCAGGTGGGTCGGGACCGCCTGCAGATGGGTGACGCGGAACGCCTCGATCAGGCGCAGTAGCTCGAGGGGATCGAACCGGTCCATCACGACGACCGTTCCACCCAGCCGCTGGACAGTTGTGCACCATCCCGCCGGCGCCGCGTGATAGAGCGGGGCGGGGGAGAGGTAGACCGTCTCCGAGCTCAAGCCGTAGAGCCCGGAGAGCAGACCGAGGAAGGGCGTCTTCGCGCCGAGGGCCGACTCGGGAAGGCCGGGGAGGATGCCTTTGGGCCTTCCGGTCGTGCCGGAGGAGTAGTGCATCCAGGTCCCCTCCCGCTCGGCGGCACCCGGGGTGGTCGGCTGCTCCTGCAGCAGGTCGTCGAGATCCTCGAAACCCGGCACCTCGCCACCCACCGCAAGCCGCAGCGGGATGGCGGTGACCGGTTTCCCAAGCCCGGCGACGGTCGAGGCAAGGTCTGCCGAGGCGATGAGGGCGCTGGCCTCGCAGTCCGCCAGGATGTAGGCGGCCTCCGACGGAGCCAGGTGGACGTTGATCGGGGTCACGTAGATCCCCAGCCGGTGGCACCCCCACACCACGTCGAACCACTCCGGGCAGTTGGACATCAGCAGGGCGACATGGCCGCCGGCTTTCAGGCCTCGCTCGGTGAGCAGGTGGGAGACCTGGTTGGCCCGGGCCTCCAGTTCGGCGTAGGTCCGGCTGCGGCCGGCGGAGGGGAACACGGCCGCCACCCGCCCAGGGTCGGAGGCCGCGTACGCGCGTGGATGAAGCACGTCAGGCTCCTGCTGCTGAAGGGGCGGCCACCCGCGGCGAGTCTTCGAACCTTGCCAAGATAGCCACCCACTCTGGTTCCGGCGCTGCATCGACGGAGTGGCCGGGTGGGCCGGGTCCCGTCATAGGGTGGCTCGCTGGGTACTCAGTCGCTGAGCGGTCCGAGTCCCCGTACCGTGCCACTCAATCGAGATCGGATCTGCGCAATGACGACGCGTTTCTCCCTCGATGTCCTGCACCTGGAGCCGCTCGGGAGTGGCCGTTACCAGGTCCATCAGCCCGAGGGGTCGCAGGAGGGCGGCGACGTCGTGTTCGGTGGCCAGCTGCTGGCACAGATGATCATGGCTGCCAGTGCCGAGGCAGCCGACTCGATGTACATCAAGTCCATGAACACCGTCTTCAGCCGACCCGGCTCGTATGCGCAGCCCATCCACGTGCAGGTCGAGTCCTTCCAGTCCGGCCGCACCTTCGGCAGTGACGTCGTGACGGCGTGGCAAGGCGAGCGGCTGCTGACCAGGTCGTTGGTGATGCTGACGAGCGATGAGCCTGACCTGATCGCTCATCAGATCGACCGCCCGGACGGTGTCGCCGGGCCGAACGCCGGCGCCCCCGCACCCGGCATCGTTTTTCCGGGTGCCGAGGTACGTACCGCACCGTTGCCCGACGACACGGTGCACGGGGTGCCTGCGATGGCCTTCTGGACGCGGACGCCAGAGCCGGTCGGCTCGCTGGCGGCGAGTCAGGCGATCCTGGCCTGGGCTACGAACGGTTGGCTGATCGGGCTGGCCATGCGGCCGCACGCCGACGTGGTGCGGATCCAGGACTCTCATCGCACGCTGACCACCGGCGTCGTGAATCACACGCTGCACTTCCACCGCGAGTTCGATGCGGGCGAGTGGCTGCTGCTGGTGCACGAGTCGACGTTCGCGGGCAAAGGCAGGGTGCACGGCCGCGGTCAGGCATTCCGTGAGGACGGGACCTTGGTGGCCACCTTCGCCCAGGACAGCATGGTCAAACCGGGTGGGCGAGGTGCCGGCTCGGTGCTGTAGCGCGCCGCCTCGCCGCTGATCGCGTACCGTTCGCCCACGTGACGCAGGCCGCGCTGGGAGCTACCTGCCCGTCCACTGCGGGGCCCGTTTCTCGGCGAAGGCGCGGGAGCCCTCGAGTGCGTCGTGGCTCCTGAAGACGGTCTCGTGACTGTCCGCCGCCAGTAGCGCAGCCGCGGCCATGCCTTGCCGGGTCACGGTCCGCATCAGCTTCTTGGTGAGGGCCACGCCGAGCGGCCCGTTTGCCGAGATGCGCGCCGCCAGATCGAGCGCGGTCGACACCACCGCATCGGCCGGAACCACGCGGTTGACCAGGCCGAGGTCCAGCGCACGCTCGGCGTCTATGAGGTCACCGGTGAGCCCGAGCTCGAGCGCCACGGCGAGGGGGATGCGAGCCGGCAGGGCGTAGCCACCGCCGGCGGCGTACAGGCCGCGCTTGACTTCGGGAATCCCGAACTTGGCCCGGTCGGAGGTGACGACGAGGTCGCAGTTGAGCATCAGCTCGAAGCCCCCGGCCACCGCCGTCGCATTGACCGCGGCAATGACCGGCTTCGGAAAGTTCCCCTTCGCGAATTCGCCGAATTCGGCCGTCGCGGCAGGATCGCGTGCGGGGGCGCCCGACACCTGGGCGGCGGCGAACGCCTTCAGATCCATACCGGCGCAGAAGGCCTTGTCACCGGCAGCGGTGAGTATCACGGCCCGGGTCGCGTCATCCGCCTTTGCCTCGGCGAGGGCGGAGGACAAGGCCTCGATCAGCTCGGGACTCAGCGCGTTGCGCTGCTCGGGCCGGTTGAGCATCAGGATCTGTACGGATCCTTCGGTACGGCGTTCGAGAATCATCGGAGTCTTCTTTCCGTTCGTGGGCAACCGGCGCTGCGGAAGCAAGACTCAGCTCCGGTAGCGCTCGATGCCAGGTGGCTCGGGGTCCTGCCAACGCGGTGCTCGACGCTCGACGAAGGCCGCCGGACCCTCGGCGAAATCCGGGTGGCCCCAGTGCATGCGGACCAGCGACCATGCGTACTCGTTCGACTCGTGGTAGGCCATGTCCCTCGACCGCCAGATCGCCTGCTTCGACAACGTGACCGCCGCCGGCGAGTTGGCGGCGATCGAGGCCGCCGTCGCCCCGACGACCGCGAGCAGGTCGGCGGGCTCGACGAGATCGTCCACCAGACCGAGCTGGTAGGCACGCGGCGCGCTCAACCGGTAGTCGCGACCGACGAGTGTCATCCGCAGGACAGCACCGATCGGGAGACGCTGTGCAAGTGCTGCGTTCTCCACGCCGCCGACCAGACCGACGTTGACATGTGTGTCGAGGAACTCCGCGCCCGGGACGGAGAACACGATGTCGGCATCGGCGACGAAGTGCAGCCCGGCACCGACGCAGAGCCCGTTGACCGCACAGATGACCGGTTTCCAGACGCCGTTCTGGCGCGGGGACCAGAACAGCTCGTTGTCCACCGGACCACGATTCTGGCTCACCCCCCCTCGGCTCGCGATCGCGCCCACGTCAGCCCCGGTGCAGAAGTGCCGATCGCCGGCGCCGGTGATGACCGCGACGCGCACCTGGGGATCGTTCCGCACATCCGTCCAGATGCGACTCATCACCTCGTGCATCTCCGGGAGCAGGGCGTTCCCCCGCTCCGGACGGTTGATCACGATCCACGCGACATGGTCCCGCTTGTCATAGGTGAACCCGTCGAAGGTCGAGCTCATCGGGCCTGCTCCAAGGCCCAGCGCCGCTGCGCGAGAGCGCGCTGCTGAGTCACCGCGCCGCCGAGCTCGCCGGTGAGCGCGACGATCCTCGTCGTCGCGCGCTGCAGTGAGAACTCATAGGTGAGCCCGATCGAGCCGCACAGCTGATGCAGCTCGCGGACTGCCAGCCGTCCCGCGCTGGTCGCGTACGCGGACGCCGACAGCGCTGCCTCCGGATCAGCCCCGCCCCACGCGGCCCGGTACGCCAGGTACCGGCTGCCCTCGAGCCGGACCTTGATCCCAGCCAGGCGATGCGCGACCGCCTGCCTGGACGCGATGGGCTTGCCGAACTGAACGCGCGCTGTGAGGTGCTCGCTGACGCAGCGAAGCGCGACATCGATCAGGCCGACCAGTTCGACCGCGACGGACACCCGCCACCACGCGCTCGTCCGCTCTGCTTCCCGAGCCCACTGCTGCTGGACGGGACCGAGCGTCGCCTCCGCCATCGGTTGTCCCCACCGGGCGACCGGACCGCCTGACCCGGTCACCGCATGCAACGTCACGTCGACGGGCCCGACCACCAAGGCATGTCCGCCCGCCGCGACGAACCGCGCCGGGCCCGGCCGACCGTCGCGGACGATGGCCACCGGTCCGCTGACGTCGCCGGCGCCGAGGGCGGCGAGCACCATCGCGTGCGCGCCGACGGCGATGTCGCCCAAGCCGGCTGCGACACCCTCGACGACGAGGGCGGCGAGCATCCCGCCGCCCTCTTCGTGCAGAAGAGCCAAGTAGCCGGCCTCACGGAGCTCGCCCTCGAGCTTGTTGTCGTACAGTGCGCCGCCGCCACGGTGCGACTCGCTCCGCTCCAGCACCGTGCCGACCGCATCGCGGACGGCCTGTTCGGTCTCGCTCAGCCTGAAATCCATCTCAGCTCCGGGGCAGGCGCATCGTCGTCGTGGCGATCTGGTCCAGCTGGATCTCGTACGCCCCGCCCGCGATCCCCACCGCAAGGGAGTTGCGGAACTGGGCGTCGGCGATCATGCCGTCGGCGAGCCCGGCGAGCTCCATCGCCTCGATCGCAAGGTCGGCGACGAGCCGCTCCGCGTCGACGATCGCGACACGCGCGACGCTGGCGTTGCCCTGAGGCGGGAGGTCGTGGGCCTCGTCGTCGATCGCCCGGTACGCCAGCAGCTGCGCCGCTTCGCACGCGGCCCGAGCTTCCCCGAGGCGCGCTTCGAGCCAGCTGTCAGGCAGCTTGGCGTGCTCCACCGCCCAGGCGGCGAGCGCATCGAGCACCTTGGCTGCCCTGATGTAACGCGGCAGGCCGACCCGTTCGTTCGCCAGCGCAGACCGGACGATCCGCCAGCCCCCGTTCTCGTCACCGAGACGGTCGGCCGCGCTGACTCGAACGTCGTGGAAGACCACGCTGTGGAAGGCATGATCACCGATGATCGCCGGGATGGCGGTCACCTCGAGCCCGGGGCTGTCCATGTCCACGAAGAAGATGGAGATACCGTTCGACCCACGCTGATCGGGGTCGGTTCGTGCGAGCACGAAGCAGTACTGCGCATCCGATGCGTACGACGTCCAGATCTTCTCGCCGTTCAGCACGTATTCGTCACCCTGGCGGACTGCCGTCGTCCGCAGCGAGGCAAGGTCCGAACCGGCGTCGGGCTCGGAGAACCCCTGGCACCACACGACGTCGCCTCGCGCCATGGGGGGCAGGAACCGAGCTTTCTGGTCGTCGGTTCCGAAACGGATGATCGCGGGCCCGATCCAGTTCACGTTCATGTACTGCGGTCCACGTGGCTCGCCGTGCTCCCACATCACCTCGCCCAAGATCAGTTGCTCCCACCGGGGCGCCGACTCGCCCCCGTGTTCGACCGGCCAGCTGCGGACCAGCAGGCGATGCTCGGCGAGAGCTCGGGCGAACTCGTTGCTCGACTCGCTGGCGTTCGAGCTGCCGATGCTGATGACCGACCGGGCCCACCCGGGATCCAGGGACGCGGTCGTCACCTCGTTGATCCGTTCGCGGAGCTCGACTTCGGTCTTGGACCATCCGAACTCCACCATCAACCGGCTCCGGCGCCCTGGTCCCGAGGCAAGGGCTCGAGACAGGTGAACGACAACGACGCGACCGCCGCCAGGCGGTCGAGCGCCACGTCGCGTACGTCGACGTCGATCACGATCATGCGGCGTCCCCGGCGGAGGACGCGCGCAGTGGCCCGAGCGGGGCCGTCGATGATGGGCGCGAGATAGCGGATGGTCATGTCGTTCGTCGCGCCGCTGCCCCCCTCGACCATCCCCAGCATCGCGAGCCTGCCGGCGACGACATCGACCAAGGTGGCGATCAAGCCACCTTGGAGCGCTCCGCGCATGTTCGCGAGGCGCGGCGTGACCGGCATGTCCACCACGAGCTCGTTCTCGCTCTCGGCCACCGGGATGAGACCGAGGGCAGCGACGATGTTCTCGCCGGCTTCCAGCGCTTCGTTCATCGCGGCGCGTGCAGCCTCGACGGAGGCGCGCGTGCTCTTCACGGCAGGTCCCTTCGGTCAGCGAGGAATGTAGGCGAGGTGGTGGCTAGGCGCCTCGGTGGGCTCCGCCATCGGCGTACAGGGTCGCCCCGGTGATGAACGCGGATCGCTGTGAGGCGAGGAACGCTATCGTCTCGGCGATGTCCTCGGGCCGCCCGAGCCGCCCGAGCGGGATCGGGTGTCGCTCGAGCATCGCCGTCATCACGTCCGCTGCCGTCTTGCCGGTCCGTTCTGCGCTCAGGGCAGCGTTGCGAACCGTCGCCGAGGTCTCGATGATCCCTGGCAGGACGCAGTTGACCCGAATGCCGTCGCGCGCAAGATCGTCGGCACACGCCTTGCTGTAGCTGATCAGTGCCGCCTTCGCCGCTGCATACGGTGCGACGATCTTGTCCGGCTCACGACCGGAGGTGGACGCGACGTTGATGATGGACGCTCGCCCCACCCGTAGGTTCGGTAGCAGAGCGGTGGTGAGCCGCACCGCGCTGAGCAGGTTGAGATCGAGGGCTCGCTGCCAATCATCATCGGAGAGCTCCCGGAGGCGCCCGGGGTTCGAGCCGCCGACATTGTTGACGACGATGTCGACCGTGCCGAGCTCGGCGACGCAGCGCTCGGCGAGCGTGCTGACACCGCCGGCGTCAGCCAGGTCCACGGCAACGGCGACGGCCGCACCTCCGTCAGCCCGGACCTGATCGACGAGGTCATCCAGCTCCTGGCGGCTCCGGGCGGCCGCGACGACCTTCGCACCCTGGCTCGCCAGGAGCAACACCGTCGACGCGCCGATGCCTCGCCCGGCGCCGGTGACCACCGCGGTGTGACCGTCGAACTCATTCACGCTCTGCTCCTGTCGATGAGCTCGCGCACCGCGGCCGGCACGACCTTCCCCATCGCGTTTCTAGGAAGCTCCTCGACGAGCACGATCACCTCAGGGACCTGGTAGCGCGCCAGCTGCGTTCTGCACGCGCTGCCGAGAACCTCCAGATCCACGCCCCCGGGGTCCGCCGCGACGACGGCTGCGGCGACCCGCTCGCCGAGACGGCGGTCAGGAATCCCGACGACGGCGGCATCGACAACCGACTCGAGGGAGCGCAGGACAGCCTCGATGTCGTCGGGGTAGATGTTCGCCCCGCCCCGGTTGATCATCCGGTTGAGACGACCCTCGACGACCAGGACGCCGTCGTCGTCCACCCGACCGCGGTCGCCGGTCCGCAGCAGCCCGTTCTGGACCGCCTTGGCCGTGGCCCGCGGACGTCGGAGGTAGCCGAGCATCGGACGCCACGCGTGGGCGTACGGACCGTGGGTGGCGGCACTGATGCAGATCTCCCCGGCTGTGCCAGGGGCGCACGGCTGGCCGTGCGCATCGACGATGGACACGTCCAGGTACGGGACGACGCGCCCGCTGGCTCGCGGTCCCAGCACCTCGCCGCGAGGTTCCAGCGCGACCACGGTCGGTACTTCGCTCAGCCCGTAGGTGCGCATCACCCGACGGCCATGGCGCGCCTCGTACGCGGCCATGGTCGCCGCGTCGAGGCCGGCCCCACCCGTCCGCGGAGCCCACATCGTCGCAAGCCAACCCGGGTCGATGTCTGCCCGGGTCGCGAGATCGAAGATCACCGGTGGGGGCATCGACATCGTGGTGATCCCCTGCTCGCGGGTAGCTTCGGCGACCGAGTCGGCACGTGCCTTAGGGGCGACGACACACGGCCTCCCTGCGAACAGCGCGGGCAGGACCGACACGGCGATGACGTTCAGCGACGTCATCGGGAGGCAGACGCCGATGACGGTGCCCGGACCGAAGTCCGGTGTCGTCGCGAGGTAGCGACCGGGAAGGCCGATGTTGTGCTGGCTGTGGACGACGCCCTTCGGAGCCCCCGAGGTACCGCTGGTGTAAGCCACCGCCGCGGCACTGAACGGGTCCACGTCGCGCGTCAGCGGCCGCGGCTCGCTCCGCTCGAGCTCATCGCGCCATCGATCACGTTCGAGAAGCGCCCGGACCGTGGGCACCTCGGCGAGGTCGGTGTGCGCGCCGGACTCCGCCAGCACGCATCGCGCTCGGCAGTGCGCGAGCAGGTTCACCCTGTGCTCAAGGGGCAGCGACGGGTTGACCCCGGTCCAGCGGGCCCCGAGTCCCATGGTGGCGAGGAAGCTGATCAACGTGTCGCTCGAGGAGGCGAACATCGTCGCGACAGTCGTTCCCTTTCGTACCCCCGCAGCGGAGAGCACGCTCCGCGCCCTGGCGACGTCGGCGCGGAGCGAGCTGAAGCTCCAGGTGCGATCGCCCTCGATCAACGCGGGGGAGTCGCCGAAATCGGCGACGGCACGCTCGAACAGTTCGCTGACGAGGTCGGGGTCCGCAGTCATGCGGCGTGGGGTCGATCGCCAGCGAGGTCGACCCGGGCGGCGAGCTTCGCGCTCTGCCGCGGGAGGCTCATGCCCGTGAACCCGTCCACGGTCAGCTCACCGTCGGGGACGAGCTCGCCTCGGCCGTGGTCCGCGCCTCGATGAGGGACGGACGATTGACCTTCCCGGCCTCGCTACGGGGGATCCTGTCGACGACCTCGATTGTCTTCGGGACCTTGTACGCGGCGAGGCGGTCGCGGCAGAAGGCCCTGAGCCCCTCGCCGGACGCGATCCCCGCGCCGCCCGGCACCAGCTGGACGATGGCGTGCACACGATGACCCCACTCCGGGTCTGGCAGCCCGATGACGACCTGGTCGACGACGTCTGGGTGCTCGCTGAGTGCACCTTCGACCTCAGCGGCGAAGACGTTGGCCCCGCCGCTGACGATCATGTCCTGACGGCGGTCGACGATGAACAGGTAGCCGTCGTCGTCAAGCCAGCCGAGGTCACCCATCGTCCGGTAGCCGTCGGCCGCGGCCGCGGGAGTCTCCATGCCCAGGTACTCGAACGGCACTGTGGTGCCGTGGCGGCGCAGATAGATCTCACCGACGGTCCCAGCTGGGACGACCTGGCCCTGCTCGTCGTGGATCTGGATGTCGCACGTGATACCGCGGCCGGTCGTTCCGGGCCGCTCGAGCCACTCCACCCCGTCCGCCCGTACCGAACCCAGGCTCTCGCTGCCGCCGTAGGTGACGACGAACGCACTCGGGCTGATCAGTTTCAGCCACGCCCGGACCACCCACTCCGGGACGCTCGCACCCCCGCACAAGACGTGCTGCAAGGTCGACAGATCCCGGTCGGCGATCCCGTCGAGGCGCGCGATCCGCTGCAGCATCGTCGGCACCAGGATGGCTTCCTGGACCCGGTGTGCCTCGATGAGCGCGACCGCGTGCTCGGCCTCGAACCGCTCCATCAGCACGGTGCGCTTGCCGGTGAGAATCCCCCCCGGGCCGCCCCCCATCCATCCGTTCGCGTGGTAGAGCGGCGACGCCCCCAGCTGCACCGTGCGATCCGGTCCGGACGGCTCAGCCCCCTCCTCCACCTCGACGACCCCAGGCCCGGGGGTCACGATCAACTTCGGCTGGCCGGTGGAACCGGAGCTCGCGATCACTCGCTTCGGCTGGGGCACCCTGTCCCCGAGCGCCTCGCTGCCGATGTCGGCGCTGGCGGTCACGTCCGCACGCGTGAGGGAGACGGTGGCGGCAGACGTCCACTCGGCGATGACGGCAGCCGGAGCGGCGAGCTTCAGCATCCGCTCCCTTTCCCACTCGGGAAGGTCGTAACGGAGCGGAAGGACTGACGCACCGGCCTTCCAGCAACCGAAGCTCGCGACGAGGTGGTCGATCGACGTCGGCAGCGCCACCACCACCAGCGACCCCTCCGAGATGCCGAGCGAGTCGAGGTGACGTCCGAACGCGTTCGACCGCGCCTCGAGGTCATGCCAGGTGAGCTGGGTCTCGGAGCGATCCTCGTGGGCCAAGGTCACCGCCACGTCCTGCGCCTGCGCAGCCGACGCGAGCATGGTCAGCCGGCGGCCGAAGCTGACTTCCCTCACGGTGACCTCTCGTGGCCGGCTGGTCCGCCTCTTCGGGTGGCCGACGGCGGGGGATTGAGACTACATTCAGACACGCAGATCACTGATGCCGCCAGTCCGCCGAAGGCAGGTGGCGGCGCAGCCAAACCACCAGCGGGAGCTATGCACGACTACAAGTACGTCACCTACGAGCTGCTCGATGACGGACTGATCGCGCGGATCATGCTGAACCGGGAGCGCAGCCGGAACGCTCAGAACCGAGGGCTGTTGGTAGAGCTCGATGACGCATTCGCCCGAGCTGAGGCAGACGACCAGGTCCGGGTGGTGATCCTCGGGGGTGCGGGACCGATGTTCTCCTCCGGTCACGACATGGGCTCCAAGGAGCGGCTGGCCGAGCTCCCCGGCGGTGACGACCCACACCCCTCGTACGAGATCAACGGTGGTACCCGCGAGGGTGCGGAGAAGCGGATGCTCCAGGAATGGCACTACTTCTTCGACAACACCCGCCGGTGGCGGAACCTGCGCAAGATCACCGTCGCCCAGGTCCACGGCACCGTGTACGCGGCCGGGTTGATGCTGATCTGGGCGTGCGACCTGATCGTGGCGTCCGACGACGCCCAGTTCGCTGATGTCGTCGGCACCCGGCTGGGGATGTGCGGCGTCGAGTACTTCGGACATCCGTGGGAGTTCGGCCCCCGCAAGGCCAAGGAGCTGATGCTCACCGGGGACGCGATCGACGCCGACGAGGCCCACCGGCTCGGCATGGTCTCCAAGATCTTCCCGCCGGAGCAGCTGGCCGACAAGACCCTCCAGTTCGCTCGACGGATCGCTGCGCTGCCCACGATGACGTCGCTTCTGATCAAGGAATCGGTGAACCAGTCCCAAGACATGATGGGGTTCCAGAACGCCCTGTCCGCCTGCTTCACGCTGCACCAGCTCAACCACTCCCACTGGGCGGAGATGCACGAGAACGGGATGCCCGCCGCGCTGCCTGAAGACGGCGTCGTCGCCTGGCGGGATGCGGCGCCAGTCGTCCTCGCGATGAAGGGCGCCGTGAGGGCAGCGGACTAGGGCGTGGGCGACGACCTGACCAGCTTTCGCAACGAGGTGCGAGCCTGGTGCGCGGAGCACGTCCCCGGCAGCTGGCGCGACACGCAGACCGGCGCGTCGGAGGAGGAGTACCTCGCGTTCCAACGGTGGTGGTTCGACGAGCTCCGCGCGGCGGGCTATGCCGTCCCGCACTGGCCCGCCCAGTGGGGCGGCGGCCGCAGCGTTGCCGAGCAGGCGGTGCTGTACCAGGAGCTGGCTGCGGCTGATGCGCCCCGGCCCCGGTTGGCGTTCGTCGCCATCCACCACGCAGCGTCCACGCTCCTGGGCGCAGGCACCGACGCCCAGCGGTCCCGCCACCTCCCCGCGATCCTCGACGGCGAGCTCTGGTGCCAGGGATTCTCGGAGCCCGAGGCCGGCTCGGACCTCGCCTCTCTGCGCACGACTGCACGCCGAGAGGATGGCTGCTATGTCGTGGACGGTCAGAAGCTCTGGGCGAGCAACGCCAGCCACGCCGACTGGTGCCTGCTCCTCGCCCGGACCGACCCGACAGCTCCCAAGCGGAAGGGCATCTCCTACTTCCTGATGGACATGCGCTCGAGCGGGATCGATGTCCGGCCCATCCGCAACGCGGTCGGAGAGAGCCACTTCTTCGAGATCTTCCTCGACGGCGTACGGATCCCCGTCGAGAACCGGATCGGGCCCGAACACGGAGGTTGGGGAGTCGCCCAGGCCACTCTGGGCGCGGAGCGCGGACTGACGATGCTCGAGCTGGCCGAGCGCCTCGCGAACGGATTCTCCTGGCTGCTGAGCGACTGCGCGCGACCAGGTCCGCTCGGTCGACTGATCGACGACGACGTCGTCGCCGATCAGCTCGCCGGCTTCGAGCTCGAGCTCACAGCGCTCCGACTCCTGTGTCGGAGCACGGTGGAGCGGCATGTCGCCGGCACCTCCGGCCCCGCCGACGCCTCGGTGGTCAAGCTGTACTACAGCGAGCTCCTGCAACGGCTGACCGGGTTCGCGGCCGAGGTGGTCGGGCTGCAGTCGCAGATGGTGCTCGACAAGCCGTTGTCCAGCGGCTGGGAGTCCGGAGCCTGGGGGCTGGACTTCATCGGCTCGTGGGAGTGGACGATCCCGGGCGGTGCGAGCGAGATTCAGCGCTCGATCATCGCCGAACGCGGTCTCGGACTGCCCCGGGAACCAGGCGCGTGAGCGGCTACCCAGAGGTCACCGACCTGCTCCGAGACGTCGCGCGCCAGGTGCTCGCCAACGGCCACCACGACGGCGACACGGTCGGCCTCGACTGGGGGGCCGCGGCCACGCTGGGCTGGCTCGGGATCGAGATCCCCGAGGACCTCGGAGGTGCCGGCGGCACGTTTGCCGAGGTGGCCGTGATCGCCGAGGAGCTCGGTCGTGCGACGAGCGCCAGTCCGTTCACCGGGACCGTCGTGCTGAGCGTGGCGGCGCTCGCCGGGGCCGCGTCCTGCCCGGGACGGGATGAGCTGCTCAGCTCGATCGCAACGGGGAAGACCACGGCCGCGGTCGCCATTCCGGCGGGAGCTGAGGTCCCCGACGATGGCTTCGAGATCACCCGTTCCACGAGCGGCGCGCGTCTCACCGGATGCGCGCACGGCGTCATGGATGCGGATTCGCAGGTGCTGTTATGCCTCGCTCGCGACCTGGACGGCGAGGTGCTCGTGGCCCTGCCGCGCGAGCGGCCGGGTCTGCGCATTCGCCCGACGCCCCTGCTGGACACGAGCCGATCGATTGCCGACGTGACCGCCGCGGACGTCGCCATCACCTCGGACGAGCTGTGGCCAGTGGACGACGGCCTCGCGAACCGACTCCGACTGCGCGGCGCGCTGGCAACCGCGGCCGACAGCGTCGGAGTCGCCGAAGCAGCCCTGGCCGCCACCGTGACCTATACCGCTCAGCGCCACCAGTTCGGCCGCGCGATCGGCTCGTTCCAAGCCGTGAAGCACCAGTGTGCCGACGTCTTCGTCGGTCTGGCCGCAAGCCGGGAGCTGCTGGACCAGGCCGTTCGCGCGCTGGTGAGCAGCAGCCCCGATGCGGCAACTGCCGTGTCGCGCGCGAAGGCGCATGCATCCGAGCTTGCCGTGGCGGCTGCCGGCACCGCCATGCAGCTGCACGGGGGCTTCGGGTACTCGTGGGAGAGCGGCATTCACCTGCTGCTCAAGCGAGGGCTGGCGAACAGATCGCTGTTCGGCTCGCCCAGGAGTCATCGTCAGCAGCTCGTCGCGGCCCTCCGGTCGCCATCGACGCACCACGACCACAGCAGCCCTCGGTCGCGCGCCGATCAGGAACGTCTGCGGTGATGAGCAGATGACGAGGACCTCCCCCTGTCGGACGTTGCCGGGGGAGCCTGCCGTGCCGCTTGTCGCGACCACCTAGGAGAACGGAGTGGCGATGGTGCCTGCCCCCGCTGGAGAACCTGTGAGCTACGCCCGGCGGATCGCAGATCTTGCCGCGGCCGACGGCGATCGGATCGCTGCGCGAATCGCGAAGCTCGACGGCACCGACGTCGAGATCACCTGGCACGAGCTGCACCGACGTTCCAGCCAGGTCGCGCATGCGTTGCGGCGCGAAGGGTTGTCGACCGGTGATCGCCTCGCGGTGGGCATCGCCAACTCCGCGGAGCTGCTGTTCGCAGTGCTCGGCGCCTGGAAGCTCGGGGTCACCCCGGTGCCGCTCCGCTGGGACCTACCCGACTGGGAGCAGCGACGCGTGCTCGATGTCATCAGCGCCCCGGTCGAGCTGCTCGCCGACGGCGGGAACTGGATCGCCGCTACCACCGATGAGGATGCGGACGAGCTCCCCGACGTGGTTGCGCCGTTCACCCACGGGATCTGCTCCAGCGGCTCCACTGGCACACCGAAGGTCATCCTGCTCGCCCGACCCGGCACCTGGGACCCCACGATCGGCGCCCCGTTCCCGGTCGACTGGATCGATGTGCCACTGCCCCAGCGGGTCCTCGTCCCTGCGCCGTTCTACCACACCAACGGGTTCCTATCGTTGTACAACCTGCTTGCCGGCGACGAGCTCGTGATCCTGGCGAAGTTCGATGCCCGACGGGTCGTCGACCTGATCGAGCGGCTCCGGGTGTCGGCGATGACCGCGACGCCGACGATGCTGCAACGCATCGCCGACGTACCCGGGATCGACGGACGCGACCTCTCGTCGCTCGTGTGGGTGAACCAGGGCGCCGCGGCCATCCCGCCCTCACTGGTCCACCGCTGGATCGCGCTCGTCGGGGCGGACCGCTTCTTCATGTCGTACGGCATGACCGAAGGGATGGGGCTCACCAGCGTTCGCGCTGACGACTGGCTTCATCACCCCGGCACGGTCGGGCGCGGATACCGGCAGACCGAGATCGTCATCAAGGACGACGCCGGTGCGCCGGTAGGCCCGGACGTCGTGGGTGAGATATGGATGCGCTCGCCGTCGACGGGCATGTACCGCTACCTCGGCGACGGACCGGCGCAGCGAGACAGCGACTCGCAGGGGTACTCGACCGGTGGTGACCTCGGGCATCTCGATGCCGACGGGTACCTGTACATCGCGGACCGGCGGGTGGACCTGATCGTGACCGGTGGAGCAAACGTGTTCCCTGCTGAGGTCGAGAACGCACTGATCGACCACCCGAAGATCGCCGATGTCGTGGTGATCGGACTGCCGGACCCCGCCTGGGGGCACCGCGTCCACGCCATCGTCGAGCCGGCGGAGCCGACCGACCCGCCCACGGAGGGTGAGGTCATCTCGTACGCGAAGTCTCGCCTGGCGGCGTACAAGGTGCCCAAGACCGTCGAGCTGATCGCATCCGTGCCGCGTACGGAGGCGACGAAGGTCAGCCGGTCCGCACTGGTGGCCGAGCGGACCTGAGCCGACGCGTCGCCGCCCACAGGGAGGTCGACCAGCGCACGTAGGCCTCGCCGTTCACAGGGAGGTCAACCAGCGCACGTAGGACATCGGCAGCACTTCGATCAGCTGGCCGTCCGGGTCGCGGACCATCACGGCGTCGCCGACTCGCGAGGCTCGCACGACCCGGCCACCGCGCGCCTCGACGGCGTCGCAGGTGGCGTCCACGTCGTCGACGCTGAGGGACAGGTGCGTCAGACCGAGGTCGTCCATGTCGCGCCGCTCCGGCCTGGCGGGTGGGCGGCCGTGGTAGTGCAACAGCTCGAGCACGAACCCATCCAGGCGAAGGTACTCAGCCCGGAGGCCTACTGGCGGCTCGAGCTGAAGGAGCGGTCCGGCCAGCTTGTCCGGTGGTGCGCTTCCACGCCACGGTACGAACCCGAACACCTCTACGTAGAACGCACGGCTGGCGTCGAGGTCGGCCACGCACAGCCCGACGTGGTTCACGACGACCATCGGTCGCCTTTCGGCGGTCGGTTCAGGCTGACGCGGTCGCTTCAGCGAGGGTGAGAATGGTGATGGGCGGCTCTTTGGGGTCACGAGGGGCAGCGCCACTGATGGCACGCTGGCGCACATCGACATCGGTCGCGTTCGCTCGCAGGGCACCGACGGTGCAGTTGGACCGGCCGCCGAGCACGCTCAGCGGGTCGTAGTCGAAGATCCGCATCGCGTTCTGGTGCGTTATCTTGTCGATCTCGCTGTCGGTCAGCCCCTGCAACCGCGGGTACAGAATCTCCGGTGAACGGGGCCAGGTGCTGTCGGAGTGCGGGTAGTCGGACTCCCAGGTCACCATGTCCATGTTGAGCTTGTCCCTGTTCTCCAGCCCGACGGCGTCGTCGATGAAGCAGGTGACGACCCGTTCGAGGAACAGCTCCGACGGGAGCTGGCCCCCCAGATCCGCCCCGGTCCACGCCTTGTGATGGGTGTACACGTAGTCGGAGCGCTCCAGGAAGTACGGGACCCAGCCGATCCCGCCCTCGCTCATGGCGAAGCGGAGCGCGGGAAACTCCTGTAGCACGCGGCTCCACAGCAGGTCGGCCGCGGCCTGGACCAGGTTGATCGGCTGCAAGGTGATCATCACATTGATCGGAGCGTCCGGTGCCGTGATCACCAACTGCGAGGAGGATCCGATGTGCATGCAGACGACGATGCCCTCGTCGCTACAGGCCTTCCACATCGGATCCCAATGCTCACTGTGGAGGCTGGGGTAGCCCAGCCGCGCCGGGTTCTCCGAGAACGTCACGGCCCGACACCCCTTGGCAGCGACCCGCCGCATCTCCTCCGCGCAGACCTCTGGGTCCCACAGGGCGGGCAGCGCGCACGGGATGAAGCGGCCTGGATGGGAACCGGACCACTCGTCGATGTGCCAGTCGTTGTACGCGGACAGCAGCGCACGCGCGACGTTCTTATCCTCGTGCTTGGCCCACAGCTGGCCGCAGTAGCCCGACATCGACGGGAAGTTCAGCGAGCCGAGCACCCCATTTGCATCCATGTCACGGACTCGCTGGTTGTGGTCGTAGCACCCCGGCCGCATGTCGTCGAAGGACGTCGGATCGACGCCGAACTCGGCGGGCGGCCGGCCAGCAACGGCGTTGAGACCGATATTCGGCAGCTCCTGACCCTGGTAGGCCCAGACATCGACGCCGTCCGCCTTGCGGATCAGTTTCGGTGCCTCGGCCTTGAAGCGCTCCGGGAGGTGGTTGTCCCACATGTTCCCGGGCTCGACGACGTGGTCATCGACAGACACCAAGACCAGATCGTCCATGTCCATGGTCAGTTCCCTTTCTCTCACCGTCAGATTCGCGTCCCGAACGATACGCGCAGCTCACCAGAGTCGGCTGCCACCGTGGGGGACAGCGGTCCCGGTGACGCTAGTTGAACGCCGGGTCAGAAGCCAGTGCAGCACGAGCTCTGGACACGATCACCGAGCGCGGACGTGCCGGACGGTCGACCAGTCGCCGCCGGGTACTGTCGGCGTCGATGGTGGAGCGCGGACCGCGGGTGATCTGCGCCGGCACATCGACGAGGAGGATCAGGTGAGCGAGACCGACCAGATGATCGGGGATCCCCGGATGCTGATCGACGGCAGGCTCACCGAGGCTCGCTCGGGCGCCCGCTTCGACGTCACCAACCCAGCGACCGAGGAGAAGATCGGCGAGGTCGCTGACGCCCGGGCGCAGGACATGGATCTCGCCATCGGCTCAGCCCGCCGGGCCTTCGACGAGACGTCGTGGTCGACGGACCACATGTTCCGGCAGCGCTGCCTCCGCCAGCTCCACGAGGCGATCGTCGCCGAGAAGGAGCTGTTCCGCGCCGAGCTCGTCGCCGAGTCCGGCTGCCCGGTAGCGATCACGTACGGACCGCAGCTCGACGCGCCGCTCGCGGACGGCCTCCTCTGGCCCGCAGAGGCGCTCGGCTCGTTCCAGTGGGAGCGCGATCTGGCGGAGGGGAACGCGTTCGGGATGCGGAGCTGGCGGAAGGTTCTGAAGGAGCCGGCCGGCGTCGTCGGCGCGATCGTGCCGTGGAACTACCCGTTCGAGATCACGATCCAGAAGCTCGGTCAGGCCCTGGCCACGGGGAACACGGTCGTGCTCAAGCCGGCGCCCGACACGCCCTTGGGTGCGACTCGCATCGGGCGACTGATCGCGGAGCAGACCGACATCCCTGCCGGCGTCGTCAACGTCGTCACGCCGTCGGACAACGCCGTCGCCGAAGGCTTGGTGCGCGATCGGAGGGTCGACCTCATCTCCTTCACCGGTTCGACGGCGGTCGGCCGTCGGATCATGGCCGAGGGGTCAGCCTCGATGAAGCGGCTGTTCCTCGAGCTCGGCGGAAAGTCCGCGCACATCGTCCTCGACGACGCCGATCTGGCAGCCACCGTTCCGGGCGCAGCATTCGTCTGCGTCCACGCTGGACAGGGGTGCGCCATGATGACGCGCCTGCTGGTCCCGCGGTCGCGCTACGACGAAGCGATCGAGCTGCTCGAGGGGGCGTTCGGCCAGATTTCGTTCGGCGACCCGACGGACCTCTCGAACCTCCAAGGGCCCCAGATCAGTGAGCGCCAGCGGACCCGGGTGCTCGACTACATCGGCCGAGGGGTGGCCGACGGCGCCAGGGTCGTGCTCGGTGGGGGCAGGCCTGCGCACCTGCCCAAGGGCTGGTATGTCGAACCGACGCTGCTCGCCGACGTGACCAACGACATGGCCGTCGCTCGCGAGGAGATCTTCGGGCCGGTACTCGTGGTGATCGCGCACGACGGCGACGAGGACGCGATCCGGCTCGCCAACGACAGCGAGTACGGGTTGTCCGGGATGGTGTCATCGGGCTCGGAGGAGCGAGCCGTCTCGGTCGCACGACGGATTCGCTCGGGGACCGTCGGCGTGAACGGTGGCATCTTCTACGGCGCCGACGCCCCTTTCGGCGGATACAAGGCCAGCGGCTTCGGGCGACAGAACGGTCTGGAGGGCTTCGAGCAGTACCTGGAGACGAAGACGCTGTCCGGCCCGGCAGGCGTCGCGGCTGAGGGCGGCCTGTTCGCTACCTGAACCAGGGGTCCGGAACTCCTAGCATCGTCGGTCCGCCCGGTTTCAGCAGCGGTAGACGCGCTCGGCGGTCTTGGCGAACAGGAGATCCTGGGCCTCGTCGTCGAGCTGGGAGGCGATAGCAGCGAAGGCCGAGTAGAGCTGGTCGAAAGAGCCGTGCAGGCCATCGACCGGGAAGTTGCTGGCGAACATGCAGCGCTCGGGGCCGAAGAGCTCGATGGCCTGCTCGATCCACGGTGCCATCGTCGCGACCTCGACCGAGCCCAGTGGCACAGCCAGGCCCGAGAGCTTGCAGGTCACGTGCGGTCCGATCGACGCCAACGCAACCATCCCCTCGCGCCACAGCTCGAACTCGCCCGCTGCGCCGGACCGGGGCCACCCGGTGTGCTCGACGACAACGGAGAGGTCCGTGAGCTCAGCGAGCTGGTCAGCGTCGGCGAGCATCGTGTTCGGCCGGGCCATGAGGTCGTAGACAAGGTCGCGGTCTCGCAGCTCAGCGAGCAGGTCGAGGTACGTCTGACCCGCCGGACGACGTCCCATGATCCTGACGCCGCGGAACCGGGGGGAGACCATCTGGGCGTCGAGCATGCTCACCATGTCCGCCATCGAGCTGCTCGGCGTCACTCCGCCCACGATCGCGTCCGGATGTCCGCCGACATCGGCCAGCGCGTCCAGGTGCGCCGTCTCCGCCAGCGTGAAGGCGCTGTCGGCGGCGGCGACATGCAGGTACTTCTCGACGTTCCACCGGGCCGACTCGGAGCGGTAGACGGCCTCGTCGAACTTGCGGCACATCCCGGTGATGTCGCCCATCTCCGGCATTGCTCGCCTGCCGACCAGGATCGGGTACCAGTCCGGTCGCGCTGGATCCCACAGATGTAGGTGGGCGTCGACGATCCGCCGGAGCGGCGTGCTGCTCACGTACTGCTGCGGGGAGCGTTGGCTGCGCTCCGCGGAATGCACCCATTCGTGGTCCCGTGGACGATCTCGGAGAGCACGTCGTCGAACCAGTCGGGAATCTCCGGGCCGCCGTAGCTGACGCTCGCGTGTGCTGCCGGGTGGCTCCGCATCCCGAACCACCCCGGCCCGACCACGAGCTCCGCTCCGCTCAACGAGCTTGCGTCCGGATGACAGGCGAGATGCGCTGCCAGCTCCGCCGCGACGCCCGAGTCGGCAACGCTGGCAGACTCGACGCTGATGGCGAACGCGTCGACCAGGTCGCGAGTTGCGGCATGCGCGGACCGGGCCAGCTGGGCCACGGAGTTCGCCCTGGTCCTCCCGCCGGGCGAGGTCGCGGGTGTCACCGTGACCAGTCGCACGGCGCGCTGCGTCGCGCCGGCGTAGTCCGCCACGGCTCGAGCCCACGCTCCGTCCTGCGCGATGCTCCCGACGATGCCGACGTGATCGTCCAGGACCGTGCGCCAAGTCTGAGCCGCCGCGGCGCTGGCGGGCGTCGGGACAGCGGGGGCGCCGGCCGCGACGACGACCGCGTCCAACGTCCCGGCGCGGCGGGCGGCTCGGTCGAGCTGCGCGGTCGCCGACCAGTCCACGGCGGTGGGTTCGGCGGAGCCTTCGGACCAGCGACCGACGTCGATGCACTCAAATCCTCGTGCCTCTAGCGCCCGTGCGATCTCGGCGCCCAGGGTGGCGTCGTCTGCCACCACCGCAGCCTTGGTGCCGACCGTGGTGGCAGCGACCGCGGCGGTGTCGTCGGTCGTCGTGGGCGCGAACCTGGGATTGGTACCTCCGGTCGTCGACTGTTGTTGCTCCGCAGGTGCGAAACACCCGGGCAGAACTGTGTCCAACACCTGCGGCAGCGGCTGTGCGCTCGACGTCGACACGACCTCGAGGAGCTGGGGCGGGACGACCCAGGTGACCTCGGACCCGTTGGAGAACATCACCTGGCCGCTACACCAGGCCGTGAACGCCTCTCCCGCCAGGTATGCGCCGATCGGACCCAGGTGTTCCGGCGGGGGCATGTTGGCCGACACCGACAGGCCGCCGGTTCCCGACGTGCCCGCTGGCGACGTCGAGCGACGCTGGTTGCCATGCGCAACCATCCGCGTGGCAGCGATCGGTGACAGGGCGTTGACCGCGACTCCGTTCGGCGCGAGCGGCCCGAGCTGCCAGGTCAGGCTCGCGACCGCCCGCTTCGCACAGCCGTACGCACCGGCGTTGGCGGGGCGCCACCCTGAGCCAGAGGTGACCCCGAGGACCTGGCCGCGGCCGGCTTCGGCCATGATGGGCAGCGCGGCGCGGAGCACGTTGAGGTAACCGTTCACATGCACGTCGAGGAGCGCAGTCCACGCGGCCTCGTCGCCTCGGGCGAACGAGGAGACGCGCGTGATTCCAGCGACGTTGATCACGGCATCGAGTCGCCCGAACTCGCTGACCAGGCCGGCGAACAGATCCTCGAGCGCTTCGAGGTCCGTCACCGAGGCATTCGACGCCCGGCCCGTGCCACCGGCGGCAGCGATGCGTTGCGTGGTCGTGGTCGCGGTGGCCGGATCCGACGCCGTGGTCGTCCCCTCCACGTCGACGCCCGGGTCGACGGTGACGACTACCCAACCACCGCGGCCGAACGTCTCCGCGATCGCGGCACCGATGCCGCCGCCGCCGCCGGTCACGACGACCACGGGCGACAGCTCCGTGCCGCTCCCCGACGGGTGGGCGGTGGCGGGCTGCTGAACCGTCACGAGCTGCGGCGCTCGTCGAGCTCGAGGCCGGCGAACTTCCCGTCCCTGCGCCAGTCCGCAAGAAGGTCTCGCCACCCGAACAGGTCGCCAGCCCCCCCGCCGTAGCTGCCGGCGAGGGGGGTGATCTTGCTCATGTCGCCTTCGAAGTTGATCCTCGACGGGGTGCAGGCAGCCAAGAAACGGGAGGGATCCCGGAAGGCGCTGACGATCTCGTCGACCCACGCCTGCTCCGCCTGCGCGGAGACATCGGCGACCTGTACGCCGCGCTGGTGGAGCGCAGCGATCGTGGCCGCGATGTGCTCGGCGCCTTCGACGGCGACGTGGGTGTAGTTCGGGCTACCGGCAGCCTGCTGGAACGGTGCGGGCATGATGAACAGGTTCGGGAAACCTCTGGTCATCACGCCGTGCAGGGTCCGCGGGCCGGCGGCGAACTTCGCGGCCAGTGTCATCCCGTCACGACCCGTGATCTGGTGTCCGGCCCGCTGGGGGAATGGCGTCGACTCTGGTTCGAAGCCCGTGGCGTACACGATGCAGTCGAGCTCGAACAGCGTGCCGTCGACCACCAACCCTTCGCTCGTGACGCGTTCGATGCCCCCCGGGCAGCTGACCAGGGTGACGTTCGGTCGGTTGAAGGTGGGCAGGAACTCGTCGTGGAAGCAGGGGCGCTTGCACGCGTAGCGGTAGTAGGGCTTGAGCATCTCAGCGGTGTCGGGGTCCCGCACGATCGTGCTGACCCGCTCGCGATGCGCGTCCATGATCGCGAAGTCGCACTCTTCGACCTGTCGGGCGATGTCGTGGCGCGACATGCCCGGCGTGACCCTCGGGCTGACCACCTGGCGCCAGTCGCGGGTCCACCCGTCGTCGACAAGGTCCTCGACGGCCGCGCCTGCCATCACACCCGAGAAGCTGTCCATCCGGGAGCGCTGCCAGCCTGGTCGCATCGTCCGGATCACGTCGGCACCGGTCGGGCGGTTGCCCCGTTCGCCGATGGCTGAGGGTGTGCGCTGGAACACGTACAGGTGCTTGGAGTGCTCTGCCAGGGGGGGTACGCACTGGATGGCGGTGGCGCCGGTGCCCAGGACACCCACGACCTTGTCCGCGAGGTTCACCAGCGCAGGGTCCTGCGGCGTGCCGCCGGTGTAGGCGTAGTTCCACCGTGCCGTATGGAACGACTCCCCGGCGAAGGTCTCCATGCCCGGGATCAACGGGAGCTTCAGGAGGTTGAGGATCCCCACGGCCATCACGACGTACTTCGAGGTGAGCACATCTCCGCGGTCGGTCCTCAGCACCCAGCGCCCGATGGACTCGTCCCACTGCGTGCTCTCGACGCCCGTGTGGAACAGCGCGTCGTCTCGCAGTGCGAACCGGTCGGCGATGGACTCGAGGTGTTGCCGGATCTCCGAGCCGAACGTGTACTTCCTTGTGGGGGTGTAGCCGAGCTCCTCGAGCATCGGCAGGTACACGTACGACTCGATGTCGGACATCACGCCCGGGTAGCGGTTCCAGTACCAGGCACCACCGGGTCCGCCGGCGCGGTCGATGAGGCGGATGGTCTCGATCCCGGCCTTGCGGAGCTGAGCGGCGACGACGAGGCCGGCTAGTCCGGCGCCGACGATCGTGACATCGGCCGCGGCCTGAACCGGTTCGCGTTCGACGAATGGGGTGAACGGGTCGTTCAGGTAGTCGGCGAACGCCTCATCGGTGCGAAGGTCCCTGATCGCGGACCGACCTTCGACGAGGCGCTTGTCCCGCTCCGCTTGGTACTTCCGGTACAGCGCCGCCCGATGTGACTGGCCCTCGTCGTCCTCGCTCACCGCCGGACCCCACTCGGTCCGCTGCTGCCCATCGGGATGGTGCGGTGCGGATGCCGGACCGACGGGAGGGGTTGCCCTTCCCGCGGGGCGGGGCGCCCGCATCGGACCCCGAGCGCACTGTGCATGTCGAAAAGGCTAGACGATTCGCGGCGGTGGCCTCAACGCGCTTAGCCCCACGGGGTCCGGCTGACCGGGATGCTAGCCTCCACCGATGCATCAGCGCACCGCTGCGAATGCGGCGGGCGCCGAACCGCTGGTGGCCCGGTGAAGTCCCCGGGGCCGTTGCTGCCCGCAGACGAGCTCTTCACCCACCAGATCGTCGACACGTTCGCCCGCGTCGGACAGACCGACCGCGCTTGGACCGAGAAGCTGTGGGCGATGGCGGCGGCCATGGACGGCTCGATCAGCTTGGCATTCGGACTGGGCAAGTACACGAACCGCAACGTCCTGGACGGGTTCGCCGGCGTCTCACGGGGGACGACGCAGTGGACCGTACGGGCGAGCCGGCGGCTCGCCTCAGATCCGGCTGGGACCGGGGTCGGTCCGATCCGCTACGAGACCATCGAACCGCTCCAGCGCGTGCGGATGGTGCTGGAACCCAATGACGTGGTGCCGATCAGCTTCGACTGGGAGCTGCGAGGTGTTGTGCCACCGATCGTCGAGGATCCGGAGATCCACATCAGCCGGAGCCGCTACCGGATCGACGCCGATGTGCTCCGCTTCCATCACACCGGCGTCGCGTCCGGCTGGGTCGACATTGCCGGTGACCGCATCGAGCTGGATGAGACGTCGTGGGTCTCGTCCCGAGATCGCTCCTGGGGTGTCCGCTACGAGGTGGGCACGCCGATCGCCGACATCGAAGCCACGCCGGTGCCAGCCGGTACTGCGGGCCAGATGATCTGGATGCCCGTCACCATGTACAAGCCTGACGGGACTGCCTTCGCGCTGTTCACCTACCACCAGCGCTACAGCGGCAACGGCTGGTCAACCGGATCCTCCCAGGGTGGCATCGAGTTGCCGAACGGCCGGCGCATCCCGTTCAAGACGGTCGAGCCGCACCTGACGTTCGACGACGACAACCGTCGGCTGACCGGGGGTTGGATGCGGTATGTCCTTGCCGACGGGACGGAACGAACCTTCACGGTGCAGCCGGTGTCCGATACCGGCTTCCATCTCGGCACCGGTCTGTACGGGGGGTTCAACGGCCACCACCAGGGCGAATGGCGGGGTGAGCTCGTCGTCGACGGCGAACGGATCGACGGGTGCGACCAGCCGGAGGTCGCCCGCCGCATCCACCAGCACCGTGACTGCGTCGTCCGTCTCGATGACCCTGCCACCGGCGAGTTCGGCTATGGGACGGCACAGACCCGGATGGCGGGCGCGCACCCCCAGCTCGGCTTGACCGAAGACGCCAGCTTCGACTGACCGATGCCGCGCGCCGAGACGTGCGAGCGACAGATCACCGGGCCCTGGCGATCCGCCGACTGGTGTAGTTCACCACCGGGCTCGAGGCGGGGCTCGGGATCGCGCTACCAGTCATGGTGGCCTCGACCACCGTTGCCCGATGCCCAGCCGCGGCGGACCGAGCCATCGCGAACAGCTCGTGCCACCACAGGTCCTGCATCTCACGACCGAGTGCTGCCTCATGTACCGCGACGATTCCGTCGCGATCCAGGAACCCCGGCACGGGCGCTGAGAAGAAGCGTTCGACCATGGCCGACAGTGCCGTGAACCAGGCGAGGTCGCTCTCCGCCGGCCCGATCGTGGCCATCTCCCAGTCGAGAACCGCAGCCGGGGCCAGATCGTCGTCGACGATCACGTTCCCAAGCCGGACGTCGCCCCACAACACCGAGCGCGGCGGGTCCGAGCTCGGCAGCAGCGCAGCGCAGCCGTCGAACAGATCGACGAGCGGCCCGGGCTCGTGTCCCGCACAACCCCATTCGGCAAAGTCCCGCCACCACGCCACCTCGGCAGCCAAGGAGCTCGAGTCCCGCAGCAGACCGCAGACGCCGGCGTCTTCGAACGGGGCACGGTGCAGCGTGGCGAGCTCATCGAGGAACCGCAGCTGCAGACGGCGTTGTTCCTGGGCTGTCAGCGCGACGATCCAATCGCAGGTACCTGGCACGAGACCGGGGATCCGGCCGGCGACACGAGGCATCAG
>CAXTNT010000003.1:20867-245133 GCA_964245825.1 uncultured bacterium | reverse complement strand
CATGACAAGGAACGGGGCGCCGAACCAGGACTCGTCCTGCTCGTGGACGAGCGGAACCGGCACCGAGACCCCGGCGCCAGCGGCGAACCGCTGGACGGCGGCCTCCATCATCAAGTCGTAGCGCGGGAACAGCTGCATCCCCGTCGGCGGGATCCGGACCACCACCTCCTCCACGTCAGGTGCAGCACTCGCGCTCGAGCGGGTGATGGAGGCGAAGATGATCTCGTTCGACTGACCTTGGCCGACCGTGTCGTCGATGCGGACGTCCACGGCATCACCGGTGCTCGCATACCAGGCCTGCAGCGCCGCGCCACGCTCTGCTTTCGAGACTCGAGCGGAATCTGCCGGCGTCGGAGCATCAGCGGCAGACCGCATGGCTCTCCTTGCTCCCGATCGACGTGGCGCTCGTTGTCCTACCGAGCCGGGATCGTAACAAGAGCCGATCATGGGGTGGGGCACCGTGCGATAGTTCCAGCCATGCCGATCCACCTCGAACGCGAAGGGGAGCATCTCCTCGTCGTCACGATCGACCGTCCGGAACGCAAGAACGCGATGGACCTGTACCACTTCAGGGATCTCGCGAAGGCGTGGAAGCAATTCCGGGACGACGACGACCTGTGGGTCGCGATCGTGACGGGTGTCGAAGGCTCATTCATGTCCGGCGCCGACCTGAGAGACTACGTACCCCAGATCACCGAGCTCTCCACCCGGATCGCCAGCGGAGAGATCACCGAGCTCGACGGCTGCCGGCTCAGCGACGGACCCAGGGCCGTGCTGCGGGACCTGGCGATCTACAAGCCGATCATCGCGGCGATCGACGGTCCGTGTGTCGCGGGGGGCATGGAGATGCTCGGTGGCATCGACATCCGGCTCGCCACCCCGACGGCGACCTTCGGCGTCCTCGAAGCCAAGCGCGGCCTCTTCGCCGGTGGCGGCAGCACCTCCCGCCTGCCCAGGCAGCTCGGGTACGCGGCCGTGATGGAGATCCTCCTGTGCGCTGACGTGATCAGCGCCGAACGCGCCCTGCGACTCGGCGTGCTCACCGACATCGTGGAGCGGGACTCCCTGATGGACGCCGCACGAGCGTGGGCGGACCGCATCTTGGCCAACGGTCCGCTTGCGGTCCGCAAGACGAAGGAATCCGTCCTGCGTGGCCTCGACACCACCCTGGCCGGGGCGCGCACCATCGAGGACGAGATCTCACAGCAGGTGTTCCGCTCCGACGACGCCAAGGAGGGCCCGAGGGCGTTCGCCCAGAAGCGGGCACCCAGGTGGCAGAACCGGTGATCCCCAGGTCAGGCCGGTGAGCCCGCGCGAGCGTCGGAGCCTGCGTCCGGTCACAGCAGCGTCGGCACGATCTGCGCCAGCGTCCGGTGATCCCAGTGGTCCGAGGTTGCCGATGCGCTCGGGTCGCCGGGGCGCCTGAGGATCTGCATCGTCGGGCCGTCGAGCCGGATCACCCGTCCGGTGACGGCGGCCGCATCGTCGCTGATCAAGTACGTCACCAACGGAGCGACGTGGCTGGGGGGCCAGGGCGGCGTGTTGGTCGCACCCGCAGCGAGACGGCGGTTCACCATCTCGGTCTTGGCCATCGGCGACACGGCGTTCACCCTGATGCCGTGCTCGGCGAGGTCAGCAGCCCACGAGTACGTGAGCGACATCGTCGCTCCCTTCGTAGCGCCGTAGGTGCCGCGGCGAGGGAGGCCGGCGAGGGCGCCGCTGGTGTCGTTCACGATCACGCCGCGGCCCTCGGCGACGAAGTGCCGGATCGCCGACAGACCGCAGAACAACGTGCCCAGCAGGTTGACCTGGACGAGCTCGGCAGCATCAGCGAGCGACTCGCCGGCCGGCGCGGTGGAGTGGAAGATGCCGGCGTTGTTCACCAGCCCGTCGAGACGACCGAACGAGTCCAAGGCGTGGGCGATGATCCCTGCGGCCGAGCGGGCGTCGGCCACGGTGTGCTCGTCGGCCTCCGCTCTTGCTCCGGTTGCGGTGATCTCCGCGGCGACCGCCGCTGCCGCACGGCCGTCGATGTCGTTGACCAGCACCGCTGCGCCGTTGGCCGCGAGGTCGAGCGCGTAGGCCCGCCCGAGCCCGGCGCCCGCGCCGGTGACGACGACGGATGTACCAGCCAACATCGCCCCGCCTGCCATCCGATCAACCTAGAGGATTTGTCTGACCCCCTCACCGTGCCGACATCGCCGGTCGCGCCGACGAGCGCTGGTTGGTTCCACGCTGGGCGCCTGCTAGCTGGTGATACGTTCGAGTTACTGCCGACTACAGGAGCGACTGATGCCCGACCGCCGTTTCGGACTCCCGATCTTCGACGCCGACAACCACATGTACGAGAACCGTGACGCCGTCACGAAGTTCCTCCCGGCGGAGTACAAGGGCGCGATCGAGTACGTCGAGAAGGACGGGCGCACCAAGCTCAGCGTCCGCGGCAAGATCACCGATTACATCCCGAACCCGACGTTCGAGGTCGTGGGCTCTCCGGGCGCGCAGGAGCAGTACTTCAAGGCTGGCGCCCCGGCCGGGATGACGCGGCGGGAGATCATGAAGCCGATGAAGGCGCTCCCGGGGTTCTTCGACCCCGCCCCGCGCATCGAGTTGATGGATGAGCTCGGCATCGACCAGTCCGTCATGTTTCCGACGCTCGCAAGCCTCATCGAGGAGCGGTTCGCCGACGACCCCAACCTGACCCATGTGATCATCCATGCGCTGAACCAGTGGATGTACGAGCACTGGTCGTTCAACTATGAGGACCGCATCTTCTCGGTCCCGATCATCACGCTGCCGATCGTCGACCGCGCTCTCGAGGAGCTCGAATACGTCGCCGGCCTGGGTGCCAAGGCGATCCTCATTCGTCCGGCGCCGGTGCCCGGTCCCAGCGGGCTGCGCTCGTTCGCGCTCCCGGAGTTCGACCCGTTCTGGTCCCGGGTTTCCGACCTTGGTCTGCTCGTGTGCCTGCACGCCTCTGACGACGGCTACAGCCGGCACCTCAGCGAGTGGGAGGGCAGCCAGACCGAGCACCAGTCGTTCAACCACGTGTCGAACTTCATCACTGCCGCGATGAAGCACCGTGCGATCGAAGACGCCATGGTGTCCCTCATTGGCCACGGCTGCCTGACCCGCCACCCGGCCCTGAAGGTCCTCACCGTGGAGAACGGCACCGCCTGGGTGCGCCCCCTGCTGACGCACCTCGATGACGTCTACAAGCGCACCCGGGATCGCTGGGACGAACACCCGGTGGACACCTTCCGCCGGAACATCTGGGTCCACCCGTTCCACGAGGAGGACCCGATCACCCTCGTCGAGCTCCTCGGCGCCGATCACGTCTGCTTCGGCTCGGACTATCCGCACGTCGAGGGCCTCGCAGACCCCGTCGGGTGGGTCGAGGAGATTGCTTCGCTTCCGATCGACCAGGTCGAGAAGGTGATGGGCGGCAACGCCCGCGGCCTCCTCGGTCTCGCTACCCCGGCCTGAGGGCAGCTCGTGGATCTGGCGCTCACCGCGGACCAGGAGCTGTTCAGGTCGACGACGCAGCGCTTCATCGAGGACAACTGCTCCCTCGAGCGGGTTCGCGCGATGCTCGAGGCTCCCTTGGCACATGACCCGGCGCTGATCGGGCCAGCGAGCGAGCTCGGCTGGTTCTCCTTCTTCGTCGATGCCGAGCTCGGCGGCGGGAGCGTGTCGGATCAGCCCGTCCGCGACGCCGTCCTCGTCGCCGAGGAGCGCGGCCGGTTCGTGCAGCCCGGGCCGTTCACCGCCACGAACGTCGTGTGCTTCGCGGTGTCGAAGTTCGGCTCCGAGGCCCAGCGCAAGGCCCACCTCCCTTCGCTCGCATCGGGCGAGTCCGTCGGCACGTGGGCGGTCAGCCAGGCCGACGGCGGGCCCGGCGCGCTGCAGGCAACGGCGAACGCGGACGGGTACGTCCTCGACGGGGTCGCACACCTCGTGCCCGATGCCACCGTCGCCGACGTCGTACTTGCCACGGCAGCGGGACCCGACGGGCCGGTACACCTGCTCCTCGAGCAGCCGGTGGGCGAGCTCGCGGAGTCGAGCAGCTTGGATCTGACCCGCCGGTTCTGCACCCTCCGCTTCGACGGCGTCGAGGTCCCTGCGGCCGCGGTGCTCGGTGGAGCGGCCGGGGGCGGACTCGGCGAGCTCTTCGACCTGGCCGCGCTCCTGACGGTCGCCGAGAGCGTCGGCGCGATGCGGGAGCTCGTCTCGCTCACTGTCGAGTACGCCAAGACCCGCATCGCGTTCGGCCGGCCGATCGGTTCGTTCCAGGCGCTCAAGCACCTGCTCGCCGACGCGAGCTTGTGTGTCGAGGTGTCGGCCGCGGCTGCCACCGCCGCATCGCGGGGCGTCGCGGATGCACACCCAGCGGCGTCGGAGATGGTCAGTATCGCCAAGTCCTACGCGGGTGATGCCGGCATCGACATCGCCCAGATCTGCCTCCAGGTGCTCGGTGGCATCGGGTTCACCTGGGAGCACGACCTGCACCTCTACCTCCGCCGCCTGGCGGTGGACCGGGTCCTCTACGGAGATCCCTGCTGGCACAACGAGCGGATCTGCCGGATCCACGACCTCTCGCGACTGTGAGCCCCGATGTCTGACGTGCCCGACCTCCATGAGTACCGGCAGCTCGCCCGAGGGTGGCTCGAGGAGAACGTCGAACGCCGTGTCCAGGCCCCCGGCGCTACACCAGACGTGCCCCTCCGCGCGGCGCGCCACTACACCCGTGAGCAGATCGACGCCGAGCGGCCGAAGCAGCGCATGCTCTACGACGCCGGATATGCCGGCATCACCGTCCCCGTCGCCTACGGCGGTCAGGGACTGACGTCTGCGCACGAACGGGTGTTCGAGGAGGAGGCACGCGGGTACGCGATGCCGAACTTCGACACGGCCGGACGGACCACGAACGTCTGTGTCCGTGTCGCGCTCGCCCACGCGTCCGAGGCCTTCAAGGTCCGGCACCTCCCGAAGATGCTCGCCGGGGAGGAGCTGTGGGTGCAGCTGTTCTCCGAACCGGGCGCTGGTTCAGACCTTGCCGGGGTGCGAACCCGGGCCACCCGCGACGGCGAGATGTGGATCCTCAACGGTGCCAAGGTGTGGACCACCTTCGCCCACCTAGCTGACTGGGGCCTGTGCCTCGCTCGTACGGACTGGGAGCAGCCGAAACACCGAGGTCTCACCTGGTTCGGCGTCCCCTTGGACGCGCCCGGCATCACGCTTCGGGTCATCCGTCAGATCACCGGCGGCGGTGACTTCTGCGAAGAGTTCCTCGACGACGTCCAGATCCCTGACACCGAGCGCATCGGCGAGGTCGACGACGGCTGGACAGTTGCCCGCACGATGCTGGTGTTCGAACGGGGAGCGAGCAAGGAACCGGCACCGGACGTCCTCGCTCCCGGACCGCTCGCCAGCGATCTGGTCGCCAGCGCACACGCCACGGGCCGCGCTACCGATCCCCACGTGCGCCAGCTCATCGCTCGGGGCCACAGCCTCGACTTCCTGTACGAGACGCTCCGTGCCCGGGTCGGACAGGCGCTCAGCGTCCCGGGGGCGAATGGCTCGGTCGCGGCCTACGGCAAGCTCGCACACGGAGTGTTCGAAGCGGAGCGGGCAGAGATCGCTCTGCGGGTCGCTGGCGGCCGCGCTGTTGCCTGGACCGAACCGGACGACCCTGGGGCCGTAGCCGCAACCGCGTACCTGAACGGCCGGATCCTCTCGATCGCCGGTGGCACCCAGCAGATGCAACGGAACGCGATCTCCGAGCAGGTCCTCGGTCTGCCGCGCGAACCCAGCGCCGACCATGGTGTCCCGTTCGCGCAGGTGCTCCGCGACGCGGCGAAGTGGGGCTCGTAGCCAGTTCCGATCCTGCCGCGCCGCCGCCCGCCGGGGTTCCTGCCGGAACGCACCGCCGAGCCGTGGGGGGTGCATGCGCAACTGCCCGTCTCGAGACCGAGACGGGCAGTTGCACCTCACCGAGCAGAAGTGCTCGCAGCGCTGAGCAAGCGACTACTTCTTGGGCACCTTGAACGTGATCTTCGGGAAGGAGACGGCCGTACCGCCCTGGTTGGAGACGGCCAGATAGCAGGTCGCATCCGAGGCGCTCGTGCCGCAGGTGCCGTTGCCGATGGTCCCCGTGTGCACGGTGAACGACGTCGCCGGGATCTTGCCCTTGGAGTCGCTCTGAGCGACAGCCACGTTACTGGTGTCGCAGGCAGACGCGCTTCCGATCGAACTGCACTCGACGATGTAGATCGTGTCGCTCTTCGTGTAGCCCTTGCCCGTCACCTTGACGACCTTGCCGTTGGTGAGCTTCTTGTTGGGCGACACCTTGGCGGTGGGACCGCTCGCGAATGCCGCGCCCGCCAGGCTGAGAGAGATGGCGGCGACACCCACAACCAGGGCACCTCCACGAACCGTGCGCGCCGTACTGACTTTCGACATGCCTTACCTCCATCTGGACGTACGGAATTGGACTGACTGCCGATCTGTGGACCACCCGCGCTGCTCGGCCGCCACGAGACCCACAATGCGTAAGTCGAGCCCCTGTGACGAGCCTCACTTTAACGAACATGTTACGTCTTGCCAAGCACTACTTTCCGATTTCGGATTAGCCGACCGTTGTCGAGCGCACAGCCAGAATGCGCTGACCCTCCGTGACGGATAGAGGGTCGGCACCGAAGTGCCGACCCTCTATCGAGCGTTCAGTCGAGCGGCCGCCGCGTCGCCGCAGCGGGGGACGCCCCACGCGGGTGACTGCGGCGATTACTCCCGACGCCGTCGCGCGGCGGCGACGGTGCCACCGACGACCGCAAGGCCGCCGATGCTCACGAGCGCGATGAGCGCGTCGTTCGGGCCGCTACGGTCAGCGGTCCCACCGGTGCCGGCCGCAACGGAGACCGGCGCCGTCGACGACGAGGCAGAGACCGACGTGCTGGGCGCTGCCGACGTCGTTGTGCTCGTTGACGGTGTCGGTGTCGCCGCCGCCCCGAACCTGATCGGGATCAGTGACTTCTGCGTGGCGGCCTGATTGGAGACGGCGATGATGCAGGTCGTGGAGGCGACGGTGCAGGTACTGTCGCCGATCGTGCCCGTGTGCACGGTGTAGTTCGTCGACAGCGTCCCGGTGCCGGAGACCGTCAGGGTAGTCAAATGGTTGACGGCGCACGCGCCCGGGTCGGTCGCGTTCGCGCATTCGATGACGAACACTGTCGAGTTCGGCGTGTAGCCCGACCCGTGCACGGCTACGACGCTGCCGTCGCTCAGTCCGGTGGTCGGGGTCCCTGTCGCAGTCGGCCCGGACGCCGCTGCCGTGCCGATCATGACTGCCCACACTGTGGCGGCGCCAGCGAGCACCAGCCCCGAGCTGGCCTTGGCGCCAATACGAGTCCCGCGCATGCATCCTCCTCGTTCGTCGGCGTCCGCGATGGACCCGATCCTGGGAGACGGTAGCGCTGGGGGTAACGAATGTCACGCCCGGGAGGACAACGTTCTTCGGCTGGTAAGGCTGTTACCGCGGGGCGGATACCCATGCTCTCATTGGGGGAGGGCATAGACGACGATGTTGTCCTCGTAGTGGCGTGTCGTCGCATTGAAGGGACCGCCGCAGGTCACCAGGACCAGCCTCGGACGACCGCTCTGGTCGAAGATCTCCTGCGGCAGGACGGACTTGCGGTACACCGCTCTCGCGGCCACCACGTAGGTGAGCGAGCCGTGCGCGGTTGACACGACGACGGTCTGACCCGGTTCGGCGCGTTCCAGGGTGAAGAACTGACCGCGCCCCTGGGTTGCCGAATCGACGTGCCCGTCGACGACGACCGTGCCGTGGGCCTGGCCCGGCTGCGCACCCGAGCTCCACCAACCCACCTCGTTCACGTCGTCGGGCACCGAGAGCGCGCCGTCCGTCAACGTCGATGTCACGACCGGGGCGCTGATTCCCAGGGCCGGGATCGTCAGGTGGAGGGGTCGAGACGCCCTGACCGGCCGAGCCGTCGGGCCCACGGTGGACGGGGCGGAAGCGAGCGGAGCCGGCGGCTGGGAACTGGCCGGTCCCCCGGCGCTGTCGGCCACCGGAACCGTGCCGACTCCGTGCGGTGTGTGGCTCGTCGTACGGGACAGATACGCGACGGCGACGCCGATGACGAGCAGCTCGACCACGGCCAACGAGAGCACGGGCCACCGCCAGCGACTCTCCCGAACGTGCAGCACGTCTCCCCATCCAGCCGTCTCGTCCCTCGACGCTACCGTGAGCCGGGAGGCCCGGCAACGAAACGTCAGCCCGCGACGACCTCGTCGACCAGGCCCCAGTCCAGCGCCGTGGCGGCGTCGAGATCCTGCCCGGACAGCGCCAACCAGGCCGTACGCCAGCGACCGATCCGCCGCGTCACGCTGACCGTACCGCCGGCACCCGGGACCAGACCCATGGCGAGCTCGGGCAGGCGGATCGTCGTCCCGGCGTCCGCCACCACGCGGCCGGCGAAGGCCGGGATCTCGATGCCGGCCCCGATGCACGCCCCGTGCAGCCGTGCCTCCACCTTGCCGGCGACCCGCTCGACGGCAAGGCCGGCCGAGCGCGCGAGCCGGATCAGGTGCGCCGCGCCGAGGTCGGTCGCGCTGCCGAACTCGTCGAGGTCACCGCCGCTGCAGAACGAGGCACCGGCGCCGGACAGCACCACGCGCGTCACGCTCGGATCCAGGCCGAGCGCCATCGCCGCCACGAGGCCGTCGCGCAGCCGGCGCGAGAACGCGTTGTGGCGCGCGGGCCGGTCCAGCACGACGCGCACCACGGCGTCGTCCCGGGTCACGACCACCCGGCCATCGTCCGGGACCGGCCGCCGCGGCACCCGCGCCCGCCACGACGCGAACTCCGGGCCACCGAGCAGCAGCGAGTACGCCAGCGACTCGGCGAGCACACCGTCCGCGCCGGTCAGGCCGAGCCGCAGCAGCTGCGCCAGCATCGTCGCCGCTCGGGGGCAGGCGCGCACTCTGGCCGCGAGCCGTTCGTGGTCGCCGCCGACGACGTAGCGGCCGAGTGGTCCATCGGCGGACCGAAAGGACACCGTGAGCGTAGCCAGCACGTCCGGCTGCACGTCCGCACCGACGACGCCCAGGACGACCTGGTAGCGCGCGAGCGAGGCCAGGGCGGCGGCCTCGGCGGCAGGTACCGGCCCGTCGAGCAAGACCACCGCACACGGGAGCAGGGGCAGGCCGGCGGCGTCGAGCGGGTCCGCGGCCAGCGTGACGACGTCGCGAGGCGTCAGCATCCCGCGACCTGACTGCCGGCGACCGCGCTCTCCGCGCCCGTCTGGGCGACGCCGCCGATCCAGGTCGCCCGCACGAGCGCGGCGGACGGTGCGCGCAACGCCTCGGCCAGCGGCGCATGCAGGAGTACGAGGTCGGCGGGGGCGCCCACCCGTACCCGCCGAGGGCGCGCGCCCGGGGTCGGCCGGAGGTATCCCGCCAGGGCCACCTGCACCGGTACGGACTCGCCCGCCCCCAGCCGCAGGCCGGCGGGGGTGGTGCGATCACGCGCCGCTCGCAGCACCGTCCAGGGATCCGCCGGCCCGTAGGGCGCGTCGCTGGCGGCGACCACCGGCACACCAGCGGCGAGCAGGGACGCGAACCGGTACAGGTCGCCGATGTCGGCCGGCTCGACGTCGCGCAGGTAGTCGTCCCCGCGCGCCGCGACGAAGCCGGGCTGGGTGACCACGGCGGGCAGCGCCGCGACCGACTCGGCCGGCACGACGCTGGCGTGCTCGACCCGGTCGCCCGGCACCCGGCCGACCTCCTCGAGCGCCGCGAGCAGCGCGATCACCGCCGCCCGGCTCACGCAGTGCACGGCGACCGGGCGCGGCCGGGCGGCCGCGATCCGCGTCGGCAGCTCGTGCAGCCGATCCTCGGGCAGCAGGATCTTGACGGCGCCTGCGCCGCCTGGATCGCCCAGCAACGACACCCGCTGCGGCACCGCGGTGCGCAGCAGTCGGCAGGTGGCCGGATCGAGGTCCGGCGTCGCGTCGGTGACCTCGGTGATCCCCCACCCGGCGAGCCGCGCGCCGACCGCCGCGAGGTCGGGCAGCTCGCGGGGAAGCTCGACGTCGGTGATCCGCCCGTCGCCGGGCGGCAGCCGCAATGCCCGCAGCGCGGCGGTGTTCAGGGTCCAGGCGTGCCCACTGCGATGCTGGACGCGGACGGGTCGGTGCGAGACGACCGCGTCGATGTCCGCCCTCGTGAGTGCGGTGGACGTGGCACCCACGGCTCGGAGCCAGCCGGTTCCGGCCGCCGACCTCAGCACGCCCAGCCCGCCCGACACGTCGATGCTGGCCGCCGCCGCGGCCATGGCCAGCAGATGCAGGTGATGGTCGTGCAGGCCCGGCAGCAACGCTCCGCCGGCGCCCTCCAGCACGATGTCGGCGGGCCCCGAGCTCTGCGACCGGCCGGTGATCCGATGGGTGAACCCGACGTCGCGTCGGACGCCGTCGACCTCGACGTCCCGCAGCAGTGTCCTCATCCGGGTGCGCGCAGCGGCGCCCCCAGCGCGGCGGCGACGGCGGCGGTACGGCTGAGAGCAATGTCCACCAACCCCGTGCGACCGGTCTGCAGCAGCGTCCAGGCCGCGAGGGCGGCATGCACGCCGGTGAGCGGATCCGCGACCGCGTCCGCGATGAACCCCTCGGGGCTGACCAGGCCGCCCGCGACCGCGGCGTCGTCGCCGTACCCGATGCGGGTGCCCTGGTCGCGGCCGTAGCCGGTGATCGAGACCCAGATGCCGGCGAAGTCCTCGGCGCGCAGGCCGCGCTGAGCCAGGGCCCGCGGCCGGCTGGCCTCGATCACGACATCGGCATCGTCGAGCAAGCCGCCGAGGGAGACGTCCTCGAACGACGCGAACCGCACCCCGTCGTACATGCGGCGGAAGAAGGCGGGGCACTGTCGTGAGCCGTCCGGCCGCGTCGGGTCCTCGACCTTCACCACCTCGCAGCCGAGCAGACGAAGGAATCGTGCACAGAGTGGGCCGGCCCAGAGCGCCGAGAAGTCGAGCACCCGCGGTCGTCGCGGCGAGGGCCGATCGGCGCGCCCGGTGATCCGCCACGGAACGCTCGGCGCGAGCGTCTCGCCTGGCACCGAGCAGGCCAGGCCCAGCAGGACGGCGCGGTCGCGCACCTCGACCGCGGTGCATCCGGCGGCCCAGGCCACGACCCCCGGCCAACTGGGCGGGCTCGCGCCGGAGGTCAGGGCGGCGACGAGCTCCCAGTCCTCGCGCCGGCTCAGCGCGAGCGCGACCCGGCCGTCCCGGCAGCTGATGAGCCGGGTGCCGCCACCGCAGGACACCGTCGAGGCCGGACCGAAACCGTGATCACTGGCCCGTTCACCGAGCAGTCCCGGACCAGGGAGGTCCGCCGCCGGCGCCAGGGCGTGCAGAGCGAGCATCGCCCCCCCCAACGACACGGCCGGACCAGCGTGACCGCCTCCTGGTGACAGTGTGCGCACCGCACCGAGGGCCGTCTCCGTCGTCGGGCCGACCGCGAGGTCCTGGGCGGGGACGTCGAGGCGGGAGCTGCCACCGAGGTCCGACACGAGGTGGGCTGCGTACCGGGCAGCCGCGCGCTCCACGACGGGGGTCTCGGCGGCGAGATCGTCATCGACAGGGGTGGGGGGCCGCGCCATCCGGCCAGCATGCACGGCACCGTTCGGGCGAAGTTGCGGCCGACTATGGCGCCCGTCACGGCGAGCATGCAATCATCCCAAACTGGCGGCGCGTGGAAGTATGTCCGCGCGCCTGCCGCAACGCCGACCATCGCGGGTCGGGCTCGTCCGCCTGGTGCGGACGGGAGACCGAAGGACACACATGGACCGGATGACTGGGAGGCCCTCGAGCCGCCGCTTCGTCGCGATGGCCCTCGCCGGTCTCGTGGTGGGCGCGTGCGCGCTGACCGCGTGCGGAGGCAGTGGCGGGGGGGCGACCGGGGCGACTCCGACACCGGCCGACACGGCGCTACTCGGCCCGGACAAGCCGACGTCGGGCGCCCCCGTCAAGATCGGCTTCCTCTACGACGGCCAGTCGGCCGCCATCGACACGACGCACCAGGTGGTGTCGGCGCGGGCAGTCGTCAAGTACGCGAACGCGAAGCTCGGTGGGATCGGCGGTCACCCGATCCAGCTGTTCGAGTGCCAGACCCACTCCGACCCCGCTACCGACTGCGGCGACCAGTTTGTGGCTGCCAGGGTGATCGCGGTGATCGGTGGCCAGGCCGGAGAGGGCTCGCAGGTGGCCATTGCGCTGAACAAGGCGGACATCCCCTACGTCGACGCGAACGGCCCGGCCGCCACGTTCAGCCTGACCAACTTCCTGCTGGCAATCGGTGCCCCGGCGCAGTACGCGGCGGACAACGGGATCAAGCAGGTCGCGATCATCGTGATCGGCCTCGCCAACTCGGTCGCGGAGATCAACGAGTTCGCCGGGACGCTGTTCAAGAACGTGGGGGTGAACCTCGACGTCGTCGGGGTTCCGGTGGGTACCGCGGACCCGACGCCGCAGATCGAGGCAGCCGAGGCCAAACACCCGGGCCTGTTCCATCTGGTCGGGAACGACACCTTCTGCGCCTCGGCGCTGAAGGCCATCAGGACCCTCGGCCTGCAGGCGAAGGTCAGCGGCATCAACCGCTGTCTGAGCAAGGCCGCTTCGGGTGCCATCCCGGGTGGCTTTGCCGGGATGACCGTGCTGTCGGGTATCAGCCTCGATCCCGCTCAGCCGGAGACCAAGCTGTACGAAGCCTTCCTGGCGGCCTATGTGCCCGGGATAGTCGACGACGACGACTACCAGACGGGCTACCAGGCGATGCTCGGCTTCATCCGTGGCGTGAACGCCGGCGGGATCACCTCCGTGACCTCAGAGGGGGTCAAAGCGGCTCTCCGGAAGATGCCGGTGACGCCGCTGCCGCTGGGCGGGGGCCTGACCTATTCCTGCTCGGGCAAGGCGCTCCCCGTGTTCCCGGCGAACTGCTCGGTCGGCGCGGTCTCGTCGCAAGCGACAGCGGACGGGAGCCAGCATGACTTCACGCTGCTGACCAGTACCAAGGTCTATGCGTTCGGCGGCTAGCGCGGTGACCGGTGGGCAGATGTCCGCCGTCGCGGCGGGGGACGCCCGCGGTCGGGTTCGGCGAGTCGGGGGCCCACGTCCGTGACGCAGACCTTTGTGTTCCTGCTGCTGGGGCTGAGCAACGGCGCGGTGTTTGCCGCCTTGGCCCTGGGCCTGGTCCTGACCTTCCGGTCGTCGGGAGTGATCAACTTCGCGACGGGCAGCATCGCGCTGCTCGCGGCCTACGTCTACGCCTACCTGCGCCAGGGCGAGGGCTTCTCGCCCCTGCCTGGCACGAGCGCGACATTCAGTGTCGGACACGTGTTCGGCTTCTGGACGGCACTGATCGTGGCACTGATCGTGTCGGCCCTCATCGGTCTGCTCCTGCACGTCGTCGTGTTCCGACCACTTCGCACGGCACCCCCGGTTGCGCGCGTGGTCGCGTCGATCGGGGTGTCGGTCATCGTGACCACGTCGATCGTCGCCAAGCTGGGCACCAGCGGGCCGCTGATCAAACCGATCTTCCCGACCGAGACGTGGACCGTGTTCGGGGTACGGGTCTCCACCGACCGCATCTATCTGGCCGCGACCATCCTGGGCATCGCGGTGCTGCTGATGCTGCTGTTCCGCTATACGCGGTTCGGGCTGGCCACCCGGGCGTCCGCCGAGTCGGAGAAGGGCGCCTATGTCAGCGGCATCTCCCCGGACTGGATCGCCGCCGGCAACTGGGTGCTCAGCTCGGTGGTGGCCGGCGTGGCCGGCATCCTGATCGGTCCCATCAGTCAGGTCACGCCGACCACCTACACGCTGTTCATCGTGCCGGCCCTGGCCGCAGCGATCATCGGCGGCTTCCAGTACCTCATGCCGGCCGCCTTCGCCGGCCTCGCCATCGGCATGCTCCAGTCCGAGGCGTCCTATCTGCAGACGAGGTTCACCTGGCTGCCCTCGAGCGGGCTGGCCGAACTCGTCCCGCTCATCCTGGTTCTGCTTGTCCTGGTCGTACGCGCCAAGCCGCTGCCCTCTCGCGGCGCCGTGGTGGTGCGGAGCCTCGGCCGGGCCCCGCGGCCTCGTGACCTGCGTGTCACCCCGGTCGTAGCGACGGCGGTGGGAGCCGTGGCCATGTTCGCCCTGCACGGCGGCTGGCGGGCGGCCTTGATCGCCAGCCTGATCGCCGCGGTCATCAGCCTGTCGCTGGTCGTGGTCACCGGATACGCCGGCCAGGTGTCGCTGGCACAGCTCACCCTGGCGGGCGCCTCGGGCTTCTTACTGGGTCCGCTGACGACCGACGCCCACATCCCGTTCCCGATCGCCCCGCTGCTTGCTTCGCTCGGCGCGATGGTCGTGGGCGTGATCGTGGGCCTGCCCGCGCTGCGCATCCGCGGTTTGACGCTCGCGGTCGTCACCCTGACGATGGCCTACACGCTCGAGGCCATCTGGTTCAACAACACCGACATCGTTTCGTCCAACGGGGTCAGGGTCGCCTCCCCGCGTCTGTTCGGCTACGACCTCGGGATCGGAAGCGGTACGACGGCCTTCCCGCGGACCCGGTTCGGGCTGCTGTGCCTGGTCGTGCTCGCGTTGGTGGGAGTCGGGGTTGCCCTGCTGCGCAGGAGTTCCCTCGGTTCGCAGATGCTCGCCGTCCGGGCTAACGAGCGATCCGCAGCCGCAGCCGGCATCGACGTCACCCGCGTCAAGATCGCCGCCTTCGCGATCGCCTCCTTCATCGCCGGCGTCGGGGGGACGCTGCTGGCCTATCGGCAGGGGAGCGTCACGGGAACCTCGTACACGGCGCTCGGCGGTCTGGCGGTGTTCACCATCGTCTATCTGGCCGGAATCTCCTCGGTCAGTGGCGGCATCCTGGCCGGCATCCTGACCAGCGGCGGCCTGCTCTTCTTCACCTACGAAAAGCTCTTCTCCGCTAACCAGTGGTATGACGTCATCACGGCAATATTGCTGCTGGTGAATGTGATCCGCTACCCGGAGGGGATTGTGGGCCCGTTCCAGCAGCTGATTGCGCGGCGGCGTGCAGGCGGCCGCGCCCGCCTGGGCGGAGCGGTCGCGCACACTCCGGACGGAGACCGGGACAGGTCGCTGCGCGTGCTGGCCGCCGACGCGCCCATCGCGCTGGAGATCTCCGGGTTGGCGGTGCGCTATGGCGGGGTGACCGCCGTCGACGGCGTCACCATCGCGCTTCCGCAGGGATGCATCACCGGGCTGATCGGGCCCAATGGCGCGGGCAAGACGACCTTGATCGACGCTGTCTGTGGGCTGACGAGATCCGAGGGTCGGGTTGTTCTCGGGGGGACGGACCTCGACGCGAAGCGCCCGTTCCAGCGGACCCGGGCCGGCTTGGGACGGACCTTCCAGGCCATCGAGCTCTACGACGATCTGAGCGTCGAGGAAAACGTCGTCGTGGGGCTGACGGCGGCCGGCAAACGGCACGACGTGCTGTCCGCGGCCGCGCTCACGGAATCGTTCCGGCTGCTTGGTCTGGAGGATGTCCGGGACCGTCCCGCGGGTGAGCTCTCCCAAGGCCAGCGCCAGCTGGTCTCCATCGCCCGCGCGTTGGCCGGTCAGCCTGCGGTGCTGTTGCTCGACGAACCGGCCGGTGGCCTCGACGCGACGGAGAGCCTGTGGCTCGGTGACCGGCTCCGGGATATCCGCGACAGCGGCGTGACCATCCTGCTGGTCGATCACGACATGAACCTGGTCCTCTCACTCTGCGACCGGATCCACGTCTTGAACTTCGGCAGCGAGATCGCCGTCGGAACGCCCAAGGAGATCCGCCGCGACAAGCGGGTCGCCGCGGCGTATCTGGGCAGCTCCCACGCAGAGGGCGTGTCGGCGTGAGCGTCGCGCCGGTGGTCGACGTGCAGGGCGTCTCGGCGGGGTACGGGGCGGTGTGCGTGGTCAGGCCGCTCAGCTTCGCCGTCGAGCGCGGAAACGTGCTCGCGCTCCTCGGGCCCAACGGAGCGGGCAAGAGCACCCTGATGGTCACCCTCGCCGGCCTGCTGCCGAGACAGGGTGGGGAGGTTCTCGTGGACGGAACCCAGCTCCCGAACAACCGCCCCGGCCACACCAACCGTGCCGGCGTGGTCCTGGTGCCCGATGACCGGGCCCTGTTCACCGGACTGACCGTGTGCGAGAACATCAGCATCGCCCGCCGCAAGGACGGCCCGACGCTCGACGAGCTGCTCGACCTGTTCCCGGCCCTCCGGCCGAAGGTCAATCTGTCCGCGGGCGCCCTGTCGGGCGGCGAGCAGCAGATGCTGGCCATCGCCCGCGGGCTGGCGCAGAAGCCGCGCGTCCTGCTGATCGACGAGATGAGCATGGGGCTCGCACCGGTCATCGTCGAGGCCCTGCTGCCCGTCGTACGGCACATCGCCGACGAGACCGGAGCGGGCGTGATCCTGGTCGAGCAGCACGTGCGGTTGGCGCTCGAGGTCGCCGACCGGGCGATGGTGCTCGTCCACGGCGAGGTGTCCCTGGCGGGCACGGCGGCCGAGATCGCGGCCGACCCCGCAGCCCTCGAAGCTGCCTATCTATCGGTGTGAGCCGGGGCGGCCGTGCCGCACTCGCGCCCTCCGAGCCACATCGATCGAAGGAGCTATCGCCATACCAGGTCCCTACGCCTACGACCCCGAGCTCGCGCCGTTCGCCGACCTCATCCCGCGCAACCCGGAACCCCTTGATCACCGTCCCGAAGCGGCCGGCGAGCTGCGGGCGTTCGCGGCGTCCATGATGGTCAAGGTCGGCTACGACGTTCAGGACCACACCGGGCTGATCGTCGAAGACCGCACCGTGCCAGGGCCCGCCGGGGCCCCGGTTGTGCCGGTTCGCATCTATCGCCAGGACAGCCTCCCCCCGGCTGCGCCGTGCGTGGTCTGGATCCATGGCGGCGGCTTCTTCCAGGGCAGCATCTATGTGGGGCCATCGTCGGCCGCCGGTGCGGCGCAGCGACTTCCGCTGGTCTGCGTCGACGTCGAATATCGCCTTGCCCCCGAGCACCCGGCCCCCGCGGGGATCGAGGACTGCCATGCCGCCCTCACCTGGGTGGCCGAGAACGCCTCGACGCTGGGCATCGACGCAGATCGAATCATCGTGGCGGGCATGAGCGCGGGTGGCGGCATCGCCGCTGGGCTCTCGCTGATGGTCCGCGATCTGGGCGGCCCGCGCATCTCGTTCCTGGCGCTCGGCATTCCAGAACTGGACGATCGCCTGCAGACGGAGAGCATGCAGGAGTTCACGGACACCCCGATGTTCTCCCGAAGTGAGGCCCGACGCAGTTGGGACTGGTATCTGGGTGGCGACTACGGCCCGCATACGTCCCCCTTCGCGGTGCCGGGCCGACGGGAGGACCTGCAGGGGCTGCCCACGACGTACCTGGCGGTGAGCCAGTTCGACCCGCTTCGCGACGAGGGAATCGCGTACGCAAGCTCCCTGCTGCACTGCGGAGTCACCGTCGAGCTGCACTGTTTCCCCGGCACGTTCCACGGCTCGCAGGTCGCCGCTCACGCCGAGGTCAGCCGCAGGCAGGCCGCCGAGCTCGACGCGGTTCTCGCCAAGGCCGCGGGTGTCACGTCCCTCGGTTGAGCTTGCCGGCTGCCCCCTGCTCTGGGCCAACTCGTCACTGAGCCCGCCGTGAGCCTCCGGATGCGGGTGCTGCAGAGGCTCGTCGTGACGCTGACTCTGCGGGCCGACAGCCAGGAGCCCGACATCACGAAGTCACGCCAGGCCGTAGCCATCATGGAGCGATCGTTTCGGCTCGCGCGCGGCGTCGCGGTGACCGAGGAGACGATTGCCGGCGTGCCGGTTCGTCGTTACACCTCCGGCGGCGCACGCCCCGGACTGGTCCTGCACCTGCACGGCGGGGCCTACTACTGCGGGACGTCGAAGATGGGTCGGCGCTATTCCCGGATCGTCGCGCACGGTGGACCCGACATGATCAGCGTCGACTACCGACTAGCCCCGGAGCACCCGTATCCCGCCGCCCTCGACGACGCGCTGGCGGTGTATCGGGCGCTCCTGCCTGGACCGGTCGTCATCGTCGGCGACTCAGCTGGCGGCGGCCTCGCGCTCGCCCTCGTGCAGCGGATCCGGGACGATGCACTGCCCATGCCCGTCGGCCTCGCCCCGCTCTTCCCGTGGGCTGACCTGACCCAGAGCTCGGAGAGCTACGCCCGCACCGCCGGTCGCGACATGATGACCAAGAATGCGGGCGACTGGGCTTCCGGCCTGTACGCCGCCGGTCGAGATCCGCGGTCTCCGGGCATCTCCCCGATCTTCGGCTCCTTCGCCGCCTTCCCGCCCACGCTGGTCACCGTCGGCAGTGCCGACGCCCTGCTGGACGAGGCCCGAGGTGTCACCACAGCACTCCGGGAAGCAGGGGTGGAGGTCACGCTGCAGGAGGTTGCCGGCGGGATACACGGCTTCACCACCCTGCCTACGCCGGAGGCGCGGGACGCCATCCACGTCATCGCCTACTTCGTCAGGGAGTGCCTGAGCCGATCGTCGGGGTGAGCCGAGGGCGTTGTCCGGAGCTGTTACTCGTCCCGCCCCATAATCTGCTCGGCGAACGTGGCGATGGACGCCATCGCGTCACTCGTCCGACGCCACGGCGCGACGATCAAGCGGTCCACGCCGACGTCCGCGGCGTGCCGTACCTGGTCCACGCGGTCGATCTCTGCTCCGAACGTGATCACCGGTCGACCCGGGCGTTCGTGCTCCGCCCACAGGGAGTGCAGCCGGCGCAGCGACGCCGGCATCTCGGCAAGGCTGTGGTTCATGGGCAGCCAGCCGTCCCCCAAGCGGGCCACCCGTCGGAGCGCGGCGCCGGAGTCGCCGCCGATGTGCAGCGGCGGCCCGCCCGGCTGCACCGGCTTGGGCTCGAAGCTGACCGGTTCGAAATCGAAGAACTCGCCGTGTGCCTCCACCGACGGCTCCGTCCACAGCCGGCGGGACACCGCCAGTGCCTCGTCCACGCGACGGCCACGCGTCGAGAAGTCGAGCCCCGCCGCGTCCCACTCCTCCCGCAGCCAGCTCGCGCCGACGCCGAACTCGAATCGCCCGCCGGAGAGGATGTCCACGGTCGCGGCCCCGCGAGCGCTCACGAACGGGTGGCGCAGGCCGATGTTGTAGACCTGCGTCCCGAAGCGGATGACGGTGGTCTGCCCGGCCAGGAAGCCCGCGTACGCCATGACGTCGAAGACGGGGGTGCTGCTCGGAATGGGCGGATGGTCGGCGCCGTCGTGCGGGCTGCCGGCCATGTGCACGGGCAGCACGAGATGCTCGGGCATCCAGACCGACTCGTACCCGAGCCGCTCCGCCTCCACGGTGAGCGCGGGCCAGATCGAAGGGTTGACCCGCCCCAGCGTGAGACCGAACTTCATCGGGTCGCCGCGGTCTGCAGCTGCCCGTCGGGACTGCGCCGATCAGACAAAGTCCGAGCCTCCGTCGACATTGACCGTCGCACCGGTGACGTAGCCGTTCCGGCGCGAAGCGAGGTACGTCGTGATCGAGGCGACCTCGTCGGCCAGGCCGGCGCGACCGAGGTCGGCCGGCTGGTGGAAGTGCTTCTCGATCCATGCCATCACGTCGTAAGGGTTGGAGGCGTCGAGTCCCTCGGCGGCGAGGATGTCGTGCAGGTGCTCGGTGAAGCTGGCCGTGACGATCGTACCGGGGCACACGCAGTTCACCAGGATGCCGTCTGACGCGAGGCTCCTGGCGAGATTCTTCGTCACGCTGCACAGCGCAGCCTTCGCCGCCGTGTAGGCGATGATGCGCGGATTCTGCCGTTGGACGGAGTGCGCGGAGAGCGTGACGATGCGCGCCCACTCTGCGGCCTTCAACATCGGGAGTGCGGCTCGCACCGCGCGCACCCCGGCCATGGTGCTGAGCGAGAACTCACGCTCCCAATCCGCATCGGACATGTCCTGCAGGAAGCCGTCACCGCCCCCCGTGGTGCTGACGAGGACGTTGAGGGTGCCCCACCTGTCCGAAACCGTGGCGAAGGCCGCCTCGACCGATTCGGTGCTCGCCATGTCGACGCTGATGCCGACCGCGTCGGGCGCGCCGATGTCGCGCAGGGCGGCTGCGGTCTCGTCGAGCGCCGCCTGGCCTCGGGCCAGCACCGCGACCGAGGATCCGTCGGCGGCTAGTGCCTCGGCGATGGCGCGACCCATGCCCTTGCTGCCGCCGGTCACGACGGCGTAGGCGCCGGACAGTCCGAGATCCATGGTCGCTCAGTGCCTTCCAGGAGGTGCGGCGCGCGACACCGGCGGTGGCCGGTGGGCGATCGTCACGAGGCGAATCGTTGCTGGACGGCCCGCAGGCGGTTGGCCACCGTCGCCGACCGCTGCGCGGCGGACACGCGGCGCGTGTCGGCCGGGAGTTGCGCGTCGATCTCGTCGAAGGGAACGACACGGACCGACGGGGTGGGCGCCGAGGCCGTCCGGACGCAGCGCAGGATGATCGGGCCGTTGCTGTGCCCCGCGTTGTCGAGCCAGTTCGCCACCCCGGGGTCTCGCGCCGAGATCACCGCCCGAACGAGACCGTCGCCGTCGATCACCGCCTGGTGGGCGTTGAGGCTTGACTGGTGCCGGCCGTAGTGGATCGTCTCCCACCACGGGTTTCCGACCGAGAAGCTCCAGTAGACCCCCTCCGGCGGTTCGACCTCGAGGATGAGCGCCTCGTCCGGGCCGAGCTGGTAGCGCCCGATCACCGGCCGGCTCTCGGCTGCCGCGCCCATGGCGGTCCCGTCGAACGGCGGCAGGAAGGCATTGGGCTGTGCGGCGGCGCCGAAGTCGAGGAAGAACTTGAGGTTCTGGTAGACGAAGTCTCCGATTGCCTGGAGCTGGCCGGTGATCGACGGAGCCGCCATGACCGGTGCCTCAGCGTCGGCGGACGGCGACCCGAGGCGTTCGATGTGCAGGGTGGAGGCGACCTCGGTGTCCCAGTCGTAGAAGAAGTGTCGGACCACCAGCTTCGGCCGGTCTCCGGCCAGTGCCAGCCAGTTTCCGTCGTGGTGTTCGGGCGACAGCACCAGCTCGAAGTTGCCGTCGGCGTCGACCTCCAGCTCGTCGACCAGGGTGTTCGCGGTGGAGACGATGCCGTCCATGGTCTGCAGACCGACGTACCTCGCCGTGCCCCGGTTGCCCCACAACCGGTAGGTCTCGCCGCCCCGCATCGTCGCGTGGGTGTAGAGGCCGTCCGGGCACTCCATGCCCCAGCTCAGCACGTCGTCGGTGCTGGTCCGAGCCACCCGCAGTGCGGGCCGGGCCGGCGTGTAGAGCGCCTCGTCGAGGCCGACAGCCAGCAGCACCATGAGGTGCCGGTATCCCGCGACGAGGTCGGCGGTGTTGGCGAACCCCGGATCTGCCCCGAGCAGCTGGGAAGCCTGCGCGAACCGGGCTAGCGCATGCTCCCAGCCGGGCTGCGGATCCGCGCGGTCGCCGGTGTCCGCGTCCGCGATGTGGGCGGGCAACCACGCTGCAGGGCTCGGATCCTCCACCTCTGCACCACTCTCCCTGTCGCGAGCCCTGCCGACCTGCCGGCCCGCCTGACCGAGCCCAGATCGGACCGTACACGGCCGCGAAACAACGTCTTCGAAAAGCGCTAGGCACCGTCACACCGCACGCCGGCGACTGCCAACGGCGCACGACGCGCCCCTTGCGCAGGCCAGCGCGACGATGATTTCGCGCTGCGCACACCGCATCGCAGCCGGGGAGGGCTGGTCGCTCGCGGGTGGGATCGAGCTCGCGCTGGGCGGCGACCCGATGTCCGCCGAGGACGCTCGCGGGTACGGTCTGGTCGACGCGGTCACCGAGAGCAGGGGCGCGCTCGACGGGGCGCTGTCGCTGGCCCGCGCGCACCGCCGCCAACGGTGCGCTCGCGGTGGGCGCACCAGCCAGATCATCACCGAGTGGAGGAGTGGTCCATGGACGAGGCATCGGACAGGCAGAACGCGATCATGGGGCCGGCGTTCGCCGCTGCGGGCGACGCTGCGCAGGCCTTCGCCGAGAAGCGGCCTCCCGTGTGGACGGGACGGTGACGCGGCGACCGGTGAGCGGCAGCGATGTCGCCAGCCTGCTCCTGCGCTTCACGGTCGGTCCGATGCTCGCCGTCCACGGTGCCAACAAGGTCTGGGGTGGCGGCGGTCTGGCGGGCACCGCCGGATGGTTCGAGAGCCTGGGGCTGCGTCCCGGCCGGGTGCACGCCCGGATGGCGGCGATGACCGAGCTCGGGGCGGGCGCGGGTCTGACGCTCGGTGCGGCGAGCCCGCTGCCGGCCGCGGCGGTGGTCGGTCTCATGGCCACGGCCGCGGCGACCGACCACCGGGGCAAGGGGTTCTTCATTTTCAAGGGCGGTTGGGAGTACGTGGGTGTCGTGGCCGCGGCCGCGACGGCCTCGGCGGCGCTGGGCAGCGGCCCGCTGTCGGTGGATCGCGTCCTCGGCTCGCGCCGGACGGGCTTGGGTCCGGCGGCCGTGGCCGTCGGGCTCGGGGTCGCCTCGGCGGCGGCTCTGCTGGCCGGCTTCTACCGACCCACCCCGCCGACCGCCGATGCGGCGGTCGCCCCGTCCGACAGCACGGCCGACACCTCAGGGCAGGACGTCGCCGGCGAGTGAGGTGATCGCCTCGGCCGAGCCGTCGGCGACCAGCCAGACGTACACGCGCTCCACCCCGCGCTCCTGGAGCTGAGCCAACCGGCCGCCGATGGTGTCGGGCGTGCCTACCACGAGACCCTCGCCCAGGCCGGGCATCCGAGTTCGAACGCGCTCCTCGACCTGCGCGCCAGTGCGCGCGCTCGCCACGGGAGCCACCGCGAGCTGCACGGACTGGCGAGCGGCACCGACCCGGTGGCGAAGCTCGTCCATCCGGTGCAGGTCCGGGGCCGGCAGGTTCCACCAGTCGGCGTACTCCGCGGTGAGTGCCAGCATCCGTGGTCCCGTCGCACCGATCACCACCGGGATGTGCTGGGTCGGCCGCGGTTGCTGGACCAGCCCGTGCAGTGCGGTCGGGATACCGGTCAGGGTGGATCGCAGTGTCGCCAGGGACTGCTCGAAGCGGTCCACCCGTGCCCCGACGGTCCCGGGCCCGATCCGGAAGCCCGCCAGCTCGGTCGGCCACGAACCGGCCCCCAGCCCCAGCTCGAAGCGTCCCCCCGACAGGTGGTCGAGGGTCACCGCCTGCTGTGCGAGCACCGCTGGTTCGCGGAAGGCGTCGCACAGCACCAGGGAGCCGAGCCGCAGCCGCCCGGTCTGCGCCGCCAACCAGGTGGTCAGCGTCATGGCTTCCCAGGTGTCGAACCCGTCGGCCAGCGGGGCGACCAGGTGGTCCATCACCGCGAGACCGACGAAGCCGCCCGCCTCTGCCGCTTGCGCTCGCTCCACCATCTGCTCCGGACTCGCGCCGAGCTGAGGGCTGAACAGCCAGACCTCCACGTCAGCGGTCGCGCAGGCTAGCCACGGCCCGTCGGTGGTCGTGATCGTCGAAGCACTGCTCCTCGGCGGCCAGCCCGGCGTCCAGGATGCGGTCGAGCGCGTCGGCGAGGTGCATGTTCAGCCCCTGCTTCGTCGTCTCGACAGCTCGGCGGGGCTGCGCCGCCAGCCGCTGTGCCAGGGCCATTGCCTGCTCGGCCAGCTGCGCGGCGGGTACGGCGCGGTTGGCCAGGCCGATCTCCACCGCTGTCTGCGCGCTGATGCGGTCCCCGGTGAGCAGGTACTCCTTGGCCCGGTGCAGGCCCACCAGCCAGGGCCACAGCGAGATGCCACCATCAGCGGCCGTCAGGCCCACCGAGACGTGCGGGTCTGCGACATAGGCGTTCTCGGCGATCAGCACCAGATCGGCCAGCGCGACGAGCGAGGCGCCGAGACCGACCGCCGGCCCGTTGACCGCGGCGACGATCGGCGCGGGAAAGCGGGTCATGCCACGGACGATCCGGGCAGCCTGCCGCATGTCCTGCCGCCGCGCGGCCGGGTCGTCCTGCAGCAACGTCATGTGGGCGAGATCGCCGCCGGCCGAGAAGGCCCGCCCGGCACCGGTCAGGACCACCGCCCGCACGGCCTCGGTGTCCAGCTCGTCCCACACCGCGGCCAGCGCGCGGTGCAGTGACCCGTCCACCGCGTTCAGGGACTCGGGCCGGTTCAGCAGCAGCCGACAGACCGAGCCGACCATCTCCACGCGCAGGGGGCTTTGCGCCCCGTCACCCTGCCCGGCGTCGGTCATCGGAGCACGGCGCAGTCCATGGCGCGACGGTACGCGCTCCGGTGCGGTCGACCCAGCGCCCGTCAGGCCGGCCGGGCCGTCGGGTGACGCCGTGACATACTCGTGCGCTGGTACGGAAACCACGTTCTCGCAAGGGAGATGCTCGTGTCCGGTCGGGTTGAGGGCAAGGTCGCGTTCATCACCGGGATGGCGCGGGGGCAGGGCAAGGCGCATGCGATCCGGTTGGCCGAGGAGGGCGCCGACATCATCGGTGTCGACGTCCCAGCCGCGTACCAGTACCCCGCCTATCCGATGTCCTCGCAGGAAGATCTCGACCAGACCGTTGCCGAGCTGGAGAAGCTCGGTGCCCGCGTCGTCACCTCGGCCACCGACGTGCGCGACCGCCCGTCGCTGCAGGCTGCGCTCGACGAGGGTGTCGCCCAGCTCGGCCATCTGGACATCGTGGTGGCCAACGCAGGAATCTGTGCGCTGGGGGACCGCCCGGCCCAGGCCTTCTTCGAAGCAGTCGACGTCGACCTCGTGGGCGCGCTCAACACGCTGAGCGTGGCCTATCCGCACCTCGGCGCCGGCGCGTCGGTGATCGTGACCGGGTCGGTCGGCGCGATGTTGGCCGGCGGCACTGCGGCGATGCCCACCGGCGGTGGCATCCCCAGCGGCGGTGCGGGCTACTCGTTTGCCAAGCAGGCCATCGTCAAGCTCGTGCACGACCTGGCCCTGCTGCTTGCGCCGCAGTCGATCCGGGTCAATGCCATCCACCCCACCAACGTGGAGACCGATCTGCTGCTCAACGATCCGATGTACAGGCAGTTCCGTCCCGACCTGCCGGCGCCGACCCGCGAAGATGCGGAACTGGCGTTCCCCGTCATGCAGGCCATGCCCATCCCGTACGTGCAGCCGGTCGACATCGCCAACGCTGTGCTGTATCTGGCCTCCGACGAGGCGCGCTACGTGACCGGCGTCCAGCTTCGGATCGACGCCGGGGCCGCGATCAAGATGGTTCCCGACCTGGTCTGAGTCCCCGACCGGTGCGCCTGCTCCGGTCAGTCGGTCCGGAGCAGGAAGCAGCCGCCGGGGATCCCGCCGCCCACGCCCACCGCGGCGACCCGCGCGCCGGGCACCTGCCGGTCACCTGCCTCGCCGCGCAGCTGGAGCACGGCTTCGTGCACGAACCCGAAGCCGTGGGTGCGTCCCGCGGACAGTTGGCCGCCATGCGTGTTGAGGGGCAGCGCACCGTCCAGGGCGATCCTGCTGCCGTCACCGACGAAGTCCGTCGCCGCACCGATCTCGCAGAAGCCCAGTGCCTCCAGCCACGACAGGCAGTTGAAGCTGAATCCGTCGTAGAGCTCGGCCACGTCGACGTCCGCCGGGGTGAGCGAGGTCCGTGACCACAGGTGCTGCGCCGGCCCGAAGATGCCGGTCAGGTGCGTGACCGTCGCCTGGTCCCACGACTGCCGCTCGGCGACCCTGGTGCCCATCGCCTCGACCCGGATCGTCGGACGCGGTGAGTCGTCGGCCGCCTCGAGTGCCGAGACGACGATGGCGATCGAGCCGTCGCAGGGCACGTCGCAGTCGTACAGCCCGAATGGGGTGCTGACGGTACGAGCCGCGAAGTAGTCGTCCATCGTGATCGGATCGCGGTAGACCGCGACCGGATTGCGGCCCGCATTGGTCCTGTCGTTCACGGCGATCCGGCCGAGCACGGTGCGGTCGACGCCGAACCGCGCGAGGTACTGCGATGCGAGCATGCCGATGAAGTTGGACGCGCTGCTGGCTCCGAAGGGAATCCGGTACTGGAAGTCGCCGCCGATGCGGCCACCGGACGGAAGCGGCAGCCGGCCGGTACGCAGCAGGTCGGTATGGGTCGCCTCCCACACCGTGCGGAAGCACAGCACGTGCCGGCACAGGCCGGACGCCACGGCGAGAATCGCGGCCGCGACCGCCCCCGTCTGCCCGGCGGTCTCCAGGCCCCCGTTGTGCCACGACGGGGTGACGCCCAGCGCCTGCTGGACCGCAGGGACGCCGCCCTCGGTGATCCCGCCGCCGCCGCTCAAGCCGCCGGGCCAGGTCGTGAGGCCGTCGATGTCGTCCATCGTGAGCCCGGCGTCCTGCACCGCCGCGCGACACGCCTCGACCGTGAGGCTGACGGGGGGCCGCATCAGCCGCCGTCCGACCTGGGACATCCCAATCCCGGTGATGGCCACCGAGTCCTCGGGCCGCTTGCCGCTCAACAGCGGCGGCGGCGCGCTGGCCGCCGCGAGCGGAAGGGGGACCTCGGTGGCCAGCGGATCGTCGGGCTGCTCCAGCGGGGCGAACAGCGGGAACCAGACGCCATCCTGCTCGGTGAACACGACCGAGACACGTTGACCTACGTGCACGTCGTAGGGGTCGACGTCCACGACGTTGGTGGTCAGTCGCACCCCGTCCGTACCGTCGAGCGCCACGATCGCGATCGCGTACGGCGGGACGAACCCCGGCAGGAACACCTGGACGTCCACCGTCACGCCGATGACCGACCCGGTACCTGGCGCCTGGGCCCAGGCGAGCTGGACATCGGGATGGTCTGGGCACACCGTTTCCGATGGGTGGAACCAACGCGCGCAGACCGGGCACCGGGGGAGTCGGAGCGCGTCCTCGCGGCCGCCGGTCCAGAACGGCTCCGTCCACGGGTCGAGCTCGGGCAAGACGCGATGAGCGGACCGCACAGACTGGCCCTCCGTCACACGGGACCGCCGGCGGGCGGGTCGACGGCACACCACCTGCCACGGTCGACAACGACCGGGACGGCACGGTCGCGCCGGGCCGCCTCGCCGAGCTGCCGCGGTGTCGTCACGCCGGCACCCGCACCGGCACGTTGTGCCAGCCGGCGACGTTGGTCATGGCCACTCGCGTCAGCCCCTCCTCGACGACCTCGTACCGCGGCACGAAATCGAGCAGCATGGCTAACGCAATCTTGCTCTCCATCCGCGCGAGGGCGGCGCCCAGGCACGAGTGGATGCCGTATCCGAGGCCCAGATTCTGGGCGACCGTGCGGTCCCGCTCGATGTCGAACACGTCCGGGTCGGGAAACGCCCGCTCGTCCCGGTTCGCAGCACCGACGATCAGCATGACGGGGCTGCCGGCTGGGATGGTGACCCCGTGCAGCGTCACGTCCACCGTGTTGGACCGCACCAGGTACTGCGCCGGAGCCTCGTAGCGGAGCAGTTCCTCCACCGCCAGCGGAATCTTGCTGCGGTCATCGAGGAGCTTCTGCCACTGCTCCGGAAACCTCCAGAAGGTCACCATCGCGTTGCCGATCAGCTTGGTCACCGTCTCCGCCCCGGCCCCGCCGAGCAGCGTCGCAAAGCTGCTGATCTCGATGTCATCCAGGCGGGTCTTGGAACCGTCCTCACGCTCCAGCTCGACCTCGATCAACCGGCTGATCATGTCGTCCTGCGGCCGGGCTCGCCGCTCCTGCAACAACTCCCAGTAGACACCCCACGTCTTGACGGCAGCCTCCATCCCCTTCTGGGGGAACTCCACCACGCCGTACTCGCGGGCCAGGATGTCGTCCAACCAGAGGCGCAGGTTCTGTCGATGCTCTTCGGGGACACCGAGCATCCTCGTGATGATCTCCACCGGGAACAGCGCGGAGAAGTCCTCGACGGCATCGAAGGAGGTCGGGTCGCAGCCGTCGAGGTAGACCTGGATCTGCTCGCGGATCATGGGTTCGAGGGCATCGATGGCCCGGGGCGTGAACACTTTGTTGATCAGTCCACGCATCCGGCGGTGGTCCGGCGGGTCAGTCATGAGCAGCTGCGGCGGCATCTCCATCCCGCTCTGCACGCTGGCCAGGTCGATGCCCTTGGTAGAGGTGTAGGTCTGGAAGTCCTTCATGGCCGCGGAGACGTCGGCGTGGCGGGTGAGGGCCCAGAAGTCGTATTGTGCGTTGTAGTAGACCGGAGCCTCGTCGCGCATTCGGCGGTAGGTCTCGTACGGATGATTGAAGAAGTCGTCCGAGAACGGGTCGAAGACGACCGGCCCGGCATGTTCGACTTGTGCGGTCATAAGATTGCTCCCTGTTCCTTGTACGCCTCGATCTGTTCCCACGGGACGCCCGCAGCCAGCAGCACTTCCTCGGTGTGCTGCCCGTGTTCGGGTGCACCGGCCGGGACCACGTGCTGCTCGTCGAACTGGACAGGGCTGATCGGCATCGCGAAGTCGGCCCCACTCATCGCCCGCACGGTGGGGATGTACCCGTTCGCGATGATCGCCGGGTCGTCGTGCAGCTCGCGCGGCGACTGCATCCGGCTCCAGGCACCGGACAGCGGCGCCAGGGCCTCCTGCCACTCGGCCAGGGTGCGGTCGGCAAAGATCCCGTCCAGGAGGGCGACCAGCTCCACGCGGTGCAGGAACCGCTGCTTCCCGTCGACGAACCGCTCGTCGGTCGCGAGCTCGCCGTGGCCGAGCAGACCGACCACCTCGGGGAAGAACCGGTCTGCCTGCAACATCATCAGCGTCACGTAGCGGCCATCCTTGGTGCGGTACTGGCCGACCAGCGGATTGGGCGCGTCCGCATGCCCGAAGGTCGGGATGGGGCTCTCGTCGTAGAGCTTGCTGGACGTCACGTCAGGGGAGAGCGTCCAGGCGGCCAGCGCCAGCAGGGATACGTCGACGACCGACGGGCGGCCGGTCCGCAGTCTCTTGAACAGCGCCGCCGCCACGCCGCCGGCCAGTGCCATCCCGCCGAGCAGGTCGCCGAATCCGGCCCGGGTCCCGACCGGCGTCGCGTCATCCGGGGCGGTCAGAGCCTGGGCGATGCCCCCGCGCGACCAGAATGAGACGCCGTCGTAGCCGGGTCGATCCACGTCCGGCCCCTGGGGTCCGTGGCCCGATCCGCGCACGTAAATGATGTCCGGGTTGACGGCCCGGATGTCCTCGACGTCGATGCCGAATTTTCTGCGCGCGGCTGGGAGGTAGTTCGTGAGGAACACGTCGCTCGTCCGGGCGAGCTCCAGGACGACCTCGCGCCCGCCGGGGGTCTTCAGATCGACTCCGATGGACTTCTTGCCCCGGTTCGGCACCTCGATCATGTAGTTGACGCCGCCGCGGCCGGCCGGCACCAGCCCCATCGAGACGAGCCCGCGCTGCGGATCTCCCCCCTCCCGAGGTTCGACCTTCACGACGTCCGCGCCCCACTCCGCCAACACGGCACCCGCGGCTGGGACGAACGTCCAGGCCGCGACCTCCAACACCTTGACGCCGTCCAAGACGTCGTTCACAGCAGCCTTCTCTCGTCGTCGGGAGGCGTGATCTGATGCCGATCGGGGGTGTCGTGCTCGGTGGTGCGCTCGGTGTCGCGTAGGGGTGTCGTGCAGGGCTGCGGTGCAGGGCTGTGGTGCAGGCTGTGTGGTGCCGTGCGACTATCGCCGGTCACGCGGGGACCGGCGCCGCCACCTTCAAGAGCTGCATCATGTTGCCGCCCATGATCTTGGCGACGTCCGTCTCGGACATGTCGGCGAGGTCGTCCACGAAGCTGATCGGGTCGGCCAGGCCCTCCGGGTGCGGCCAGTCGGACCCGAAGACCACCCGATCGGTACCGATGAGGTTGGCTAGCTCGGAGAACCGCTCCTCCCAGAACGGGGAGATGTAGATGCAGCGCTTGAACGCCTCGACCGGGTTCTCCGCAAACTCCGTGGGCATCTTGGCGTACACGTCCTCCAGCATGTGGAACAGGCTCGGCATCCAGTCGGCGCCGTTCTCGACGGAGAGGATGCGCAGATCGGGGTTGCGGCTGAGCGCCCCGTGGCAGCACAGCGCCAGCATCGCGTCGACGATCGGCCGCTTGCCGGTGGCCGCCATCCGGAATGGGGTGGGACGGAAGGGGGTGAACTCCCGGGCCGGCTCCCAGATGTTCAGCAGCGCTGCGTAGCCGCTGTCGGATGAGTGCATGGCGACCGGGATGTCGGCCGCGACGCAGGCCTGCCAGAACGGGTCGAATTCCTCGAAGCCGAAGGACCGGCTGCCCCGGAAGCCGGGCACCGGCGCCGGCCGGACCAGCACGGTACGGGCGCCGCGACTGAGGACCCAGTCGAGCTCCTCGAGCGCACGGTCGACGATCGGCAGCGTGATCACGGGCGTGGCGAAGATCCGCCCCTCGTAGTCGAAGCTCCACTGCTCGTACATCCACTCGTTGAGCGCGTGGATGATGTCGTGGATGAGCTCGGGGTCGTCCTTGAGGCGTTCCTCCACCAGGCTCGCCAGGGTGGGGAACATCAGGCTGTAGTCCAGGCCGAGCTCGTCCATCGTCTCCAGCCGGGCCTTGGGCTCACGGAACGCCGGGATCGACCTCATCGGCTCGCCCATGATCTCGCGGTAGGTCTTGCCCTCCGGGTTGCCGTGACGGAAGTACTCCTCCTGGGCGCCCGGTCGGGCGACGACCTCGAAGGTCGGGTTCGGGATGTAGTCGCTGATCAGACCCCGCACGACGATCTTGGTACGACCATGCACGTCGATGTAGTCGATGGCGCCCTTGGCCCGATCAGGCAGGAACTTGGTCAGGGCCTCCTTCGGCTCGTACAGGTGGTTGTCGGCGTCGAAGACCGGAAATTTCAGTTCACGGGACGGCATCGGTGGACTCCCTCGAGCGGTCAGAGCGGGCAAGAGTGGCTCTTGCCAATCGTCCGACTGACGCTACCACCGCCGGGGTGGGACGAGACAAGGAACGCGGCGGCGCGAATGCGCGGTCCGGACCGCCGGCTACGAGCACCGATCCCGGCCCGTCGAAAGGCCCGGCGATGGCCTTCGATCTCGAGAACCTGCTGCCGTGTCTGTGATTGCGCGACGTGGTCCGTGACCGAGCCGCTGAATGTCGAAGGCCGCGTTCACCGCGGTGGCGAAGCCGAGACCTCGCACCGGACGAGGTCTGCGTCTCGGCCCGTGGTGTCGGCAGTTGTGGCGACACTGGTCATGTCGTGTCCCGCCGGAGTCCAAGGTGGGTGGCGAGGCGTTCGCGGTGCCAGCGGGCGTCGCCGAAGAGCAGCTCGTCGACCTTGGCCCGCTTGAGGTGGAGCTGGGCCGAGTGCTCCCACGTGAAGCCGATGCCGCCATGGATCTGCAGGTTGCTCTCCGCCGCCAGCACGTACGCCGCCGAGGCGACCGCCTTGGCGATGGAGGCCAGCACGATCGCGTCGTCGGCGCTGGCGTCGAGGGCGGCTGCCGCCCCGACCGCGGCCGCGCGGGCTGAGTCGACCGCCAGCAGCACCTCGGCACAGCGGTGCTTGATGGCCTGGTACGAGCCGATGACGTGGCCGAACTGCGACCGGATCCCGGCATAGCCGACGGCGCTGGCCAGCGCGGCCGCCGCGCCACCGACCTGTTCGCAGGCCACGAGCACCGCCGCGACGGACCGCAGTCGGTCGACCTCGCCCACGTCGGCCAGCCGGGACGCGGCCGCGCCGTCGAGCGTCACGTCAGCGAAGCGTCGCGTCAGGTCGACGGTGGGGACCACGTCGACGTGTACGCCGGTGGCCTCGGCGCCGGCATCAACGAGCCACAGCCCGTCGGCCTCCACGACGAGCACGCCGGCGCCCGCGGCGTCCAGCACCAGCGGGATGTGTCCGGAGAGCTTGTCGTCGCGTACCTGCAGTGGCTGACCAACGGCCGGACCGACGGCGACCGCACCCAGCAGCTCGCCGGCAGCGAGCCGGGGGAGCAGGGCCGAGCTCGGGGCGTAGCGGGCCAGCGCCCAGACCACCGCCGAGGTCCCTAGCAGCGGTCCGGGGTAGAGGGCTCGGCCCGTCTCCTCGAGGACGACTGCGAGCTCCGCCAGGCCGCTGCCCCCGCCGTCGGCGCCGGGCGGGGCGAGCAGCCCCACGATGCCGATGTCGCGGGCCAGGACGGTCCACAGGGCCGGGTCGTACCCCGACTCGGTCTGCGCGACGGCCCGGACCGCCGCCTCGTCGCAACGGTCGGCCAGGACGGCCGCGACCGCCTGCCGCAGCGCGTCCCGCTCGGTCGCCGAGATGACCTCGACGGCCGCCGCCACCTCAGGCGCCCTTCGGCATCCGGAGCACCCGCTCGGCCAGGATGTTCTTCATGACCTCGGTCGTACCGCCCGCGATCGTCGAGGCTCGAGCCTGCAGATAGCCCCGCCCGCTCGCAGTGCCCTCACCAGTCAGCGCGGCCAGCCCGTCCACGGCGAGTCGGGTGCTGGACAACGCCTGCGACAGCAGGCTCCAGGAGAGCTTGATGATGGACTGCTCGGGGCCGGGTGAGCCACCTGCCTCCGCGTCGGCCAGGGACCGGGCTCCCATCAGGGACAGCACCTTTGCCTCGACGTACCGCTCAACCACCTCGTCCGCCAGCACCGGCGACAGCTCGCCGGCACCGCCGACCTGGTGATCGGCGACGAGCAGCTCCGCCTCCGTCAGCACCGCTCCGGCCAGGGCGATCACGCCGGCGCGCTCGTGCGCCAGCGTCGTCATCGTGACGGTCCACCCGGCGTTGATCGGGCCCAGCAGCGCCGAACGCGGCACCCGGACGTCCCGGAAGAACAGCTCGGCGAAGTCGCACTCCCCGGTGAGCTGGCGCAGCGGCCGCCGCTCGATGCCGGGCAGGTCCAGCGGGATGGCCAGCGCCGAGATCCCGCGGTGGCGCGGCAGCTCGGGGGCGGTCCGCACCAGCAGCTGGCAGTGCGTCGCCTGCATCCCCTGCGAGGTCCAGACCTTCTGGCCGTTGATGACGAGGTCGTCGCCGTCAGTCACCGCGGTCGTCCGCAGGCTGGCAAGGTCCGAGCCCGCGTCGGGCTCGCTGAAGCCTTGGCACCACATCTCCGTACCGTCCAGGATGCGCGGGAGGGAGGCCTGCTGCGCCTCGTTTCCCCAGGCGATCAGCGTCGGACCGACGTTGTTCACGCCGAGGATGCCGGCCACCGTGGGCGTGCGGCGTCGGGCGAACAGCAGGTCGCAGGCGACGCGGTCGGTCACGCTCAGCCCGCGCCCGCCGAACTCGACCGGCCACCCGGGAGCCGCCCAGCCGTGTGCCGCCAGGCGCCGTTGCCAGTCGAGGCGGGCGTCGAAGCCACGGTCCTCACCCCACGCGCCCAGCCAGCCCGGCAGCTCCCGATCGACGACCGCGGCGAGCACGTCGACCGGCGCCTCGGCGGCCGAGACCGAGCTCATCGTCGCGGTCACGGGCCGGCCACGTTCAGCACGAGCGCGAAATCCATGCCGCGACCCGCGCACGTCGAGGCGAAACCCATGCCGTCACCCGCGCGCGTTGCCCCGCCGTGCCGGGACTCGGACGCACCGACCGCGGTGCGGCAGGCGGCGACGCGGACGACGTCGGTCATGGCAGGGCACTCCTCGGGCTCGTGGTGCTGAGGCGGGTGGCAGGTGGCGGTCAGGTCGGCCGGGGCAGGCCCAGCACGTGCTGGGCGATGATGTTGCGCTGGATCTGGCTGGTGCCGGCATAGATGGTGGTCCCCTTCGCGTGCCGCACCATGTGCTCGATGACGCCACCGGCCGCCGCCGTCGGATCATCTCGCGAGCGCAGCGCGTCCGGCCCGACGAGCTCCAGCGTCTCGGCGGCCTGGGCCTCCAGTCGCTCGCTGGAGAAGAGTTTCGACATCGAGCCCTTGCCCTGCACCGGCAGGTCGACCGTCCGCATCCAGGCCGCGCGCCGCTGTAGAAGGGTGGACACCTCGAACTCGGTGCGGGAACGCCCGATGCGCTCCCGAACCAGGGGGTCGCGGGCCCGCGGTCGCCCCGCGTCGTCGGTGGTCACCGCAGCCCAGGCTGCCAGGGCCTCCACCAAGCGGTGCTGCTCGCCGCTGAAGCTGGTGGCGTGCTCGCGGGCGAGCGCCGTTGTCATGACGGCCCAACCGCCGTCGACCTCGCCGATGCGCCAGGAATCGCTGACCCGCACCTCGTTGTAGAAGGTGATGTTGGTCCGCTCGCCGGACAGGGTGCGCACGGCCTGCACCTCGACACCGTCCTGACGGATCGGCACCAGGAAGGTGGTCAGCCCCTGGTGCTTGGGGGCGTCGGGGTTCGTACGCGCCAGCAGGAAGACGAAGTCCGCGATGTGGGCGTTGGTGGTGAACATCTTGGAACCACTGATCAACCAGTGGCCGTCCTCGGTAGGGACCGCGCGGGTCGCGGCGGCGGCCGCATCGGAGCCGTTCTCAGGTTCGGTGAAACCGAGGGCGATCACGGTCTCGGCCGCGAGGGCCTTGGGTAGGAGCTCCCGCTTCTGCTCGGGCGTCCCCAGCAGTGCCACGACCGCAGCGACCATCATGGTCGTCGCGATCCCGTAGGTCGGTGCGTTCCGCAGCGCCATCTCCTCACTGTGGGCGAGGACCTCGAGCGGGTCCCGGCCCTGACCTCCGTCCGCGACCGGCCACCCCAGTGCGAGCCATCCCTTCTCCGCCAACGCTCTGCTGAATCTCGGGTCGTGGTTGACACCGGCCTGGTGGCACGCCGCGAGCATCTCGTCGGAGAGCACCTCGTCGAGGAACTCTGACACCTCCTTGCGCAGCAGTTCGCTCTTCTCGCCCAACCGGAAGTCGATCATCGACTGGTACCCACGAGCTCGTGTCTGTCGGCCACGGCCCGGTAACTGGTGGCCGGGTTCTCGAGGACGCCGCCCCAGGCCCGGGCGCGCCGGAAGTAGAGCTGGATCGGATATTCGAGCATGAACCCGTAGCCGCCGTGCGCGTGCAACGCCACAGAGGTGGTGTCGCGCGCCGTCTCGGCCGCGAACCCCAGTGCCATCGCCGCCAGCTCTGGCGCCCTCGCCGGGTCCTCGTCGGCCGCCCAGGCCGCCTCACGCACCAGCAACTCGCACCCGTCGACCTCGGCCGCCCGATCGGCCAACGGATGGGCGATCGCCTGGAAGGCGCCGATGTACTGACCGAAAGCCTTGCGTTCCTTGACGTAGGCGACGCCGATCTCGAGCGCCCGTCGCGCAAGTCCGGACAGCGCCGCCGCGGTCAGCACCCGCCACTCGTCCACGGCAGTGGCGAAGACAGCGACGGCCTCGGAGCCCTCGAGCAGGACGGGGGCATCGGCGGGCACGGTGACGTCGGCGAGCGGCAACGACCCGAGGTTGGCGACGGGCGTCGCGCTGGCGGCGAGGTCGACGAGCAACAGCTGCTGGCCCGAGCGAACCAGCGCGCGGGACGCGATCGCACCAGCCGGGACGAGCTCGGCCCGCTCACCGGTCGGGCTCGGCGCACACGGCCGCACCGCCACGGTCACGAGCTCCCCGTGCAGCGCGCTCGCCAGGGCCGCGGCGGCCCTCTCGCCCGGGATCCGGGCAAGGGCGCGGGCGGCCACCTGCGCCTCGATCAACGGAGCCGGCGCTATCGCGCGCCCGTGCTGCTCGGCCACCAGCTCGAGATCGAGCAGGCTGGCGCCGTGACCGCCGAGCGACTCGGGCACGGCCATTTCGAGGGCACCGGTCTGCTGCAGCAGGTGCCAGAGCTGGGGAAGATGGCCGCTGCCTTCGGCTGAGGCCACCGCCTCCGTGCCCGACGAAGTGCGGTAGATGTCTGCGAACGTCGAGACCAGCTGCTGCTGCTCAGGCGACGGTCGCAGGTCCACATCGAGCTCCTCATCCTGCAAGTCGGCACCGTTGTGGACGTTACCATCGCTCCCGTGCGGGGCCTGAGTCGCTTCCCCATAGGGTAACGACGTTCTCGACGAGGTCGCGAGTCCGATCGGGAGGCAACGGCGTGGAGCTGCAGGGCAGTAGTGCGTTGGTGACCGGCGGTGCGGGTGGTCTGGGGGAGGCGACCGTCCGCCGTCTCGTGGCAGGTGGGGCCGCCGTCGTGGTGGCCGATCTGGCTGACGATCGAGCCCATGCACTCGCCGCCGAGCTGGGCGATCGGGTGCGCTACGTGCGCACCGACGTCACGGTCGAGTCCGACCTGCTGGCCGCGATCGGTGCGGCCTCGGAGCTGGGACCGCTTCGCGTCGCGGTGGCCGCTCACGGCGGACGTGCGCTCGCCGGCCGAACGGTGGGTCGGGACGGATCCCCCCTCGGCCTGGAGGGCTTCAAGACCACCATCGACGTCTATCTGACCGGTACGTACAACGTGCTCCGCTTGTCGGCCGCCGCGATGGCGGCGACGGAGCCGGCCGGCGACTCCGGGCGAGGCGTGGTCATCAGCACCGCCAGCATCGCCGCGTACGAGGGCCAGATCGGGCAGGTGCCGTACGCCGCGGCCAAGGGCGGCGTGGTGGCGATGACGCTGGTCGCGGCCCGGGATCTGGCCATCGTGGGGGTACGCGTCGTGACGATCGCCCCCGGCACCTTCTTCACGCCGGCGTTCGGCATGTCCGAGGAAGCCGCCCAGGAGCGGTTCGGGGCCGGGATCCCGTTTCCGCAGCGGATGGGGCGCCCGGCCGAGTACGCCCGCCTGGTGGCGGCGATCGTGGACAACGACTACCTCAACGGTGAGGTGATCCGGCTGGATGCCGGGCTGCGCTTCGGACCGCGCTGAGCCCGGGAGGGCGAGGTCAGGTGACGCTGGTCAGGTGACGCTGGTGCGCGGCCGACCCGGATCGGCCTGGCCCGGGCGGAAGCCCACCACGGTGAAGGTGATGGTGGCGACGGCCGCGAGGACCTCGCGGCCGGCATCGTGGACGTCGACCCCCACCACGACCGTCGAGCGCCCGCGGCGCAGCACGGTCGCCTCTGCCACGGCCGGACCGACCGCGACGGGGCGCAGGTAGTGGATGTTGAGATCAGCGGTGGCGACTGTCTGGTCCGGCGGCATGCCGATGGTGGCGAGCGTCCCGCCGGCGACGTCGATGAGGGTGGCCAGCATCCCGCCCTGCATCCCGCCGCGTGGGTTGGCCACTTCCCTGCTCATCGGCATGGTGGTCCGCACCGTGCCCTCGGCCAGCTCGCTGCGCAGTCCGAGGTCGCGCAGGAAATGTCCGTAGTCGCTCACGGGGTGGCGCTGATCGCCTGCCGTGGGCAGCTGCGCACCGCAGCGTGGACGGCGTCCTCCCGGTCGACGGGGACGTCGCCCTCGAGGACCTGCAGGGAGTCGTCCTCGTCGAGGTGGAACACCTGCGGCGCGTAGCCCTCACACACGCCATTGCTCTCGCACAGGCCGAAGTCGACTGAGACGCGCACGGGCTGGTCCTCCCTGTCCGGGTCGGATGATCGTACCCATAGCGAGAACGGCGTTCTCGATCCACCTGCGTCAGTTCGCGGATCCGCCGCGCTCACCGGACCGGCCTGCTGGCCGCGGCGGGCGGGATCAGCGGCGGGGGCGCCAGCGGTCCCTCGCCGATCGCGTGCAGGTCCAGCCGCTCCACCACCACCCTCGGATCGAGCCCGTCGAGGAACACGACGGCGTCGGCGACGTCCCGCGCCTGCAGAGCGACCATCTCGAAGACGACGGTGTCCAGCATCGCCGTCTCCACGGGTGCCGGCACCACCACGTTCACGTGGATTCCGTCGCGCGCGACCTCGTCGCGGAGGGCCTCGGCGAAGGCGTTCACCCCGCCCTTGGAGGCGGAGTAGGCGGCTCGCCCCTTCATCCCGCGGACGCCAGCCGACGAGGAGATCACCACGATCCGTCCGCCGGTGGGCATCACCGGCAGGACGCCCGCCGTCGTCACGAACATCGACCGCAGATTGGTCCGGATCACCTCGTCGAAGTCCTCGATCCGCTCCTTGCGCACGAACGTCCCCGTCAGGACGCCGGCGGCGTGGATCAGCATGTCGACCCGCTCGCAGGCATCGACGACCTGGGCGAACGACCCGGGGTCGGCGCAGTCCGCGGCCACCGAGCGGGCGCCGATCTCGGCTGCGGCCGCGGCTAGCGGCTCGGCGCGTCGGGCCGTCAGGACGACGTCGTACCCGCGCGCGATCAACGCCTCGCCGCAGGCCTTTCCGATTCCGCCGCTGCCGCCGGTCACGATCGCCGTCCGCCGTCTCGCGGCTGCCACCGTGGTGCTCGTCATCCCGTGCTCACGCTCCGCTCGACTGGGTGGTCGCGGCCAGCAGCTCCGGCAGCCCGGCTCTGTTCACCTTGCCCATGGCATTGGTCGGAAGTGCGGCCACGCACGCCCAGATCTCCGGCACCTTGTAACGCGCCAGCCGGCTCGCACAGGCCGCGCGGAGCTGGTCGGTGTCGAGGTCGCCGGAGCGCGGCTCGACCAGGACGGCGACGCGCTCGCCGAGGCGGTCGTCGGGCACGCCGAACACAGCCGCCGCGACGACGTCGGGGTGTGCCAGCAGGACGCGCTCCACCTCCGCCGGATAGACGTTGGCGCCGCCGCGGACGATCACGAGCTTCGCCCGGTCGAGCACGGTCAGCCAGCCGGCGTCGTCGACGGTGCCGATGTCACCGGTCGCCACCGGACCGGCAGGCGCCGGGGCGACGGCGCCGTCCTCCCAGTACCCGAGCAGTGGTGTCCACCGGTCCGCGAACGCGCCGCTGGTCGCCGGCTCGAGTACCAGCTCGCCGGGATCGCCTGCCGGGCAGGGGTTTCCCAGCGCGTCGCGGGCCGTCACCCGAAGATGGGGCAGCACCCGGCCACTGGCGGTCGGGCGGTGCTCGGTGCCGGCGGGGTCGATCGCCACCACCGTCGGCGCCTCGGTCAGCCCGTACGTACTGCGGATGTCGAGGCCGTGCGTCCCGCGGAAGGCGGCCCGCAGCTCGTCCGACAGATCGCCCCCGCCACTCCAGATCTCCTGCAGCGCAGTCAGATCGACATCGGGTCGGCGCGCCAGGTCATAGAGCTGAGCCGGTACGCCGTTCCAGACGGTGACGTGTTCCCGGGCGATCCAGTCGGCGACCCCTTCGGGGTCACGCCGGTCCATCACCACCGCGCAACCGCCGGCCTGCGCGGTGAGCAGTGTCGTGAGCACCAGCATGTTGAGGATCGTCAACGGCAGGCTGTCGCCCTTGCGCAACTCCGGCCCCCAGCCGCGGGTGGACACCAGCACCTGGCCGGGCAACAGCAGGTTGCGATGGCTGTGCACCACCCCCTTGGGCTGGCCCGTCGTCCCGCTGGTGTACGCGATCCCCGCCGGAGCGTCGGGACCGAGCCGGTCGGCCGCGGCTGCCGGCGCCCGGTCGGCGCTGGCACACAGGCCCTGCCACGCCTCGGCCGGGATGACGTGACCGCCGTCGACCTTGCACAGCGGTCCGGCAAGGACGACGGCCGGCTCGCAGTGCGCCAGCAGTCCGCGCTGTTCCTGCTCCGCAAGCGCCTCGCCGATCCCCACCCAGACGGCACCGACTCGCGCCGCCCCGTGGAAGGCGGTCACGACGTCGAGATCGTTGGGCAGGCAGGCGGCGACGCGATCGCCGGGGCGCACCCCCCTGCCCCACAGCGCGCCCGCCGCCGCGTCGCAGGCCCGGTCGAGCTCCGCATAGCTGAGGCTGCCGGACCGCGCGACGACCGCCACGGAGTCGGGGCGTTCCGACAGCGGCTTCGCGAGCACGCCCGCGATCGTGCCGGCCTTCATCAGCCGAGGCTCGTCAAGAGACTCGCGCGCTCGGATCCGACGAGCAGCTCGGCCATGCGCTCGGCGGATTGCGGGTGGCGCAACAGCGGCTGGGTGTGCCGGTCCAGCATGGACAGGTCGGTCTCGTCGCAGAAGCCCAACGCCCCGTAGAGCTGGTGGCAGGTGCGGAACACCGTGCGCGCGGTGTCTGCCGCGTAGAGCCGCAACGCGAGCGCGTCGGCCATGCCGACCGGGCTCGCCGCGCTGCCGGCATCCGCACCGAGCCGCCAGACGGTGAACTTCGCGAGCTCCTCGAGGCCGCGGACGCTCACGGTGGCGTCGGCGACAGAGAAGCGGATCGCCTGGAACTCCGACAGTGGCTGGCCGAACTGCCGACGGTCGCGCAGATGCTGCGAGACCTGGGCAACGGAGGTCTCGAGCGCTCCGAGCACCGACCAGGCGCCCAGGGTGAGATGCCGGGCGATGTCCGCGCTGCTCACCGGGGTGGCCGCGGCGCCCAGGGTGGCCCGGGTCAGGAACGGCCCCAGCCGGCCCGCCGAGCGCTCGCCCACGTCGAGCCGCCAGGCCTGTCCGTGGAGATCGGTGCCGACCCAGTCACCGCCCAGATCACCGTGATCCACGCGTACGGTCGTGGGATCGATCAGAGCGAGGCGTTCGCCGTCGCGTCGCAACAGATCGGCTGCCAGCGGCCACGGCAGAGCCACCCCGCCCGCCGCCCGACTCAGCACGGCGCCGGCGAGCAGCTGCTCGAGGTCGGCGCGGACGTCGAGGTCGTCGGCGCCGAGCCCGGCCAGCGCCGCGCCGGCTCGACCGCGGGCAGCCGGATCGAGCTCGGCGGCGCGCGCCAGGTCCGCGCCGCCCAGGTCTCGGAAGCGATGGGCGGCGGCCAGGGCGAAGGCCGTGACCTCCGCCGGGAGACTCGTGTCCATCAACGCCCGCCGAGCGCCTGCCGTGCTACCAGCATGCGCTGCACCTCGATCGTGCCGGACGCCACCGTGCTCGCCTGCGCATAGCGCCAGTGGTCGTCGATGGCACCGTGCAGCGGCGCGTCGTTCCCGGCGTCGAGCGCGCTCGAGCCGAGCACCTCGAACAGCAGCTCCGCCACCACCTGGTCACAGGTGGTCGTCGCGATCCGGGCCAGCGACGCAGCGGCCGGGTCGATGCCGTCCTCGCGCGGCGCCATCGCCGCGTAGGCGAGCAGGCGAGCCACCCGCAGGTCGACCCGAGCCCGTACCCAGCGGGTGCGCAGACCCGCAGGCAGCGCATCCCACTCGCTGCCCAGCGCCTCGCGCGACCGGTCCAGCAGCGACTCGCACCGGGCGTAGCGGGCGATGCCGACCCGCTCGTACGCGAGCGCGTCGCGCATCACCGCCCAGCCCCCGCCGACGGGTCCGAGCACGTCCTCGGGTCCCACCCGGACGCTGTCCAGGAACACCTCGTTGAGATGGTGTGGGCCCAGCATCGAGGGGATCGGCCGCACCTCCACGCCGGCCCGGTCCATCGGCAGGAGGAACAGCGTGATCCGCCGCGAGCTGGCGGCGGTCGGGTCGGTACAGGCGGCGAGCACGCACCAGGAGGCCATCAACGCGTACGACGTCCAGACCTTCTGACCGGACACCAACCAGCCATCGCCCTCTGGCACGGCCCGGGTCCGCAACGAGGCGAGGTCGCTGCCAGCCTCGGGTTCGCTGAAGCCCTGGCACCAGATCACCTCCCCCGCCGCGATGGGCGGCAGGTGGCGGCTCTGCTGCTGCGGGGTGCCGTGCCGCATCAGGGCCGGCCCGACCCAGTTGACGCCCATGTACTGCGGGCCCCGTGGCTCGTGCGCCGCCCACATCTCCTCGCGCACCACGGTCTGCTCCCATACCGAGCCGCCGCCGCCGCCGTACTCGACGGGCCAGGCGATGCACAGCAGGCCGGCGTCGGCCAGCACCTTGCAGAAGGCCTCCGTCTGCGCCAGGTCCGCAGGGTCGTCCGTGCAGGCGCCGAGGAACGTCTCGGGCATGTGCTCGGCCACCAGGGCGCGCAGGGTGTGGCGCAGGGCATCGGCGCGTTCGCCCAGGTCGTAGTCCACGTCACCCCTTCGGCAGCCCTGCGCCTCGTGCGGACCTGTACGCACCTATTAGCAAATGATAAGAAGTTAGCGCAGTCGACGTCAATCAGCCGTGGCGCGGGCACTGCGCCCCGGCCGCGTGCTGTCCGAGACGTCTACGGTGAGGGTGGCGACGCGGAGGTCTGGGTGGCAACGATGGGTCCGGCGAGTGGCCGCCGTGGGCAGCTCAAGCAGCTGCGCGTCGCCGAGGTCGTGGCCGGGGTGCTGCGGGAGCGGATCATCGACGGGGAGCTTCGTGACGGCGATCTCCTGCCCAAGCAGGACGAGCTGCTGGAGGAGTTCCGGATCAGCCGCCCCTCGCTGCGCGAGGCGCTGCGCATCCTGGAGAACGAGGGCCTGCTGACGGTCCGCCGCGGCAACGTGGGCGGTTCCGTGATCGAGGTCCCCACCGCGGACACGTCGGCCTACACATTCGGGCTGGTGCTGCAGTCGCGTCGAGGCACGATCGCCGACCTGGCTGCGGCCATCAAGCACATCGAACCGATCACCGCGGGGCTCTGCGCCGCCCGGCCCGACCGAGCGACGACGGTCGTACCCCAGCTGCGCGAGAACCTGGACGAGACCGCGTCGAACATGGCCGACGGCCAGCGGTTCACGGCGCTGGCCCGTGCCTTTCACGAGCGCATGGTCGGATGTTGCGGCAACGAGACCCTGATCCTGACGGTCGGAGCGCTGGAGAGCCTGTGGTCGGAGCAGGAGCGGCGCTGGGCCCAGCGAGCGGCCTCGGCCGGGTCGTACCCTGAGCATCGCTACCGCCGCGACGTGCAGGCCGCGCACGTAGCGCTGGTCGCCGCCATCGAGGCGGGTCAGGTCGACAAGGCGAGTCGATTGGTACGTCGGCACCTCGAGCAGTCCCAGCACTACGCCCTGGCCGACTCGGAGACCCAGGTCGTGCGCGCCACCTCCCTGCGCAGCGGCCTGCGGGACGTGTCCGGCTGACCGGCCGCCGGGGGATCGCTGGCGGGCGGCGCAGTACCGACTATCAGAACGAGGCGGCCCGGTCGAGGAGCTCGACCATGACGCCGTCGGGATCCACCACCACGGCGGCGATGCCCCCGCCGGGGATGCGCATCGTCCGCGGTTCGCCGCCGAGCCCGAGAACCGCCAGGCGTTGCAGGGTCTCGGTGACCGGCACCACGAACGAGATCAGGAACGCGCCGCGGTGCGGGAGCCCGGCGGCCGGCGCGCCGACGGGCACCGCGCCGTTGTCGAGATCGATCAACTCGACCACGCCCGCCCGTGGCTGCTGCCGGTCACCGAGGAACACGGTGCGCCACGTGCCCGTCACCGCCCCCAGCAGGGGCTCGAGGTTGGAGTCGACGGCGATGTCGAACAGCACCTCGAGCCCGATGCCGTCGCGGTAGAAATGCAGGGCCGCGGCCATGTCAGCCGGACAGATTCCGGTGTGGTCGATGCGGGCCACGGTCAGCGGTGCAGCTCGACGATCAGATCCCCCGCCACCGTCGGCGTGGCCGTGTCCCCCGGTGCGATCACCACCGTGGTGAAGGCGCTTGCGACGGCCGCCGGCCCCTGGACGTGGACGCCGGAGCCCAGATCGTCGACCGCGAACACCGGGACCTCCCGGTGCCAGCCGTCCCCGACCCAGATGCGTCGCGAGCTTGTCGGCCGCGGTTGCGGGGCCTGGGCCAACTGGGCTTCGGCCGGTTGCACGACGTCCCCGACGGCGAGCCTCGTGCTCAAGCGTCGACCTCTGGCTGAGCTCCACCGACCGACGTGACAACGTCCGGGCGTGCTGGTGCGAACCTCACTCTCGCGGACGATCACGCCGGGCCCGTCAGGCGCCGACGTCGATCACGATGCGACCCTGGGTCGCGCCGTCGATGATGCGCTGGCCCAGCGCCAGGATGTCGCTCATCGGCTCGACCGTGGTGATCCGGTCCAGCAGGTCGGTACGAAGATCGCGACCCAGTCGGAGCCAGGCAGTCGCGCGCCGATCGCCGGGGCACATCACCGAGTCGACGCCCAGCAGCCGCACGCCACGCAGGATGAACGGCAGGACCGTGGTCGGCAGGTCGCTGCCGCCGGCCAGACCGCAGGCCGCGACAGCGCCCCCGTACCGCGTCTGCGACAGGACCGTTGCCAGCGTCTGGCTGCCGACGGTGTCGACCGCCGCGGCCCAGCGTTCCTTGCCCAACGGCCGGCCTGCCTGCGCGAGCTCGGCCCGATCGATGATCTCGTGTACGCCAAGCTCCTTCAGCAGGGAGTGTGCGTCCGGCGAACCGCTGGCGGCCACCACCTCGTGGCCGAGCGCGGCGAGCAGAGCGATGGCGACGGTGCCCACGCCGCCGCTGGCCCCGGTGACGAGCACCGGGCCATGCCCGGGAGTGACGCCGGCGTCCTCGAGCGCCAGGACGCACAGCATGGCGGTGAGCCCCGCCGTCCCGACCGCCATGCTCTGCTGCAGGGTCAGGCCGTCTGGTCGCAGCACGACCATCTGGCCGGGTACGCGCTGGCGGGTCGTGAACCCGCCCGGGCGAGTCTCGGACAGTCCCCAGCCCGTCACGACCACCTCATCGCCGACCTCCACGTGCAGGTCGTCGGAGGACACCACGGTGCCCGCGAAGTCGATGCCGCAGGTCATCGGGAGCGTCCTGGCGATCTTGCCCGCACCGGTGACAGCCAGCCCGTCCTTGTAGTTGAGCGACGACCAGCGGACATCGACCGTGACGTTGCCGTCAGGGAGGTCGGCGTCGTCCAGCTCGACGACCGAGGCGGGTGGGGTGTCGGTCAGGACGACGGCGCGGGTCATGAGGCTCCTCTCGCGACGGGCGGGAAACACCAACATTCTATCTTTGCCATGATGGCATCATGTCCCAGTGCAGAGTTCTCACGTGGCCATGACGGCTGAGGTCGCCGGGCCGCCGCTGGCGTCGGTGGCCGGTCTCGGCGCGCTCACCATGGGCGCGTTCGCCGCGGAGGTCTGCGCCGCGCACTCCGCGCGCGATGCCCTCGTGTTCGACGATCCGCTGGCCGACGGGGTGACCATCCGCTGGAGCTACGCCGACCTCCTGACCGGTGCTCGCGGCGTGGCCCGCGCCCTGCTCGCAGGTGGCGTCGGCCCCGGTCACCGGGTGGCGATCCTGATGGGCAACCGACCGCAGGCCGTCGCCGCGTTCTTCGGTGCGGCGATGACCGGCGCCGTCGTGGTGCCGCTCTCGACGTTCGCCCCCAGGCTCGAGCTAGATCAGTTCCTGGCGGCGACGCGGCCGTCGGTCCTGCTCGGGCAGACCTCCTTGGGGCGACGGGAATTCGCCGCTGACCTCGCCGACCTGCCCTGTCGGGTGGCGCTGGTGGGCCGGGACTGGGAGGACTTCCTCGCGAGTGGCGACGGTGTCGCCGACTCCGACCTGGACGCAGCGATGGCTTCGATCGGCGCCGACGACGACGGTCTCGTCATCTTCAGCTCGGGCACCACGGCCCTACAGAAGGGGATGCTGCACGCGCACCGCGCGCCGAGCCTTCAGTTCTGGCTCCAGGCCCGGCTGTTCGGGCGGACGCCGGCGACCAGGATGTGGACTGCGCTGCCGCTGTTCTGGACGGCCGGGATGAACACCGCGATGGGTGCAACCCTCGCGGCCGGCGGCTGCTGGGTGATGCAGGAGGGGTTCGACGCCGGAACGGCGCTGGCGCTGATGGCCCGCGAGCGGGTCACCGAGCCCTACACGCTGCCGCACCAGACCCGCGCCCTCGAGGAGCACCCGGACTGGCTGACCACCGACCTGTCCTCGCTGCGGCAGGTGTTCGGCAAGTCAGCCTTCGCGCGGCACCCGACGGTCCGCGGCGACCCCGACTGGCAGATGCCGGTGGGCTGGGGCATGTCCGAGACCTGCGCGTTCATCTCCGCGCATGCCAGCAGCGCCGGCCGGGAGGCGATGCGCCGTAGCCTCGGCACGATCCTTCCGGGCGCGCAGGTGAAGGTCATCGATCCGCAGACCGGCGACACCGTTCCCGTCGACACCAGCGGGGAGCTGCTGGTCCGCGGGGCGACCCTGATGAAGACCTACCTCGGCAAGGAGCCGGCGGACTCTCTCGACGGCGAAGGCTGGCTGCACACCGGCGACGAGGGCCACGTCGACGGCCGCGGTGAACTGCACTGGACGGGCCGGCTGACCGAGATGATCAAGACGGGAGGCGCCAACGTCTCCCCGGCGGAGATCGAGGTGCAGCTGCGCAGCTGCCCCGACGTCCGGCTGGCGCGGGTGATCGGGATGCCCGACGAGCGACTCGATCAGATCGTGGTGCTGTGCGTCGAGCCCGCTGAAGGCGCCAGCCCCGATGCCGAGTCGCTGAAGTCGTTCTTGCGGGAACGGCTCGCGGCGTACAAGGTGCCCAAGAAGGTGGTGCTGTTCGGCCCGGGTCAGATCCCGATGACGTCCAGCGGGACGAAGGTGCGCGACGACCAGCTGCGCGAGCTGTTGAGCGCTCGGCTTGCCGACGATCGGCCGGAGGGACAGCAACAGTGATGGGCGAGGAGGGCTCCACCGGGTTGGACGTCTCCGACCTGGCGCGGCACATGGGCGTGCCGATCATGCCTGGCGCGCTGAAGGAGCCCGTCACCCTCGGGGACATCCGTCGATGGGTGCAGGCCATGCACTATCCGAACCCCTTGCACTACGACGAGACCTGGGCGGCCGACAGCCGCTTCGGCGAGTTCGTTGCGCCGCAGTCGTTCACGGTCGCCACCGACACCAGCCACGGCTGCGCACCCGCCCAGGTGGGGCGGATCCCGGACTCTCATCTGGTGTTCGGCGGTGACGAGTGGTGGTTCTTCGAGGGCCGCATCCGTCCGGGTGACAAGATCCTCTGCCACCGTCAGCCGTACGACTACAAGGTCGCCGAGACGTCGTTCGCCGGCCCGACGTGTTTCCAGCGTGGTGACACGCTCTACCTCGACCAGCGCGGGCAGCGGGTGGCCCTCCAGCGTTCGACCGCCATCCGCTACCAGGTGCGAGCGGCAGCCGAGAAGAGGGCCTACGCCGACCTGCAGACCGAGCCCGACTGGACCGACCGGCAACTGGAGGAGCTGGAGACCGCGAAGCTGGCCTTCATCGACCAGATCCAGACGCTCGGGCACGACAAGCGCCTGCTCGGCAGCGTCCATGTCGGCGACGAGCTCGCCCCCAGTGCGCTGGGGCCGCACAGCCTGGCCAGCTTCGCGACGGAGTGGCGTGCGTACCCGATGACCACCTGGGGCGCGATGGCCAAGGGACCTACCTCCGTACGCGGTGAGGAGCTCGGCTACACCAAGGAGATGGCCGGCTACGAGGGCGACCGCAACCTCGAGCGCACCGACCCCGAGAAGACCGACGGCGCCTACTACGGGCCGTCCCGTGGACACCTCCAGCCGCGGTGGGCTCGGAACGTCGGGATGCCCCGCGGCTACGGCTACGGCGCTTCGATGGGGGCCTGGGTGCTGGACTACGCGGCCGCCTGGGGCGGCGAGTGGGCAAAGATCACGCACGCGGACGTCCGCTACCGCTCGCCTGCCCTCACCGGAGACGCCACTGTGCTGTCCGGCGTCGTGACCGGCATCCGCGAGGAGCGCCGCCGGGTGCACGTCGCCGACATCGACGTCGTCGCCCGCAACCAGGACGGAGGCGTGCAGGCCAAGGGGTCCGTCTCTGTGCAACTCCCCCTCGAGTAGGAGTCTTCGGCCCGTCCAGTCCTGAGTGGCGGTGGCGAAGCTGGACACTCCCATGGCCGGAACAGCTCCCGGCTGGCGGCGGACGTCTCCGGCAAGGTGGCCGACCGACGCCAGGTATGGTCAGCCGGCTGGGACGGTTGCTCGTTCCCGAGAGCGCTACCCGCAATTCGATCGTGGTTCGAATCGGAGGTCTGCAGTGGTCGGATCGGCCAGACGCAGCCGAGCGGCGCTGGCTGAGGCGCTCACCGAGTGGTTCCGCGACGGAGGAGGGGGCGGCCCGGCGCGCGAGGTGTCAGAGGTGCGCGAGGCGCCAGAGGTGCCAGAGGTGACGGTGCAGCGGCCACAACCAGGACTGTCCAGCGACACGCTCTTCGTCGACGTCAGCCGGGAGAGCGGCCGAGAGCGCCTCGTGGTGCGGCTTCCCCCAGCGGGAGAGGCCTCCTTTCCCGACTACTCGCTGAGCCGGCAGGCGGCGATGCAGAACGCGTTGTTCGACGCCGGGCTCCCGGTGGCCGGCCGGGTCACCGTCGAGCTCGATGCCTCGCTGCTGGGCGCGCCCTTCGTCGTGATGCCGCGCATCGAGGGGCGGTTCCTGACCACGTACCCGTCGTTCATCGTCGAGGGCTGGCTCGCCGAGAGCCCACCGCCGGTGCAGCGCAGGGCTTTCGAGGCCGTCCTCGACGGCATGGTGGCGGTGCACCAGACCCGCGTTGACGGGGTGGAGATGACCGGTGGCGGCCCGGAGCTCGAAGGCATGCTCGACTACTGGTCGACCTATCTCGACTGGTGCGGCGCCGACGACGCTGCGAGCGCGGTCTATCGCGTGGCGCTGGACTGGTGTCGCGCTCGGGTCCCCGCGGACCCCGCGGAGTCGGTCCTGCTGTGGGGCGACCCCCAGCCGACGAACGTCGTCTTCGACGACGCGGCCGAGATCGCGGCACTGCTCGACTGGGAGATGGCCACCGCCGGCCCCGGCGAGGTCGACCTGGCCTGGCTGCTGGTCCTGCAGGAACACGCGAACGACACGGCCGGGGCCACGATGCCGGGCTACCCCGGTCGTGCCGCCCTGATCGAGCGCTACGAACAGGCGGTGGGGCGGCCTGTGGCGGACCTGCACTGGTACGAGGTGTTCGCCAACATTCGCAGCGGCGCGATCGTGTTGCGGCTGGGGGAGCTGATGGCGGCCGGCGGCCGCTCACGCTCGTGGACCGAGCAGGTGCCGCAACGGCGCTATCTCGAGCAGATGCTGGCGGTCGCGTCGTGACGGCCGTGCTCGGTCGGCGCAGCTACGACCAGCTGTTCCTCGACGGCCGCTGGCGTGCGCCGCTGGGATCGGAGCGCTTCGACGTCCGGTCCCCGCACGACGGCGCCGAGGTGGGTAGCGCCCCGCTCGGGACCGCCGCCGACATCGATGTGGCGGTCGCCGCCGCCCGCCGGGCCTTCGACGACGGCCCCTGGCCGCGCCTGACCGTGGCCGAGCGGATCGCCGCGCTGAAGCCGTTCGTAGACGCCTACGCCCTCCATACGGGGGAGATGGCGGCACTGGTCACCGCCGAGATGGGCTCTCCCACCTGGTTCTCCGAACTGAGCCATGGCAGCGCGCCGTTGATCCTCATGCAGCAGACGCTCGGCTTCGCCGCCGAGTACGCGTGGGAGGAGCGCCGCGACAGCAATCTGCTGCGCCGTGCCCCGAGCGGCGTCGTGGGGGTCATCACCCCCTGGAACGTCCCGCAGGTGGCGATCGCCGCCAAGCTCATCCCGGCCCTGTTGGCCGGGTGCACGGTGGTGGTGAAGCCCGCGCCGGAGACCCCGCTGGACGGGATGCTGCTGGCCACGCTGCTGGCGGAGGCCGATCTGCCGCCCGGCGTCGTGGCCATCGTCCCCGGCGGTACCGAGGCCGGCAGTGCCCTCGTCGGCCATCCGGGCGTCGACCGCATCGCCTTCACCGGCAGCGCCGCGGTGGGCACCGGGATCGCCGTGGCCTGCGCCGGGCGGCTGGCGCGATGCAGCCTGGAGCTAGGCGGCAAGTCCGCGGCGATCATCTGCGAGGACGCCTCGATCGAGCGTACGGTGGCCGGGCTGCGGTTCTCCTCGTTCCTCAACAACGGCCAGGCGTGCGTGGCGCAGACCCGGGTGCTCGCCCCGCGCAGCCGGTACGAGGAGTTCGCAACCGCCCTCGGCGCGGTCGCAGCCGCCTTCGTGGTCGGCGACCCGACCGATGCCAACACCGACATGGGTCCGCTGGTCTCGGCCAAACAGCGGGACCGGGTTACCTCGTACATCGACATCGGAGTGGCCGAGGGTGCAGTGCCCGTGGCTGGCGGGCCGGGACCGGTGCCGGGGCTCGATGCCGGCCACTACGTCCGCCCCACTGTGTTCCGGGATGTCACCAACGACATGCGGGTCGCCCGTGAGGAGATCTTCGGCCCGGTGGTCGTCGTGATCGCCTACGACGGCCTCGACGACGCAGTCCGCATCGCGAACGACTCGCCCTACGGGCTGGGTGGGTCGGTCTGGACCCGCGACCGGCAGGCCGGCCTGGAGATCGCCCGCCGGGTGCGTACCGGGACCTTCGGCATCAACAGCTATGCGCCGCCGTTCGACGTCCCGTTCGGCGGGTTCAAGGCCAGCGGGATCGGGCGGGAGTACGGCCCCGAGGCGTTCGACGAATACGTCGAGCTGCAGTCGGTCTACGGCATTCCCCGGTGACGCCCGCCCCGGCCCTCTACTACTACTGCGTGCCGACCGAGCACGCGGCCCTGGACCTCGCGGTGCTGTACAGACACCTGCTCGGCTCGGTCGGCGTGGAGCACGCGCGTCCCCGACTGCCCGGCGCCGAGGCACTGTTCCGGACCGGTCTCACCCTGCTCGTGGCCGGTATCAAGGCCTACCTGGAGACGGCCTGATGGTCACGCCCAAGCCGTTGTACGCGATCGAGGTGCAGGGCATCGAATCCGGCGCCGACCGTGACGCGGCAGCAGTGCTGGACCCGGACACCTTCCTGACCGGGGCTCCGTACGACGCCCTGGCCAGGCTGCGCGCCGAGTCTCCGGTACATCCGATGCAGATCGCGGGAAAGCCGCGTGCCTGGTTGGTGACCCGGCACGCCGACGTCCTCGCCGTCAGCCGCGACACCGAGACCTTCAGCAGCACCCACGGCAACACCCTCATCGAGACCGAGATGGGTCCGAACTCGGCGATGTTGCCCAACCTCGACCCGCCTCGGCACACGCACTTCCGGCGGCTGATCAACCAGGGCTTCACGGTGCGCAACGTGCAGCGGCTGGAACCCTTCATCCGGACAGCGGCACGGGACATCGTCGACAAGGTGATAGCCAAGGGCGAGTTCGACGCCGTCCCGAACATCTCCGCGGAGCTGTCGCTGCAGGTGATCGCCGAGGTGATCGGCGTTCCGCAGGAGGATCGGCTCGACGTCTTCCGGTGGAGCAACGCGATCGGCAGCCTCGGGATCGAGGACCCCGACTACGCGCCGGACCCGCGGTCCCTGGGCAGGGCCGTCGGCGAGATGCTCGCCTACTGCGCCGAGCTGGTGGCCCGTCTCCGGGCGGCAGGGCCGGCCGACGACATCCTGTCGGCGCTCTTGGCGGCCCAGGTCGACGGCGAGCATCTCGATGGCAACCAGCTCTCGGAGTTCTTCCTGCTGCTGGCGATCGCGGGCAACGAGACGACCCGGAACACGCTGTCGCACGGCATCCTGGAGCTCTCCCGCCATCCCGAGCAGCGGGCCCGGCTGGCCACCACGCCCGAGCTGATCCGGCCGGCGACAGAGGAACTGCTGCGGTGGGCCACCCCGGTGCTGCACTTCCGGCGCACGGTCACCCGCGACGTCGAGTTCGGCGGGCAGCAGCTGTCGGCCGGTGACTGGGTGCTGATCCATTACCTGTCGGCGAATCGGGACGAGGCGGTGTTCGAGGACGCGGCGGCGTTCGACATCGGCCGCGAGGACGCGGGGCACGCCGCCTTCGGCGGTGGTGGTACGCACTTCTGCCTGGGTGCCCAGCTGTCCCGCCTGGAGCTGCAGGTGATGCTCGAGGAGCTCTACCCGCGGTTGCCGGAGCTGACGGTGGTGGGGGAGCCCGACCGGCTCCGGTCGTCGTTCTTCCACGGCATCAAGCGGTTGCCGTGCAGCGCGGGCGCGGTGCGATGACGGCTCTGGACCCTCTCGCCACCGCCGACGGCAACGTCCTGTGAGCGCGCGCGAGCTGTGCATCATCGGCGCGGCGCAGCACACCGTGCGGGAGGCCCCGGCTCCCGAACCGCTGACCAGTTGGGTCGACCGCGCCCGCGAGGCCGCCACCGACGCCGGCCGGCCCGATGCGCTGCGGCAGATCGACTCGTTGCAGGTCGTCTTCTGTCAGACCTGGCCGTACGACGACCCGGTCGGCCGCCTCGCCGAGGCTCTCGGCGCTGCACCCAGGCACCGGCTCTACTCGGGGATCGGCGGCACGACTCCGCAGGTGCTCGTGAACGACACCGCCCAGGCGATGCTCCGCGGCGAGCTGGAGCTCGCCCTGGTGGTGGGGGCGGAGGCACTGGCGACGACACGGGCGGCGAAGGCGGCCGGTGAGCGGCTGCCGTGGAGTCATCGTCAGTCCGCGCCGTTCCCCTGGGAGCCGCCGCACGCGAGCGAACTGAACCACCAGGTGCTGCAGGCCTGGGAGACCTTCCCGCTGTGGGACACGGCCCGCCGCGCCCGCCTCCGGGCCAGTCTGGGCGACGACGCGCGCGAGGCGGCCGAGGTGATGGCCGCGATGAGCCGGGTGGCCGCGGAGAACCCGCACGCCTGGCGGCCCACGGCGCTCGATCCGGCCACCGTCGGCACGCCCGGCCCGCGCAACCGCTACGTCGGGTGGCCGTACACCAAGAACGAAGTCGCGGTCATGGACGTCGACATGTCCGCGGCGCTGCTGCTCGCGACGGTGGAGAAGGCCGACGAGCTGGGTGTCCCGGAGAGCCGGCGGATCCACCTCGCCGGCTGGGCGTACGCCGAGGACCCGGCGAGCATCGCGGCGCGCGCCGACATGTCCGCCTCGGCCGCCATGGCGGTCACCGGGCGGCACGCGCTGCGCTCGGCGCGGCTCGGTGTCGACGACGTCGACGTGTTCGACCTGTACTCGTGTTTCCCGTCCTCGGTGCGGCTGAGCTGCGACGCACTCGGGCTCGACCTGCACGACCCTCGCGGGCTCACGGTCACCGGCGGCCTGCCCTACGCCGGCGGCCCGGCCAGCGCCTACCTGCTGCATGCGCTGGCAAGCACCGCTGACCGGCTCCGCAGCTCCCCGGGGACGGCTCTGGTGACGGGGGTGGGGATGCATCTGGCCAAGCACGTGGCCGCGGTCTGGACCTCGCAGCGCCCCGCCGCGCTCACCCCCCCAGCCGCCGGTCTGCAGGACGAGGTCGATGCCGCACAGCCGCGCCGGCCGCTGCTGACCGAGTGGGCCGGCGACGCTACGGTGGTCGCCTACACGGTGGCCTACGGCCGCGGCAACGAGCCGGAGCAGGGCCTGCTGGTGCTGGACACACCCGATGGCCGAGCCCTCGCCCGCGTCCACGACGCCGCGCTCATGGCCGATGCCACGAGCCGAGAGCTCGTCGGCCAGCGCGTGTCCGTCACGACCGACGGCAAGCGGAACGAGGCCCACTGGTGACGACATCGAAGGAGCAGCAGTGATTCTCAGCAGCGGTCAGGCTCTCGCGAGCGCGGTCGACGCGACGAAGGTGCTGGTGATCCGGGCACCGGCGGATCCCGTCGTGGTGACCTGCGGGGGAGCTGAGATGTTCGACGCCAAGACAGGCTCGGGCTCGGGCAACGCAGACGCGGCGCAGCAGGAGGGAACGCAGCTGGGCAAGCGCTACGTCCACCCGGCGCTGGGCCTGGAGCTGCTCTGCACCGCGTCCGGTGCCGGCACGTTGGCGGCCGACGGCGTCCCGCTCACGGTGAAGGACGCCAAGCCCCTCCCGGCTTCGGACTGAGCGTCTCGTGCACCTGCAACTGCTGCTGGACATGGCCGCGTCCGGACACGGCGACCGGATCGTCGTCGGCCCGCGGGGTCGCGGCCTGTCCGCCGCGGACCTGCGTGACCGGGCGCTGACCGCGGCGCGGGCGATCACCGACTCGGGTGCCGATGCGGTGTTGTACCTGGCCGTCAACGGACCCGCGTTTCCGGTTGCGCTGTTCGGGGCGGCGCTCGCCGGCGTACCGCTCGTGCCGGTCAACTTCCGCCTGGGCTCCGAGCAACTCGACCGCCTGCTGGCCAACCACCGCGATGCGTACGGCATCGCGGACGAGGGCTCGGCCGCGGCGGCGCTGTCTCGCAGCGGCATCGCCTCGCGGACCCCGGGCGACTTCTTGGCGTCGACAGCCGGCGGCGCAGCTGCCGCGACCCTGCCGGACCCGGAGGAGGGACGACCGGCGGCGCTGATCTACACCAGCGGCACCACGTCCACGCCGAAGGCCGTGGTACTGGAGCACGACAACCTGATGTCCTACGTCCTGGGGACCGTGGAATATGGGGCGGCAGACGACGACGCGGCTGCCCTGATCAGCGTTCCGCCGTACCACATCGCCGCCGTGATGAACGTCCTCACAAATCTCTATGCGGGCCGGCGCCTCGTCGTCCTGCAGGATTTCGGGCCCGCGGAATGGCTCGACACCGTGGTGGCCGAGGGAATCACCAACGCGATGGTCGTGCCCACCATGTTGGCGCGGATCCTCGACAGCTTCGACGGCCACGACGTCCCCTCGCTGCGTACCGTCGCCTACGGCGGAGCCCCGATGCCGACGAAGGTCATCGAGCAGGCCCTCCGCGTCTGGCCCGACGTCGACTTCGTCAACGCCTACGGCCTCACCGAGACGTCGTCGACCATCTCCGTGCTGAGCCCGGAGGATCATCGGTCCGCGCTCGCCAGCGACGATCCTGCGGTCCGGGCTCGGCTCGGCTCGGCGGGCCGGCCGTTGCCCTCGGTGAACCTGGAGATCCGGGCGGAGGACGGCACGGTCCTGCCGGCGGGAGAGACGGGTCGCATCTTCGTCAGCGGCGACCAGGTGTCCGCTCGGTACGTCGGGGTGACCGGCGGGCTGGATGACCGCGGCTTCCTCGACACCCGCGACGAGGGCCGCCTCGACGCCGACGGCTACCTGTTCATCGCGGGACGAGCCGACGACACGATCATCCGGGGGGCCGAGAACATCGCACCCGCCGAGATCGAGGAGGTGATGTTCGCGCACCCCGCGGTGGCGGACGTCGTCGTGCTCGGCGTGCCGGACACGGAGTGGGGACAGGTGATCGAGGCCGCCGTCGTACTCGCTCCGGATGCCAGCGCGACCGCCGACGACATTCGCGCGTACGTGCGTACGCGACTGCGATCATCGAAGACGCCCGGATACATCGTCTTCTGGGACGAGCTTCCTCGCACGGACACCGGCAAGATCCTGCGGCGAAATGCCCTGGAGCGACTACTCCGTAGTCGGGCGCCCTCGGCGTAGTCGACTCACGCCCACGGGAAAGCAGCACGGACAGGATCGGAGAGCAGCGTGAGCGCACAACGCGTCGTCGTCGTCGGTGCTTCGTCCGGGATAGGGCGTGCCGTCGCGGCGGCTGCCGCGGCCGCCGGGGCCCGGGTGGCCGTTGCAGCCCGGCGCCGTGAGGAGCTCGAGCGACTCGCAGCCGACATCCGCGGCTCCGCACACGTTCTCGACATCGGCGACGCCTCGGCCATTCCCGCCGTCGTCGAGACGATCGCCGAGGAGCTCACCGGCATCGACGTCCTGTTCATCTCCAGCGCGGTGATGCCGCTGTCGCTGGTCGAGGACACGAGCGCCGAGACGTGGGCGCGAGTCATGGCGGTCAACGCGACGGGCCCCTCCCTGGTGCTGGCAGCAGCCCTGCCGTACCTGACCCCCGGTGCCGTCGTCCTGATCGCCTCCAGCGACGGGGTCGGCCATCCCCGCAAGGGACTCGCGGCCTACAGCGCCAGCAAGGCCGCCCTCGACGAGATCCTGACGTCGTGGCGCGCCGAGCATCCGGATCTACGGTTGGTACGCCTCATCGTCGGCCCGACCATCGGCACCGACATCTCCCGCGAGATGTCACCGGACGTCGTGATGCCGCTCGTCGAACACTGGGCCGCGAATGGTCAGCTGCCCGGCGCCGTGTCCACTCCAGCCGACGTCGCCACCACCGTCCTTGCGCTGATCGAGGGATTGCGCCGCTCGCCGTCGCTGGTCACGGACGTCGTGCGGCTGGCCGCCTGCGGTACGGCGGGAAGCGCCGATGCGGCCGACGCCGCGGACTACCTCGCCGAACGCGGCGCCGGCGTTGCCCCCGCGACGACCTAGTCGACGGCGCCGCAGGTTGCGCCAGCCCGCCCCGCACTGGTAGCCGTTGCCCGCGTCCAGAGGTCGGTTACGGTACGGAACCCAAGGATGGGCAGGCGACTGCGGCCGCCGGTTGCTGCTCCACTCGGCCGCGACCCGGAGGTCTTCATGCTCGTCGAGCAGCTCGCCGAACAGGCGACCGAACGCGTCGGGTATTCCGACTTCGGTCCGGACGGGTGGCGCGAGCCCCTCGAGGTCCTGGTGGAGTCGTTGAACGCCGAGGCCGACCTGAGCGAGCTCGGTGACGCGGTCATCGCCTACCGCCTCACGGAGCACCTGGTCGCCCGGCTCGAGGTCGAGCAGTGCTTCTCCGAACATCCCGAGATCGCCGACCAGGTCATCGAGCGCCCGGTGTTCGGTCTCGGGCTCCCGCGGACCGGTTCCACCGCGCTGAGCCATCTGCTCGCGCTCGATGACGAACACCGCTCGTTACGTACGTGGGAGGCCGGAAAGCCGGTGCCACCCCCAGAGTTCGCCACGGCACACGCCGATCCCCGCATCGAGGGGGCTGCCACGGAGATTGCCGTGGTCAATCAGATGTTCCCCGACTTCGTGGACATGATCCCTTCGTCGGCGACCGGTCCCCAGGAATGTCTTCTGCTCATGGCCCTGGATTTCCGCAGCCAGATGTTCGAGGCGTTGGCGAGGATTCCGTCCTACAGCGAGTACCTGGCCGCCACCGACTTCACGTCGACCTATCGCTACCACCGTCGCGTGTTACAGCTCCTGCAGTGGCACTGCCCCCCGACCAGCTGGCGCCTCCGGACGCCGGCCCACATGCAGCACATCGCCGAGCTGAACGCGGTCTACCCCGATGCCGAGTTCATCATGACGCACCGCGACATCACCAAGGTCCTGCCGTCGGTGTGCGCGTTGATGTCGGCGCTCTCGAGTCCGCTGACCACCAAGCCGGATCCGCTATACGTGGGCGGGTTGATGGCCGACCAGTGGGAGGACAGCCTGCGCAGGCTGCTCGCGTTCCGCGACGACGGCCAGGAGGCGCGGTTCCACGACATCCAGTTCGCAGCCATGCAGAGCGACCCCGTCGGCGCAGTCCGGACGTTGTACGGCAGTCTGGGCGAGACGCTGCGGCCGGCGACGGCGGGGCTCATGGCGGACTGGTGGGCGGAGAACTCCGGCAACCGCGCGGGAGGCCGCCGCTATGACCCCGCCGCATATGGACTCGATCTCGACGAGCTACAGCGACGCTTCGCCTTCTACGGCGACCGTTTCACTCCCGCAGACCGGCAGTAGGGCTACGTGCTCGGACCGAGGACGTAGCCGCCGGACGCCGGGTGGTGGTACCAGCCACCTGCCGCCTCGGTCCCCCCGTCGACGTGGATGGTCTGCCCGGTGATGTAACTGGCGAGATCTGAGGCGAGGAACACCGCCGCGCCGGCCATCTCGTCGACGTGACCCGCTCGACCGAGCGGCACGGTGAATCCGAAGCGCTGTTCGGACCCCGGCGGCGCAACCGCGCGAATACCGTCGGTCAGGGTGATGTCCGGGGCGAGGGCGTTTACCCGGATGCCGTGCGGGGCGAGCTCGAGTGCAGCCGTCTTCGTATAGTTGATCACTCCCGCCTTGGCGGCCGAGTACGCCGCGTAGCCCGGTGCAGCCCGTACGCCCTCGATCGAGGTCACGCTCGTGACACTGCCGGGCAGACCGGCCTCGACCATGCCGCGGGCGACGCGCTGGGTGCACAACAGGACGTGTCGCAGGTTGGCCCGGTAGAGCGCGTCCCAGCCGTTCTCGCGGCTCTCGAGCAGCGGGGAGGCGAACACGCCGCCGGCGTTGTTGATCAGAATCGTGACGGGCCCGAGCTGGCTGGTCGTCTCGGCCAGAGCGGCGTCCACCGCGCCGCTGTCGCGCACGTCCGTGACGATCCCCAGCGCGCCGATGTCGGCTGCCGCCGCCGCGCACGATTCCGGGTTCTGCTCCCAGATCGACACCGATGCTCCAAAGGCCGCGAGGCCGGCGGCGATTCCTCGGCCGATGCCTGTTCCCGCACCCGTCACGACCGCGACGCGGCCGGTCAGCAGGATGTCGGCCGGATCGATGCTCATGCCCGATTCTCGATCCGGCTCAAATTCGGCCGAGCTCGCGCAGCCAGGGAATCAGGAGGCGGAGCCCGTCGTCGAAGCTCATCGGGTGATAGCCGAGCTGCTCGCTCGTCGGATTCACGTCCGACCGCGGAGTCGGTGCCTCGGCAGCTCTAGCCGCGGCGATCGCCATCAAGGTCGGGCCGAACTCGGCGGTGAGCGCCGCCGGGTCCGAGCGGTAGTCGAGGTCCTCCACGCGGTGGTCGACGCCGGCGATCTCGCAGGCTCGGTTGCAGCCGGCTGCCGTGCTGAGGGTGTCTTCCTGACGGCCGACCAGCCGGTAGCGCCCGCCCGCCACACCGTGGTCGAGCGCGGCGATCGAACCCGATGCCACGTCGGTCCCGGCGACCCAGGTGACCGGGAACGACAGGAAGCGGGTGAGCCGGCCCCGCAACGCGGAAAGTAGGACGCGGTTGAAACTCGTGCGATGCAGCGCCCGCGCGGCTACCAGACCGGGCCCGAAGATCGCGCCCGGGTGGCAGGTCAGCACGTCCTGCCCGGCGGCGGCCCGGGCGTGCACGTCGCGGAACGCTGCCAGCTTCGTGACGGTGTACGGGTCGTCGGGCGGAGCGTCGAGAACTGGGGCCTCCTCATAGGGACCGTCATAGCTCAGGTCGAGGAACGTCCCGGTGCTGAGCGCGACGACGCGACGCATGTCGAGTGCCTGGGCGGCATCGAGCACGTTGGTGGTGCCGACGACGTTGACGGCGCGGAAGTCCTCGAGGTCCTGGCTCGCGCCGCCGAGCAGGGCCGCGCAGTGGATGGCCGCCTCGCAGCTCTTGGCGGCGCGGGCGACGTCGTCCGCGTTGGCGATGTCGCCCTGGACGAGCTCGACTCCGATTGCTCCGAGTGCCGCCGCCTCGTCCGGATTCCGGACGAGAGCCCGCACGCTGTCGCCTCGCGCGATGAGTTGTTCGCAGACGTTGGCGCCGGTGAGACCAGTCCCGCCCGTGACGAAGACGGTGCTCATGCGGGGCCTCCAGCGCTAGCTCGATCAGTGGCCCCTGTTTACAGGTATCGCCATAACATGTAAAGCCAGCCAGGTCCGCCTAGGCCGCTGTCGGTCTCGCGGGTGTTGCGGCGCGCTGGTGGGTGGTTGCGCGCAGGGGCCCACCGCTGCCCGCGCGGGCGTGTGTGATCCTGCGACCCATGGACCCTAGGTCAGCCGCGCGCCCTGCGACCGTCGACGCGATTCTCGAGGCGACGCGACGGGTCATCGCGGGCCGTGGCCGCGGCACGTTCACCCTGTCCGCGGTTGCGACGGCTGCCGGTGTCTCGAGGCCGACGCTCTACCGATGGTTTTCCACCAAGGACGATCTGCTCGACGCGTTTGCGATCTACGAGCAGGACCGCTTTGCGGTGCGTCTCCGGGCCGTCGTCGACGCCCAGGCCACCCCCGCACGCCGCCTCGACGCCGCCGTCCGCTGCCTGGTCACCTACCTCGACGACCTCATGGGACCTGATCCGATCGGCGCCGACCCGGCCTTCGCGCTCGCGTCGCTCGCGGAGTCGTTGCAGCCTCAGACCGCCGTGTTCGTGCGGGTGCTCGGGGACTCGCTGGAGGCGGTGCCGGCCGTCCGGCTGCACAGAATGTCTCGCCGTGCGGCCAGCGAGATGTTCCTCCGGGTGGCGTACTCGCACTACTTCGTCCCGCATCCCGAGCCCGAGGTACTGCTGTCCAATCTGCGCCACTTCGTCGGGCTGACCGTCCGCTCCGCCAGACGCTGAGGGGGTCGGTGTCGGTCCGGCTACCATCGGCCGACCCCAGGGGAGGGCAGTGGTGGACGACGACCCGTTCGACGAGCTCGTGTTGGACGAGGACTTCATTCGCGGGGGCCGTTACGAAGCCCCGGCGCGTACGCGCGAGGCCCTTGCCCGACACCCCTCGGCGCCCGACCCGTGGCGAGCCCCCGAACCGCCGCCACCTCGGCAGCCGCGGCGCCGGGCTCGGCGCGCCGTCACGCTCGGCCTCCTGTTGGCCCTGCTCGTCGGCGGAGGTTTGGTCGTGGCCACCCGACACCATCCGTCCGCCACGAAGGCGACCGCGCCGAAGCCCGGGCGTTCGCCGACCCCGTCGCCGTCGTCCTCCGAGCAGGAGCTGCTGGACGCGTCGCTCTCCCGCGGCGAGTGCGCGACGTGGGACGAGCGGGTGGCGCAGCCCCGAGTGGCGCCGGTGCTGTGCGCCGCGTCGCACCTGTTCCAGGCGGTCTCGGCCGGCAGCGTCACCGGTGCCGTCGCGCGCGGCGCGTACCCGAGCGAGGCTACGTGGGGTCGCCTGACGCAGCAACTCTGCGGCCAGAGCGTCGCGGGTTTCCTCGGGTACACCCCGACCCCACTCTCGACTGTCGCGGTGGGCATCCTGCGTCCGACGCAGCATGGCTGGGCCCGCGGCGATCGCCGCGTGCACTGCGGCGTCCAGGACGGTCGCCTGGATGGCCCGGGGAGCGACACCGGTCCGTACGCGCCAGTGCTGACCGCTTTCGCCGGCGACGCCCGCCACCTACCCCGCTGGTGGACGCCGCGAGTGGGGACCTGTACGGCGCCGGTGGCCGACCACGTGCAGGGCGGCACCCGGGACGAGACCGTGCCGTGCAGTGCCCGGCACGACACCGAGTACGTCGGCAGCGTCGTGGTCTCGGCGCGCACCTATCCCTCGGGCGATGCCCAGAGCGAGCTGGTCGGGCCCTCGTGCGGCCGGGTGGCCGACGCCTACGCCGGGCGGACGCTGCCCAAGTACGGACGCAGCTACGTCGTGGGCTGGGTCGTCGACCGCGCCAGCTGGGCGGCGGGCGACCGGCTGTTCGCCTGCGAGGTGTCGTCCTACGGCTACGGCACGAGCATCGGTTCGGTCCGTGGCAGCGGCCTGAGCGCCTGAGCGCAGGGGTGCACAGCACCGGCGGTCTACCAGCAGTAGACTCCCGGCATGGCTGACACCACCACCGTCAAGGTCCAGTCCAGTACCCGCGACCTGCTCCTGCAGCTCGGCTCGTCCCGGCGGCAGAGCGCTGATCAGGTCATTCTGGCAGCCCTAGCGGCGATGCAACGCGACGAGCGCCGCCAGGTCGCAGCTGCGGAGGCCCGGGTTGTCGCTGGCGATCCCGCAGACCTCGCCGAGATCCGATCCATCCAGCAGGACATGGCCGCCCTCCATGCGGGGTGATGTCTACCGTCTGTCGGCACGTGGCCGGGGCCACGAACAGAAGGGCCGCCGCTACGCCGTTGTCATCCAACCGGACTGGCTCGCCCTCAGCACCTGGATCGTCGCATTCACCAGTACCAGCGCCCGCGAGACCAGCTTCCGCCCGACCGTCGAGATTGCCGCTGAGCAGACCCTGGTCCTGTGCGACCAGCTCGCCACCGTGGACCTGACGCGACTCACCGAACACGCCGGGTTCCTGACCCCGGCGGACATGCACCGGGTCGACGAAGCCCTCGCCCTGGTCCTCGACCTGTAGCGCGACCGGCGCGGCGACCAGCACACGGTGCCCGGTGCGGGCCTGCCGCCCGTGCAACATCACGGCCTACGAGGCGGGTACGTCGCACCACGCTGGACTGGCCACGGAGACATTGAATACCTGTTGATGCGATTACGGCTGGTCGGCGATCAGTTCGACTTCGTACTCATCGGTGTTGGCCAGGTAAGCGGCGTAGTGCTCGGGCCCACCGGCGTGGGGGTGACGGTCAGGGAACAGCAACGTCCAACCGTGAGCGGGTGACTGTGTGGCGAGGTGATCGACGTCGCTGCGGGACCCGGCGTGGAAGGCGACATGATTGAGACCGGGGCGCACCCGGTCGTGGTCGGCGGCGGACAGGTCCGGAGACTGCTCAATGACCAGATAGGTCGGGCCGAGTCGCCAACTGCGTCCGGCCGGCCACTGCTGGAAGGGCAGGTAGCCCAACGTGGTCAGCAGCCAACCCCACTGGGCGGTTGCCCGGGTCAGGTCTGGCACCCACAGCTCGAGGTGATGCAGCGTCCCGACCGGGTGGGAAGTCATGCGGCGCCACCACGGTGGGCGCAGTGAGCGGCCATCACGCGCCGCGCTCGGCCAGCCACTGGCCGACCTTGGCCAACATCCCCGCGTAGGCCACGTCGGCGTCCACGCCACACCGGTCTGCGATCACGAGCAGGGACCAGAGACAGTCGCCGACTTCGTGTTCCAGTGCTTCGGCGAGGTCGTCTCGCCCAACGCGCCGGCCTTCATGCTCCTGAACCAGGCGAGCAAGATCACCGATGTCGGTGACCAGCCCCGACACGAGATCGGCAGTCGTCCACTCGGTGCCGTGGCGGGCCTCGTACCCGGAGAACCTCGAGCGCAACTGCCGGGCGCGTTCCTGGGCCTCGCCGATCTCCATGCCGACCTCCATCAGGTCGCGGCTGCCGCTGCGCCGCGTCGACCGCAGCATGATCGGTTTCCAGTCCGGGCCGTGACAGGCCAGTGGAACTGCCGCGGATCTCGCTGTTCCGTCGTCCCTACTCGTCGCTAGGATCCCGCCGTGAATCGGACGCCTCCGGCGGTGCCGCTTCGGGCCGCCATCGTCGTCTCCGCCGGCGAGGACGCCTGCCAGGCCTTCGGACAGGGACGCCTCGCCCGGGTGCCGTACTCCCTGCCGTTCAAGCCCCGAGCCGGGGGCCTGGCGCCGGGACACCTGGTGGCGATCGCCGCCATTGCGGCCGGCGCCGAGGTCGTCGTCTGGCGGTGGTTCGATGCGGTCGTCCTCGGCGAGGACGCGGGGCAGGTCCGGCTGTGGGAGCCGGCGCACGGTGAGGTGATCGCGCAGTCTCGCCATCCGCACCAACGGCATCGGACGGGCGCTCGGGCCTACCTGTCGGCCGGTCTGCCCGGCGCCGACTGGTGGGTCTCGGGCGCCGCGGTGGTCCCGGCCGAGGACGCCGAGGTCGAGCTCGACGAGGTGGAGCGGTTCTACACGCGGCACGGGCTCTGGGACGGCCTCACCTGACGCTGAGGATGGGGGTTGGCATCGGCTGCGTCCGCCGACTGCCTCCCCCGCCGCCAGCCAGGCTCGACCGAGCCGCCACGCCCCGCACGCCCCCGCTCCGGCGATCTGTCGAGATGTGGGAAATGTCCGTACGGGGCGGCGTGTCGCGGTGAACACGCCGCATCTCGGCCACCCGGTGAAGCCGGGAGGCGTCGAGGGTCAGCGGCACAGGGCATCCGCAGAAGAAACGCTCAAGGCCTACTCGGTTCGGGCCGATGCACGTGGATGTCAGCACTCTCCATCCGTCGTTAGGACAGTTCATGCGCCCCTCCCTCACCGTCTCCGCCGGCAGGCTGGCGATCGCGACCGCAGTGGTCGCGGTCCCCGTGTGCATCGGGACCCTGGCCTTTGCCAGCCCCTACAGCTCTCCGTCGGTCAGCGCGTCCACGACCACGCCGGCCCCCGGCGGGTCCGTCTCCGTGACGGGCACCGGCTTCCGGCCGGACAGTGCCGTGAGCGTTGCGATTCACTCGAAGGTCATCGTGCTGGCCGAAGTGACCGCCGACGCGAACGGCGACGCCTCGACCTCGGTGACCGTCCCCAGCTCGTTCACGCGGGGCAGCTCCCACACGATCTCCCTGACCGGTGTGGATTCCTCAGGTGCGACCCATGTCGACTCGCTGGCGATCGTGCTGACCGGGGCGAACGCCGCTGCGCCGGCATCGTCCTCGCAGAGCGACCTGCCGTTCACCGGGCTCGACGTCGTGGCCGAGAGTGCGACCGGCGCCGCGCTGGTCGGCTTCGGTGCCTTCCTGGTCTTCGCGGCTCGCCGCAAGAAGGCCGCTCAGGGTGACGCCGCAGCCTGAGGTGCCGCTGGTCCGCGACGGCCTGCCGCGCTTCCTGCGGTACGGGGGAGTGTCGGTCGTCGCGGCGCTGCTGGCCCAGGTCGGGCTGGCGGTGGGCTACGGACTGCTGCGCTGGAGCACCACCGAGGCGGTGGCTCTGTCACTCGCCGTCTCGGCGGTTCCCGCCTACTGGTTGAGCAGCCGGTTCGTTTGGCCAGGTGCCAAGCGGACCGGCTCTGCCGGTACCTTCGTCGCCCTGGCACTCGCCGGGTCGGCGATCACCGCCGGCACGGTGGCCATGGCCAACCATGTCGGCCACCTCCTGACCGAGAACCACGCCGTGTTGGCGCTCGCGGTCAACGCCACCGCGCTCGCGACGACGGTCGTCGTGTGGGCGCTCCGATTCGTCGTACTCGATCGCGTCATGCTCGTCCGCCAGCCGGCGGGCGACGCCGCCTGATGCCAGCCCCCGGTATCGCCCAGGAGTGATCATGACCAGCTCGTCACCGTCAGCATCGGTTGCCTCCGTAGGCACGCCTGCGACCGAACCGCTCGACGTCAGCATCGTGCTCCCCACGTACAACGAGCAGGAGTCCGTGGGGCTCTGCGTCCTCGAGGCACTGGAGGCGTGTACGGCAGCGGGACTGCGCGCCGAGGTGATCGTCGTCGACAACAACTGCACCGACGACTCGGCACAGGTCGCGCTCCGCGCGGGTGCCAGAGTGGTACGCGAGCCAGTGCCCGGCTACGGGGCTGCGATCCGGTGTGGGATAGCCGCTGCGCAGGGCACGGTCGTGGTGATGGCTGACGCCGACTGCACCTATCCGCTCGACCGGGTCGCCGAGCTCGTCCGACCCGTGCTGGCAGATGAGCTCGACATGACCATCGGTGGCCGACTCGACGCCGCGACCCGGCAGTCCATGCCGATGCTGCACCGCTTCGTCGGGACACCGGCGCTGAGCTACCTGGTCCGGGAGAGCACCGGGGTGGCCGGGCGGATCGACTCCCAATCCGGTTTCCGGGCGTTCCGGCGCACCACCGTCCTGGGCCTGGGCCTGCGGGCCACCGGCATGGAGTTCGCCTCGGAGATGCTCATCGCCGCGGTCCGCCACGATCTGCGCGTCCAGGAGATCCCGATGGGCTACCGCCCGCGGATCGGCGACTCCAAGCTCAACACCTGGGCGGATGGCTGGCGCCACGTGCGCCTCATCCTGAGCATGAGCCCGCACCTGGTGCTGTGGAACCCCGGACTACTGCTCACCGGCCTCGCCATCGCCCTGTTCGGCTTCTCCGTCTTCGCCCCGACCGGGATGGATGTCGGTTCGCTGACCTGGCAGCCGATCTTCTTCTCTACGACTCTGCTGGTGGTCGGCCTCACGGCATCGCTGGCCGGCGCGGTCCTCGCGCACCACTCACCGACGGCAAGTGCCCGGGTGCGGTTGGCCTTCGCCTGGGTCGCCGACCCCGGCTTCAGTCGCTGGAACCTGCGGGTGGGCGCATTTCTCGGGCTGGTTGGCCTGTCGTTGGACGGAGGCCTGCTGGCCGTGTGGCTACGGGGCTCGGCCATGTCGCTCGACGAGCGCCTGACCCTCGGCGGCCTTGCACAGGCGATGGTGCTGTCGGGAACGCTGCTGACCGCGTTCGCCCTGCTCTACCGGATGCTGACCTCGGCCGCCAGAGCGATCGCCGCGCCGGCGCCCGGGCCCGCCCTGGCGGACGCGAGTCCGCTCGTCGGCCCGGCGGTCGCGCTCTGATGCGCGTACTGGGCTTCTGCGACTACTACGTGCCCGACAGCTGCGGCGGTTCGGAACGAGTGGCGCGCGAGGTCTACGGCCGGCTCGCCGCGGACCATGGTGTCGAGATGACGGTGGTCGGGGCGATCCCGGGCGGATCCCTGCGCGGCATCGTCCGCGCCAGCCGGGACGGGGTCGACTCGGTGCTGGTGCCGGCGCAGGATCTCTCCGATCGGCTGGGCGTCCAGCTGCTGGCGTCGCGGCGGCTGCCGCAGCTCGCCAACGGGCTGGTCCGGCGCCTGCGCCCCGACGTCCTGCATGCCAACAGCCTCCACTTCCAGAGCACCCTGGTGGCGGCGGCGCTGGCCCGGCGGTACCGGATCCCGCTCGTGACGACCGCCCACCTCGCGGGTGGCGAAGCCCTGGAGCGCCGGCTGCGCCTGGCCGCGGCGGGGTGGGACCACACCCTCGGCCGCGGCATCGTGGCCGCCAGCACCGGACTCGTCGCCGTCTCCGAAGCCGTGGCTGCTCACGTACGCACCCTCGGGCTCGGGCGTCGGCGCCTGACCGTCGCCCCCAACGGTGTCGACCACGACCTCTTCCACGCCCGGGGTCGGGTGGAGCGGCCCGGTCCGCTCCGCGTCGGCTTCGTCGGGCGGCTGATCGTCAACAAGGGACCGGACGTCTTCCTGCGCGGTGCGGCCGACGCCCTCGCCGCCGGCGCGGATCTGCGGCTCACCCTGGTCGGAGACGGCCCGATGCGCGCACAGCTGGAGGCGATGGCCCAGCAGCCGCCGCTGCGGGGACGGGTCGAGTTCACCGGCCAGGTCGACGATGTCGCCGTACGCATGCGCGAGCTCGACGTCGTGGTCCGCTCGTCGTTCACGGAGGGCCTGCCCCTGGCAGTCGTGGAAGCGATGGCCAGCGGCGCCGTCGTGATCGCCTCCGACGTACCCGGCAACCTCGAGCTGATCACGCACCGCGAGAACGGCTGGGTCTTCCCGGCGGGGGACAGCAGGGCACTCGCTGAGGCCCTCCGCACCCTCGACCAGGACCGGGAACTCCTGCGAACACTGAGGGTGGCGGCACTCGGGCGGGCGCGGAGCTTCTCCTGGCAGGACTCCAGCGAACGACACCTCTCGGCGTTGACGGCGGCGCTCTCGGCGGCTCCAGGTCTGGCGAGGTGCGCATGACGGTCCGCGTGGGTCTGGCCGGTGCCGGGTGGGTCATGGGCGCCCGCCACCTCCCCAGCTTCCAGGGCCACCCCGACGTCGAGATCGCGGCGGTCTACGACCGGCGCGCCGAGCGTGCCGCGCATCTCGCCAGCACGGCCGGCGAGCGGGTGCCCTCCTACGACAACCTCGACAAGTTCCTGGCCGAAGGGCTCGACCTCGTCAGCGTCGCCACCTCGCCGTGGTCGCACCGGGACGTCGCGGTGGCGGCGCTCGAGGCCGGCGCCCACGTGTTCACCGAGAAGCCGATGGCGATGGACAGCGTGGAGGCGCAATCCATGGTCGCCGCCGCGACCGAAGCGGAGCGCCTGCTCTGCGTGTCGCACAACTTCCTGTTCTCGCGGTCACTGCGCGAGGCCGACCGGCGACTGGCAGGGACCCCGGTCGACTATGCGGCCGGTCTCCAGCTCAGCTCGGAGGCGCGGCGCCTGCCGGAGTGGTACCGCGAGCTGCCCGGCGGTCTGATGTTCGACGAGATGCCGCACATGCTGTACTCGCTGAACCACTACCTCGGCGGGTCACTGGAAGCCGAGCACGTCCGGGCCAGCTTCGATGCGGACGGTCATCCGCGCACGGTGGAACTGCTCCTGCGCGGTCGCACCGGCCAGGGCCAGATCACGATGGTGTTCTGCGCGCCTGTCTCCGAGTGGCATCTGATGCTCTCCACCCGCGAGCGGCTGGTGTCCTTGGACCTGTTCCGCGACATCGCCATCAACCTCTCCCCGGACGGCGCGCACAAGGCGAAGGACATCGCGCGCACCTCGGCCTCCCTCCTGTCGGGGCACGTCGGTGGCTTCCTGAAGGCGGGCAGTCGGCTGGTGCGCAAACGACAGTTCTGGGGCCACGAGGTCGTGATCCCGCAGTTCGTCGAGGCGACCCTGGGCCGGGCTCCGGTGCCGGTTCCGGTGGAAGACGCCCTGAGCGTCGTACGGGTCACCGACCAGGTGCTCGCCGAACTCGGACTGATGCTGCCGTCCCGCCCGTGACCGCAGGCACCGGCCAGCTCACGGCCACCGTCGTGGACCTCTCCGGGACTCCGTACCGCGAGCCGGAGCGTCACCGGGCGGTGCGCGCCCTCGACCGCGAACGGCGGGCACAGCTGCTGCGCCGCGCCGCCGCTGCGTGTGGACGCATCACCGCCAACCGGCCGCGGGCGGTGCTCGTGCTGGGCCTGCTGGCCATCGCCGTCTTCCATCTCGTCGTCCTGGTCGGTCCGGGGGAGCCTTCCGGTCTGGACTACGGGAACTGGCTGACGTTCGGTCACCGCTGGCTGGGGCGCGGCGCACCCGGCGGCTCGGAGAGCATCTACCCGCCGGTGGTGCCGCTCCTGGTCGTGGGCGCCGTGCGCGTGTTCGGGCCCGTGTGGGGCGAGGGGCTGCTCACGAGCGTCGTGGCGCTGGCCCCGGCGCTGGCGGTCGGTACGGTGCTGCGCGGCCGCGTGGTCCCCTCGATCGCTGTTGCCATGGTGCTGCTCGTCGCGGCAGGCGAGGCCACCGGCGAGGCCGCGGCGTGGGGCGGCCTGCCGCAGCTGCTGGCGCTCGGCACCGGACTGATCGCCCTGTGGCGCCTGGTCCTGCTGCTTCGTGAGCCCAGTCCGCGCAGCGCCTGGGTCGTCGGCGGCTGGCTCTTCGCGACCGCTCTGATCTCGCACCTGCTGCTGGCGCAGGTCGCCGCGTGCGGGCTGCTGGTGGTCGTCGGGCACGCGGCCTTCGTCCGCACCGGCCTCACCCTGCGCGGACCCTGGGCCGGGCGCAGCGGCATCCCCGCGCTCACCGCTCGCGCGCTCGCCGCCCTGCTGCTGATGGCGCCGCTCTACTGGACGCTGACGCGCACCGTCGGAGCCAGCGTCGTGTCGCGGTCGGACTCCAGCTTCCACGTGCTGCTGCTGAGCATCGGCGGAGTCTTCCGTGACGCGCCGTGGGCCTGGCTGCCGGCGGCGATGATCACCGCGCTGACGCCGCTGCTGTGGAGCCGTCGCAAGGACCCGCTATGGCTGCTCGTCAGCGCGATCCTGGTCGCCGACGTCCTGGTCACCTTGGAGACCGGCGAGGCGCGGCTGGCGTACATGATGCCGCTCGAGGTCGCCTGTGGTCTCGGCCTCTGGTCCACGTTGGTGACGGGCCTGCAGTTCCGTCGCCGCCAGCTCGTGCGAGCCACGGCGACGACGGCGCTGGTGGCCCTCACCGCCACGCTCGTCACCGCGGGGCTCACGATGTTCCCCGGCCAGCGGGCCTACTACGGCAACCGGCTCCTGCTGCCGGGCACGGTGCGGGCGATCGACTGGCTCCGGGCGAGCACCCCGGCGAACGCCCTCGTCGCGGTGGCGCCGGTCCGCGGGTTGCCGTTCGGCTGGTGGGTCGAAGGACTGGGCCGGCGCGCGACCCTGACGGGCAGCTCCGACCTGTACCTCAACTTCCCCGACGAACGGAATCGCGCCCGCGAAGCGGTCGCGCTCTACAGCCTTCGCCCGACCCAGACCAACCTGCTGATCCAGCAGTGCGCGCGGCTTGGCGTGAGCTACCTCTTCGTCCCCTCCGACTGGGGAGGCCTCAGCGATTCGGCGGTCGGCGCGCTCGCGGCTGCCGCCCCCGCCTCCGTCGTGTACGCCAATCCCGGCGCGATGATCCTGAAGGTGGCCGCGTGAGCACCGACACCCGTCTTGATCCGGTCGACACCACAGTCGGGGGCCTGGCGTTCGCCTCCCCGCCGACGGGCCGGGAGTCACGAACCGGCCGGCGCGCGCTGCCGCGCGGCTCTGCGCTGCGGCGTGGCCTCGCGCTCGCCCTGGGCCTCGTCCTGCTCTGCGGCATCGGGGCGGCCCTCTGGCCCCGGCAACCGTCCGCGGTCGCTGCGCTGGGCTCAGGACTGCAGCTCGCCCGGAACGCGCCACCGCTGGGACCGGTGGGGATCGAACAGGTCAGGGTCCCCCTGCTGTGGACCGGGCCGGGGACCCCCGCCACCACGATCACGGTGTCGAACTCGACGGCCACGCCGCACGCGGTACGGGTGTGGTGGATCCTGGCCAGATACGGCGACGTGGCGCCGTGGCGCGACCCGCTGGCCGAATCGGCGCACACCGCCGCTCGTGTCGCCGGACATGCCACCACGGCCGTGTCGATCCCCGCGGCGTCCGGCGCGCTGCTCCCCGCGACCGGGGTCTATGTCCTGACCCTCTGGGCGCACACGGTGCTGCCGGATGGCGCTGACACCCACTCCGACGGAGTCGCGCTGTCCTCGCCGATCGCCGTGCAGCCGGTGGCGTCAAACCTTCGCGAGGCGGTGCTGGATGCGTCCGCGCCGCTGCGGGTCGTCGCCGTCAGCCCGGTCAGGAACGGATCGCGGCTGTCGGTCGACGTCGCCCTCGGCAACCTGAGCGCAGAAGAGGCGAGCGTCCAGCTGGACCTCACCGCGACGAACGGTGCCGGCGTCTCCGTCCACTCCTCGCCGCTGGCCCTTGTGCTCGATCCGGGGCCGGTGGCGAAGGTCCGCGTCCCGCTCGTGCTTCCCGCCGGCTGGTCCGGCGCGGTGCAGCTCACCACGGTCGTGTCAACGCTCCTGCCCGATGGCCTGGCGGCACCCGCGGCGGCCGCCGCGCTCGCCCACCCCCTCGAACTCGGCACCGCCCGGCGCTAGCCAGTGCCGCCTCACGGCGGGGCCGGCGACTGTGATAGTCAGCACAGCGGGCACTGGCGTACCGCCGGGATCCTGGATCTGCCCCTACGATCCGATGGACCAACCGGGTGATCCCGGTCGGCACGTCGGCCCGCTGCGTCCGGGCGCACTGCATTCACAGGGAGATCCATGCGCTCGTTCCGGACATCTCGCTCGCGGCCCGGCCGGACCCTCCCGGTGTTGGCGGTGGGGAGCGCGCTCGCCCTGGTCACCGGCGCGTTCGCCGCAACCGGACCGGCCGCCAGTGCCGCCGGCCGATCCGCCGTGGGGCTGACCGGCACGACCGTGTTGACAGCCGTGGTGCCGCACCTGGACGAGCTCACGGACCTGGGTCCAGTCAGCCCGGCGAAGGCGATGACCGTGGGGATCACCATCCCGGGCAACACCGCGGCGCGACAGGCGGCCTACGCCGCCATCACGACGCCGGGGTCTGCCAGCTACGACGCGTTCCTCACGCCCGCGCAGATCGCGCAGCAGTTCGGCGTCTCGCCGGCGGTGTCGGCCGGCGTGCAGCAGGCTCTGGAGGCCGACGGCTTGCGCCCGGTCTACGTGGCCAAGGACGGGGGTTACCTGGAGCTCAGCGGCACTGCCGTCCAGGTCGAGAAGACGTTCTCCGTCTCCGTCCACGACTTCGAGATCGGCGGCAGGACCTACTTCGCCAACCTCAATGGGGCCACCGTGCCTGCCGCGGTGAGCGCGGTGTCCGGCCTGACCGACCTCACCAACTTCCAGACGCACGCGGATCAGGGCACCTGCGCCCCTTCGCAGTGCACCGGCGTGGTCGGCCCGTCGGCACTGTGGTCGGCGTACGACATGCCCAACACGGGGCTCAGCAAGAAGGGCAACCTCGGGCAGGGACAGAAGGTCGCCATCTTCGGCGAGGGCGACCTCACGCAGGTTGTGACCGACCTCCGTGACTTCGAGGGCGACACCGACGTGAACGGCGATCCGACGATCACCAAGCCTGTGCTGCCGCACATCCCAGTTCGCGAGACCCTCGTCAACGACGACCAGACCGACACCTCCGGCCTGGGGGAGTGGGACCTGGACTCCCAGGCGAGCACCGGTATGTCGCCGGACCTCGCCGAACTCGACTTCTATTTCGGCCAGGACCTGTCCGACGCCGCGATCGACGGGATCTACAGCGCGTGGGTGAACGACCCGGACGGCCCGGCGATCGGCAACTCCTCGTTCGGCGGCTGTGAGCCGTTGGAGGCCGAGTTCGGGGACGAGGTCACCGATGACGCCTTCTTCCAGGAGGCAGTCATGGAGGGCCGGACCATGTTCGCCTCCACCGGTGACACCGGTAGCGGCGGATGCGTGGTCGGCGTCGACTTGAACGGCCTCGGGAATGGTGCCGCCCCGGCGGTCGAGTACCCGGCGGCGTCCCCGTACGTCGTCGCGGTCGGCGGCACCGTCCTCTACACCGCGGCGACTACGGCGGGTACGCAGGTGCAGCCCGCAACCCGCAGCCTCGAGTACGCCTGGACCTACACCGGCGGTGGATCGAGCGCCTTCGAGCCGCAGCCCGCCGACCAGGCAGCGCTCGGGGGCAGCCCCGCCGTGCAGCCGTGCATCGGCACCCCGGCCGCCCAGCCACTCACGACGCCGACGACGTGCCGCGCCGTGCCCGACGTCGCAGCCATGTCGGGTGACGTCCTCACCAACGGCTACGGCATCGTCAGCGACGGCGCCGAGACCGAGACCGGTGGGACCAGCCTTTCGTCGCCGCTGTGGGCCGGCATGTGGGCCCGGGTGCGGGCGGCACACGCCAAGACCTGCTCGGCCTACGGCAGCAAGTCTCTCGGCTTCGCCCAGCCGTTGCTCTACGACGTCGCCGAGGCCAGTGCTGCGAAGGACGCCAAGGCCTTCTTCGATGTCGGCGGGACGACGGACAGTCAACCCTCGGGCAATGGCACCTATACGGCTCTGCCGCGGACGCCGGGCGTGGACCCGACCGGCTACGACCTGGTGAGCGGGCTGGGCGTACCGGACCTGACCGGGCTGACCAAGTCTCTGGACTGCGGACGGATCAAGGCCCTGTCGTCGAAGGTACCCAACTCGACGGTGGTGACCATCGTGCCGCCCTCGACGGCGGCCTGCCCGCCGAACGGGACCTACTCCGATCCGGCCGGCGACGAGACCCCTGCGGACGTGGCGCTCGACCTCACCTCGACCGACGAGACCAGCACCAGCACCGGGATCACCTTCACCTCCACACTGTCCGGTCTGCCGGAGTCGAACCCCGCGTACGACGACCTCTACGACTGGGACTTCAGCTACTCCGGCGGCTCGTACGAGGTCGAGGCGGACGCCGGACTGCTGGGCGCGTCCCCCACGTACACGCTGTATCAGGAGACCGTCGACGCCACGACGGGGGAGACGGACTCGACCAGCGTGGCCACGCTGACCGGCGGCTTCGACCCGTCGACGGGTGTGGTGTCGGCGGTGCTGCCGTTCAGCACGTTCAACACAGCCGTGAGCCCAAGCACGCCGCTGGGTGGGGGTGCCGTGCTGACCGGCCTCTTCGTCGACACGCAGCTGACCGGGTACGACGAGGTGAACTACTCCGACGAGCTCGCCTTCGGATCCTGCAGTTATGACGTCGGCGGAAACGTCACCACCTGAGCCCTAGGCACTGAGCCCTAGGCAGTTCGCGGGCATTGCCTCGGCGTTGTGTTACGTCACTGTTGCCAAGGCATGACGGAATGGCTACCGTGCCGCGCACGGGGGAGCAGTTCTCCCGACGTCGAGGGAGAAACAATGCTCATGTATCCGCGTTCCATCCGAGCGGCCATCGGAGCCGTCGCCGTCGTCGGCGCCGTAGGGGCCGCCGTCCTCGTCAGCGGCCCGGTGCGTGCCGCAGCGAGCGGCAACACGCTCATCGTCGATGACAACAGCAAGTGCCCGGGAGCGACGTACACCTCCATCACTCAAGCGGTGAGCGCGGCGTCGCCCGGTGACACGATCCAGGTCTGCGCGGGCATCTACCCCGGGACCGTCCACGTCGACAAGTCCCTGACCTTCGAGGGCGCCCAGTCCGGCGTGGACGCCCGCAGCGGCCGGAAGAACCTCAAGAAGGAATCCGTCGTTGCCGGCGTCGACGGGGACTTCGTGATCGACTCAGGCGTCAGCGGCGTCGTCATCGACGGCTTCACGCTGCGCGGTGCCGGCAGTGACAGTGACACGGCCGATGCGATCGAGGCCTTCAGCGGCGGCAGCGGCTTCACGATCGAGAACAACATCATCCGCGACAACGAGCTGGGCATCAATCTGCAGAACCCGGACTCGACCCAGCCCACCGAGATCGAGCACAACGCCTTCATCAACAACAGCCTCGGCAGCACGAACGAAGGTGGCACCGGCGTCTTCATCTCCAGCGGCCCGGCCGACGCGACCACGATCGAGAACAACAGCTTCACCGGTGACCGAGAGACAGCCGTCAACACCGCAGGGGACTCCAGCAACCCGTCGACCGGCCTGGTTATCGCCGACAACACCAGCGTGGACGACGCCACCTTCCTGGTCGCTACGAATACCGTGAACGCTCTGGTGGATGGCAACTCCATCACCGTGGACAGCAACGCCGCGGACAACGGCAGCGGAATCCTGGACTTCGGCAGCAACCAGAGTCTGCGGATCTCGGACAACACCCTCAAGGGCGGAGCCGCGAACGGGACCTCCGGCATCCGGCTGGCCAATGACACCGGAACGGTAAGCACCGGTACGACCGTCGTGGACAACACGGTGTCGGGCCGTTACAACGGGATCCGGGCCAGCGGCGGGTACACCGACCTGTTCGTCAGCGGCAACGCCGTGTCAGGCAGCACGAACGTCGGCATCCTCGTCAACGACGGTTCCGGCAACGTCCTGTCCCGCAACAAGGTCAAGACGAGCACCGTGTACGACTGCGAGGACGACACCACGGGCACCCTCACCGCGGGCACGGCAAACACCTGGCGCCACGACGTCGGCTCGGGCGTGTCGTCGCCGGCCGGCATCTGCCCCTGACCCGATCGCCCGCTCCACCCCGAAGCGGCCCGGCCGGTGGCGACACCGGTCGGGCCGTTCGTCGGCGGAGCTCCCTCAGCCGAAGCGGCCGTGCACGTAGTCGCTCGTACGCGGGTCGGACGGTGACTCGAACATCGTCTCGGTGTCGGTCGCCTCGACGATGTGCCCGGGTGTGTCGTGCGTGGCCAGGAAGAACGCGCACTGCTGCGAGACGCGCGCGGCCTGCTGCATGTTGTGGGTGACGATGACGATCGTGACCTCGCCGCGCAGCTCGGCGATGGTCTCCTCCACCCGCCGGGTGCTGGTCGGGTCGAGGGCCGAGCAGGGCTCGTCCATCAGGAGCACCGCCGGCGACACCGCCAGCGCGCGGGCGATGCACAGCCGCTGCTGCTGCCCGCCGGACAGGGCGCCACCCGGCGCGTCGAGCCGGGTGCGGACCTCCTCCCAGAGGCCGGCCCGGCTCAGTGCGCGGGCCACCAGGGCGTCCCCGTCCTCGATCCTCGTCCCGGCGAGCTTGAGCCCGCTCAGGACGTTGTCGCGTACCGACATGGTGGGGAACGGGTTGGGCTTCTGGAACACCATGCCGATGCGTTGCCGGACCTGCGCGGGGCGGGTTCCCGGCGCATAGATGTCATTGCCATCCAGCAGCACCTCGCCGGCCAGCGCGGCGCCCCGCACCATCTCGTGCATGCGGTTCAGGATCCGCAGGTACGTGGACTTGCCGCAGCCCGACGGACCGATCAGCGCCGTCACCTCTCCGGCCGCCATGGTCAGCGAGACCCGCTCCAGCACCTTGTGGTCGCCGAACCACGCCGAGACCTCATGCGTCGCAAGCTCCGCCAGGCCCGGCACGGACGGCGTGTGCACGTTTTCCGGCCGTGGCCGCACCAGCACGGTTCCCGGCTCGTCGGCTGTCAGGTCGATCTTCCGCATGGGACTCCTCGGGCGACGGGATCAGAAGAGGTTGGGCAACAGGCCGGCGAGGTTCGCGTACACCTGCCAGGTCACGGCGAGCGTGAGGGGGACGAGACAGAAGATCGCCGCGTGCCGGGACCAGCGGTAGAAGGCGACCGTGCCGCCGAGGGCGACCACCAGCAGCGCCTGCGACCACAACAGCAACGGCACCAGAGTCTCCGCGCCGTCGCCGTGCATCGCCAGCTCGGCCGGCGACATGATCGGCAGGCCGCCTGGCGCGGGCTTCGGCACCCCGATCAGGTCGGCGCTGACCTGCACATCGGCGCTGGGGTGCAGCACACCATTGGCCGTCACGAACACGACGCGGTCGGCGGAATTGGCCGGAGCCGGGTCCGCCGTGGTGCCGAAGGACGACACCCGGTAGCGGGCCGTCCCCTGGCCCGTCGTCGTCGTGATGATGTCCCCGACCTGCAGCGAGAGCAGGTGGGCGAAGGGCGCGCCCGACGTGCTGCGCTTGCCGAAGATCACGCTGGTGCCCGGCTGGCCCGGTAGCGGTGACTGACGCAGGTGCCCAGGCCCCGCCGTCATGTCCTTGCTGGTGGTCCCCTCGACCACCACGACGTTGTGCAGCCCGAGGCGGGGAATCGTGAGCAGTGCCACCGGCTTGCCGGCGGCGGTGGGGCCGACCGGCGCCAGCGCCTGCCCGAGCTGGTAGGAGAAGGTCTTGTAGAGCGTGTTCTGGTGCCGGCTCTCGGCCAGCCCCGACAGAGCGAACAGGAAGACGCCGAACCCGGCGAGCGCCACCAGGGCGATCGTGAACGTGAGGGCGACCGCCTGGGCCGCGCCGCCACCGGCCTTCGCCGGCGCGGCCGCCGGGGCCGGGGCCGGGGCGGCGGGCGGGGAGCTGACCACGGCCACCTCGCCGGCCACGGCTGCCGCCTCTGCCGCGGTCGCACGCTCGGCGGTGAGGGTCATCGGATCGCGCCGCGGCGGCGAAGCACCAGACCCAGGCCCGCCGGCACCATCACCGCGCCCAACAGCACGAGCGCCGCTACCGTCGCGAGCAGGCCGTTGGCACCGTGCGGACCGGCGACCGTCACGGCCGACGCGTTGGCGATCCCGTCACTCGTCGTACCCGCGTCGGACCCGGTCGAGACGGTGCCGGTCGAGGTGCTGGCGGGCCCGGTAGCGGCCGGCCCCGTGCCGGCGATGGCCGAGGACCCGCTGGACTTGCCGACGGTGGTGGTCCCCCGCGTTCCGCTCACACCTGCGGCACTCGTACCGCCGCCTGAGGAGCAGTTCAGGGGAGCGGTCACCTTGTCGCACGGCAAGGGCTGCGGGGCGTCCTTGAGGAGGTAGTTGACCTTGTTGTGGTAGGTGGGATTGTTGCAGGCATTGTAGTTCGCGGGGTTGGGGATCTGGCTGGGGTCGTAGCCCGGGATGTGGCTGACCTGCTTGAACCCGCCGTCGAAGAGGTTCTCCGGCAGGGGTGAGTAGCCCAGGCTGGAAGCCTTCTGCTGACCGCTGCACAGCGAGTAGTTGAGGAAGTGGGAGAGCGTGTAGCCCTTGTTCGGGCTGGACGCGTACCCGGGCAGGACGGTGAGGTTGCCCCGGGCGGTGCGCGGCACGAGCAGGTAGCTGTAGCTCGAGAGTGGATAGGTGCGCGGGTCCGGATTGGTGTAGACGTCGTCGAGGTTCTGGATCAGGAAGGTGAGGCTGTTCGGGTTCTCGTCGATCTGGGCCTTCTGCAGGGCGATGGCGACGTTGCTCGCGGTCGGCAGGCTGTAGTAGCCCGCCGCGTTCAGCAGCTTGACCACCGGGATGTTGCTCGCCTTGGCGTACGAGTACTCGTCGTAGCCGATGGAGCCTTCCCCGGTGGGGTTGGCGATGTAGTCGGCGACCTGGTCGGAGCCCGGGCGCTGGATGGAGCTTCCGAACGGTGGGTAGAACTCCGTGGGCCCACAGCCGTACTTGCCCTGGAGTCTGGTGCAGAAGGCCCGCCACTGGCTTCCGTACACGACTGCCATGTAACGGGTGAACTGGTAGCTGGCGCCGGAGCCGTCCGAGCGGGTCACCACGGTGATCTTCTGGTGCGGCAGCTGCGCACCGTAGTCGCGGGTGATGCGCGGGTCGGACCAGTCGGTGATCACCCCGGTGAAGATCTTGGTGATGGTGTCCCCGGACAGCCGCAGGTTGGTGATCGTCCTGGTGCCTACCTTGAGGTTGTACATGAAGGTCGTGCCGCCGGCCACGATCGGGATGTACGAGTAGGAGTAGGCGCCCTGACTCTCCGGACCCGAGCCGAAGGGGTCGCCGGTCGTCAGGAACTGGATGTCCGTCGCCGCAAAGTCGTTCTGCTGCTCGGTGAAGTGCGTGCGCCCCGCGGCCGAGCCGTCACCTTGGAACGTGACGACGACGCCCTGGCTGCGGACGTCGCGCGAGAACTGGTCGATGGCCGGCTGCGCCCAGGACGAGCCGTCGCCGCTCAGGGGCACCTCTTTGCCGAGGGCGACCGTGGGGCGTGCCGCCGACGAGGCGTGGGCGAGCCCCGGGCTGAGCACCGACGCCAGCACCACCAAGAGTCCGCCGAGCAGGCACAGGAGGCGGCGCGGGAAGCGGGGAGCGGTGCTCATGACGGGCTGGTCTCCAGGCTGGTGAGATGCGGGTCGAGCGGGCCGGGGTCGGCTGGGCCGGCGGCGTTACGGCGGAGCCGGGCCCGCTGTCGGCGGGTCAACTCACCGGGCGCCTTGCCGCCGATCACGCGGGCCAGTGCGAAGAGCACCAGCACCATGATCATCAGTGCGAGCCCGGCCCCGAACGCACGCTGCACCTCGGTCTGCTGGGGGAAGCGGAAGTAGGTGTAGATGTACAGCGGCAGGCTGGTCTGCGGTCCGCTGAACGGGTTAGTCACCAGCTCCTTGCTGAATCCGGCGGTCAGCAGCACGGGCGAGGTCTCACCCACGGCGCGCGCCATCGCGAGCACGACCGCGGTCGCCAGGCCCGAGCGGGCGGTCGGCAGGACGATGCGCCAGACCGTGCTGGCCTGGCTCGCGCCGAGGGCGTACGCGGCCTCGCGCAGGTTGGTCGGCACCAGCCGCAGGATGACCTCGGAGGTACGGACGACGACCGGGATCATCATGACCGTCAAGGCCAGCGAAGCGGCGAAACCGCTCGCCTTGAGGCCGAACGTGAGGATCACGACCGCGAAGATGAAGAGCCCCGCGATGATCTCGGGCAGCGCGGTCATGGCTTCGACGATCGTCCGCACCGGCCGGGCCAGTGGGCCGCCGACCTCGACCAGGAACAGCGCCGCCGCGATGCCGAGCGGGACCGAGAAGAGCGTCGCGAGACCCATCTGCTCCAGAGATCCGACCAGCGCGTGCAACATGCCGCCGCTGGTCAGCGGGTCGAGCGGCCCGGTCAGCGACATGGTCTTGGAGAAAAAGTTGCCATGCCCGAGTGCGCTGTGCCCGCGGTAGACGACGTAGCCGATCTGGTCGAGCACGACGGCCAGCACCAGGATCGCCGCGGTGACCAGGCCCACCGCGGCAAAGCGGTCGACCAGCACCCGCCGGTCGAACTGCAGGCCACAGACCACCGCGTAGAAGGCCAGGAAGGCGACGTAGGTCAGCAGCCAGAATCCGAACGCCCCGGACAGCGGCAGGATCCGCTCGTACAGCAGCCAGACGAACGAGAGCGCTCCCAGGAAGGCGCCGACGAGAGACCAGATGTCGGCGCCGCTGACCCCGCGCAGCCGCAGCCGGGGCTGCTCGGCCGGAGCGGCGGAGGGGCTGACGGCGGCGGCAGTCCCGGGGCTCACCGTGGTGGTCATCCGCTCAGCCCGTCTCGGCGCCGGATCGCGACCGCCCGACGATCACCGCCGCGAGGGCGTTCACGGCCAGGGTGACGAGGAACAGCACGAGGCCCGCGGCCATCAGGGCCGAGAGCAGCTGCGGGGTGGACTCCTGGTAACGCAGGGCGATGATCGCCGCGATCGACGAGCCCTTGCTCTCCAGCACCCGGAAGGCCAGGTTGAACGTCGGGCTGATGATCAGCGCGATGGCGATGGTCTCGCCCATGGCTCGGCCGAAGCCGAGCATCACGGCGCCGATCATCCCGCCCTTGCCGTACGGCAGCACGACCGAGCGGACCATGCCCCACCGGCTCGACCCCAGCGCGTACGCGGCCTCCCGCTCGCCGATCGGCGCCCGCGAGAACACCTCGCGCGAGATCGAGGCGACGATCGGGATCACCATCAGGGAGACGACGATGCCGGCGATGAAGGTGGAGTTGCCGAAGGAGCTGTCGGTGTGCTCACCGCGGACGTGGAAGATCGGGATGAAGCCGAGGTGCTCCGAGAGCCAGCGGCTGGTGCCCAGGATCCGCGGCGAGAGGAAGGCGACGCCCCACAACCCGTACAGGATGCTGGGGATCGCGGCCATCAGGTCCACCACCGCGATAAGCGGTTTGCGCAGCGCGGCGGGCGCGTACTCAGAGATGAACAGTGCGGTGCCCAGGGCGACCGGCACCGCGACGACGAGCGCGATCAGGGCGATGAAGATGCCGTTGGGCAGCAACGCGGCGATCCCGAAGCGGTTCGACGCCGGGTTGAAGCTCTCGGTGGTCAGGAAGTGGAACCCGGTCACCCGCAGGGCGCGGCTGGCCTGGATCACCAGGAAGACGCCGATCAGCCCCGTGATCACCAGCACCGAGGCGCCCGCGCCACGCAGGAACCACCGGAAGGTGCGGTCGCTGCCCGACAGCGGCCCGCGGATGTCACGGGGCTCGTCGCCGTCCGGCGCGAGGCCCGCGCCGAACAGGGAGTGGTCGACGCTCACCGCCCTGTCACCCGCCGCAGCCGCGCCCATGCCGCCGCACCGCTTGTTGTGCTGGTGACCCACCACAGCCCGGGGCCGCCCGCGAGCAGCAGCAGGAGGCCCAGGCCCGAGAGCAGGACGAGCCAGCGGACCGCACCTAGGCCGCCCGGCGCCTTCACGCCGTACGCGGTGTTGGCCACCGTCTTGTTCTGGCTCACCGTCGTCTCGGGGGTGGGGGCTTTCGACACCGGTCCCGCGGCCGAGACGACAGGGGCGCGGGCGGCCGTAGCCGGCGCGGGGTTGGTGGCAACGGGCGGTGCGGCCGCCGCGGCCGTCGGGGTGTCCGGCAGGCAGGTGTGCTGTCCCGCCGTGAGCCGGATGGCCGTCGCGGTCTGGGCTCGCTGCGACGCGGTCAGCGGGGTGTAGCCAGGCGTCAGCTGACCGATCTGCTGGCCGCTGGTCTGCGCGGTCGCCGAGCTGGCGTGCCGCAGGAAGTCGACGAGCGCCCCCGCCTTGCCCGCGCTGACACCGCACGTGGGGGTCATCGCATAGTCGGTCACGGTCATCGGGTAGGCGGCCGGGTCGCCGACCATCGCGGTGAAGTCGGGGCTGGTGGTGATCCCGTCCTGGTTCACCGTCACGTCGTGCAGCCCGGCGCCCAGCGAGGCCGTGGTGGGGCTGACCGTCACCCCGGCCGGGTTGACGAGCGTGGCCGCCGGGAAGCCGTAGTTGGCCGCGTCACCCGCGTCCAGGACCGCGAACAGGACGCGCTGACCGGTGGCGATCGAGCCGAAGCGTCCGTACGTGCACAGGCCGTTGCTGCCGCCCAGGGTCTGGTCGCAGGGGCTGCTGACGGGCTGGCTGGTGTTCACGCCGGTCGGCCGGCTGGTCAGCAGCGAGGTGTCCACGCTGTCGAGGCCGTTGACCGGGTTGAGGGCGACCTGCATCGTGCCCCAGCCACCCAGGCTGTAGGGCGGGTCGTTGGGTTTCGGGTCGGTCCAGCCCGGGTCGAGCTGGTCGATGTGGTCCGACGGCCAGTCGATGTCCTTGTACGCATTGTTGACGTGCATGCCCCACGGATCCCGTGCCCCCGCCAGGAAGGCGTGCGCCTCGGGATCGGCCTCGATCCAGCTGGTCAGCGCATAGGTGACGTCGGTGTCACCGCCCGCGACGATCGGCAGGAACTGCCCCAGGTTGACCTGGGCCGAGGACAGCCCCGCCGGGCTGCCGTCCGTCGGGAACAGCGACGGGTTGAGGAGCCGGAACTCCGGATCGCTGACGATCGTGGCGGTGTTGCCCGCGACGTTGGGATCGCAGCTGGCGCTCTGGGGCAGCGCCGCCGTGCACGGCGCCTGGTGCCCTGAGTAGGTCTCGGTGGTGTTGTCGTAGTCACCGCAGCCGACCTGCGTGGGCGTCGGTGAGCCGGGCACGCAGACGGGCGCGTTGTAGCGGAGCGAGTAGGACTCGGTGAGCATCTTGGCCACCAGGCGGGCGTCGAGCACGAGATGCGTGAGCTGCTTGCCCGTGGTGGGGTCGTCGATGACGAAGGCGATGACGATCCCGGTGTTGGCGACCGGGGCGTAGGTGAAGGCCCGCTGGCTGGACTGGTAGGCGCTGGCAGGCCGGGTGGTGAAGGCCGCGTCGGTGGACTCCGAGAAGGCTGTCGGCGGCGCGGTGAAGTCGCTTCGCGCCTGGGACTCGGTGACCCCGCTGTCGAAGCCGAAGCTCACCGCTCCCACGCCGTGGCAGAAGGTCGGCCGCCAGCGCACCATCGCCTGCTGGAGCATGGGCGAGCCTTCGCTGGCGAAGGCGCTCGTCGTGCCGCAGGTCGCCGCGGTGGGCGCGAAGCTGAGCGGGACCACGATGCGGTCGGCCCACGAGCAGGGCTGGCCGATGTAGCGGTTGGCGGCATCGCCGTTGGTGGCGGCGAGGTCGTGCGTGTGGTCGGCGCAGGGGTCCGCGAGCTTGGTCTTCTCGCCGAGCTGGGCGCCGCCCCAGTTGGGCACCACGGCAATCGAGCACGGGGTCGTGACGCTGCACCCGAGCAGGTCGTTCTCCTCGCCCGTCTCGACCGTGATCTGGGTAGCCCCGGTGCCGTTCGAGCCGGTGAAGACCTGCACGGCATTGCCCAGGCCGTCCTTACCGGTGCTGGCGGCCGCCGCCAGGGTCGGGTAACAGTCGGGCACGCCGGTGACCGGGTTGCCGATCGGCCCGTAGAGCGGGGTGCCCTTGCACTCGAAGACGCCGACGTCGTAGTAGGTGTTGTCCCCGATGACCGAGCCGCCGAGTCCGCCGGTGTTGACGCTCGGCGTGAAGTGCTGCCAGGAGACCTGCACGGTCTGATAGGTGAGGGCGCTCGTCTGCGAGACGGTCACCGAGGGGGCCACGGTCGAGAGCTGGCCCGGCGTCCCCGGATGTCCCTTGGTGCCCTTGGTCTTGGGCAGCCAGGCGAACTTGGTCGGGTCCGTCTGGGTCACGGTGACCGGACCGGAGTCGGTGGCGGCCGCTGCGTGGCTCGACAGGTTCGCGTGGCCCGCGGCGCCGGCCGTGGCCTCGGCCGCTCGGGCCGTCGGCAGTGCCAGGGCCAGGGCCGGCGCCAGCAGCGCGGTGGCGACCATCAGTGCTCTGCGGCGCGACAGGGGCACGCGGGACACGAGGCTCCCTCGAAGGGCGGACGGGCGAGCGGCGGCCTGTGCGGGACCGCCGCCTCGGGCGAGCGACGCGGGGAAGCGGGCTGGACTCCGACAGCATCCGGCCCGCGGGCGAGCAGCGTGTCGCCTCGCGCTGAACGCACGGTGAACGAACGGTGGCCATCTGACGTCGACGCGCGGGAGCGCAACGACGAAGGCCCCGGGACCGTCCGGTCCCGGGGCCTTCGTCGAGCGGCGTCGTCAGGTGGTGGCGACGATCTTGCCGCACTTGCCGGCGAGGCTCAGGAAGCCGTAGTCGACATCATCGGCCAGGCCCGTCTTGCTGCAGACGGAGCCCTTGTTGTTGTTGTTTCCGATCAGGGCCTGCAGGTAGGTCGGAACCTTCGGCTTGGCCGTGGTGCCGGCGTTGCGCGTCACCAGGTAGACCTGCCGGATGTACGGGAACTTCTTGTTGATCACGGTCTTGGCATTCGCGCCGGTCGTGGGCTTGACACCGTTGACCGACTTGAGCACGAGCGGGCCGGGGTTGTTGGTTGCGTCCCCGTTGTTGTGCACGGTCTCGGACAGGTACACCGCGACCGAGAAGGGGAACACGATGTCCTTCGTGTTCACCGAGGAGCCACGCCCGAAGATCGCGTTGGTGCCCTCGTTCTCCTCGACCGAGTTGTCCAGGCCCTGCACGCAGCTGCCGAGAGTGCTCACGCCGATCTTCGACAGGAAGAACGAGCGTGTCCCGGACGTGCTCTGCGGGATCACCGGGACGACCGCGTCCGTGCCGGTACCGCCGATCTCGTTCTCGGTGACCGGGCCGCTGGCGCCGTTGCCCAGGATGCTGGCGTCACAGGAGTAGATGGCCTGCAGCTGGGTGGTGGTGAGGTTGGTCGGCAGGTTGGTGGCCGACTCGGCCGACCACGTGACGGCGTCGGTCGCGATCTGCACCCACGCGAGACCCGTCGGGTCCGGGCTCGTCCCGGTGGTGACCGGCAAGCGCGAGGAGCGGGCCAGGTCGATGCAGTAGTCGGTGGTGTCGCCAGCGGGGCGGGTGTTCTGGCCGAGGGCGGCGATGCCCGAGCCGGAGCCGCTGGGTCGCGTGATCGCGGCACAGTTCTCCTTGGGCGTGATGTTGCCGGCGGGGACCGAGTCGTAGCTGTAGAAGTTGGCGAAGTCGGCCTGGAACTGGTCACCCAGCGCCTGGATCGTGTCCGAGCCGACGGCGACGATGGAGCTGTCGGGCGGCGTGCTGGTCGGCTCGGCGAGTGCCGTGCCGGCCATGGTGGCCAGCGCGACGGCGGTGACGCCGACGGTGGCGAGCACCTTGTTGGTGGTCCGCATGCGGGGTCCTTCCTGGACGTTCTGCGGGGGCGAGGGCCGGCCCGGGGGGGCTCACGGCCACCGGCCACCGAGGCCGGCACGACCAACCTCTCGACCCGCCCGGGCCCGGGTCAACGCTCTGGCGAAGACGTCCCGCGACGTTCGCCGTCCGTTCTCCCGGCGTCCCCGTCCCGTACGCCCTTGTTGACCGTTCGTGATGACGAGCCCGGATCCGGTGACCACGGACGGCCCGCGCGGCAGGACATCCCGCCGTGGCCCCTGCTCCGCCGCGCGCGCCGCCTCGCGGCGTCGACGAGCGCGACGGAACGCATCACCTCGGCCGGGTCGGGAGGTGTCGCCGCGAACAGCTCCCGCTCCCAGCTGCCGACGGCCGGGGCGAGCTCCTCCGGCAGGGTCCTGAGCCACTCACGGGGGGTCGCGCCTGCCGGGCGCGGAACGCGTCGCTGCAGCCGGCTGAACGCGGCGGTGACCGGTGCGAGTGTGGCCCGTCGACGCCGCGCCAGCAGCCCACGGCGCCCCAATAGCCACCCGCCGACGCCGGCGAGCAGCGCGACCGCGAGCCCCGCGGCCGTGGCCGCCCGCAGCAGCGGGGTCCGACCCAGCCGGGCGGCGAAGCCTCGGATCCGGTCGAGGAGACCGGACCGGGCCGCGACGAGCTGCGAGCCCGCGGTCGGGTCCGACGGGGACCAGCCCAGCCCCGGGTAGGCCACCTCGACCCAGGCATGGGCGTCGGCCTGCGTGAACAGCCGGCTGCCCCTGCCGTCGCTCTGCCCGGACGCGAGGCCGGTGGCCAGCCGGGCGGGCACGCCGACGCTGCGCAGTAGCACCACCTCGGCGGAGGCGAACTGCTCGCAGAAGCCTTCGTGGGAGCCGAACAGGAATGCGTCGACCGAGTCGCGGCCGGCCGCGGGGACCGGGGCAGCGAGGGTGTAGCGCTCGTGCGCGCGCAGGTACGCCTCGATCGCGGCGACGGCCGCCGACCGGCTTGGCGTGGCGGCGGTGATCTGCGTGGCCAGGGTGCGCACCCGCGCCGGCAGCTCGGGCAGCTGCGTCCACCCCGCGGGGTCGGCGCCCCGCGCCGCGGCGAGCCGAGCCGGGTCGGTGACCGCCTCGTGCACGGTCACGGCGTAGCTGACGGGCGCCTCGAGATGGGCGGTGCCTGGTGCGTCGGGCCGAAGCTGGGCCGTGGACCGTAGCGCGGTCACCACGCCCGGCGCGTAGAGCGTGCCGTCGTACGTGCCGGCGGGCACCGCGGTGACCGTCGCGACCGGGCCGGCCGGCACCGGGTCCAGCCCGGCGGGTGTGACGGTCACCGCGCTCGGCGCGCGGCCGGCCACGCGGGGTGCCACCGGCGTCGGGGCGGGCGCGCCGGTGGGCACCTGCCAGCTGCGCCCGTCGTACCTGGCGTAAACGGCGCCGCGCCACAGGACGGGGGCGTCGGCGGTGACCGACAGAACGGGTTCGTCGGAGAGGTGACCGCGGACGTCGAGTGAGAGCGTGGCGGTCGAGTAGCCGGCCGGGTCGAGGTCCGGCTGGTTCGACCCCGACCCGCCGCGCCCCCCGAACAGGGACGTGTGCAGTCCGGTCGCGGCCGGCACCGGTACGGCGAGAAGGGCGAGGCCGGTGACCCCGACGACCGCGGCCACCAGCGGGCGCGGTACCCGGGGTTGCGGCCGGCCGCCGGCGACCCCGGCCGACGCCCGCTGCCGGTGCCACAGCGCGGGCACCAGTAGCAGGACGCACGCCGCGAGCGGCAGTGCCGGCCCACGCCCGTCGGCGGCCGAGGCGGTGACGACGGCGAGACCCACCGCGGCCACGAGCGCCGCGTCGAGCTCCTTCCGGCGGGGCGTGCGCGCCGCGACAGTGAGGAGCACGGCGCAGAGCGCGGCGGCGACCAGGGACGGCGCCCGGTCGTACGGCGCGACCCGCGTCAGGGCCGTGGCCACGGCCACGACGGTCCCCGCGACCGCGGCGGCCGGCGGACCCAGCCCGGTGTAGGCGCCCGCGAGCAGCGCCGCGCCCACCGCGGTGGCCGGCACCCAGGCCAGCAGACCGGCCGCGGCCGCGGCCAGCACCGCGACGGTGCCGAGCACCAGCACCGCGCGCCGGTAGGCGTTCACGCGGCTGCCGCACCGAGGGTCGGTGGCGGGTCGGCGGAGATCCAGAGCACCGGACCGTCGGGCGTCCTCGGCGCCGGCGCGGAGGCCAGCAGTGCGAACCAGTCCAGCGCCTCCTCGACGGTGGCAGGTCTGGTGGTCCCGGCGGCCGCGACCAGGGTGACCGGCACGCCTCGGGCGAGACACGCCGCAGCGGTCGCCGCGGCCCGGGCGATGGCCGGCTCCTGCGCCGGCCCGAACCGGCCGGCCACCACGACCAGGCCCCGGCCGTGCTCGCGCGTCCACTCGCGGACCACCGGCACGGCCCGCCGGGCGGTCGAGCGCCAGTGCACGGCGTGGGCGCTGTCCCCGGGCCGCCAGCCCCGGACGCCGGCCGGATCCGGACCCGTGCCGTGGTAGGGGTCGGGTCGGCGCTCGCCGGCGACCGCGCCGCCGAGCGCCGCGGCGACCGGCTCGGCGCGCGCCGGGCGCACCAGGCCGGCGGCGGCGTCGAGCCCGTGCCGTCGACGGGCGGCCAGGCCCAGCGGCCCGTACGTGTCGGCCATCCACCGCAGTGGCGCCATCGGTCCGCGCCCCCCGGCGGGATGCGCCAGCACCGCCTCGTCGGCGCCGGCGGGTACCCGGCCCCGTACCGGCCCGCCCGGCGGGAACACCGTCAACACGAGGTCGCCTTCGCAGCGGGGGCGGCCGGTGCGCTCCAGGCGTACCGCCGTGGGCAGTCCGGCCACGGCCCGGGTCTGCCGGTGAAGCTTTAGACCGCCTGCGACGCAGGCGAACCCGAGGTCGACGAGCGGCATCACGAAGGCAACGGCGACGACGGCCAGGAGCCATCCGTCGCCGCTCAGGAGCGTCATCAGGTACGCCACCATCGCCGACACCCAGCAGGCCGCGCCGAGGCCGGACAGCGCGAACCGGCCGCGGCTGGTCATGCCCCGATCACGGGGAGGGGGTGGTGCGGAGCACCTCCGCGACGACCGCGTCCGCGTCGCCGCTGCACACCAGTCGGTGCGCGAGAGCGGGCACCGCGAGGCGCTTCACGTCGTCGGGCAGCACGTGGTCGCGGCCGGTCAGCAGGGCGAGCGCCTGGGCGCAGCGGGCGAGGAGCACCGCTGCGCGGGTGCTCGCGCCCACCTCGACCGCGGGATGGGCGCGGGTCGCCTCGATGAGCCGGAGGGTGTAGTCGATCACCCGGTCCGCCGTGTGCACGTCGCTGGCCCGGTCGCGCAGGGACTGCAGGCCGGCCGGGCTGGTGACCGGCGGCGGTGCCGGCGCAGCGGTGCCGACGAGCTGGGCACGGACGACGGCACGTTCGACATCGGGGGCGTTGCCGCCCAACCGGAGGCGCAGAGCGAAGCGGTCCAGCTGTCCCTCCGGCAGGGCGAAGGTCCCGTGCGACTCGTGCGGGTTCTGGGTGGCGATCAGCACGAATGGGGACGGGAGCGGATGACCGACACCGTCCGCGGTCACGGCGCTCTCGGCCATCGCCTCGAAGAAGGCCGACTGCGTCCTGGCCGGGACGCGGTTGAGCTCGTCCACCAGCACGACGTGCGCGAACAGCGGACCTGGCACGAAGCGGAAGGCCTGCGCCGCCGCGTCCCAGACGCCGCCGCCGGTGATGTCGGCCGGCAGGAGGTCTGCGGTGCCCTGGATGCGGCCGAAGCTACCGCCGAGCGTGCCTGCGAGGGCTCGGGCGAGGGTCGTCTTGCCGGTGCCCGGGAGGTCCTCGACGAGCACGTGCCCGCCGGCGACGGCGGCCACCACCAGAAGCTCGGCGGCATCGCGGCGGCCGAGCACCGTGCGCTCGATGCCGGCCACCAGGTCGGCAGGCGTCGTCAGGCGCGCGGCGGCCAGCGTCGCGGTCGGCATTCGGCCCTCCAAGGAGCGTGGGGGCGTCCTGTGCCCGGGACGTCGGCACCGGGGCGTCCGGACTTGAGTCCCAGATACCCCCAGTGGGTATATTCGTGTGGTGGCGTTCTGGGGCACGACGGCCGACAGCCTGCGCGAGGCGTTCTTCATGTTCTGGGAGACGCTGTGGGCGCTGGTGCTCGGCTTCGGCTTGTCGGGGGCGGTGCAGGCCCTCGTCTCCCGCCGCCAGATGCAGCAGGTGATGGGCGACCACACACGCCGGGCCGTGGTGCGCAGCTCGCTGCTGGGGATGGCGTCGAGTTCCTGCTCGTACGCGGCCGCCGCCCTGGCCCGGACGCTGATCTCCCGCGGGGCCGACGTCACCACCGCGCTGGTCTTCATGGTCGCCTCGACCAACCTGGTCCTCGAGCTCGGGCTCGTGCTGTGGCTGCTGATCGGCTGGCAGTTCGCCGCGGCGGAGCTGGTCGGCGGGGTGATCATGATCGGGCTGATGGTCGTCGTCCTGCCCCGCGCGGTGCCCCCACGACTCGTCGAGCGGGTACGGGCCCGGCTGGAGCGGACCACCGGCGGCGCGGAGCACGAGATCGAGGACCAGCCGCTCGGCACCCGCCTGCGCTCGAGGCGCCGCTGGGCCGACGGGGCGTCGTACACGATCTCGGACCTGACGATGCTGCGCCGCGAGCTGGTGATCGGCTTCGTCGTGGCCGGGTTCATCTCGGTCGCGGTGCCGCTGCCGTTCTGGAACTCGGTGTTCCTGCACGGGCACGGACTCGCGACCACGCTCGAGAACGCCGCGGTCGGACCCTTGGTCGCGGTGCTCAGCTTCGTCTGCTCGATCGGCAACGTGCCGTTGGCCGCCGCGCTCTGGTCCGACGGCATCGGCTTCGGGGGCGTCGTCGCCTTCGTGTTCGCCGACCTGATCTCGCTGCCGCTGCTGGTGATCTACCGGAAGGTCTACGGAACCCCGTTCACGCTCCGTCTGCTGGTTGCCTTCTGGGTGATCATGAGCGTTACCGGCGTCCTGGTGGAGCTGCTCTTCTCCGCCGTCGGCGCGGTGCCCGGCTCCCGCCCCGCCGAGGTCGCGCCAACCCGCTTCGCCTGGGACGCCACGACATTCCTGGACGTGATCGCGCTGGCCGCGTTCGCCGGCATCCTCTGGGTGCACCGTCACCGCGACCGCTTCGGCCCGAGCGACCAGTACGCGACCGATCCGGTCTGCGGGATGCAGGTGGAGCGCGCGCACCCCGGCGCGGTCCTGAGCGTCGAGGACGGGGACGTGTACTTCTGCTCGACGCACTGCCGGGACAGGCAGGCACTCGCCGTGGGGGAGCGATGACCGAGACCCGGGGCTATGCCGAGGGCAAGGCGGCGCTGCTGCGGCGGCTGCGGCGGGTCGAGGGTCAGGTGCGGGGCATCGCCCGGATGATCGAGGACGACACGTACTGCATCGACGTGCTCACGCAGGTCTCGGCCGCCACCCGGGCGCTGCAGTCGGTCGCACTCGAGCTGGTCAACGACCACCTCGGCCACTGCGTACGCCGGGCCGCAGCGGCCGGCGGTGGGGAGGCGGAGGCGGTGCTCGCCGAGGCCGCCGCCGCGATCGCCCGGCTCGTCCGCTCCTGACCGTTCGGGGCGTGGTGCTCCACCGCACACCCACATCGGCCGATGTCCAGACTGTGTCCGTGCTGAGCTACGACGACGCCCACGACGCCTCCGTGCGGATCGGCCGCGAGGTCGTCGCCGCGCACGCCGACGCCTGCGACCGGGACCGGCTCTTTCCCCGCGACGCACTCGCGGCCCTCCGGACCGAGGGACTGCTGTCCCTGGCCGTGCCGACGGAGCTGGGTGGCCCGGGCCTCAGCGTGCTCGAGATCGCCCGCACCGTCGCCCCCCTCGCGGGCCACGACCCCTCGCTCGGGATCATCCTGACCATGCACCACTCCCAGGTCGTGGTGCTGGCCCGGTACGCCAAGACGCCTGCGCTGCAGGCATTCGTCGCCGAGGTGCACGAACACCAGCTGCTGCTGGCGAACGCCAACTCCGAGGTGACCGTCGGGGGCACCGAGCGGGCCAGCCGGTGCTGCGTCGAGCCCCGGGGCGACGGTCGCTTCGTCCTGGTCAAGGACAGCCCGGTGATCTCCTACGGAGATGACGCGGACGCGATCGTGGTCACCGCGCGGCGGCATCGGGACGCCGACGACAACGACCAGGTGTTGGCCATCTGCCGCGCCGCGGACACCGAGCTGACGGCCACCGGGAGCTGGGACACCCTCGGCCTGCGTGCGACTGGGAGCCTGCCCCGGCACCTGGAGGCCACCGGCTCCCTCGACCTGGTGCTCCCCGATGCCTACGACCGGATCGTCAACGAGACCGGCCTGCCGGTGACCAACGTGATGTTCGGCGAGATGTGGCTGGGCATCGCCGAGGCCGCCGCTGCGGTCGCCCACGCCCACGTCCGCAGGAAGGCCCGTGCCGGCGGCTCGCCGCTGCCGGCAGTACGGCTGGCCGAGCTGGCCGGCGTGCTCGACCAGCTGCGCGGGCTCGTGCAGGCTGCGAGCCGGGCCTTCGAGGCGGCCGACGGCACCGAGGCGGCCCAGAGCCTGGCTCTGGTCATGCAGCTGCAGACCCTCAAGGTGACCGGTACGCAGCTGCTGGTCGATGTGGTGGCGCGGGCGATGACGGTCGTCGGCCTGCCGGCCTACCGCAACGACGGTCCCGCCTCGCTGGGGCGCCTGCTGCGCGACGCCTATGGCTGTTGCTTCATGGTCGGCAACGACGGCGTGCTCAGCCAGAACGCCCAGCTGCTGCTGGTGCGCAAGAGCCTCTGAGCCCGTCGGGGACACTGCCCCGGTGGCCATCGTGGTGCTCGGCGACTCGCTGTGCTTCCACGGCCCGGAACGTGCCGAGCCGCTCGACGACCGGCGGCTCTGGCCCAACCTCGTCGCAGCCGAGCTGGGCCTGGCCGTGGAGGTCTTCGCCCGGCAGGGCTGGACCGCCCGCGATGCCTGGTGGGCACTGACCCGCGACCCGCGGCTGTGGCCGCTGCTGCCGCGGGCCGAGGTCGTCGTACTGGCCGTCGGCTGCATGGACATGCTGCCGACGGCGGTGCCGTCGTACCTGCGGCTGGGCATCTCGCACCTGCCGACCGAGGGTCTGCGCGAGGTCGCGCGGCGGGCGTACCTGGCCGTCAACCCGCGGGTGGTCCGGTGGACCGGCGGTCCGCTCCGGACGCTGTCGCAGCGGCAGACCGACGCCTACCTCACCCGCATCGTCGAGGCGCTGGCGCCGCTGCGCCCCGACCTGCCGGTCGTCACGGTGGCCTGCCCGGCGTACGAGAGTCCGTACTACCCGGGCGGGCGCAACCACGCGGCGGCGGCGCGGGCCGCCCGGGCCTGGGGCGAGCGGCTCGGGGTACCGGTGGTGGCCTGGGACGAGGCGGTGGCCAGGCATGTGCCGTCCGGCCTCAACCCCGACGGCATGCACTGGGGCTGGGAGGCGCATGCGGACGTCGCCGCGGTGACCGCGGAAGTCCTGCGCCCGCTGGTGGCCGGCGCGCTATCGTGACCGCCATGTTCGGGCAGGCCCTCCCCGCGCCGCGATGACCGTCACGTCGGCGCGGCAGCCCTCGCGAGCGGGGGCTTTTTTCATGCCCACCCGCCGCGCCAGGAGACAGTGATGACCGATCCCGAGGCGTACGCGCCGCACGCCATCGAGGAGAAGTGGATGGCGCGCTGGGACAATGCGACCCTGCGCCGCGAGGGCGCCGAGAAGCGCTACGTGCTCACGATGTTCTCCTATCCCTCGGGCGACCTGCACATGGGCCACGGGGAGGTCTACGCGATCAGCGACACGCTGGCCCGGTTCACCTATCAGCGCGGCTTCGACGTGCTGTTCCCGATCGGTTGGGACTCCTTCGGACTGCCCGCCGAGAACGCGGCGATCAGGCGCGGCGCCGATCCGGCGGAGTGGACCTACGCCAACATCGAGACCCAGGCGGCCAGCTTCCGCCGTTACGGCGTGGCCGGCGACTGGTCCACCCGGCTGGCCACCTCCGACCCCGAGTACTACCGCTGGACGCAGTGGCTCTTCCTGCGCCTGTACGAGAAGGGACTGGCCTATCGGAAGGCCAGTCCGGTCAACTGGTGCCCGCAGGACCAGACCGTGCTGGCCAACGAGCAGGTCGTGCAGGGTCACTGCGAGCGCTGCGGGGCGCTGGTGACCAAGCGGACGCTGACGCAGTGGTACTTCGCCATCACCACCTACGCGCAACGGCTGCTCGACGACATGGACCAGCTGACCGGCCACTGGCCCGAGCCGGTGCTGACCATGCAGCGCAACTGGATCGGCCGGTCCGAAGGCGCGTACGTGCAGTTCGCCGTCGAGGGGCGGGACGAACCCGTGACGGTGTTCACCACCAGGCCGGACACCCTGCACGGCGCCACCTTCTTCGTGGTCGCGGCCGACGCCCCGCTGGCCGCCGAGCTCTGCGCCCCGGACCGGCGGCTGGCTTTCGAGGCATACCGGGAGCAGGTCGCCTCGCTGTCGGAGATCGAGCGCCAGTCCACCGAGCGGGCCAAGACCGGCGTGTTCCTGGGAGTGCATGCCGTCAACCCCGTCAACGGCGAGCGCATCCCGGTCTGGGCTGCGGACTACGTGCTGGCCGAGTACGGCACCGGCGCGATCATGGCTGTGCCGGCGCACGACCAGCGCGACCTGGACTTCGCGCTGGCCTTCGACCTGCCGGTGCGCGCGGTGGTCGACACCGGTGAGCCCGACCCGCGGGACACCGGGGTGGCGACCACCGGTGACGGACCGCATGTGCGCTCCGGGACGCTCGACGGTCTGGCCAAGGCCGACGCGATCGTGGCCACGGTCGCGCAGCTGTCGGCTGACGGGCTGGGCGCGGGCACGGTCGTCTACCGGCTGCGGGACTGGCTGCTGTCGCGTCAGCGTTACTGGGGCGCGCCGATCCCGATCGTGCACTGCCCGTCCTGCGGCGAGGTCGCCGTGCCCGACGACCAGCTGCCGGTCCTGCTCCCGCCGACCAAGGACGTCGACCTCGCTCCCAAGGGGGAATCGCCGCTGGCCACCGCGCACGGGTGGCTGCATGTGCCCTGCCCGTCCTGCGACGGCCCGGCGACCCGCGACACCGACACGATGGACACCTTCGTCGACTCCTCCTGGTACTTCCTGCGCTACTGCTCGCCCGGCCTGTCCACCGCCCCCTTCGACCCGGCGCAGGTAGCCGCGTGGATGCCCACGCACCAGTACATCGGTGGAAAGGAACACGCGATCCTGCACCTGCTGTACGCGCGCTTCTTCACCAAGGCGCTGCACGACCTGGGGTTGCTGGGTTTCACCGAACCGTTCGCCGCGTTGCTGAACCAGGGCCAGGTCATCAACCAGGGCCGGTCGATGAGCAAGTCGCTGGGAAACGGCGTCGAGCTGGGCGCGGAGCTGGCGACCCATGGAGTGGACGCCGTCCGGGTGACGATGCTGTTCGCCTCGCCGCCCGAGGAGGATGTGGACTGGGCCGACGTCTCCCCGGCCGGTGCCGGCAAGTGGCTGAAGCGGGTCTGGCAGCTGGCTGCCGACGTCGGCGGGTCCGCCGGGCGCAGCGTGGACGAGGAGACCGCCCGCAGTGTCGCCCGGCTCGTCCACGAGACCACGGAGCACATGGAGTCGCACCGCTTCAACGTCGCGGTGGCCCGGTGCATGGAGCTGACGAACCTGCTGCGCAAAGCCCACGACGCCGGTCACGACGCCCGGGCGGGCGCCGAGGCGCTGGTCACCATGCTCGCGTCGCTGGCCCCGTACACGGCCGACGAGGCCTGGGAACGGCTGGGCCGCAGCGGGTTCGCGACCCGGCAGGCGTGGCCGTCGGTCGACCCGGCACTGCTGGAAGTCGAGTCGGTGACGTGCGTCGTCCAGGTCGCCGGAAAGGTACGGGCCCGGCTCGAGGTGGCGCCCGACGTGGCCGCCGACGAGCTGCGGGAGCGGGCGCTGGCCGACCCGGCGGTGGCGCGGGCGTTGTCGGGGCGCGAGGTGCGGACCGTCGTCGTACGTGCCCCCAAGCTGGTCAACGTCGTCCCGGTCTGAGCCGTGAGCCACCTGCTGGCCCGTCGCGACGGGTCGACTTGGCTGGCGGCCGCCGTCAAGGTGGTCGGGCCGGGTGCCGATGTTCCGGATGGTGTGCGGGTCCGTACGCTGCCGCGATGGCCCTGCTGGGGCCCGACGGCTCAGGAGGAGACGTGATGCTGGGAAGCGCGGTGCGCGAGGTGCTGGCCGAGCACGGCCGCGTCCGCGTCGACGGGCTCGGTGACGGCGACGACCTCTACGCCCGCGGCCTGACCTCGCACGCGAGCGTCGACGTGATGCTCGCCCTCGAGGACCGCTTCGGGCTCGAGTTCCCGGAGGCGATGCTGCGTCGGCAGACCTTCGCTTCGGTCGAGGCGATCTGCACGGCGCTCCGCACGGTCGGCGTGGGCGAGCCCGCCACGCCGTGACCTTCCGCGACGAGCTGCTGGCAGCAGGGCTGCTGCGCGCCGGCGGCGCCCCGGGGGTGTACGCCCGCTCCGCGCGGTTCGAGCAGATCGTGACCGGCACCAGCGCGCTGGTGGTCGCGGCGGCCGCCGACCAGGCGCCGACCACTCTGCACTTCCCGCCGGTGGAGGCGCGCGCCGACTTCGTCCGTACCGGTTACCTCCGGTCGTTCCCGGACCTGCTCGGCTCGGTGCACACGTTCCGCGGCGACGACCGCGACCACGCGACGCTGCTGGCCGGCGCGGACTGGGCCGCCGCGCTCGTACCCGCGGACGTCACGCTCTGCTCCGCCGCCTGCCACCCGCTGTTCCCGCTGCTCACCGGGCTGCTGCCCGCGCCCGCGGTCTTCGACGTGTGCGGATGGGTGTTCCGGGCCGAACCGTCGACCGACCCCGGGCGGATGCAGGCCTTCCGTCAGCACGAGATGGTCTACGCGGGAACCGCGGAGGGCGCGCTCGCCCATCGCGACACCTGGCTCGAGCGCGGCGAGCTGCTGCTGCGCGGGCTCGGGCTGCCGGTGGAGCGGGTGGTCGCCAACGACCCGTTCTTCGGGCGCGCGGGGCGGGTCCTGGCGGCCGGACAGCGCGGCGAGGAACTCAAGTACGAGCTGGTCTGCGAGGTCGCGTCCGCGGACCGGCTGACCGCGATCACCTCCTCGAACCTGCACCGGGACCACTTCGGCACCGCGTTCGACATCCGGTGCGGGCAGGCCCCGGCGCACAGCGCCTGCGTCGGGTTCGGCCTGGAGCGCATCACGCTCGCGCTGCTGCGCCACCACGGCCTGCAGGTCGGCGACTGGCCGGCCGCGGTCCGTGACCAGCTCGGTCTCGCGTCACCGCGCTGACCGACCGCCAGCCGCCGCGCCGGTTCCGGCGTGCCGCCCGGCGTGCCACTTCCAGCAGTGCACCGCCGCCGGGCCCGCGGACGGCGCCGATCGCGGGTACGGTCCGCCCATGCCGGTCCGTGTGATCACCGACTCCAGCGCCGGGCTGCCGGCCGGGCTGGCTGCCGAGCACCGGGTGCTGGTCGTCCCCCTCACCGTCACCGCCGGCGGACGCAGTGGGGAGGAGGGCGTCGAGGTCACGGTCGCGGACGTGGCCACCGCCCTCGCGGCGAAGCTCGAGGTACGGACGGCCCGCCCCGGCCCGGCGGCCTTCGCACTGACGCTGGCCGCTGCCGGTGACGACGACGTGGTGGCGGTGCACCTGTCCTCGGAGCTGTCCGGAACCGCCGACGCGGCCCGCGCCGCGCTCGACGGTCGCGGTGAGGTGGTGGACTCGCGTACCTGTGGGATGGCCCTCGGCTTCGTGGTGCTCGCGGCCGCCCGCGCCGCCGCCGCCGGCCGCCCGCTCGCCGACGTCGTCGAGGTGGCCCGCGCCGCCGTCCGCCGTACCCACATCTGGTTCTCGTTGGAGTCGCTGGACGCGTTGCGGCGCGGTGGCCGGATCGGCGCGGCCTCGGCCCTGCTCGGCAGCGCCCTCGCGGTGAAGCCGCTGCTGCAGGTACGGGGCGGCGCCGTCGCGCCGCTGGAGAAGGTACGCACCGCCAGCCGCGCGCTGGCCCGGCTGCAGGCGCTCGCGGCGGAGGCGGCCGGACGTGGAACCGTCGACGCGGCGGTCATGCACCTGGGCGCGCCGGACCGGGCCGAGCAGCTCGCGGCCGGCTTGCGCGGGAGCGTCCCCGGCCTGCACGACCTGCACGTCACGGAGCTGTCCGCGGCGGTCGGCGCCCACACCGGCCTGGGCGCCTTGGGGGTGGCGGTCACGGAGCGTTAGCCGCCGCCGGCCTGTGGACGAGAGGTCCGCCGTCCACAATCGGGCCGCGGGTCCGTGCTTGCCGGGCTGGTGTTCCTAGCGTCGTCCCGTGCGCCGACCCGACCCCACCGCCGTGGCCCGGCTCCGGGCACTCGCCCGCGACCCGGTGCCCGGCGGTGCCGTCGGGGTGGCGCTCGCGGCCCGGGCTCGGGACTGGCCGGCGGAGCCCTGGGACCTGGATGCCTGGCCGGACTACCCACCGGCGGAGCGCGGCGCCTGGCTCGCCGAGGCCCCCACGACGTGGATCCCGCGGGTCGAGGCCGCCCCACCGACAGCGCCCGAGGACGTGCCGCCGCAGGCCGCACGACCGACGGCGCACGAGGACGTGCTGCCCGAGCCGCCGGTGTGGGCCCCGCCGACCGGTCTGCTCGAGCATGCACTGGCGAGCCTGCGGGCGCGGGTGCCGGCCCCGCTGCGCGGTGGTCGGTGGGACCCGGGCCGGCGCGGGGCCCACTTCGTCGCGGCGCTCGGTCTGCTGGCGGCCTTGGCCGCGGTCGGGTTCGCCCTGCACGGCCGCGCTCGCCCGGTCGCGGCGCCCGCGCCGCCGCAGCCCGCGGCGGCGGCCGCGGACGACCCGCTCGCCGCCGGTCCGAGCCTGCAGCTGGACGTCGAGGGCCGCGTACGCAGGCCGGGGCTGGTTAGCGTGCCCAGCGGTGCCCGCGTCGCGCAGGCGCTCACCGCCGCCGGCGGCGTGCTCCCCGGCACCGACACCCGTACCCTCGACCTGGCCCAGAAGGTCACCGACGGCCAGCAGCTGATGGTGGGCGGGTCACCGCCCGTCGCCGCGGCGAGCAGCTCGACCGGGGCCGCGACGATGGCCGCGACGGTTGACCTCAATACCGCCACCGCGGACCAGCTCGATGCGCTGCCCCACGTCGGGCCGGCCACCGCTCAGAAGATCATCACCTGGCGGACGGAGCACGGCCCGTTCACCGCGGTCAGCCAGCTGCAGCAGGTGTCGGGCATCGGGCCGTCGACCTATCAGGACATCGCACCCCTGGTGACGGTGTGAGGCCGGACCTGCGGCTGCTCGTTCCGGCGGCTGCGTGCTGGCTCGGGGTGGCGTCTCTCGGCACCCTGCGGCCGTTCGTCCAGCTCGGTCTCGCGGTGGTGCTGGTCGCGGTCGCGGCCCCCGTGCTCGCCCACCGGGCCCCGCGCCGCCCGGTCGCGCTGCTGGTCGCCACCGGTCTGATGGCGCTCGCCGCCGGGCTCACCTCCGCCGGCGTCCGGGCGCTGGCGCGTGGGTCGGGGCCACTGCCGACGCTGGCGGGCAGGGGCGCGGACGTGCTGGTGCGGGTCGAGATCTCGGGCGACCCGGTCGTCCGCGACGGGGTCACGGCCAGCGGCCACCCGTACCACCTCGTGATCGTCCCGGCGCAGGCGGTGCGGCTCGAGACCGACGACGGTCTGGCCTGGGTGCTGCGTCGACCATTGCTCGTGCTCGCCGACGACGACGGATGGCGGACCCTGCTGCCCAGCCAGAGCGTCACGGCCGCAGGCACCCTCGCCCCGCCGCGCGCCAGTGACGACGTCGCGGCGGTCCTCGACGCGCGCGGCCCGCCCGAGCAGATCGGTCCGCCCTCCGGCCTGCAGCGCACCGCCGGCCGGGTGCGTGCGGACCTGCGCGCGAGCGCGGCGGGTCTGCCCGGTCAGGCCGGCGCGCTGCTGCCGGCGCTCGTCGACGGCGACACCGGCGGGTTGTCGACGAGGACGACCGCCGAATTCCGGACGACCGGCCTGACCCACCTGGTGGCCGTCAGCGGAGAGAACCTCGCCGTCGTCACCGGTGTGGTGCTCGGGCTGGTACGACGGCTGCGGATCGGACCGCGGCCGGCGGCCCTCATCACGGCGCTGACCATCGGCGGTTTCGTGGTCCTGGCGCGCCCGAGCCCCAGCGTCCTGCGGGCCGCCGTCATGGGCGGGGTCGCGCTGGCCTCACTTGCCGCCGGTCACCGGCGCCCGGCCCTCGGCGGGCTCGCGGCCGCGGTGCTGCTGCTGGTGCTGGCCGATCCCGCGCTTGCCCGGCAGGCCGGTTTCGCGCTCTCGGTGCTCGCCTCGCTCGGGCTGCTGGTGCTCGCGCCTGGGCTCACTGATCGCTTCGCCACCCGGATGCCCCGGCCGCTCGCGACCGCGCTCGCCGTGCCGACGGCCGCGCAGATCGCGTGCACGCCGGTCATCGCGGCGATCGGCGGCGGCCTCGGGCTGCTCGCCGTACCGGCCAACCTGCTGGCGGCGCCGGCGGTCGCGCCGGCGACGGTCCTGGGGGTGCTGGCCGCGGTGGTCGCGCCTGTCGTCCCCGCCGGCGGTCACCTGCTGGCGATGCTCGCCTGGCTGCCGTGCCGGTGGCTGGTGCTGGTCGCACACGTCGGGGCGGGCGTCCCGCTCGCGACCGTCCCCGTCCCGGCCGGCCTGATCGGCGCCGGCCTGTCGTGTGCGGCGATCGGGTCGGTTGTGTCGTTGCCGGTCCTGGCACGACGGCGGCATGCCATCCTGCGGACGTGAGCGCCTCCGTCCCGGCCGCGGTCACCGTGGTCGTCGGCGGCGAGGAGTTCCTGCTCGCCCGTGAAGTGCTCGGTCTCGTGGCCGCCGTCCGCATGATCGACGGCACTGCCGAGGTCATCGACGTCGACGGGTCCGACTTCGGTGATGCCCATGTGCTGGAGCTGGCCAGCCCAGACCTGTTCGGAGGCTGCCGGGTGCTGATCGTCCGGGGTGTGCAGCACCTCTCCGACGCCCACACGGACGCGCTCGGCCATTTTGCGGGCGACCCGCTGGAAGGGACGTACGTGGTAGCAGTCCACGACGGTGGCAACAAGGCCCGCGGGCTGCCCGACCGGCTGGCCAAGGCGGGTGCGCAGGTGGTCAAGGTGGTCGCGCCGAGCCGGCCGGCGGAGCGGCTGGACTTCGTGCAGGGGGAGATGCGCCGCGCCGGCGGGCAGGCCACCGCAGGCGCCGTGCGCGCCCTCGTGGCGGCCGTCGGCGGGGACCTGCGCGAGCTGTCCGCGGCGGCCACCCAGCTCGTCGCCGACTCGCCGGGCCGGCTTGACGAGGACGCGGTCGCACGCTTCCACCGCGGGCGCGCCGAGACCTCCGGCTTCGCCGTCGCCGACGCCGCCATCGGCGGTCAGGTCGCCGAGAGCCTGGCGCTGCTGCGCTCGGCCCTGGACACCGGCACGGCGCCGGTGCTGCTGACCAGCGCGCTCGCCGCCGGCCTCCGCGACGTCGCCCGGGTCCGCGGGGCCGGCAACCGGCCCGCCGGTCAGCTCGCCCGCGACCTGGCGATGCCCCCCTGGAAGGTCGACAAGACCTTGCGGGCCGCTCGGGGCTGGTCCGACGACGGACTCGCCGCGGGCGTGCGCGCCGTCGCCGTCGCCGACGCCGGGGTCAAAGGCGGCTCCGACGACGCTGCGTACGCCGTTCAGCAGGGCGTGCTCGGGGTGCTCGCCGCACGCGGGGCGCTCGGTCAGCCGGAACGCCGCCGCTGATGCGCGCGCCGGCGTTCGGGGCTCGTCGCCACCAGCCCGACGTCGCGGGCGTACCCAGCTCGCACGGATCACCCGAGGTACGGCTCACCCACGCCAGCTCGGGTGGGCCGGCGCTGCCGGTGGACCGCGTCGAGCCCGGTGCGGCGCCGGCCGCCGCGACGCTGTACGGCCGGCTGCTGCGGCTGCGTGCGGTCCGGCTGCGGTGGTGGGTGCGCGCGATCTACGTCGAAGGCGCGGTCGCGGTGGGCATCGTGCTCTACCTGGCGGACTGGGCGAGTGCCTGGGTGCTGCTCGCGCTCCCCGCCGCGGTGGCCGTCGCGGTCAAGCTCTACGACCTGGTGCTCGTCGTCGCCACCGGCGGGTCCCCGGCAGACGCCCCGGTCAGCCCGCAGGCGGAGGGACGGCCGGCGCGGCCGGCGCCGAGCGGCGTCGCCCCGCCCGGAGGACCGGCCCGACTGATGCGCCGTCGACGCTGAGGCCGCTACTCCGCCGCGATGCGCTCCGCCCGATCAGCCGCCGCCACGTGCTGCTGCGCCGCGCTGCGCTCCGCCCGATCAGCCAACGCCCCGTGCTGCTGCGCAGAGCTGGTGCTCTTCATCAGCCGACGCGGAGTGCTACTTCGCGGCGGTGGTCTTCGCCAGCCCCGCGGCCAGCGCGGACTTGCGGTTGGCGGCCTGGTTCTTGTGGATGACGCCCTTGCTGGCGGCCTTGTCCAGCTTGCGGGAGGCGTCGCGGAGGGCCACGGTCGCGGCCTCGACGTCGCCGCTCGCCTGCGCCGCGCGGGCGCGCCGCACGGCGGTCTTCAGTGCGGACTTGACGTCCTTGTTGCGCAGCCGAGCCTTCTCGTTGGTCTTGATGCGCTTGATCTGACTCTTGATGTTGGCCATGCGGATGCGGTCTCTTCCTGCGCTCGGGGTCGGCGGCGTGCACACGCCGACTCTGCGATGCGGCGTACCGGACGATCAGCCCGAGAGCATACCGGACCGGCCGGGACGCACGACGTCAGCAGAGGTCCAGCAGCTGCGCGGCCCACCTGCGGGCGGGGACGCCCTGCCGGGCCTGGAACCGCCGGACAGTCGGAAGCCCTGGCGGCGCAGGGAGCAGCGCGTTCGCGGTGAAGTAGCCGGCGACGCCCACCACCGTGAAGGCCAGCGCGCCGCTCGGCGGAGTGGGCGAGACCGCGCACCAGCGCTCGAGCAGTTCGGCGCAGCGGGGGCCGCCCTCGGCCTCGACCGACGGCGCGAAGCAGACGAGGTCGAGCCACGCCGGGCCGACGCAGGCAGCCGGCCAGTCCACGATCACGGCGCCGCGGCCGGGGGAGAACACGACGTTGTCGGCCCGCAGGTCGCCGTGGATCAGCGTCGTCCCGCTGACGTCGCGCGGCCACACCGCCTCGACCGCCTGCAGCGCCGGGAGATGCCGCCGGGAGCAGGGGTCGAGGCCGGGCTCGTCCCCGGTCAGGCTGCGCCAACCCGTGAACGTCTGGGCGAACCCCTGCTCGGCCGGCGGCTCCGGGAGGGGCGAGGGTGTCAGGGCCCGGTGCGCCGCGGCCAGCACGCCGAGCACGGCCTCGAGGTCCGGGTCCGACCACGGCAGGGCCGGCGGCGCGCCGCCGAGGTCGTCGAAGCCGAGCGCGATCCAGTCGCCGTCGTCGAAGGACCGCCGCAGCGGGGCGAGCTGCGGGATGTCCGGGAGCGCGCCGGCGATGCGGATCTCGTTGCGGAAGAACCCGGCCGCGCGGTCGACGGCCGCGGCCTCGCACACCTTCACGAACAGCGACCGGTCGCCGCACCGGACCCGGGCCGCGACCGTCGGCGTGAAGCCCCCGCGTACGGGCGTGACGGATTCGACCGGACCGGCCAGCCACTCCTCGACCACGGCGACGACGCGCGCCGGAAGCGACGACCAAGGGGGGCGTACCCCCTGTCCCAGCTCCACCTGCCAAGCGTCGCAGCCGTGTCGAACGGGATGGGACGATGGGCCGGTGAAGCCAGCTGCGGACCGGACCGATCCGGCGACGATCCGCAACTTCTGCATCATCGCGCACATCGACCACGGCAAGTCGACGCTGGCCGACCGCATGCTCGAGGTCACCGGCGTCATCGAGTTGCGCAACATGCGCGCCCAGTACCTCGACCGGATGGACATCGAGCGCGAGCGCGGCATCACGATCAAGGCCCAGAACGTACGGCTGCCGTGGACCTCGACCGACGACGGCAGGCAGTACACGCTGCACCTGATCGACACCCCGGGACACGTCGACTTCACGTACGAGGTCAGCCGCAGTCTCGCCGCCTGCGAGGGTGCGATCCTCCTGGTCGACGCCGCGCAGGGCATCGAGGCGCAGACGCTCGCCAACCTCTACCTCGCGCTGGAGAACGACCTGCACGTCGTGCCGGTGCTCAACAAGATCGACCTTCCCGCCGCCCAGCCCGAGCGGTACGCCGAGGAGATCGCGCACCTGCTGGGCTGCGAGCCCGACGACGTCCACCGCATCAGCGCCAAGACGGGCCTGGGCGTCACCCAGCTGCTGGACACGGTCGTCCGCGAGATCCCCGCCCCCTCCGGTGACCCGGCCGCGCCGGCCCGGGCGCTGATCTTCGACTCCGTCTACGACCCGTACCGCGGCGTCATCTCCTATGTCCGGGTGTTCGACGGGGAGCTGACGACCCGCGACAAGCTGCTGATGATGTCGACCAAAGCCAGCCACGAGACGCTCGAGGTGGGCGTGATCTCGCCGGAGCCGGTCGTCCGCCGAAGCCTGGGTGTCGGCGAGGTCGGTTACGTGATCCCGGGTGTGAAGAACGTGCGGGAGGCACGCGTCGGCGACACGATCACCGTCGTCGGGCACGCGGCCACCGAGCCGCTCGGCGGCTACCGCGACCCGAAGCCGATGGTCTTCTCCGGCTTGTACCCGATGGACGGCAGCGACTACCCGGACCTGCGCGACGCGCTGGACAAGCTGAGCCTCAACGACGCAGCCCTGACGTACGAGCCCGAGACGTCGGTCGCCCTCGGCTTCGGCTTCCGCGTCGGCTTCCTCGGCCTGCTGCACCTGGAGATCGTCCGCGAGCGGCTGGAGCGCGAGTTCGGGCTGACGCTGATCTCCACCGCGCCGAACGTCGTCTACCGGGTGGTCCTGGAGAACGGCGAGGAGGTGACGGTCACCAACCCGAGCGAGATGCCCGGCGGCAAGGTCGCGGCCATCTGGGAGCCGATCGTGAAGTCCATGGTGCTCGCCCCGAGTGAGTACGTCGGCGCGATCATGGAGCTCTGCCAGGCTCGCCGCGGCGTGCTCGGCGGGATGGACTACCTGTCGGAGTCGCGGGTGGAGCTGCGTTACACGCTGCCGCTCGGTGAGATCATCTTCGACTTCTTCGACGCCCTGAAGTCCCGTACCCGTGGATATGCTTCGCTCGACTACGAGCTCGCGGGCGAGCAGGTCTCGGACCTGGTCCGCGTCGACATCCTGCTCCAGGGCGAGTCGGTGGATGCCTTCTCCGCGATCGTCCACAAGGACAAGGCCTATACGTACGGGACGTCGATGACCACCAAGCTGCGCGAGCTGATCCCGCGGCAGCAGTTCGAGGTGCCGATCCAGGCTGCCGTCGGCAGCCGCGTGATCGCGCGGGAGAACATCCGCGCGCTGCGCAAGGACGTGCTGGCCAAGTGCTATGGCGGCGATATCAGCCGGAAGCGGAAGCTGCTGGAGAAGCAGAAGGAGGGCAAGAAGCGGATGAAGAACATCGGCCGGGTCGAGGTACCCCAGGAAGCGTTCATCGCCGCCCTCTCCACCGGTACCGACTGAGCCACCACCGCGTCCATGCCGACCGCAGCGACCGCGCCCACCGCGCGGCCGCACCGACCGCGCGGCCGCACCGACCGCGCGGCCGTGGATTGGGTCGGCGTGTTGTCGTGACGCGCCGCGCGCGGGCGGCGATACGCGCACCCAACGCCGTGTGTCACTCGGGGAGTGACCCCCTGGCCGGTACGAGCCGGCGCGACCGCGGAGCCAAGCCGGCCCGGCCCAGGCCGGGCCGGCGAGCTGCGGCCCAACGAACCCGGCGAGCCCGGGCGAACGCGCGGGCCGCGTCCGTAGGGTGACTCGTCGTGACCGTGGTCGTCGCGCTCCTCGGCGCCGCGTGCTTTGCCGGCGCGGTCGTGATCCAGCAGCGCGCAGCGCAACGGGTGGGAGCACACCTGCGGCTGGTGCTCAACCCGCTGTGGCTGCTCGGGGGCGCCGTCGACTTCGCCGGGTTCGCGCTGCAGGTGATCGCCCTGCACCTCGGCGGGGTGGTGCTGGTGCAGGTCCTGCAGGTCACGGTGCTCCCCTTCGGCCTGATCTTCGGCCGCGTACGCCTACCCCGGTCGGCCTGGCTCGCCGTCGCCGGCATGGGCCTCGGCCTGGCCGGGATCATCGGCGCCACGAACCCACGGCCGGGTCCCGGCCGGGGGGGCCTGATCCCCGCCGTGCTGGTCGTCGCGGTGCTCGTCGCGGGCGTCCTGCTGGCCACCCGAGGGTCGCCGGTACGCAGTGCGGTGGGCGCCGCGTTCTGCGCCAGCCTGCTGTTCGCGACCACCGCGACCACCGCACACGTCGCGGGCGACGACTTCTCCACCCACGGCCTGGCCGGGATGCTCCAACGGCCGTCGGTGTACCTGACCGCGGTGATCTCCGCGACCGGCCTGACGCTGGCCCAGCGCGCCTACGCCGGGGGGCCGCTCGCCCTCAACCTCGTCGTGCTGACGCTGCTCGACCCGCTGGCGAGCCTCGCCCTCGGCGTGGTCGTCGCCGGGGACCGGCTCCGCGGCGGCGGCTGGGCCGTGCTGGCCGCCTTCGCCGCAAGTGTCGCCGCCGCGTCCGTGGTGGTCCTCGCCCGCGAGGAGGCAACGGCCCGTCGGGCGTACCGACGCGTGCGCGCCTGATGCCCGGCGCCCCGCCCGCGGGTGACCCCGTACCCCCCGGCGGCCCGATCGCGGCCGGGACACCGGCGGGTCCGTTCGGTGTCTACGTCCACGTGCCGTTCTGCGCCACCCGCTGCGGTTACTGCGACTTCAACACCTACACGGCCGGCGAGCTGGGCGGTGAGACCGGCCCGGCCGCCTGGGCGGCAGCCGCCCGGGCGGAGGTACGCCAGGCAGCGGCGACGCTCGACGCGGCGCCGCTCGCCACGGTCTTCGTGGGCGGCGGGACGCCGACCCTGCTCGAGCCGGCGCTGCTGGCGGGCGTCCTGGGCGAGGTCCGGGCGGCCTTCGGCGTCGCCGCGGAGGTCACCGTCGAGGCCAACCCGGAGACCGTGACCCCGGCTCTGCTCGACGCCCTGCTGGGCATGGGCGTCACGCGCCTCAGCCTCGGCATGCAGTCGGCGGCGCCGCACGTGCTCGCCGGCCTCGACCGCGTGCACACGCCCGGGCGGGCGGTCGAGGCGGCGCGGGCGGCGCGCGGCGCCGGCTTCGCCGAGGTGAGCCTCGACCTCATCTACGGCGGCCCGGGGGAGAGCGACGACGACTGGCGGCGCTCGGTCGAGACGGCGCTCGGAGCCGGGCCGACGCACGTCTCCGCATACGCCCTGGTGGTGGAGGACGGGACCGCACTCGGGCGGCGGGTGGCCCGCGGCGAGCTGGCGGCCCCCGACGACGACGTGCTCGCCGGCCGCTACGAGGTGGTGGACGACCTGCTCACCGCAGCGGGGCTGCCCTGGTATGAGATCAGCAACTGGGGTTCGCCCTGCCGGCACAACGTGGGCTACTGGCGCAGCCACGACTGGTGGGGGATCGGGCCGGGCGCGCACTCGCACGTCCGCGGCACGCGCTGGTGGAACGTGCGCCACCCCGCCGCGTACGCCCGGGCGTTGGCTGCGGGCGAGTCCCCGGCCGAGGCGCGTGAGGTGCTGACGGCCGAGCAGCGGACAGCCGAGCGGGTGCTGCTCGGGATCCGCCTCGCCGAGGGGCTGCAGCTCGACCAGCTGCCGACGGCCGGGGCATCCCCGCCGCTGGTCGCCGACGGCCTGGTCGAGGTGCACGGCGCGCGGCTGGTGCTGACCCGGCGAGGCCGGTTGCTCGCCGACACCGTCGTCCGCGCGCTGCTGCCCTGACCGGCCCGTAGACTGGCACTCACGTTCGGGGAGTGCCAGCACGGTCGAGGAGGAGGTGGCGGGCATGGACGACCGCCGGCTCGAGGTGCTGCGTGCGATCGTCGAGGACTTCGTCTCCACCCAAGAGCCGGTCGGCTCGAAGAGCCTGGCCGACCGCCACCAACTGGGCGTCAGCCCCGCCACCCTGCGCAGCGACATGGCGGCCCTCGAGGACGAGGGCTACCTCACCCAGCCGCACACCAGCGCCGGCCGCGTACCCACCGCCAAGGGCTATCGCTACTTCGTCGACCGGATCGCCACGATCAAGCCCCTGTCCGCGCCGGAGCGGCGGGCGATTGCCTCGTTCCTCGAGGGTGCGGTCGACCTCGACGACGTGGTGCGACGCAGCGTCCGGCTGCTGGCACAGCTCACCCGCCACGTGGCGGTGGTGCAGTACCCCTCGCTGCAGCGCTCGTCGGTGCGGCACGTCGAGCTGGTGGCACTGGCCCGGACGCGCGTCCTGCTGGTCTTCATCACCGACACGGGACGGGTCGAGCAGCGGGTGGTGGAGACCCACGAGCCGCTGACGGATGCGCAGGTCGGCGACCTCCGGGCGAAGCTGAACGCCGCGATCAGCGGTCGCGCGCTCATCGAGGTGCCGACCCTGCTCGCCGACCTGCCCGACACCGTGACCGATGAGCTGCGGCCGGTGGTGACCGCGGTGGTCACCGCCGCGATGGAGGCGCTGGTCGAGAACCCCGGGGAGCGGATCGTGCTGGGCGGCACGGCCAACCTGGCCCGCGCGTCGGCGCTGGACTTCCCGGGCACCCTGCGGCCAGTGCTCGAGGCGCTGGAGGAGCAGGTGGTGCTGATGACCCTGCTCGGCGAGGCCCACGATCCGGCCACCGTCACCGTCCGGATCGGTGAGGAGAACGTGCTGGAGCAGCTGCGTGCGACGTCCGTCGTGTCCATCGGGTACGGCCAGGGCGGCGCCGCACTGGCGAGCATGGGTGTGCTGGGGCCGACCCGGATGGACTACCCGCAGACGATCACCGCGGTGAGCGCGGTGGCGCGCTACGTCGGGCGGTTGCTCGGGACGGGACCGGCGTGACCGACTACTACGGCGTCCTCGGCGTCGCCAAGGACGCGACCCCGGAAGAGATCAAGCGCGCCTACCGCAAGCTCGCTGTGCAGTATCACCCGGACAAGAATCCCGACGACCCGCAGGCCGCCGACCGGTTCAAGGAGGTCGGGCTCGCCTACGAGGTGCTGTCCGACCCGCAGAAGCGCCAGCTGGTGGACCTGGGCGGCGACCCGTTCTCCGCCGGCGGCGGCGCTGCCGGAGCGGGTGCCGGCTTCGGGTTCGGCGGTCTCGGCGACATCATGGACGCCTTCTTCGGCGGCGCGGGCGGCCAGCGTGGCCCGCAGTCACGGAGCCGACCGGGCCAGGACGCCCTGATCCGGGTCGACCTGGACCTGGCCGACACCGCATTCGGCACGACCCGCGACATCACCATCGACTCCGCGGTGCGCTGCGACGCGTGCGGCGGCGAGGGGACAGCCCCGGGTACCTCGGTCGCGACCTGCGGCACCTGCGGGGGGCGCGGCGAGATCCAGTCGGTCAACCGCACGTTCCTCGGCCAGATGGTGACCTCCCGGCCTTGCCACACCTGCCAAGCCACCGGTCTGGTCATCCCCTCGCCGTGCTCGCAGTGCGGCGGCGACGGGCGGGTCCGGTCGCGGCGCACCCTGCCCGTGAAGGTCCCGGCGGGCGTCGAGGACGGCATGCGCATCCGACTCTCGGGTGAGGGCGAGACCGGCCCAGGTGGCGGTCCGCCCGGCGACCTGTACGTCGAGGTGCGCGAGCGCGAGCACCCGGTCTTCAGCCGCGAGGGCGACGACCTGCACTGCGAGGTCACCGTGCCGATGACGGCGGCGGCCCTGGGCACCAGCGTGACCCTGCCGACGCTCGACGGCGAGGAGCAGGTCGAGGTCCGGCCCGGTACGCAGAGCGGCTCCGTGGTGACGCTGCGCGCCCGCGGCGTCCCGCACCTGCGCGCCGACGGCCGCGGCCACCTGCACGTGCACGTCGTGGTCTCGACGCCCGTGAAGGTCGACGACGAGCAGCGGCGGTTGCTCGAGCAGCTCGCCGCCCTGCGGCACGAGGAGGCGGCACGGGTGGTCGGGCACGACGGCGCCGGCAGCGGCGGTCTCTTCTCGCGCCTGCGCAGGCCCCGCTGAGCCTGCCGGTCTTCCGCGCGGTCCCGCTGCCGGCCGTGGGCGCGTACCGGCTCGGCGGCGAGGCGGGACGGCACGCCGCCGTCGTCCGCCGGCTGCGCCCGGCCGAGCCGCTGCTGCTGGTCGACGGGACCGGCGGCGTGGCCACCGCCGTCGTGGTGGCCGTCACCCGCGACGGACTGGACGTGACCGTCTCCGCCGTCCGGACCGAGCCGGCGCCCGCGCCGCGCCTGGTGGTGGTGCAGGCGCTGGCCAAGGGCGACCGCGGCGAGCTCGCGGTGGAGGTGCTCACCGAGGTCGGGACCGACGAGGTGGTCCCCTGGTCGGCGGCCCGCGCCATCGCGCGTTGGGACGCCGCGCGCGCCGACCGCGGCCGCGCCCGGTGGCAGCGGGTGGCCGACGCCGCCGCGGAGCAGTCGCGGCGCGCCTGGTGGCCGACGGTGGCGCCGCTGGCGGACACCGCTGCGGTGCTGGCGCGGGTCGCCGCCGCCGACCTGGCGCTGGTGCTGCATGAGGATGCGACCGCGCCGCTGGCGGGCGTCGGGGTGCCGGCGCGCGGCGAGGTGGTGCTGGTCGTCGGGCCGGAGGGCGGCCTCGACCCGACCGAGATCGCCGCCTTCGTCGAGGCCGGCGCCCGCTGCGTCCGGCTCGGCCGGGAGGTGCTGCGCACTTCCAGCGCCGGCCTCGCCGCGGCGGCGGTCGTCCTGGCCGGCACCGACCGCTGGCGCGCGGCCGCCGCCGGCGCCGCTGGTTAGGCTGCTCGACGGCGGATGCGGAGAGGATGACCGGGTTGGTAGGCGTGCGACACGGGGCGCTGCACGTTGCCCGGGTCGCCGCCGGCCGGACCTCCGCCACTCAGGACGCGCACGTGGTGCACCTGTTCGTGTTGGTGATCGCCGTGGCCGTGATCGTGCTGCTGGCCGGTGTCGTCGGGCTCATCGCGACTCGGGACCAACGCCGCGACCGGCGGGGACGGCACCAGTGAGTCGCTGGCAGCGCGGCAGGGCGACCGGCGCCGTACCGCGCCGTGACCAGAGGCTCCCGGCGGTCGTCGCCACAGCCGGCGCGGCGAACGCCCGTAGACTCGGCCCGACAGGCGTACCCGGGAGAGAAGAGCACCCCTGAGCGAGACCAGCCCCCCAGCGGCGGCCGTCGTCGTCGTGCCGCCCGCGGTCGACATGGTCCGCCTGCTGGGCCATCGCGACACGACGCTGCGGGCGCTCGAGCAGGCCCTGGCCGGCACCGACGTCCACGTCCGCGGCAACGAGGTCACGATCACCGGGCCGGACGCCGCGCTCGGCGAGCGCCTGGTGCGCGAGCTGGTGGCAATGGTCGGCCGCGGCCAGGTCCTGGGACCCGAGCAGGTCACCCGCACCCTCGCGCTGCTGCGCAACACCGACGCCGGCCCGGGCGAACGCCCCGCCGACGTCCTGTCGCTCGGCATCGTGTCCAGCCGTGGGCGCACCGTGCGCCCCAAGTCGCTGAACCAGAAGCGTTACGTCGACGCGATCGACAGCCACACCGTGGTCTTCGGGATCGGCCCGGCCGGCACCGGCAAGACCTACTTGGCCATGGCCAAGGCCGTGCAGGCGCTGCAGGCCAAGCAGGTCAACCGGATCATCCTGACCCGGCCGGCGGTCGAGGCCGGCGAGCGGCTGGGCTACCTGCCCGGCACCCTGTACGACAAGATCGACCCCTATCTGCGGCCGCTGTACGACGCGCTCCACGACATGCTGGACCCGGACGCCGTGCCCCGGCTGATGGCCGCCGGCACCATCGAGGTGGCACCGCTGGCGTACATGCGGGGGCGGACCCTGAACGACGCGTTCATCCTGCTCGACGAGGCGCAGAACACCAGTCCCGAGCAGATGAAGATGTTCCTCACCCGACTCGGCTTCGGCTCCAAGATCGTGGTGACCGGCGACGTCACCCAGATCGACCTGCCGGGCGGGGCGCGCTCCGGCCTGAAGGTGGTCCGGGAGATCCTCGGCGGCATCGAGGACGTGCACTTCTCGCAGCTGACCAGCGTCGATGTCGTGCGGCACCGGCTGGTCGGCGAGATCGTCGACGCGTACGAGCGGTGGGACGCGGTGGCGGAGCAGGCTCCGCGCGGTCTGGACCGCGCCCCCACCCGTCGCCGATGAGTGTCTTCGTCGCCAACGAGTCCGGCCTGCCGTTGGCGAACGACGAGCTCTCCGGGCTGCTGCGGTTCGCCCTCGACCACCTCGGCGTGCACCCTCAGGCCGAGGTGTCGCTGCTTGCGGTCGACCTGCAGGCTATGGCCGACCTGCACGAGCAGTGGATGGACGAGCCGGGACCGACGGACGTCATGAGCTTCCCGATGGACGAGCTGACCGAGCGCGGCAGCTGGGAGGCCGAGCCGTCGGGCCCCGGCCCCGCCCTGCTCGGCGACATCGTGGTCTGCCCCCAGTTCGCCGTGCGGCAGGCCGCCGAGCGCGGGCATCCGTTCCTGCACGAGCTGCGGATCCTGATCGTCCACGGCCTGCTGCACCTGCTCGGCCACGACCACGCCGAGCCCGAGTCCGAGCGCGAGATGTTCGCGCGCCAGGAGGCGCTCGTCGCCGCCTGGGAGGCGCAGGGGTGAGCGGCGGCGACGTCGGCTTCGGCATCCTGCTCGTCGTGTTCGTGGTGCTCGCAGCCGGCCTGTCGGTGCTGGAGTCGGCGCTGGCCCGGGTCAGCCCGCCGGCCGCGCGCGTCTTGGTCGAGGAGCAGCGGCGTGGCGCGAACCGGTTGGCTGGCCTGCTCGAAGAGCGGGCCCGGCCGCTGAACCTGCTGCTGCTGCTGGGCACCCTCGCCGAGATCGCGGCCACGGTGAGCGGCGTGCTCGTCGTCGTCCACGCCGAAGGTGCCGGCTTCGAGTCGTTCGGCATCGCCGTCGGCGGCATGACGATCATCTCGTACGTCGTGGTGGGGGTCGCTGCGCGGACCATCGGCCAGCAGCACGCCCGCCGGATCGCGCTGGCGTCGGCGGGCTTCGTCGGCGCGCTGACCGCGCTGTTCGGGCCGTTGCCGCGGCTGCTGATCGCGCTGGGCAACGCGGTCACCCCGGGTCACGGCTACCGAGAGGGCCCCTTCGCCTCCGAGAGCGAGCTGCGGGCCTTGGTCGGGCTCGCCGAGCAGCGCGGCGTGGTGGACCAGCGCGAGCGGCAGCTGATCGACTCGGTGTTCGACCTCGGCGATACCGTCGTCCGCGAGGTGATGGTGCCGCGACCGGACATCGTGGTGGTGGAGCGGACCAAGACCGTCCGGCAGGCCACCAGCCTCTGCCTGCGGTCGGGCTTCAGCCGGCTGCCGGTCGTCGGGGACAGCGACGACGACATCCTGGGCGTGGTGTTCCTCAAGGACCTCGCGGCCAAGGCGCTGTCCAGCAGTCGCAAGGTCACTCACGTGGACGACGTGATGCGGCCGGCGTCGTTCGTCCCCGACTCCAAGCCGGTCGACGAGCTGCTGCGGGAGATGCAGGCTGGCCGCGTCCATCTCGCGGTGGTCGTCGACGAGTACGGCGGCACCGCCGGGTTGGTCACCATCGAGGACATCCTCGAGGAGATCGTCGGCGAGATCACCGACGAGTACGACCGGGAGCTGGCGCCGGTCACGGAGCTCGGCCACGGCTCCTGGCGGGTCACGGCGCGGCTGCCGGTCGACGACCTCGAGGAGCTGACCGGGGCCCGGCTGGCCCGCGAGGGCGTGGACACCGTGGGCGGTCTGCTGCAGGCGCTGCTGGGCCGGGTGCCCATCCCCGGGGCCGACGTCCAGATCGACGGCGGTGAGGTACGGGTGCGGCTCGAGGCCGAGAGCGCGGCGGGCCGCCGCAACCGCATCGGCACCGTGCTGGTCGACGCGGAGGCCACCGGGTGAGCGACGCCGAGGACGCCAAGATCATCACGCTGGCCCGGACCGCCCGCGGGCGGGCGTTCGCCCCCTCCGGACCTGCCGAGGGCGCGGCCGTGCGGGACGACACCGGCCGTACCTACGCCGCGGCGACGGTGGAGGGCGCGGAGCCGGTGTCGACCACGAGCGCCCTGCGCGCCGCCTATGCGGCAGCCGTCTCGAGCGGCGCGCGGCGGTTCGAGGCGTTCGCCCTCGTCGCCGCCGACCCGGTGCTGCGCGCCGACGACCGCGCGGTCCTGAGCGTGCTCGGGGCGGGCGTACCCGTCCTGCTGGCGTCCCCCGACGGTACCCTCGTGCGTACCGAGATGGTCTGAGAACCTTTGCACCGCAGCGGTTTCGCCTGCCTGGTCGGTCGGCCCAACACCGGCAAGTCCACCTTGACCAATGCCCTGGTCGGCAGCAAGGTCGCGATCACCAGCGGCCGTCCGCAGACCACCCGGCACGCCGTGCGGGGCATCGTGCACCGCGTCGACGCGCAGCTCGTACTGGTCGACACCCCGGGCTTCCACCGGCCCCGGACGCTGCTGGGGGAGCGGCTCAACGACGTGGTGTTAACCACGCTCGGCGAGGTCGACGTCGTCGTCTTCTGCATCCCGGCGGACGAGAAGGTCGGGCCGGGCGACCGCTTCATCGCCGAGAAGCTCGTCCGGCTGGAGCGGACGCCGCTGGTCGCCGTCGTGACCAAGACCGACGCGGCCGGCCGGCAGCAGGTCGCCGAACGGCTGATCCAGGTCAGCGAGCTGGCCGAGTTCGCGGAGATCGTGCCGGTGAGCGCGCTGGCGGGGGAGCAGGTGACCCTGCTGGCCGACCTGCTCGTCGGGCTGCTGCCCCCCGGCCCGGCGCTCTATCCCGAGGGGGAGCTCACCGACGAGCCCGAGGCGGTGATGGTGGCGGAGCTGGTCCGGGAGGCCGCCCTGCAGGGGGTCCGGGACGAGCTGCCGCACTCGTTGGCGGTCGTGGTCGAGGAGATGGTGCCGCGCCCGGACCACCCGCGCGGGCTGGTCGACGTCCGGGTCGAGGTCTACGTCGAGCGGCCCAGCCAGAAGGGCATCGTCATCGGCGCCGGCGGCGCGCGGCTCAAGGACGTCGGCATCCGCGCCCGCCGTCAAATCGAGGCGCTGCTGGGCACACCCGTGCACCTGGACCTGCACGTACGGGTCGCTGCCGACTGGCAGCGCGACCCCAAGCAGCTGCGCAAGCTGGGCTTCTAGCTACTCGGGCATGGCGACCCAGTCCGTCGTCGGGAGGGTCGTCAGCGCGGTCGCGACGGCGAGCACAGAGGTGTGGTATGTCGTCCCCGCCGCGGCGTGGAGTTCGGTCGTGCCCGAGGCGGTGCCGGCGAGGAGCGCCAGCACCAGGTCCGGTACACCGTCCCCGCTGACGTCGCGGAGGCTGAACTGGGCAGAGCCGTCCGTCGACTGGAGCCCCATCGCGGTTGCGGTCGCGCCGGCCGAGGAGTGGTAGTTGCTGCTCGCCGACAAGCTGTGCACCTCGGTACGGCCGCTCGCGCTCGCTCCGAACTGGACGCCCACGAGGTTCCCGGCGTTCGCCGCGTCGCCGATCAGCCAGGCCCAACCCGTCGTGGTCGGAGCGGCCGGCGTGGCGAAGTGCCCGACGAAGGTGGCATAGCGCGAGGCGGCGGACAGGATGTGGACCTCGAGGTGTCCCGACCCGGTCCCTGAGGTGAACACCAGGAACACGTCGCTGGCATGGTCGTTGCGGTAGCTCCCGAGGCGTACCTGGGTCGCAGCAGGGCTGCGTGCGGCCTGGGCGGTGGCCGTGTGCGTGAGGTAGGTCTGGTACCCCGACGCCTGGGACAGCACATGCAACTCGATCTTGCCGCTCGCCCCGCCGACGAGCCGGATGCCCCACAGATCGTTGGCCCCGTCCCCGCCATACGGCCCGAAGCGCAGCTGCCACTGGCTCGGCAGCCCGAGGTTCAGCGGGGTGGTCACCGTCGGCGACCCGGTGTGCCAGCCGGCGGCCGCGAGCACCGAACGGACGGTGACGAAGCCGCTGGAGTTCACCCGCGCATCCAGCAGGTTGGCGCCAACCCCCCCGGTGAGCAGCGAGGGCCACCTCGGCGTGCCCAAACCGGTCGCCTCGTCGTAGCCGACCGCGGCGCCGTAGTCGCCGTTGCTGCCGGTGGTCACGTCGGCGAGGCCGGCCCGCGTGTAGAGCAGAGACGTGATGTTGCCGAGCCCCTGACCGATGTGGAGGGTCGACAGCGTCTGTGCCATCCCCCCCGCCGACAGCGGCGCCGCGAAGCTGGTGCCCACGATGGGTTCCGTCTCGCCGTCCACGATCACGTCCAGCCCGTCGCCCCCGTCTGCGGAGATGTCGGGCACCTGTCGCTCGGCTGCGCCTGCAGGGCAGCCGAAGCCGTTGTGCGGGTACCGGGCCGCCTGGGCCACCGTCGCCTGGTAGGTCGGGCGGGCGAAGACGCCGCAGCTGAACCCGCCACCGGACGAGCCATCGACGTCGTTCCAGGTCGTGGTGGCGCCGGTCCCGGTGAGCGCGGTGCCGCCGACCGCGACCACGCCGGGCACGGCGGCCGGCGCGTCGACGGCGTCGGCGGCGATCACGTTCCCCGAGTCGTCCAGGCAGTCGTACGAGCCGCTGTCGCCGGACGCTGCGAAGACCGTGACGCCGAGGGCAAGGGCGCTCTGTACGGCTTGCTGGTCGGCCGTGGCCTCCGCCTGGTCGCCGTACGTCCCCTCCTCGCACCGCCCCCACGACGTGGACAGCGCGACGATGGGCTGACCGTTCTGGACGTCGGTCACGACCTGCGCGATCGCCTCGTTCTGGGTGTTGCCGCAGTTGGGGGCGACGTAGATGCGCTGGCGGAGCTGCGGCGCCACGGTCAGCAGCGTCTCCTGGTCGAGGGCCACCTCGATGTTCCCGTTGTTGTCGTCGTTCGTCGAGCCGCAGTTGTCGCTGATGGTCGTGTTCGAGACACCGGTGCTCGGGTTGTACCCACTCGCGTAGATCCCGTTGGTGAGCGCGTAGTTGGCGAGGTCGGTGCTCTGGGTGGGCCAGGTCGAGAACTGCAGCGTCGCGACAATGGGCGAGGCGCTCGTCGGCGGCGTGGTCGTCGCCGAGATCCCGTACATGCTGCGTGCCTGGGCTACCGACAGCGTCCCGTCGCTCGGGGCTCTGGCGTCGGAGGGCCCTTCGGCCGTCCCCGCGGTCGACCTGGTGACCGCGTGCGGCAGCTGCGCCGGACGCGTGTCATCGCCACCCCAGCCGGCCGTCACCAGACCGGTCAGATCGGCCGGCAGAACGGGAAGCGTCTGCGCCGTCGCCAACCGAGGGTTGTGGTCACGGGCGCTGCCGAACAGGGTATTCACCCGAGCCGCCGGGCCCCGGGCCGAGACCGCGTAGTCGGTGCTGGCGGTGACAGTGAGGCCGAGCCCCCGCAGGACGCGGGCGACCTGCGCCGCACGATCGGGCCCCGCGATCACTGCATCCAGGCGGGCGAAACGCGCCGCGCGTGGCATGGTCGGCCCGGTCTTGGCGAGGGCGGCAAGCCCGGCTGCGTCGCGCGGGGCGAGCTGCAGCGACACCGTCTCGGTGGCGGAGCGGGACCGGGTGCCGCGCGCAGCGCTGGCGGCCACGAACTGCTGCGCGAGGTGGTGTCCGGCGTTCGGACCGGCGGAGGGGCTCGGTGAAGCAGCGCGTCCGGTAGCGGCGAGACCTGGGATGAGCAGACCCGCGAGGAGCAGCAGGCCGCTCAGCAGGACAGGTCGGCGACTGCTCATACGCACGAAGGCACTCCTCGGTACGGGACCGCGATGCCACGATCCGGGCAGGCATCGACGTGACCGCGGACCTCCTGAAGACCCCGTCCAGGTGGTTTGCGTCGTCGTGACTGTCGCACGCCGCACGGCGCAGCGTGCCAGGACTCGCCAGGTGCGACGATCGGTCTCATGGCGCTGTACCGGGACGACGGGGTCGTCCTGCGCGTGCAGAAGCTCGGCGAGGCCGACCGGATCGTGACGGTCCTGACCCGTCGTACCGGCCGCGTCCGCGCCGTGGCCAAGGGGGTCCGCCGGACCCGGTCGAAGTTCGGCGCTCGACTCGAGCCGTTCAGCCACGTCGCGCTGCAGCTGGCCGAGGGCCGGTCGCTGGACGTCGTCACGGAGGCGGTGGCGATCGACGCGTTCGGCGCGACGCTGGCCGAGGACTACGCGCGCTACACCGCGGGGACGGCGATGCTGGAGGCGACCGAACGACTGACCGCCGAGGAGCGGGAACCGGCGCTGCGCCTGTATCTGTTGCTCGTCTCGGCGCTGCGGGCGCTCGCCGGTGGGGAGCGTGCGTCCAGCCTGCTGCTCGACTCCTTCCTGCTGCGGGCCCTGGACCAGGCTGGCTACGGGCTGGCGCTGACCGGTTGCGCCCGCTGCGGGGAGCCAGGGCCGCACCGCGCCTTCTCGGTGTCCGCCGGGGGGTCGGTGTGCGCGGCCTGCCGGCCGCCGGGCGCGGTCAGCCCCGCGCCGGCCGTGTTGGCGCTGCTCGCCGCGCTGGCCGGGGGCGACTGGCCCGCGGCAACGGACTCCGCGGAGGGCGACCGCCGGGCCGCGTCCGGGTTGGTCGCGGCCGGACTGCAGTGGAACCTCGAGCGCGGGCTGCGGTCACTGCCGCTGGTCGAACGCCGATGAGCGGCGACTCCTCGCGCGCCACGAGCGCCGCCCCCGTCCCGCCCGCGTCGGCCGTCCCCCCCACGTCAGCCGCGTCACCCGCATGGGCCGGTCCGTCCGCTCCGCGGGCGCCCGAACCGCACCCTTCCGGCGCCCGCGTCCCGAACATCCCGCGGGAGCTCGTACCCCGGCACGTGGCGGTGGTCATGGACGGCAACGGACGGTGGGCCGGCCAGCGGGGCTGGCCGCGTACCCGGGGTCACGAGGCCGGAGAGGCGGCGCTGCTCGACGTCGTAAAGGGCGGCATCGAGGTCGGCGTGCGGTGGATCAGCGCGTACGCGTTCTCCACCGAGAACTGGCGCCGCTCGCCCGAGGAGGTGCGCTTCCTGATGGGCTTCAACCGGGACGTGCTGCAGCGGCGGCGTGACGAGATGCACGCCCTCGGCGTACGGGTGCGGTGGGCCGGTCGGCGGCCGCGGCTGTGGCGGTCGGTGATCAGCGAGCTGGAAGAGGCCGAGCGGCTGACCGCCGACAACGACGTGCTGACGCTGGTCATGTGCGTCAACTACGGCGGTCGGGCCGAGATCGCCGACGCGGTGCGGCGCATCGGCGTCGAGGTCAAGGCGGGCCGACTCGACCCGGGCAAGATCACCGAGAAGACGATCGCCCGTCACCTCGACGAGCCGGACATGCCGGACGTCGATCTCTTCGTCCGGACGAGCGGCGAGCAGCGCACCTCCAACTTCCTGCTCTGGCAGTCGGCCTACGCCGAGCTCGCCTTCGTCGACACGCTGTGGCCGGACTTCGACCGGCGCCACCTGTGGCATGCGGTCGAGGAGTACGCCAGCCGGAACCGCCGCTTCGGCAAGGCCTGACCGGCGCCCGCTGTGTCGGCTCCTCGTCGAGGCGGTCGGGGGAGCCGGGGTGGGGACGACGGCTAGCGTGTCCGGCGGACCCGCGGCACGAGTGGAGCCGCCCGCCGAGCCCGCCCTGAGCGCCAGGAGACCCTCACCCGTGAAGATCGTCTACACGTACACCGACGAGGCGCCGGCGCTCGCGACGCACTCGCTGCTGCCGATCCTGACGGCGTACGCGGCGAAGGCCGGCGTGACGGTCGAGGTGCGCGACATCTCCCTCGCCGCGCGGATCCTCGCGCAGTTCGCAGACCGGCTCGGTGCGGACGCCGTCCCGGACGCGCTGGCCGAGCTCGGGGCCCTGGCGACGACGCCCGAGGCCAACATCATCAAGCTGCCGAACATCAGCGCGTCGGTCCCGCAGCTGAAGTCGGCGATCACCGAGCTCCAGCAGGCCGGCTTCGACATCCCGGACTACCCCGAGAACCCGCAGACGCCTGCCGAGACGGCGGCGCGCGCGGCCTACGCCGCGGTGGCGGGCAGCGCTGTCAACCCGGTGCTGCGAGAGGGGAACTCCGACCGCCGCGCACCGGCGTCCGTGAAGGCGTACGCCCGCAGCCACCCGCACTCGATGGGCGCCTGGTCGACCGACTCGGCCAGCCACGTCTCGACGATGACCGACGGCGACTTCTACCACTCCGAGACGTCGGTGACGCTGGCCGCCGACGACGAGCTGCGGATCGAGCACGTCACCGCCGATGGGACTGTCACCGTGCTGAAGCAGCGCCTGCCGGTGCTGGCAGGCGAGATCGTCGACGCGGCCCGGATGAGCCGCCGGGCGTTGGACGCCTTCTTGACGGCGCAGGTCGCCGATGCCCGCGACCGGGGCGTGCTGTTCTCCGTGCACCTCAAGGCCACGATGATGAAGGTCTCGGACCCGATCATGTTCGGACACGCCGTCCGGGCGTACTTCCCGGACGTGTTCAGCACGTACGGCGAGCAGCTCGCCTCCGTCGGCGCGGATCCCGACGACGGCCTGGCGAGCATCCTGACCGCCCTCGCGAAGCTCCCCGCCGACCAGCGGGCGGAGATCGAGAAGGCGATCGAGGCGGCGCAGGAGAGCGGGCCGGGGATCGCGATGGTCGACTCCGACCGCGGGATCACCAACCTGCACGTGCCGAGCGACATCATCATCGACGCCTCGATGCCCGCCGCGATCCGTACCTCGGGGCAGATGTGGAATTCCGCGGGATCCCTGCAGGACACCAAGTTCGTGGTTCCGGATTCGTGCTACGCGCCGCTCTACGCCGAGACTGTCAAGTTCTGCCGCGACCACGGTGCCTTCGACCCGCGGACGATGGGAACCACCCCCAACGTCGGGCTGATGGCGCTGAAGGCGGAGGAGTACGGCTCGCACGACAAGACCTTCGAAATCGCTGGCCCCGGTACGGTCCGGGTGGTCGACTCGGCCGGCACGACGCTGCTGGAGCACGAGGTCGAGGCCGGCGACATCTGGCGGGCCTGCCAGACCAAGGACGCGGCGATCGTCGACTGGGTGCGGCTCGCCGTCGGCCGTGCGCGCGCGACCGGCAGCCCGGCGGTGTTCTGGCTGGACGAAGCCCGCGGGCACGACGCCCAGGTGATCGCGAAGGTCGAGCGGTACCTCGCCGACCACGACACGGACGGGCTCGACATCCACCTCATGCCGGTGGCCGAGGCGACCCGCTACACGCTGGCCCGCGCCGCCGCGGGGCAGGACACGATCTCGGTGACCGGCAACGTGCTCCGCGACTACCTCACCGACCTCTTCCCGATCCTCGAGCTGGGGACCAGCGCCAAGATGCTCTCGATCGTGCCGCTGCTGTCGGGTGGTGGTCTGTTCGAGACCGGTGCCGGCGGCTCCGCCCCCAAGCACGTCCAGCAGTTCGTCCGGGAGGACCACCTGCGGTGGGACTCGCTCGGTGAGTTCCTTGCCCTGGCGGTGTCGCTGGAGTTCCTGGCGGACAAGACGGGCAACCCACGGGCGGCGATTCTCGGCCGTACGCTCGACGAGGCGACCGGCCGACTGCTCGAGGAGGGCCGCTCGCCGTCCCGCAAGGTCGGTGAGCTCGACAACCGCGGCAGCCACTTCTACCTCGCGCTGTACTGGGCGCAGGCGTTGGCCGGGCAGGCCGGCGACGCGGAGCTGAGCGCGATGTTCGCACCGCTCGCCGAGCAGCTGGCGGCCGGTGAGGCGTCGATCGTGGCCGAGCTCGCCGCCGTGCAGGGGGCGCCGGTGGATCTCGGCGGCTACTTCCACGTCGATGCCGCCAAGGCAGACGCGGCGATGCGGCCGAGCGCGACCCTGAACGCCATCATCGCCGCGGTCTGACCCGCCCTTTCACCCCGAGATGCGGCGAGTTCACCGACCCGCGCGGCGGGTCGCGTACATATCCCACATCTCGGTGGGGTCGCGGGACGTCGGGGAGGCGCGGGCGTGATCGTGGTGAGCAGGTTCGACGGTGCGCCGGACGACATCGAGGCCCGTGCCGCGGTCGCTCTCGACGCCCTCGCGGCCCGTCCCGGCTTCGTCCGCGGGCGCTTCGGGCGGGCCGCCGACGACCCCACGGCCTGGGTCCTGGTCACCGAGTGGGACGGCGTCGGTTCCTATCGGCGGGCGCTCTCGGCGTACGAGGTGAAGCTGCACGCCACCCCACTGCTGGCGTTGGGTCGGGGCGAGGCGTCCGCGTTTGAGGTGCTGCGCTCGGTCGAGGCCGGCGTGACCACGACGGGCGACTCCGACCGGGCCTGACCGCCGTGCGGTTAGCCTGAGGTCGAACCGCCCGACCGCCAGCCGGACTGGAGACCACGCGTGCCCGCCGACCGCCTCGAGACCATCGTCAGCCTGAGCAAGCGGCGGGGGATCGTCTTCCCATCGAGCGAGATCTACGGCGGCCTGCGCGCCAGCTGGGACTACGGACCGCTCGGCGTGGAACTCAAGAACAACGTCAAGCGGCAGTGGTGGAAGGCGGTCGTGCAGGGCCGCGACGACGTGGTCGGCCTGGACTCCTCGGTGATCCTGGCCCGCGAGGTGTGGGAGGCCAGCGGGCACGTCGAGACCTTCACCGACCCGCTCACCGAGTGCCAGTCGTGCCACAAGCGCTTCCGGGCCGACCACCTGCTGGAGGCGTACGCGGAGAAGCACGGCGCCGAGCCCGCCGACGGGCTCGCGGGGCTGGCGTGCCCGCACTGCGGCAACCGCGGCACCTTCACCGATCCGCGCAACTTCTCCGGGCTGCTCAAGACCTTCCTCGGGGCGGTGGACGACCAGTCGGGTCTGGCATACCTGCGCCCGGAGACCGCCCAGGGCATCTTCATCAACTACGCGCTGGTGCAGCAGGCCGCCCGGCGCAAGCCGCCCTTCGGCATCGGGCAGATCGGCAAGTCGTTCCGCAACGAGATCACCCCGGGCAACTTCATCTTCCGTACCCGGGAGTTCGAGCAGATGGAGATGGAGTTCTTCTGCGAGCCGGGTACGGACGAGACCTGGCACCAGTACTGGATCGACGAGCGGCTGGGCTGGTTCCTCGATCTCGGCGTGAAGCCCGAGAACCTGCGGCTGTTCGAGCACCCGGCCGAGAAGCGGTCGCACTACTCCAAGCGCACCGTCGACATCGAGTACCGGTACGGCTTCACCGGCACCGAGTGGGGGGAGCTGGAGGGCATCGCGAACCGCACCGACTTCGACCTCACCGCCCACAGCAAGGCCTCCGGCGCCGATCTGACCTACTTCGACCAGACCAGCGGCACTCGGTGGACGCCGTATGTGGTCGAGCCGGCCGTCGGAGTGGACCGCTCGATGCTGGTGTTCCTGCTCGACGCGTACACCGAGGACGAGGCGCCCAACACCAAGGGGGTGATGGAGAAGCGGACCGTGCTGCGGCTCGACCATCGACTCGCCCCGGTCAAGGCCGCCGTGCTCCCGCTGTCGCGGAACGCGGACCTCTCGCCGGTCGCGCGCGACCTCGCCGCCACCCTGCGGCGGTCGTGGAACGTGGACTTCGACGACGCGGGCGCGATCGGTCGTCGTTACCGCCGTCAGGACGAAGTGGGTACGCCGTTCTGCGTGACCGTCGACTTCGACACCCTGGACGACCACGCGGTCACCGTGCGCGAGCGCGACGAGATGACCCAGCAGCGCATCGGCCTGGACGCCCTGCCCGGCTACCTGCACGAGCGGCTGCCCGGGCTCTAGGCGCCGAACCCGCTGGACGAGCCTGCTACCAACACCGGTGTGGAACTCACCCGCGTCACCGACCCCGCCGACGCCGCTCGGTGGCAGGCCGTGCAGGCACGGGCGTACGCGCACGACTACCGGGCCCTGCCGGCCGACCCGATCGGCGAGGTGCTGCCGTTGCTGGGCGACCAGGGTGCCCACGGCATGCGGTCGGAGCTGTATCTCGGGGTGGCGGGCGGCCGCGACGTGGTCGCCGCAGTCCTCGAGCTGCCCACGCGCGACAACCTGATCGAGGCCACGCTGACGCTCTCCGTAGCTCCCGACGCCCGTCGACGGGGTCACGCCACCGCGGCACTCGCGGCGCTCGAGGCCCGGTGCCGCGAGCTCGGCCGGGCCCGGCTGCTCGCCGAGGTGCAGGGGTTGCTGGACGGGACCCGGACCGCCGGCCAGCAGTTCGCCGCCCGGCACGGGTTCGCGAGCAAGCTCGCCCAGGTACGCCGCGTCCTCGACACGCAGACCGTCGACGACGCCGCCCTGCAGGCGCTGGCGGACGGGGCACAGTCGTACGCCGAGGGCTACACGCTGCTGAGCTGGGCCGACCGTGCGCCCGCGCACCTGCATGCCGGCCTCGCCGCCCTCGCAGGGCGGATGACGCTCGACGCCCCGATGGGCGAGCTGGAGCGGGAGCCGGAGGCCTGGGACGCCGCGCGCTGGGCGGCCAAGGAGCAGAGCGCGCTCGACCGCGGGCGGCTGCGGCTCGGCACCCTGGCCCACCGCGACGGGGAGGTGGTCGCGTACACGGACTTCGGGATCAACCGCGAGGTCCCCGAGGTGGGCTACCAGTGGGACACGATCGTGCGTCGCGACCACCGCGGACACCGGCTCGGCACCCTGGTGAAGGTGGCGAACCTCCGCCAGTTGCGGGAGCGCTCGCCCGGCACCCGCTGGGTCAACACCTGGAACGCGGCCAGCAACACGTACATGATCTCGATCAACGAGGCGATCGGCTGGCGTCCGGTCGATTCCTGGGCCGAGTGCGAGAAGAGCCTCTAACGATCGTGGCTGGGGCCAGCGGCCACCGTGCGCGGATGGAGGCCGAGCGCCGTCATCCCCAGCCTGCCGGCAGCCCGGCCGCACACATAAGGGTGCTGGGGGCCCTGCTTGTCAGGCCGGCTGGGCGCTTCTGTGTGCCTGTCGGGACCGGGCGCGCCGGGCGGCCGCCCGTTCGCGTCCGCACCGGGGCCCGCTGCCGCGCCACCGTTCGCCGGACGGCATCCGCGCGGTCCACGCCGGGCGCCGAGTCACGTCGTACCAGGTAGGGCGCAGGGCCGCGTAGTCCTCACACGCGGCGATGGTGACGTCCTCGCAATCCTGCCGAAAGCGGGCGAGGTCGCGATGGTGCTCGGCACCGTCGCACTCGATCAGCGTTCGGGCGCCGACCAGCGACAGGTCGTACGCAGGGCCGCGGTGGACCAGCGGTCCGCGCGGCCTCGTACGACTGTGGTTGCGGCCGACCGTGATGTGCTCGCGGTGCCGTGCCGCACGTCCATGCCCCAGGCCGCAGCGGCGCTCTCGTGGCTGACGACGATCACGACCCGATGGTGCCGCAGATCGTGCACCCGTCGCGCTGGTCCTCCACAGACGTACCCGCGCCTCTGGCCGCACACAGAACGATCCGTCCGTCAACTCCGCGCCTCTGCCGCACAGAAGACGCCGAGTCCGTCAGACCGCGCGTCGGGCCGCACACAGAAGACGCCCAGCGGGCGCGTTACCCCCGTCAGACCCCGCTTCTGTGTGCAGGGGCGCGCACCGCGTCGGTAACCTTCTCGAGAAGCACGACCGATCGGGAAGAGGACCCTCGTGACCAAGCTCGTGTACGACTTCGCCCAGGGCAACCGGGACATGAAGGACCTGCTCGGCGGCAAGGGCGCGAACCTCGCCGAGATGACCAACCTCGGGCTGCCCGTCCCACCCGGGTTCGTGATCACGACGGAGGCCTGCAACGTCTACCTAGCCTCGGGCCGCGAGCCGGCCGAACTCGCGGCGGAGGTCGGTGAGCACCTGCTGACGCTCGAGGCGGCGATGGGCAAGAAGCTCGGCGATGCGAGCGACCCGTTGCTGGTGTCGGTGCGATCCGGCGCGAAGTTCTCGATGCCGGGGATGATGGACACCGTCCTGAACATCGGCCTCAACGACGAGAGCGTCGTCGGGCTGGCCAAGCAGGCCGGCAGCGAGAGGTTCGCGTACGACTCCTACCGCCGACTCGTGCAGATGTTCGGCAAGACCGTCCTGGGCGTCGACGGCGAGCACTTCGAGGAGGCGCTCGACGCCGCCAAGAAGGCGAAGGGCACGGCCAACGACCTGGACCTGGACGCTGCCGACCTGCGGGACCTGGTCGAGACCTTCAAGGGCATCGTGAGCGAGCAGGCCGGGCGGCCCTTCCCGACCGACCCGCGCGAGCAGATGGACCTCGCGGTCCGCGCCGTCTTCGACTCCTGGAACGGTGACCGAGCCCGGCTCTACCGCCGGCAGGAGCGCATCCCCGCCGATCTCGGTACCGCCGTCAACATCGTCTCGATGGTGTTCGGCAACATCGGCATGGACTCCGGCACCGGGGTGGCGTTCACCCGCGACCCGGGGTCCGGTGACCAGGGTGTGTACGGCGACTACCTCCAGAACGCGCAGGGTGAGGACGTCGTCGCGGGCATCCGCAACACCGTGCCCCTGGCCGACCTCGAAGGCATCGACAAGTCCTCGTACGACCAGCTCATGACGATCATGAAGACGCTGGAGGAGCACTACCGGGACCTGTGCGACATCGAGTTCACCGTCGAGCGCGGCAAGCTCTGGATGCTGCAGACCCGCATCGGCAAGCGGACCGCGGGTGCGGCCTTCCGGATCGCCACCCAGCTGGTCGACCAGGGTCTGATCGACCTGGACGAGGCCATCACCCGCGTCACCGGCGCCCAGCTGGCCCAGCTGATGTTCCCGCGCTTCGGTGACGTCTCCGCGGCGACGCGGCTCGGCAAGGGTATGAACGCCTCGCCCGGCGCGGCGGTGGGCAAGGCGGTGTTCGACAGCCACCGGGCGGACGCGATGGCCGCCGCCGGCGAGGCCGTGATCCTCGTCCGCCGGGAGACCAACCCGGACGACCTCGTCGGCATGATCGCCGCGCAGGGCATCCTGACCAGCCGCGGCGGGAAGACCTCGCACGCGGCGGTGGTCGCCCGCGGCATGGGCAAGACGTGCGTCTGCGGCGCCGAGGAGCTCGAGGTCGACCTGGTGAACAGGCGCTTCACCGCCGGTGCCACGGTGGTCTCCGAGGGTGACGTCATCTCCATCGACGGGACCTCCGGTGCGGTCTACGCCGGCGAGGTCGCGGTGGTGCCGTCGCCGGTCGTGGAGTACTTCGAGGGGACGCTCGCCCCGGACGCGGACCCGCTGGTGGCGGCGGTCCACCGGCTGCTGACGCACGCCGACGACCAGCGCCGGCTGCGGGTGCGGGCCAACGCCGACACCCCCGAGGACGCCGCCCGCGCCCGCCGGTTCGGCGCCGAGGGCATCGGCCTGTGCCGTACCGAGCACATGTTCTTGGGTGACCGCCGGCAGCTGGTCGAGGACCTCATCCTGGCCGACGGCGACGAGGCCCGGCAGGCCGCTCTGGACGCGCTACTTCCGCTGCAGCGCAAGGACTTCGAGGGCATCCTCGCCGAGATGGACGGTCTGCCGGTGACGATCCGGCTGATCGACCCGCCGCTGCACGAGTTCCTGCCCGACCTCACGTCCCTGTCGGTCGAGGTCGCGCTCGCGGGCCCCGAGGTCGATCCCCGCCGGGTCGCGCTGCTGGCGGCGGTGCGCCGGCTGCACGAGCAGAACCCGATGCTCGGTCTGCGCGGCGTACGCCTGGGGCTGGTCATCCCGGGTCTGTTCGCGATGCAGGTGCGCGCCATCGCGGAGGCCAGCAAGGCCCTGCTGGCACAGGGCAGTTCGCCTCGTGCCGAGGTGATGATCCCGCTCGTGGGCGCCGTGCAGGAGCTCGAGTCCGTGCGCGAGGAGGCCGAGGGGGTGCTCGCCGACGTCGGGGTCGAGGCGCCGGTGGGCACGATGATCGAGGTGCCGCGGGCGGCGCTCACCGCCGGCCAGATCGCCGAGGCCGCGGAGTTCTTCTCCTTCGGCACCAACGACCTGACGCAGATGACGTGGGGCTTCTCCCGCGACGACGTGGAGGCGTCGTTCTTCAGCCGCTATCTCGACCTGGGCATTTTCGGGGTCTCGCCGTTCGAGACCCTCGACCGGGAGGGCGTCGGAGCGCTGGTGGCGATGGCGGTCGCGGCCGGCCGCGCCACCCGGCCCGACCTGCACCTCGGGGTCTGCGGCGAGCACGGCGGCGATCCCGACTCGGTGCACTTCTTCCACGACGTGGGCCTCGACTACGTCAGCTGCTCGCCGTTCCGGGTGCCGGTGGCGCGGCTGGAGGCGGGCCGCGCGGCGTTGGAGAGCGCCGGCAGCGACAGCCGCTGATCCCTGCTCACGGTCGCCAGTCGCCTGGCGGGTCCTCGCCGACGCGGCCGTCGACGGCCTCGCGGAGCAGGTCGGCCTGGCCGGTGTGGCGGCCGTACTCCTCGAGCAGGTCGAACAGGCACCGCCGCATGCTGGGGGTGCGTCCATCTGGCCAGGTCGCCGCCGGCCGGTCGAGACCCCCGTCGGCCAGCAGCGCGAGCGTGCGCTGGCGGGCAGCGGCCACCGAGCCGTCGTAGAGCGCGTACAGCTCGGCGGGCGGGTCGGTCGCGCCGGTGCGGAACTCCCACTGCGGGTCGGCGTCGAAGTCGATTGCGTCCCAGGGCGGCCCCAGCGGCGCGCCGCTCATCCGGACCGTGCTCTGGTGCTCCTCGACGAGCGCGAGGTGCTTGAGCAGCCCGCCGAGGGTCAGCTCCGAGACGCCGAGGCGCTGCGAGAGCCCGGCGGGGTCGAGGCCGTCGGCCTTCCACCGGAAGGTCGCGCGCTGCCGGTCGATGGCGGCGAGCAGGTGCTCGACCTCGGTGCCGGCGACTGGGGGCTCCCACGGCGGGTTCGTCATGGCACACGACCGTAGGCGTCCGGATTGGGCGGCGCCAGCCCGCTAGCGTCGTCCCCGTGTACGAGCCCGGCGACCTCGAGCGGCGGGTCCTCGAGGAACCCAAAGGCAGCGGCCGTACGCCGTTCCAGCGGGACCGGGCCCGGGTGCTGCACTCCGCCGCGCTGCGCCGGCTCGCCGGCAAGACGCAGGTGGTGGTCGCAGGGGAGGACGACTTCCCGCGGACGCGGCTCACCCACTCCCTGGAGTGCGCGCAGATCGGCCGGGAGATGGGGGCGGCGCTCGGTGCCGACCCCGACCTCATCGACGCGGCATGTCTGGCCCACGACCTCGGCCACCCGCCGTTCGGGCACAACGGCGAGGTCGCCCTCGACGAGATCGCCTCTGCCGCAGGTGGTTTCGAGGGCAACGCCCAGTCGCTCCGGCTGCTCACCCGGCTCGAGGTGAAGGTCGCGGGCGCCGGTCTCAACCTCACCCGCGCCGCCCTCGACGCCGCCTGCAAGTACCCCTGGCCGCGCCGCGAGGGGACCGCCAAGTTCGGGGTGTACGCCGACGACGCACCGGTCTTCCGCTGGCTCCGTACCGGCGCTCCCGACCGCGTGCGCAGCAGCGAGGCGCAGGTCATGGACTGGGCCGACGACGTCGCGTACTCCGTGCACGACTACGAGGACGGGGTGCACGCCGGCCAGATCGACCCGGCCCGGATCGACGCGGACGCCGTCGTGGCGGCGGCCCGGGACGCGTACCTGCCGGCGGTCGAGGCCGACACCCTGCACGCGGCCTGGACCGGGCTGACCCGCCACCCGGGGTGGCTCCGGCGCTACGACGGCGGTCCCGGCGACACGGCGGCGCTGAAGGACCTCACCAGCCGGTTGATCGGGCGCTTCTGCTCGGCGGCGATCGACGCCACCCAGGCGGCACACGACGGCCCGCTGACCCGGTACGCCGCCGACCTCGTCGTCCCGGATCGGGTACGCACGGAGTCGGCGCTGCTCAAGGCGGTCGCCCTGGACCTGGTGATGCGCACGCCGCACCGCGTGGCCCTGCAGGGCCGGCAGCGGGAGCTGCTGGCGGAGCTTGCGGCGGCCATCGCGGACCAGGCCCCGGGCAGCCTGGACAGGCTGCTGCGGCCGGCCTGGGCGGCGGCAGACGACGCCGGGAAGCTGCGGGTCGTCGCCGACCAGGTGGCGGGTCTGACCGATGCCAGCGCGCTGGCCTGGCACGCGCGGCTCGTCCGACCGCCCGGTTAGGGTGGAAGAGCGCTTCCCCAGCACAGGCAACCCGCGCGAGGGAGGTGTCGACGTGCCCCGAATCAGCGATGCCGACGTGGCCCGCGTCCGCGAGCGGACCCCGATCGACGCGGTCGTCGCCGACACCGTGACGCTGCGCCGCGCCGGCGGCGGCTCGCTCAAGGGGCTGTGCCCCTTCCACGACGAGAAGACGCCGTCGTTCACCGTGCGGCCGGAGCTCGGGGTCTTCCACTGCTTCGGCTGCGGCAAGTCCGGCGACGTGATAACCTTCGTCCGGGAGACGGAGGCGCTGACCTTCGTCGAGGCGGTCGAACGCCTCGCCCAGCGAGCCGGCATCAGCCTCACGTACGAGCAGGGGGGCGCCGCGGCGGGCCGGCAGGCGAGCGAGCGACAGCGGTTGCTGACCGCGCACGCCGACGCCGAGGCCTTCTTCCGCGAGCAGCTCGCGGGCGAGGAGGCGAAGCCGGCCCGTGAGTTCCTGACCAGCCGAGGCTTCGACGCGCCGGCGTGGGCGCACTTCGGCGTCGGATACGCGCCGCAGTCCTGGGACGCCCTGGTGAACCACCTGGGGCGCAAGGGTTTCCGCCGCGAGGAGCTGATCACCGGCGGCCTCGCGCGGGAGGGACGCCACGGGGCGTACGACGCGTTCCGGGGCCGTCTGGTCTGGCCGATCCGGAGCCGGGCGGGCGAGACCATCGGCTTCGGCGCCCGGCGGCTGCGCGAGGACGACGACGGGCCCAAGTACCTCAACACCGGCGAGACGCCGCTGTACAAGAAGGCGGCCGTCCTCTACGGGCTCGACCTCGCGCGCAAGGAGATCGCGCTGCGGCACCAGGCCGTCATCGTCGAGGGCTACACCGACGTGATGGCCGCGCACCTGGCCGGCGTGCCCACCGCGGTCGCCACCTGCGGCACGGCCTTCGGCGGCGAGCATGCCGACGTGCTGCGCAGGGTGCTGCTCGACCAGGAGGAGACGCCCGGTGAGGTGATCTTCACCTTCGACGGCGACGAGGCCGGGCAGAAGGCCGCGCTGAAGGCGTTCGGGTTGGAGCAGCGTTTCGTGGCGCAGACGTTCGTGGCGGTCAGCCCCGGCGGGATGGACCCCTGCGACCTCCGCCTCGCCCACGGTGACGCCGCCGTCCGCGACCTCGTCGCCTCCCGGGTCCCGCTCTTCACCTTCGTGCTGCGGACGTCCCTCGACCGCTTCGACCTGAACACCCCCGACGGCCGGGTCCAGGCGCTCGCCGCGGCGGCGCCGGTGCTGGGCCAGATCCGCGACCGGTCCCTGCGGCCCGAGTACGTGCGTACGGTCGCCGGCTGGCTCGGCATGGAGCTCGACGTCGTTGCCGCCCAGGTCGCGCAGCAGGGCGATGACGGCCGCAAAGTGCCTGCGGCACAAGGGAATCAGGGCGCACCGGTCGACCGGGCGAGCCGGACGGCGGCGGAGGTGGAACGCGAGGCGCTGAAGCTTGCGGTCCAGCGGCCGGCCCTCGCGGCACCGGTCTTCGACGCGCTGGACCCGGCCATGTTCGCGGGGCCGCTGCACCGCGCGCTGCGCGAGACCGTCGCCGCCGCCGGCGGCACCGTCTCGACGGCGGGCGGCCCTGGCTGGCTGCAGGCGCTGGCCGCGGAGGCGCCCACCGACGAGGCGCGCGCCCTGCTGCACGCCCTCGCCGTCGAGCCGGTGCGCTACGTCGGCGAGGACGAGCAGCGCTACGTCGCGGCCGTGCTGGCCCGGGTCGAGGAGATCGCGGTGACCCGCCAGCTGGTCGAGGCGAAGGGGCGCTTGCAGCGCACCGACTCCTCCGACGCCACGTACCTCACGCTGTTCTCGCAGGTGCTGTCGCTGGAGGGTCGGAAGCGCTCGCTGCGCGACGTGGCAGTGGGCAGCGTCGGCTGATGTTCGAGCGGGCCCGCGCCGCCGTCCGCGCCTCCCGGCCGCCGGAGTCGGTGCGGGCGACGGTCCCCGCCGGGGAGCACCTCCTGACCTGGGCCCTGGACGGAGCGGGGGAGCCGCTGGTGGCGACGGACGGCGGCCTCTGGGGCTACGGCGAGCGGCTGGCGTGGACGGAGATCGACCACGTCACGCTGACCGGCGACACGCTCGTGATCAGGGCTGCCGACGGTGAGGACCGCGAGGTGGTGCTCGGCGACCCCCGCGACCTGCCTGCGCTGGTGAAGGCGCAGGTCGAGGCGAGCGTCCTGCACACCAGGCACGTACCGCTGTTCGCCGACGGGCGGGGGGTGACGGTGGTCGCCCGGCGTACCCGGTCCGGGGTCGACTGGCGGTTGCACTACGACCCGGGCGTACGCGGGGCGGGGGACGCCGAGGCCCGGGCGCAGGCCGCCCTCGGCTCGATCCGGGCCGAGCTCGGCGCGTGACCGTCCGGCAGGCCGTCCGGGTGCTGCTGGTCGACCCCGACGATCGGCTCTTGCTGGTACGGCTGGTCTCGCCCGACACCGGGGTCGCCTTCTGGGCGCCGGTCGGGGGTGGCATCGAGCCGGGCGAGACGCCCGCGCAGGCGGCGGTCCGCGAGGTCGCCGAGGAGACGGGGTTCGAAGGGCTCGCGCTCGGCCCGCAGGTCTACTCCCGCCGGGTGTCGTTCACCTGGCGCGGCGTGCGGGTCGAGCAGGCCGAGCGGTGGTACCTCGCGCACGTCCCGGCTTTCACGCCGAGCGACGCCGGCTGGACCGAGGACGAACGCGAGGACATCAGCGCCCTGCGGTGGTGGAGCGCCGAGGAGCTCGAGGCCGCCGACGAACCGCTCGCGCCCCGGGACCTCGCCGCCCGGCTGGCCGTGCTCCTGCGGGACGGACCACCGGCCGAGCCGGTGCCGCTCGGGTTCTGACTACTCGCCCCGGCCGCGGTCAGCGGCGCCGCGGGGCGAGCGCTGCCGCGGCGAGAGCGCGGCCCAGCTCTCGGCGTACGCGGCCAGGGACTCCAGCGGCCCCTGCAACCGGCGTCCGTGGTGGGTGAGGCGGTAGTCCCCGGCCTCGTCGACCTCGACCAGGCCGGCCTCGCGCAGCTCCCGCAGCCGCTGCGTCAGTACGTTCGCCGGCGCGCCCAGGGCGGCCGCCAGCGGCCCGAAAGCGTGCGGCGCGCCGCGCAGCTCCCAGAGCGCGGCGAGGGCGAAGCGACGGCCGACCAGCTCGACGAGGTCGAACAGCGGCTCGTCGCTCAGCGCACCCTCCGCAGGGCCTGCTTCGCCGCCTCCGAGGCGCCGCCCGCGACCGTGCCTGCCGCAGACTGCACGGCCGGCCGCTCGGCGATGCGCCGCGCCAGGCGCATGATCATCTCGTACCGGTCCCGGCCGGCCCGGGCCCCGAGGACGTACCCGGCGACGAAGCCGGTGAGCAGGACGAGGCGCTTCACGATGGGTGCTCCAGGGGCTCGGGGACGGCCGGTGCGATAGTCTCTCGCGACGCGGCGGGGTGTCTCGTACTGGCCCGCGCCGACGGTCCCGCGTAGCTCAATTGGCAGAGCATGCGACTGTTAATCGCAGGGTTCCTGGTTCAAGTCCAGGCGCGGGAGCGCATAGCCGCAGGTCAGCGATCCGGCGGAGGACCCCCTCGAGGGGACCCGGCCGTCGTCGGTTCAGTGCTGCGTCTCGCCAAGACCGTGCTTGCTCGTGGTGGGGACGAGCTTCGCGCCACCTGACCCCCGCGGCTTACGCTGAGTGCATGACCGAACTCCGCGTCCATCTCCCGACGACGTCGCGGAGCGGCTGAGCGAGCGTGCCGCTGCGCAGCGACTACGCCTGAGCAGCTGGCCGGTGATGCCGTGTGCTCCTATCTGGGCACGCCGCAAGCGGCCTCCCAAAACGGTCATCGGTTCGGGTTCATCGGGATCGCCGACAGTGGCCGGAGTGACCTGTCCGAACGCATCGAGGAGTTTGTGGCTGAGGACTTCGAACGTTGATCGTCGTCGACAGCGGCGTTCTTGTCGCCGCGGTCGATCGCGACGTAGGCCTCAACAGCGCCCCGCCTTCGTGCCACCGCCCGCATATCGCGGCGCGGGTCAGCCGGCGGCGGATTCTCCTGCTGGCAGAGCTGGCAGGACGTCGAACTCGTTGCCATCGGGGTCGGCCATCACGACCCAGCTGACCTCGGAGCCCTGGCCGACCTCGACCCGGCGGGCGCCGAGACCCTCGAGCCGGGCCACCTCGGCGGCCTGGTCGAGGGGACGCAGGTCGAGGTGCAGCCGGTTCTTCCGCGCGGCCTTCTCTTCCGGCACGCGCAGGAACAGCAGGTCCGGCACGACGCCGTCCTCCGGGCTCCCGACGGGCGGCTCCAGCACGACCTCGTCGTCCTCCGAGTGCGTACGGCGCCAGCCCAGGGCCGACTCCCAGAACGCCGCCAGCCGGGCCGGGTCGGTGGTGTCGACACACAGGCACTGGATGTGGAGAGCCATGCCGCCAGCCTGCCGGTCCGGTCCTCGCCGGTCCAGCCGCTTTGCGCCTACCGGTCCTGGCCCAGGATCCGCTCGGCGAGTCGGGCGAGGTCCTCGCGTTCTTCGTCGGTGAGGTCCCTCGCGAGATCGAGCAGCGCGGCCTCGACCGTGCCGGCGATCGTGGCGATGTGCCGGCGTCCGGCAGGCGACAGGGTGACGAGGACGGAGCGTCCGTCGTCCTGGCTGTGACCACGGACCAGCAGTCCCCGACGCTCGGCTCGATCCACCAGCCCGGTGGCGCTGGACTTCTCCAGCCGGAGCACCGTCGCGATCTCCTGCATCTTGAGCCGGCGGTCGCGGAGGACGCCGAGGAGCCGCATCTGCGTCACCGTCAGGCCCAGCCCGTCGCCGATGTCCGCCAGGGCGCTCTGGACCGCGAAGGACAACTGCACCAGCGCATCGGTGAAGCCGAGGGCGTCCGGGGGCACGTCAGCAGTCACCGCTCGACGCTACTCGACATAGTTCGTAACACCAACCAGACTGGTTCGTGACACGAACAAACCTTCGAGAGAGGCCGTCGTTGCCCAAGCGCATTGCCAACGAGAGAGCTCAGTGGGCGCAGCCGGGCCCGGTACGCAGGCCGGCGAGCGTCACCTCGAGCAGCCGGCCGGCCATCTCGGGGTCCGCGGCTCGTTCGGCGCCGGCCGCGATCGCGCCGATCAGGTGCATCACGTCGCGGGCGGTCACCTCCGCGCGGACCTGGCCGGCGGCTTGGGCGCGAGCCACCAGCGCCTCCAGGGCGGCGATCATGCGATCGCACGCGGCCGCGAAGTCGCTGTCCCCGGTCTGCTTCAGCATCACGATGCCCGCGACCAGGCCACGCTTGGTCGCACTAAAAGCCAGGTGGGCGCGGAGCCAGCCGGCCAGGGCCTCGAAGGGGTCGGCCGCCGCCAGCGCCTCCTGTGCGTCGTCGGTCAGCTCCAGGATGTGCTCGCGCACGACCGCGCCCATCAGGGCCTCGCGGGTGGGGAAGTGCCGGTAGAGCGTGCCGATGCCGACGCCTGCGCGGCGGGCGATCTCCTCGAGCGCCGCGTCCGGCCCCGCGGCGGCGAAGATCGCCGAGGCCGCGACCAGCAGCTTCGCGTGATTGCGACGCGCGTCCGTGCGCAGCGCCCGGCTGTGGGCGAGCACGTCCGACATGTCGTTGGTCACAAGACCCCCGGCAGCCGTTGCCAAAGCGGAGCCACCCTCCATATAGTACGGAGTACCTCCCGTAACGGAGGTCACCTCCGTCTAGTTTCGTGCCGGAAGGGCGTCATGTCCACCCACGCATCTGCGCGCCACCCCGGGGTCGCCCTCGGGGTGATCGTCACGGTCCAGCTCATGGTGGTGCTCGACGCCACCGTGGTGAACATCGCCCTGCCCTCGATCCAGACCGGACTCGGCTTCTCGACGGCCGGGCTGTCCTGGGTGATCAGCGCGTACACCCTCGCCTTCGGCGGCCTGCTGCTGCTCGGCGGCCGCGCCGGTGACGTCTTCGGGCGCCGGCAGATGTTCATGGCCGGCATCGCGCTGTTCACGATCGCCTCCCTGGTCGGTGGTTTCGCCACGTCTGCCAGCTGGCTGGTCGTCGCCCGCGCCGTGCAGGGAATCGGTGCCGCGGGCGCCGCACCGAGCGCGCTCGCGCTGCTGGCGACCAACTTCGCGGAAGGGCGTGACCGCAACCGCGCCCTCGGCATCTTCGCCGCCGTCTCCTCCGGCGGCGCCTCGGTCGGGCTGATCCTGGGTGGCGCCCTCACGGCGTTCTCTTGGCGCTGGGTGCTGTTCATCAACGTGCCCGTCGGAATCGTCGTCCTCCTGCTCGCACCACGGTTCCTGCACAACTCCGAGCGCAACCGCGGCCGCATCGACTACCCAGGCGCCGTGACGTCCGTCCTCGGCATGGGCTCGCTCGTGTTCGGCCTTATCCGCAGTGGTACGGCCGGCTGGGGCGACCCGCTCGCCCTGGGGTCGCTGGTGGCCGGTGCCGTCGTGATGGCCGTGTTCGGCTGGCTCGAGACCCGCGCCGAGGTGCCGATCGTGCCGCTACGCCTGTTCCGGGACCGCACCCGCGCGGGTGCGTACGCGCTCATGTTCCTGCTGCCCAGCGCCATGTTCGGCGTGTTCTACTACCTCACCCAGTTCATGCAGGAGGCGCGCGGCTACAGCGCGTTGCGCACCGGCGTCGCGTTCCTGCCCCTGACGCTGCTCCTGTTCTCCGCCTCCCGACTCGCGCCGCGGATCCTGCCGCGCGTCGGTGCCCGCCGGATGCTCGTGTTCGGGCTGACGCTGACCACGATCGGCATGGCGTGGCTCGCGACCCTGACGCAGAGCAGTGCGTACACCACCCATGTGCTCCCGCCGCTGCTGCTGCTCGGCCTGGGCATCGGCTCCTCGTTCATGCCGATCACCACCGCGATCCTGGCCGGTGTCCGGAGCAGCGACTCCGGGGCGGCCTCGAGCCTGCTCCAGGCCATGCAGCAGGTCGGGGGCACGCTCGGCCTCGCCGCGCTGGTGACGGTGTTCGGGCTGGCCACGCACCACGCCCACGTCCCCGCGGGCGCCGAGCACCTGGCGCTGCCCGCCCTCGCCCATGGGGTCCGGGCGGCCTTCGCCACCTCCGCGGTCCTCGCGGCGATCAGCGTGGCCGTTGCCGTGTTCGTGCTACGCCCGCACGTGCCGACCCCCGAGGTCGTCGCCGACGCCGACATCGAGGCCTCGTCCGTCCTCGAGATGGTCTGACCGCAGGCGCGCTTCGCGGACGATCCCGACCCGGGGTGGCTGGGGTTGAGCCTCTCCACGTCACGCGGAGGATCGCGAGGCGGCCGGGCCGAGCGCGGGCGCGACCCGTGTACATTCGAGGTTGCTGAGCCATCAGCCTGTCCGGACCGGGACCGCCGCAACCGCCGCCCTCCCCGAGTGAGCCACTCACCGCCGGACGCACCGGGACCTCCCACTTGTGAGGGCCAGCCGCCGATGACCACAGACCAGTTGACCGCCGCACCGGTCTTCCAGCGCATGCCGGCGGATCCGGCGACGCCGGGACGGACTGCTGCCCCCACAGAGTTGGCCCTGGCTCAACACCGCGACCGGCAGCGGATCGCGCGGGACCTGCACGACCATGTCCTGCAGCGGCTTTTCGCGGCCGGTCTGACTGCGCAGCGCGTAGCCCGCGGCCTCGCCGGCAACCCCGCCGCGGACCTCGAGCTGGTCGTGGCCGAGATCGACGAGACCATGCGGCAGATCCGCGCGACGGTGTTCGAGCTGCGCGGCCCGCTCGGCCCGGAGCGGGGGACCGTCACGGCCCGCCTGCAGTCCGTGGTGACCGGACTGCACTCGCTGCTGGGCTTCGCGCCGTCGCTGCGCTGCACCGGCACGGTCGACACGTTGTCGGAGGGCATGGTCGACGATCTCGCCGCCGTCCTGCGCGAGGGACTGGCCAACACGGCCCGGCATGCGCACGCGCTCTGCGCCGACATCGACGTCATCGCGACCACCGATGCGGTGTGGGTACGCCTGTACGACGACGGCATCGGCATCGGCATCGGCATCGGCACGCGGCGCAGCGGACTGGACAACCTCCGCGTCCGCGCGGAGCAACGCGGCGGGTCCCTCCGCGTCGTGTCGCCCGGCGCGAACCGGGCCGCGAAGGTACGTGCCGGCACGTGCCTGCTGTGGTCTGCGCCGCGGGGCTGAGGTGATTCGGGTCTTCCTGCTCGACGACCACGAGCTGGTTCGGCGCGGGATCGCCGGGTTGCTCCAGGACGAGCGCGACCTCGAGGTGGTCGGCGAGGCTGGCAGCGTCCGGGAGGCGCTCGTGCGGATCCCGGCCGCGCGGCCGGACGTCGCGGTGCTCGACAGCCACCTGCCCGACGGCAGCGGCGTGGAGGTTTGTCGCGAGCTTGCCTCGACCACGCCGGACGTCCGCTGCATCGTCCTCACCGGCTACGCCGACGAGGGCGCACTGTCCGCCGCCGTGCTGGCGGGAGCGGCGGGCTACCTGGTCAAGGAGACCCGCGGGCTCCAGCTGGCAGCCGCCATCCGGCGGGTCGCGGCCGGCGGCTCGCTGCTCGACCCGGCGTCGACGGGGCAGCTGCTGTCACACCTGCAGCCGCGACCCGTCCCGGACGCGCGTCTCGCCTCGCTGTCGCACCGGGAGAGCCAGGTGCTCGGGCTGATCGCCGACGGGATGACGAACCGGCAGATCGGCGCCGACCTGTCGCTGTCGGAGAAGACCGTGAAGAACTACGTCTCCTCGCTGTTCGTCAAGCTCGGGATGCACCGCCGTACCCAGGCCGCCGTCTTCGGCGCCGAGCACCGGCCGGTGCTGGTCGACGTGCGCGCGCTCCCCACGTAGCAACCACTGGTGCCACTCACACGTCCGCGGTCGCTACTCCTGGTCGGGATGCCGGGCCCGGGCCTTCCGTACCGCCTCGTCGACGATGGAGCGGGCGAGGTCCGCCACCTTGATGTGCTGGGCCTGGCTCATGCTGCGGAGCCGGTCGAAGGCCTCGTCCGGGCCGCCGCCGCTGCGGCTCATGATGATGCCGAGGGCCTGGTCGATCACGGCCCGGCTGGTCAACGCCTCGGCGAGCTGAGCCGCGAGCCGCTGCGACTCCGCCAGCACCTGCGCGTTGTGTACGGAGACGGCGGCGGGTCCGGCGAAGAGCTCGCCGATGCGCACGGCGTCGGCGTCGAAGGCGTCCTTCGCGTGGGCATAGACGTTGAGCGCGCCGACGACCCGGTCGGGCAGCACCAGCGGCAGCGACAGGACGCTGTGTACGCCGAGGCGCCCGACCCGAGGGCCGAACCGCGGCCAACGCGCCTCTCCGCCCAGCGAGCCGGATGTCTGCGTGGACCTGGTGGCGACGGCCAGCAGGCAGGGACCTTCGCCGAGGCTGTACTGGATGTCGTCGACGGTGTGGACGAACTCGGCGCTGGCGACCACGGTCTGGGGCTGGTCGGAGTCCAGCATCGTCAGACCGGCGCCCTCGGCGCCCGGAATGGCCTGGACCGCGTAGTCGGCGATGTGGGTCAGCACATCCCGGACCGGTTGCAGGCCGGTGAGGACACCGGCCAACCCGGCCAGCCCCGCGGTGAGGTCGTCGTCGGGCACGGCCACCTAACGTACAGGCCGGAAAGAGCAGCGGGCACCGCGTAGCGTCGCACCGACGGCTCCGGACCCACGGCCCTCGGGCAGGTCCGTCGACGCCGGGAGAGACGCCATGAGCAGCACCGCAGAGCCCCCATCGCAGCGGTCGGCAGCCAGGCCGATCGTCGTCGGTGTCGACGGCTCCGCCCCGTCGCTCGACGCCCTGCGCTGGGCCGCGCGCCTGTCCGCGGCGCTGGCCCTGCCGATCGAGGTCGTCGCCTGCTGGCACTTCCCGCCCTACTACGGGTACGGCGGCGCCGACGCGACGTGGCGACCGGACCAGGACTCGGCCTCGCTCCTCGCCGGCGCGCTCACCTCGGTGTTCGGCGACGCCAGGCCGGACGGGCTGACCGAGGCCGTGCGGGAGGGCCACCCGGCCGAGGTGCTCATCGGCATGAGTGCCGGGGCGGAGCTGCTGGTCGTCGGCAGCCGGGGCCACGGCGGCTTCGCGGGTCTGCTGCTCGGATCGGTCAGCGCCTACTGCGCGGAGCACGCGGAGTGCCCGGTGGTCGTGGTCCGTCGCAAGGATCCGACTGACTAGGGTGCGAGTCCATGCCCCCTGACGCGCCGGCACCGGCGGCCACCAGGCGGCTGCTCGTGGGCGTCCTGCGTGAGTCGGCGTCGGGAGAGCAGCGCGTGGCGATGACGCCGGACGGCGTCACGCGGCTTGCGGCGCTCGACCTCGACGTCATCGTCGAGAGCGGCGCAGGGGCCGCCGCGTGGTTCCGCGACCCGGACTACGTGGCTGCCGGCGCGACCGTCGCCGACGCGGACGCCGTGCTCGCGCGGTGCGACATCCTGGTCTGCGTCCACGCGCCCGAGGTGGCCCGCCGCGCCGGGATGCGGCCGGGCCAGTTGCTCGTGGGTCTGCTCCAGCCGCTGGTGGACACCGACCTCGTCCGGCGGCTGGCGGAGGCGAAGACCGTGGCGATCAGCCTCGACGGCCTGCCGCGCACCCTGAGCAGCGCCCAGTCCATGGATGCCCTGAGCTCGCAGGCCAACGTCGCCGGCTACAAGGCGGCGCTGCTGGCTGCCCACACCTACGGCAGCTACTTCCCGATGCTGATGACCGCCGCAGGGACGGTGCGGCCGGCCAGGGTCCTCGTCATCGGGGCGGGCGTCGCCGGCCTCCAGGCCATCGGCACCTCGCGCCGCCTCGGCGCCGTCGTCACGGGGTACGACGTCCGGGACGCCGCCAGGGCCGACGTCGCCTCGACCGGCGCCGCGTTCCTCGACCTCGGTGCGGGCGGCTCCGCCGAAGCCGCCGGCGGGTACGCCCGCGAGCTGACCGCAGCGGAGAAGGCCGCGCAGCAGCAGGCCCTGGCCAAGGCCGTGGGCACCTTCGACATCGTCGTCACCACCGCCCAGGTCCCCGGCCGTCGTCCCCCCGTCCTGGTGGCGGCCGACGCGGTCGCGGCCATGGCTGCCGGCTCGGTGATCGTGGACCTCGCCGCCGGCCCGCTTGGCGGGAACGTCGAGGGCTCGGTACCCGACGCCACGGTGGTCACCGACCACGGCGTCACGATCATCGGCGCGGGCAACCTGCCCGCCACCGTCCCGCGGGCGGCTTCGACCGCGTACGCGCGCAACATCGCCGCGCTGCTGGCCCACCTCGTCACCGGCGGCGAGGTGCGGCTGGACACCGCCGACGCGATCACCGCCGGTGTCCTCGTCACCCGCGACGGCGAGGTCACGCGCACGGACGTCCGCGACTTGCTGACGCCTGGCGACCCTCCCCGCCCCCCCGCCCCGACCGGACAAGGACAGCCCGCGTGACTCCGATCCTCTTCGCCGACATCACGATCTTCGTGCTCAGCCTGCTCGTCGGGTTCGAGGTGATCACCAAGGTGCCCGCGACCCTGCACACCCCGCTGATGTCGGGTTCCAACGCGATCCACGGCGTCGTACTGGTCGGCGTCATGGTGCTCGCGGCGTCCGCCAACACCCCGCTCGGCTACGTCCTGGTGCTCCTGGCGGCCATGTTCGCGGCCATGAACGTCGTCGGCGGGTACGTCGTCACCGACCGGATGCTGGAGATGTTCAAGCCCCGGCGCGTCGACCCGCCGACGAAGGCCGGCGCCGACATGCCATGAGCGACTTCGACACGCTCACCCACCTCCTCTACCTCGGCGCGGCCGTCTGCTTCGTGCTCGGCCTGCAGCAGATGACCTCGCCGGCGTCGGCGCGGCGGGGCAACCGGATCTCCGGCGGGGGCATGCTCGTGGCGATCCTGACCACCGTCGTGGTGCTCTCGCACGACCACGTGATCACCGGCACCGGGACGACGGTGCTCGCCGTCGGTCTGGTGGCCGGCGCAGTGATCGGGTTCGGTACCGCGCGCAGCGTCCAGATGACGGCGATGCCCCAGCTGGTCAGCCTGTTCAACGCGGTCGGCGGCGGCGCGGCCGCGCTCATCGCCTTCAGCGACGCGATCAGCCACGCCGGCTCGGTCGGCCTGGCGCAGCAGCCGGTCAGCACCACGCTCACCACCGTGCTGGACCTGCTGATCGGCGGCATCACGTTCTCGGGGTCGCTGGTGGCCGGCGGAAAGCTGGCCGGGATCGTGCCCGGCCAGCCCATCACCTTCCGGGGTGGGCGTCTGCTCAACCTCGTCCTCGCGGTGATCGCGATCGCGGCGGCGGCGACGTACGCCGCGGGGCACGGCGGCGTCCCGGTGCTGTGCGCCCTGACCGCCGCGGCCCTGGGGCTGGGCGTTCTCGCCACGCTCCCCATCGGCGGCGCGGACATGCCCGTGGTGATCTCGCTGCTCAACGCCTTCACCGGCACCGCCGTCGCGATGGCCGGCTTCGTCATCGGCAGCACCCCGCTGATCATCGGCGGGGCGCTCGTCGGCGCGGCCGGCGCGATCCTCACGATGCTGATGGCCAACGCCATGAACCGGTCGCTCGTCAACATCATCGCGGGCGGCTTCGGGACGGCGGACGGCGATGGGACGGCCACCGTCTCGGCGGGTGGCGGCACCGCCCGGCAGGTCAGCGTGGACGACGCCGCCCTGCAGATGGCGTACGCCAGCAGGGTGGTCATCGTGCCCGGGTACGGGCTGGCCGCAGCGCAGGGCCAGCACCAGCTGGTCGAGCTGGCGCACGCGCTGAGTGAGCACGGCGTTGACGTGAGCTACGGCATCCACCCCGTCGCCGGCCGGATGCCCGGCCACATGAACGTGCTGCTGGCCGAGGCAAACGCCCCGTACCCGCAGCTGCGGGACCTCGAGGAGATCAACCCGCAGTTCGCGTCCACCGATGTGGTGCTCGTCGTCGGTGCGAACGACGTCACGAACCCGGCCGCCCGCAGGCCGGGCAACGCCGTCTCGGGGATGCCGATCCTGGACGTGGACAAGGCCAGGAGCGTCATCGTGATCAAGCGCTCGATGGGCCACGGGTACGCAGGTCTCGAGAACGAGCTGTACGTGAACCCGAAGACGGCGATGCTGTTCGGCGACGCCAAGGCCGTGCTCACCTCCCTGCTCACCGGCCTGCACGCCTTCGTCTGACAGGACCTTCGGCCCTATCGGCCCGGACGCCCGGATCGCAGGCTCGGACTGTCGCATGTGCGGCGGCGGTCGCCGCGCACGGAGTCGCGAAGGAGACGGCATGAGCAGCCCTGCACGGCCCGTGGCCGGCTGATGTCGACGGCGACCGAGGGCCTGCTCGGGCTGGTGGACGTCGAGGCGGCGGTCACCCTCGCGGGCCGGGCGCCGTCGATCCACAACACCCAGCCGTGGCGGTGGGAGCTGCGGGGCGGTGTGCTCGAGCTGCTGGCCGACCGCTCACGCCAGCTCGGGGTGGCCGATCCCGACGGCCACTCGCTGATGCTCAGCTGCGGCGCGGCGCTCGCGCTCACCGAGCTCGCGCTGCGCGCGCGGGGGTGGCGGGTCACCGTCGACCGGCTGCCCGAGCCGGACCTGGTGGCGCGCCTGCACGGGGTCGACCGGGTCGCTCCGCTGCCGGCCGACCTCGACCTGGTGGTGGCGGCTCGGGCCCGACGGAGCGAGCGCCGCCCCTTCGGCGCCGCCGCGGTCTCCACGGAGCAGGTGGAACGGCTGCGCCAGGCGACCGCATCGTCACGGGCGTACGTGCACTTCCCGGCGCGTACCGAGGAGGCCCTCGAGCTCGCGGTCACCGTCTCGCACGCCGACCGGGTCGAGCGGCAGGACCCGGCCTACCTCGCCGAGATGGCGCGCTGGGTGCACGCCGACCCGGGGTCGGGTGACGGCGTCCCCGCCACCGTCGTGCCGCGGGTCGAGGCAGGGACGTCGCGCCACACCGACGTGCCGTTGCGCGACTTCGAGGTCGGCGTACCGGGCGGCCAGCTCATCACGGCCGGTGTCGACGAGAAGCCGCTGCTGGCCGTGGTGCTGACCGACGGCGACCAGCCGGCCGACGAAGTCGCCGCCGGCGAGGTGATGCTGCGGTTGATGCTCGAGGCGGAGCTGGCCGGGCTGTCGTGCTGCCCGCTTTCCCAGGCGGTGGACATGCCCGTCTTCCGCCGTCGGCTGAAGACGCTGATGGGCTGGCCTTCGTACCCGCAGATGATGCTGCGGCTGGGGAGCCGGCCGTCGGGGACGCCCGCCCCGCTGACCCGTCGCCGGCCGCTGGCCGAGGTGTTCCGCTCTCGCTGAGCTCAGTCCGGCGCTCCCCGCTGGTAGTGGATCAGGGCCGGCAGCGCGAGTGCGATCAGGCCGGTGCCGACGACGGTCGCCACGCCGCCGCTGACGGCGCTGACATCCACCGTCGTGAGCGACGCGACGACGCCGGCCTCGACGTTGCCCAGCTGCGGGCCGCCCGCACCGACGACGAAGTCGACGCCGGTGACGCGGCCGCGCAGCCGGTCGGGCACGACGTCCTGGACGATCGTGGCGCGCAAGATCACCGAGGTCGTGTCGGCGAGCCCCGCTGTTGCCAGGGTCAGCAGGGTGAGCCACAGCGACGAGGCCAGCCCGAACCCGACCACCGCCAGCCCCCACACGGCGCCCGCTGCCAGCATCGCGGCGCCGCGACGGCCTACGCGGGAGGTGGGCCCGGACAGGGCCGAGCCGAGCAGGCCGCCGATCGACATCGCGGCGGTGATCAGACCGAGGGTAGCCGCATGGCCGCCGAAGCGCGCCGCGTTGACGGCGGGGTAGAGGGAGCGGGGCATCCCGAACACGGTCGCGTTCAGGTCCGCGAGGAGGACGCCGAGGACCAGGGGTTGCCCGCGGACGTACCGCAGTCCGTCGAGCGTCGCTCGCCACCCGGGCCGGAGGCCCCTGCCGTCGGGGCGCATCGAGGGGAGCCGACGCACGCCGTAGAGGACGGCCAGGAAGCTCACCGCGTCGAGGAGGTAGCACAGCCGCAGCCCGCCGGCCGCGGTGAGCAGGCCCGCGGCGAGCGGCCCGAGGGTGAGGCTCAGGTGCATCGACACCTGGTCGAGGGCGTACGCCGCCGGGCGGAGCGGCGCGGGCAGCAGCCGCGGCGTGAAGGTGCGCCGGGTGGGGGAGTCCAGGGCGCCGGCCGCACCCGAGACGGTGGTGAGCACGTACAGGGGCCAGAGCAGTTGGGAGCCGAGGAATGCCTGCAGCGCAAGGGTTGTGGACACGGCGGCGCTGACCGTGGTGGTGGTCAGCACCAGGGTTCGCCGGTCGACGGCGTCGGCCACCGAGCTTCCGCCGATACCGACCACGACGAGCGGGACGAGGTAGGCCAGCGACACGAGCCCCACCGCCGCCGAAGAGCCGGTAAGCCGATAGACCTGCAGACCGATCGCGAAGGTCGTGAGGCTGCTGCCCATCGCCGAGACCGCCGAGCCGAGATACAGGCGCCGGTACGCCGGCACCGTCCGCAACGGGGTGAGGTCGACGGCGAGCCGGGCCAGGCGTGAGGTGGGCTCGGGCGGCGGCACTGAGCGGATGCTAGGGGCTGCGGCCTCCGTGGGAGGCTCGGCGGCATCCGGGGCGGTAGCTCAGCCGGTCAGAGCAGGGGACTCATAATCCCTCGGTCGTGGGTTCGAGCCCCACCCGCCCCACCGTGTGATGTGTGTGAGTTCGGCTGATGCTTGACGCATCGGGTTCGGCTCTTGCTTGACGGTGTTGCGTTCTCCGGAGCCGTCCCAGCCGATGTCGGGGCAGCGGGTCGTCGGAGGCTCCGGCCCGGTGACCGTCTGCACGTGCACCTGAGTGAACGAGATAGTTATGCAGACCCAACAAGACGCGATCGCCGACCTGCGCAGCTTCGGCCAGTCCCTCCAGCGGGCTGGTCCCTCGCCGACGAGCTGCTCGCCAAACGCCGCCGAGCCGGCGCAGCAGGAGTGACCGTCCTCGGCGCTGCCCAAATGCGACGTACGGTCCGCGAATCGACCTGTGCCGTGGGCAGAACGTCACTCTCGGCGGGAGGCAGCACGGACCCGCCTTTGTAGGGACATCGAGGCAACGCCGTGGAACGGAGGGATGGTGCGTCAAGCAGCCGTCCGGCCGGCATTCGCGGCACGGGCCGCGACCTTTGCGGTCAGCGCGCTCTGCAACGCGGCTGGAATGGGCTGGCCCAGGCTCTCGGTGCTTACGTTGGCCTCAATCTGTGGACCCGTGATGAAGACGGTGGTCAGGTAGAGCTGGGCCGATCGACCGGACACTGTCAGAGACACTGTCGCCGTCAGCCTGCCGACCACGTTGGACGGGCCGCCGCCTGCGCCGACAGTGGAGGACTTGACGTCGATGCTCCGAATTGCCGTCCCGGGCGGCAAGGATCCCGCGGCGTCCGCGCGTACCTGTGCTTGGAAACACGCGTCCAGCTTGGGGCTGTGGAGCGCCGCGAGGTCGGAGCTCACATCCGCCGCCGAGCGGTAACTGGTCGCCTCCGAGGAGATCGTTGCGTCGCCTTTCGAGAAGTCCTCGGAGTTCGCGTCCGCTGACTCGTCGGAGTCGGTATTGCGAGACCCGAGGCACCGGTTGAAGGTCGCGTCGCTGGCCGCGTCGGTCGGGTCCGGTTGATAAGCGGCACCGGTCCATCCGGCTGGCAGGTCAGCGGACGTGAGTACGACTGCCTTGAGCTGCGCGAGCGTGGCCGGACGAGACGTGGTGGGCGGCGCACTGGGTGTCACCGTGGCCGTCCGCGACGTCGTCGTGCCGCTTGGAGTCGTGGTCGTCACCGGCGCAGTCGCCTTCGTCGAGGACCCGCACGCCGACGCGAGAGCAAGGACCGCCATGGCTGCACCGGCGAGCCCACAGACGGACTGTCGAATCACTCAGGACCTCCCCCTTTGGCTGGCGGCCCACATCGTAGTTCCGAAGGGAGCACGATGTGGGAGAACGGCCGGAACGAGAGCTCACTCAGGTCGTTACGGCTTCAGTGTGTGCCAGCACGAACCACACGGTCTTGCCGTAGTCGTCGTCGCGTACGCCCCACTCGTCGGCCAGCAGGTCGAGGATGGCGAGCCCGCGGCCGTCGAGCGCATGGTCGTCGGTGATGACGGGCGCAGGATGACGCGAGTTGTCGTCACCGACCAGGACCGCGATCCGCCCGTCCACGACGGCCATCCGGACACGCGCGTCGCTGCGGCCGTGCAGGATCGCATTCGTCACCACTTCGCTGGTGAGCAGCACGGCGGTGTCGCAATGGGTGGCCGCGACGCCCGCGGCCAGGCAGGTGTCGTGGACGAAGGTGCGCGCCACCTTGACGCTGGTCGGGTCCGGCGAGAGCGTCAGGACCGGAGCGCGTTCCGCGGTGGCCAGCATGCTCATCCCGTCGGCCGGCATCGCCCAGCGCGCCCCGGACTCAGGACCCTGCGCGCGACCGCCCTGGCCAGGCGCATGTCGAAGCCGATCACCACCACCCCTGGGTGCCCCCGCCGTGCCGTACCAATCCTGTGGACGCCAAGAAGGTACGAGCTCAGCGTCGTACCTGCCGCTCCAGGTTGGCGGCGAAGCGGTCACCCATCGAGTGCATGGTCGCCTTCATCGCGCGCGTCACCGTCGGCCTGGCCGCACGCGGGAGCGGCGCCTCGATGGTCACGGTCACGCTGATCGAGAGCTGGGTGCGGTCCCCGTCGTCGGCGAGCCGGTAGCAGCCTTCCACGGCGGCCCACTCGTGCGAGCCCGCCGGCGGTTGCGGGGAGAAGTCGATCCGGGTCAGCTCCGTGAAGGACATCCGCTCCGTGAACGTGGGCGCCAGCTGCAGTCCCAGGGCACCGACCCGCTGCATATGCCAGCGCCAGGTGTCGCCCGTCGCCTCGATCCTCGTCAGCAGCGGCGTCATCGCGACGATCATCTCGGGGTCGACCAGCACCGACCACACGGCCGCGCGGGACGCGGGCACGGCGCCGGTCGAGGAGACAGTGGCGGAGAAGCGGGTCACCGCAGGGTCCTGCCCCGTGCGGTCTCGTTCCACCGCCCGATCAGGCCGGGAGACCGTCCGCTCAGCCTGCCAGGGGCGCGGCCCTACGTGCGGGCGGGCAGCCGCGCGGTGTAGATGGAGTAGCCGTCGAGCCACCGCGCGACCACCGTCGCCAGCACGGTCGCCAGGATCAACGGCACCATCAGCCCGAAACCGCTGTGCGTCAGTTCCAGCACCAGCACCAGGCCGGTGGCCGGCGCCTGCATCGCGGCGCCGATGAGCGCGGACATGCCGATCATGGCGTACGCCCCGACCGGCGCACCGTGCCACAGCAGCGACCACAGCAGCCCGAGGCCGCCGCCGAGCACCGCGCCGGTGCTCATCACCGGCGTGAACAGCCCCCCGGAGGCACCGGTGCCCAACGTCGCGGCGGTCACCAGGGGCTTGAGGGCGGCGAGCACCAGCAGCGTCCCCACGGCACCGCTGCCGAGGAGCACGTCGTGCGCCATGTCCCGGCCATTTCCGAACAGCTGCGGGTACGCGACTCCCAGCAGTCCGACGGCACCGAACACCGCGACCATGACGGGGATCGACGGCAGGCCGCGGGCCCGGTGGTGGGAGACCAGGCCGATCAGCCGGATGAAGCCGACCGCCACGAGGCCGAGCAGCGGCCCGGCGACCAGCGCGAACACCACCAGCTGGCCGCTGACGTGGTACGCGGGCACCCCCGCGTACGTCGGGCCGTTCGTGAGGGTCAGCCACGCCATGCCGGTGGCGATCGCCGAACAGGCGAGGGCCGGCAGCAGGGTCGGCACGGACAGCACGCCGAGCAGCACCTCGGCGGTGAACAGCGCCCCCCCGAGCGGCACGTCGTACACGCAGGCGAGCCCGGCCCCGCCGCCGCAGGCCATCAGCAGCCGGACCTGGGCGGCGCTCAGCCCGAACCGCGTGCCGAGCAGGCTGCCGGCGACGCCGCCGAGCAGCTTCGGGGCCGCCTCCCGCCCCATCGAGGCGCCGAGCCCGACCACGATCTCGGAGATCACGCTGGTGCCGACCGAGCGGCGCACCGACAGCCGGCCGCCGTCCCATAGGACGTCGTCGAGGTCGGCGTGCCGGCCCGGCGTGAACCGCCGCAGCACGTACCAGGCCAGGCCGCCGAACAGGCCGGCCACGAGCAGGGCGACCACCCGGTGCGGTCCGGACGCGTGGCTCACCGCGGACTGGAAGTCGGGCCGGAGCGGACCGTACGCGAGTCGCTCGACGCCGACCAGCAGGCCCATCAGCGCCACCCCCAGCAGCCCGGTGGCGCCACCGGTCAGCACCAGCGCACCCCAGAAGCGCGGCGTCAGCGCCGCGTCGCCGTCGCCGCTCGCGTTCGGCTGCTCGGTGGCGCCGCGCCCCGAGGGCAGTCGGCTGCGCACCCGCGGTGGGGGCAGCCGGACGCGGACAGCACGCGGTGCCGGCGCGTCCGTGTCCATCGCTCCCTCCGCCGTGTCGCGGCCATCTCCTCGTGCGCGCCGCCAGGCCCGGGCGCGGCTCAGCTGCGTCGTACGACCGCCTTGGTCGGCTTCTTCACGGGGCGCCGCGGCGCAGTGGCGGCCGGCTCCCAGAGCAACTGGCTCTTGCGGGCGGCGAAGCGGTGGCCGGCCTCGGTCTCGACGTGTTCGCCACCGAGCGACAGCCGCGCACTGTCGGTGATGACCTCCAGGGGGGCGCCGTCGTTGAGGGCCTGGAAGTACGTACGCCCGCCGAGCATCAGCACCGGCCGGTCGCCAGGATCAGCGGCAGCCGCTCGGGGCGGATCGTGTCCTCGAGGGTGTCGGCCATGTCCACGAAGGCTCTCACCCGGGCGGTGACCGCCGGGCTCAGCGACCCGGAGCCGCGGAGCCAGCCGTCGATCTCGCCGGGGGTCGCGGCGATCCACCGGGCCAGCGACTCGCGGCCGACCGGCCACCCCTTGCCGCCCAGGCCCAGCACATCGACGGCGTGTTCGAGCTCGCGGGCCAGCGCGCGCGCTTCGGGATCGGCCTCCCGCACGCCCAGGTCACTGCTGGCGAGCGACTCGCCCGCGTAGGTGCCGCGGACGGCGAGGACGATGGTGCCGAGCAGCGACATGCCCAGCGCCAGCCCGAGGACGATCACCCCGAAGGCCGCACCGCCGTTGCCGTGCACCGCGGCGACCGCGAGTGCGCCGGTGGCGATGGCCAGCACCACCGCGAGCACGACCATCCCGCCGGCCGCGAAGCGCCGCTCGGCGGCGTTGCCCTCGGTCGCCCGCAGGTGCGCCCAGCGCGCCCCGAACGCGATGTGGCGACCGACGTTGACGGCCGTCTCCCCGGCCGACTCGGTCGTCCGTTCCCGCTTGCCCACCGCCACGCGCCATCCTCTCGTCGTCGCTGACCTGGTCCCCGGGGACCCCATCGGGAAACGGTGCACCCCGTGCGGACCACAGTCGGTCCGACACGCCCGCAGAACGGGCCGCTCGTCAGTTGCCGGCGGCGCGGAACTGCTCGACGACCGAGGCGGAGAGGCGACCGCGCGGGCTGACGGCGATGCCGTTCGAGCGGGCCCAGGCGCGTACCGCCGTCGGGTCCACGTCGACGACCACCGAGGTCTGTCGCGCCGGTTTGCTCAGCCGCGTCTCGCGGCGGGCGACGGCGAGGTAGCTCGCCAGCGCGTTGCGCAGCTCGGCTGCGTGTGCACCGGTGAGGTCGATCTCGTACGAGGTGCCATCGAGGCCGAAGCGCACGGTCTCCGTGGCTGGCTCACCGTCGACGTCGTCCAAGGTCTCCACGACCACCCGCTGCGCCACGCACGCTCCTCCACGCTCGCCCCCGGACCCATCGCGAGCATAGAACGACGACAGAGAACAGCCCCGGTGATGCGGAACCATCACCGGGGCCGGGCAGACTCGCGCGTCAGCTCGCGAGTACGGCCTCGATCTCGAGGACGAGGTCGACCTTGTCGCTGATGATCACTCCGCCACCCTCGATCGGGCCGTTGAAGGTGATCCCGAAGTCCTTGCGGGACAGGCTCCCTGTCGCGGTGAATCCCGCCCGGGTGCCCCCGTAGGCGTCCGGACCGAAGCCTTCGAGCTCGATCTTCAAGGTGACCGGCTTCGTGATGTCGGAGATCGTCAGGTTGCCGTCAACCACATAGCCGTCGCCGTCGGCGCGTGCTCCGGTCGAGGTGTAGGTCATCGTCTTGTGCTCGTCGACCGAGAAGAAGTCGTTCGAGCGGAGGTGCCCGTCCCGCTGCTCGTTGCCGGTGTCGATCGACGCCATGTCGATCGTCGCCGTGGCGGTGGACTCGAGCGGGTTCTCAGCGGTGGTGATGGTGCCCTCGACGCCGCCGAACTTGCCGCGGACCTTGCTGACCATCATGTGCTTCACGGTGAAGCCCACGCTCGAGTGCGCGGCGTCGATGGTCCAGGTGCCGGCGCGGTAGCCGGTCGCGGTGGTGGTCATGGTGCCTCCCGGGGGTTGGTGTGCGGTCGACGCTAACAGACAATTGAAAGTTCAACAATATTCCGGGTACGATGGGGCGGTGACCACCGAGGACGAGACCCCCTGGCTCGATGCCGGCGAGCAGGCCGCTTGGCGGGCCTACCTCGAGAGCACCATCCGGGTGCAGGCGGAGATCGAGCGCGATCTCCGCGGCGTCGGGCTGACACACGCCTACTACGAGATCCTGGTCCGGCTCTCCGAGGCACCCTGCCGCCGGCTCCGGATGAGCGCCCTCGCAGACCGGTCGATCTGCTCGCGGAGCCGCCTCTCGCATGCTGTCGCCCGGCTGGAGGAGCAGGGCCTGGTACGCCGCGAGGACTGCCCCGACGACCGCCGCGGCCAGCTCGCCGTGCTCACCGACGACGGTTTCGCGGTGCTCGAGACGGCCGCCCGCGCGCACGTGCGTACCGTCCGCTCGGTGCTGCTCGACGCCCTGAACCCGGCGCAGTTCCGCGCCCTCGGCGAGATCTCCGAGGCGGTCAACCGCCACCTCGACGAGGTGGGCGGGCCGGCCCCGGCCTGCCCCGGGGCGCTCGACGCGTGACGACGAGGCGGGCGGTCCTGACCGGCCTCGGTGGCCTGGCGGTGCTGGCCGGCTGCGGCGCCCACCACCCTGGCGCCGGACCCACCGCGCCGCCGGTGAGCCCCGCTCCGCGTGGCACGACGCCGGCCGGCGTCGACTGGGATGCGCTGCGGCGCAGCCTCTCCGGCGTGCTCCGCCAGCCGGCCGACAGCGGCTACGACGCCGCCCGCGAGTTGTTCAACCGCCGCTTCGACGACCTCCGGCCGGCCGCGGTCGCCTCGGTGGCCTCCGTCGCCGACGTGCAGGCCTGCGTGGCCTTCGCCCGCGACCACGGCCTCCCGCTCGCGGTGCGGGCCGGTGGCCACTCGTACACCGGCGGCTCGGTCGGCACCGGGCTGGTGGTCGATCTGCGGCCGCTGGCCGCGATCACGGTCGGCGCCGGGACGGCGACGATCGGCGCGGGCGCCGCGCTCGTGGACGTCTATGCCCGCCTGGCGGCCAGCGGCGTGTCGGTGCCGGCGGGCTCGTGTCCCGCGGTGGGCCTCGCCGGGCTCGCCCTCGGCGGCGGCATCGGCGTGGTGGCACGTCGATACGGCCTCACCTGCGACCGGCTCCTCTCGGCCCGGGTGGTGCTCGCCGACGGCCGCCTGGTCACCGCCTCGGCCGACAGCGAGCCGGACCTGTTCTGGGCGCTGCGCGGGGGCGGCGGCAGCTTCGGGGTCGTCACCTCCCTCACCCTGGCCACCCACCCGACGCAGGACCTGGCGACCTTCACCTACACCTGGCCGTGGGCGACCGCCGGCGCGGTGCTCGACGGCTGGCAGCGCACCCTGCCCTCGGCCGACGACGCGCTGTGGTCCACCTGCCACCTGCTCGCGGGCCTGTCCACCGCCGGACCGACGGTGAGCGTCAGCGGGGTGTACGTGGGGAGCACCGCGGCCGCCACCGCCGCGGCCGCCCCGCTGCTGGCCGCGGTGGGCGCCCCGCCCACCAGCGGCGCCATCCGCGCCCGGACGTACCTGGAGACGATGCTGCTGGAGGCGGGCTGCGCCGACACCTCCGTCGCCGCCTGCCACGTGGCCGGCCAGTCGCCGACCGGCACGCTGCCTCGCGACGCGTTCGTGGCCGCCTCCGACCTGTTCGCCGCCGAGATCCCCGCGGCCGGCGTGCGCGCGGTGGTGGCGGCGGTCGCCGGCCGGCAGGCCAGCGGCCTCGGCGTGGGCGGCGTGGCCCTCGACAGCTGGGGTGGCCAGATCGACGCCGTCGCGCCCGGCGCGTCCGCGTTCGTCCACCGCGGCATCCGCTTCGGCGCGCAATACACCGCGTCGTGGCAGCAGACGCCGGGCAACGGGCCGCAGGCCGCCAATCAGCGCTCGTTGGCGACGATCAAGGCCACCCTCAGCCGGTACGCCACCGGCGCCGCGTACCAGAACTACGCGGACCCGACGCTGAGCGACGCCCCGCAGGCCTACTACGGCGCCAACCTCGCGCGGCTGCGACAGGTCAAGCGGAGCTACGACCCGGCGAACCTGTTCCGGCCGCCGCAGGGCGTCGTGCCGGCCTGAGGCTCAGCCCTGGACGGTGACGATGTCGCCGTACCCCATCAGGTGCCAGACCCTGTCCGCGGTGGCGATCGGCAGCTCGACGCAGCCCACGCTCTGCGGTGAACCGTAGCTCGAGCGCGGGAAGCCGTGCACCGCGTCGCCGCCGAGGAAGTAGCTGATCCACGGCACGCCGGGGTCGGCGTAGTGGCTGCCGTCGGGGTTGGTCCCGGACATGGTCTGGCTCTGGTACCGGGCAAAGACGGCCCAGCTGCCGTCCGGGGTCGCGGCCCTGGCGACACCCGTGTTCACCGGTGTGGTCAGGATCGGCGCCCCGTTCCGGTAGAGCACCAGCGACTCCGGCCGGGACTTGGATACCAGGACGTACGTGTAGGCCCGTGCGGAGGTGGACCCGTCGGCCACCGCGGCGATCAGCGCCGACCACACCTGCGGTCCGGCCACGCCGTCGGTTGCCAGTCCGTGCTGTGCCTGGAAGGACAGCACCGCCCCGCGGGTGAGCAGTGACGACCTCGCGCCGGTGTAGAGGGCCCTGAGTGCGGCGGGCGCGGTGAAGCGCCAGGCGTACGACCCGGCGACCGGCGCGTAGACCGTCGCCGCGAGCGCGGCCGTGGTCCTCGGCGTCGGGACGGCCGGGGTGAACGACAGGGGCAGGTAGCCGGCCACCCCCAGCAGCTGCTGGAGTCGCGCCGGGTCGCCCGGACGCGTCGTCCACGAGGTGCGCGAGGCGACGGCGAGCCGGCCGCCGGCGGTGCCGACCACACCGGCCGGCACGGTGACGGTGAGGACCTGCCCGGGCAGCGGCACCTGGGTGGGGGAGAACACGGCCGTCGTCGGGGTGGGGTGCGTCCAGGCGCCGGTCAGCGAGGGCGTGAGCGACGGGGTCACGGTCGCTCCGACCGGCGCGGAGAACGTGACGGTCACCGCGCCGAGATCCGCCGCGGCGGTCGCCGCTGCCGCGTGCGCCACCGACAGCACGCGCAGCGCGGGCGGCGGGGGGGTGGAGGCCGTCGGGTCGGCTGAGGTGACGGCCGCGTCCGTCGGCGAGGCGTCGACCCCGGCGGCGGAAGGTCGCCCACCGATAACCAGCACCGACCCCCCGACGAGGCCGGCGGCGACGACCGCCGTCGCGACCCCCGCCCACGTGCGTCGCCTCATGTCTACATCCTCTCTCACCCGGCGGGGCCGTGCCGCACCGTCGGGTCACCGCCCCACTCGGCGGACGCGCGCCGGCCGCGTCCGGTTGCCGCGGGTCGGGTCAGCGGCGCAACAGCTCGAGCACGGCCGCCTCGATCCCTCCCTGGGTGGCTGGTTCGCCGACGCCGGCCGCCGCGCCCAGCTCGTCCAGGGCCGCGTGCACGGTCCGACGATGCCGCCACAGGTCCACCACGACCGGGTCCACGTACGAGCTCCGGCACACCGCCGGGGTGTTGCCCAGGTAGTGGGCCACCTCCTGGTACGCCCGGGCGAGCATCCGCCGCTCCGCGGCGGCCGACCCGGGCCGCTCGGTCACCGCGAGCGCGACCGCCATCAGCACGGTCGCGTGCCAGGTGCGAAAGTCCTTGGCCGAGACGGTCGGGCCGTCCCCGTCGCCGAGCGTCTCCCGCAGGTAGGCGTTGACGTCGTCGGCGTCGACCTCCCGCCAGCGCCGACCGTCGCGGTACGCCAGCAGGTGCGGGGGGCCGGAGCGCCGGCGGCGCAGGGTGTCCACCACCTCGAGCACCGCCGGGTCGGCGACCGACTGCAGGCGGTGCTGGCCGGACTTGGCGATGTAGTCGAAGGTGACGACACCGCCCTCGATCTGGACGTGCCGTCGCCCGAGCGTGGTGAGCCCGAACGTGCCGTTCTCCTCCTCGTACTGCTCCGACCCGATCCGGAAGAAGCCGACGTCGAGCAGCCGGGCCGCGGTGGCCAGCACCCGCTCGCGCGGCATGCCCGGCAGGGCAAGGTCGTCAGCGAACCGCTGCCGTGCGGCGGGCAGCCGGCCGGCGACCTCCAGAACCCGCGCGTGCTTGGCGACATCCCGGCGCAGCCGCCACGCGTCGTGGTAGCGGTACTGACGCCGGCCGGCCGCGTCGAGGCCGGTCGCCTGGATGTGTCCATTGGCGTACGGGCAGATCCACACGTCCCGCCAGGCCGGCGGGATGACCAGCGCCTCGATGCGGGCCCGCAGTTGCGGGTCGCGCACCGCTGCTCCGCTGGACTCGACGTAGCCGAAGCCGCGGCCGCGGCGCACCCGGGTGATGCCGGCGGCGTGGCAGTCGCTGCGGCGCAGTCGACCCACGGGTGTCGGGCTCGCCGGCTGCCGCGTCGTCACGCCGCGCCGATGCCCGCCGGGCGCCCAGGCGTAACGCTGTGGAGGGCGACATCGTGCACAGCCCTCGGGCGCCGTTCACTGCCGACATGGACACCCTGCGCGTCGACCCCGAGGGGTTGTCGGCGCTGGCGGCGTCGTGGCTGCGCGCCGCGGAGTGGAGCGACCCCGCCGCGCTGGCGGCGGTCTGCGCGGTCGCCGCCGCGGCGCTCGGCGGCCTGGCGAGCGCCGCGGCGGTGGCGGAGCTCGGCCGGCACTGGAGCGCCGTCCTGGCTGGGCTCGAACAGCGCTGGCGGGCGATGGCGGCGGTGTCCGCCGCGGCCGGGTTCGACTACGTCCGGGTCGAGACCGTCCTGGCGCGGCCGCCCGCGTGAGGCCGGACTGGGACGGCCGGGTCTTGCCGGCGTACGCGAGGCCGGGTGGTGGCGGCGTCGGTGAAGCCGGGCGGCATCGGTGAGGCCGCCGGACGCTGCCTCGGGTCTCGACCCCGCCGCCCTCGCGCTGGCCGCCACGCGCCTGCAGGCCCTGCTCCCGCCGCTGCCGACCCCGTGCTGGCCAGCCGTGTGGACCGGCCGTGCCGCCACGGCCGCGCGGCTGGCCGCGGTCCCGCCGCTCGATGCGTACGGGCAGATCCGGCTCGCCGCGGCCGAGGCCGCCGATACCCTCGCGCTCACCGCGGCGGCCCTGGCCGACGCGGAGCAGCTGCGCCGCACCGCCGACCGGCTCGCGCTGGTCGAGCCGCCGGCCGACCCGCGGTCGCTCCCCGGCGCCGCCGACCCGAACGCGCTCGCCGCCGTCGGGCGGCTCCGTGCGGACGCCGACGCGCAGGTCGCGCAGGCCGACGCCCAGTGCGCGGCGCGGCTGCGGGCCCTGGTCGAGGGGACCGTCCCGCTGCTCCCGCCGCCCCGTCCGCTGCCCTCGCCGGAACAGGTGGCCCAGGGCGACCTCGCCCGGCAGGGCTGGGCCTCGGTCGCCCCGGCGCTGGTCGGGCCGCTCGCTGCTCTCACAGCGGTCGCCACGGCCGCCGACCCGGATGCGCCGCCGGCGGCCCGCGAGATCGCCACCCGCATCGCCCTGGCCCACCGCCCCGGGCTGCTCGCACCGGCGGCGGACGGCCGTGAACGTCAGTACCTGCTCGCCGGTACGGGCGGCGAGGTCGCGGAGGTCTGGGGGGACGTGTCCCGCGCCCGTGCGGTCCTGGTCCTGGTCCCGGGCACCACGACGAGCGAGGGTCACTTCGGCGGCGCCCAGCGGCAGGGTGACGCCGCCTTCGAGGAGCTGTGGGCGCAGGCCGGTCCCGATGTCGCGGTGGTGTCGTGGCTCGGCAGCCCGGAGCCGCCCGACGTGCTGCGGGCGGCCCTGCAGGCGTACGCGAAGAAGGCGGCACCGCGGTTGCGCGACTTCGTCCGGGGCCTGCCGGTCCCGGCCGGCGCCCGCGTCACGGTCGTCGGACACAGCTACGGCGCGGTCGTCGCCGGGCTGGCCGTCCGGGACGGGCTGCGGCCCGCGGCGCTCGTCGGCGTGGCCCCGGCGGGGTTCGGGCCGCAGGTGCACGACGGGGCCGATCTCGACGGGGTCCCGACCTACGTGCTGTCGGCGGCCCACGACCCGATCAAGGACGAGTTCGCGGTGCAGGGGTTGCTCCAGGCGTTGGCGCCCGTCCCGGTGGACCGGCTGCTCGGCGCGGCGGGCATCGGGCACCTCGGCGACGATCCCGTGTGCCTGCCCGGCACGGTCCAGCTCGCCAGTGGCGACGACGCGGCCGGCGGCCTGCCGTTGTCGTTCGACGTCCGGCTGCACGACAGCTACTTCGACCCGGGCAGCGACACCCTGCGCCAGATCGTCGCGGTCGCTGCCGGGCTGCCCGTCGTCGTGGCGCCACCAGCGCGCTGCGACGGTCTTCCCGGACATTCAGCCCACTGACAGCCCATTGCCAGACTCCAGCGCCATTCTGGCGGGGTGACGGCGCTGCCAGGGTCGGGCCGTGCGCCCACTGCCGGCCCGCCCCCGCGCCTGCTGGTCGTGGACGACGAGGCCAACATCCGCGAGCTGCTCGCGACGTCGCTGTCGTTCGTCGGCTTCGACGTGCGCACGGCGCACGACGGCCGCAGTGCGGTGGCGACCGCCCGGGAGTTCCGTCCCGACCTGGTCGTGCTCGACGTGATGCTGCCCGACATGGACGGTTTCGAGGTGTGCCGGACCCTGCGCGGCGACGGCACCCGGATCGGCGTGGTCTTCCTCACCGCCCGCGACGAACCCCGGGACAAGGTCAGCGGGCTGACGCTCGGCGGCGACGACTACATCACCAAGCCGTTCAGTCTCGAGGAGGTGGTGGCCCGGGTACGGGCGGTGCTCCGTCGCACCCAGGGCCGGTCCACCGCGGACGGGTCCTCGCCGCTGCTGCGGTACGCCGACCTGGAGATGGACGAGGACCAGCACGTCGTCCGCCGGGCCGGCCGCGAGGTGTCGCTCTCCCCGACCGAGTTCAAGCTGCTCCGGCACCTGCTCTCGAACGCGGGCCGGGTGCAGTCCAAGCCCCAGCTCCTGGACCACGTCTGGAACTACGACTTCGGCGGCGACGCCGGCGTCGTGGAGTCGTACATCTCCTACCTCCGCAGGAAGATCGACACGGTGGAGCCGAAGCTGATCCAGACCGTCCGCGGCGTCGGGTACGTGCTGCGCGTGCCCGGCGGCGTGCGCTGATCGCGACGCCGGACTGACTCCGTGGCGCGTCCACTCCGGCTGCGGGCCGTCTCGCTCCGCGTCCGGCTCGTCCTGGGCCTGCTCGTGGTGGCGGCCCTCGGCCTCGGGGTCGCCGACGTCATCGGGCTGCAGGTGCTGCGGCACAGCCAGCTGACCCGCATCGACGAGCAGCTCACCGGGTTCGACGGCCGGTTCAGGCCGGGCCCGTCCGGGCCGGCCGGCACCGTCGCCCGGCCGCTCGTGGACGTGCTGTGCGCGACGCGCGCGACGCTGCCGGTCGGCGGCCGACGTGGTCCGAACACCTTTGTGCAGGAGTGCCTGTCGCCGACCGGCGCGGTCCTCGCCAGCGACCTGGGGCAGAGTTCGCTGCCGCCACCCCGGCTGCCGACGCTCACGCTGGCCGCCGCGACCGCCCGCCATGGGAGGCCTTTCACCGTCGACGCGACGTCGGGTGACGGCCGTTGGCGGATTGTGGCGACCCCGCTGGCCGACTCGAGCGGCGTGCTGGTGGCCGGGCAGTCCCTCCGCGACCTGGCGTCCACCACCAACCAGCTCCTGCTCATCGACCTGGCGGTCAGCGGTGCGGTGCTGCTGGTGCTGCTGCTGCTGGGCTACGCGGTCGTACGGGTCGGGCTGCGGCCGCTCGGCGAGGTGACGGCCACCGCCGACGCGATCGCGGCCGGCGACCTGGCGCGCCGGGCCCCGCGGGCCGATCCGCGCACGGAGGTGGGCCGGCTCGGCGCCGCGTTCAACTCGATGCTCGAGCAGATCCAGACCGCCTTCGCCGACCGGGAGCGCTCCGCCGCGCGGCTGCGGCAGTTCGCGGCCGACGCCAGCCACGAGCTGCGCACACCGCTCACCTCGATCCGGGGCTTCGCCGAACTCCACCGACAGGGCGCCGTGCCGCCCGGCCCCGACCTCGACCGGGTGATGCGCCGCATCGAGGACGAGGCCGTGCGGATGGGGTCGCTGGTCGAGGACCTGCTGATGCTCGCCCGGCTCGACCGCGGGCCCTCGCCCGAGGTGGGCGACGTCGACCTTCGCGCCCTCGCCGACGACGCCGTCCACGACGCGCGGGCGATCGAGCCGGGTCGGCCGATCGCGGTCGAGGGGGACGGCCCGCTGGTCGTCCGCGGTGACGACGGCAGGCTGCGCCAGGTCATCACGAACCTGCTGGCCAATGCCCGCATGCACACCCCTGCCGGTACGCCGGTGGTGGTGCGCACCTACGTGGAGGGCACCGACGCGGTGATCGAGGTGGCGGACTCCGGGCCCGGTCTGGACCGGGAGACGGCGGCGCGGGTGTTCGACCGCTTCTGGCGCGCCGACCCGGCGCGAACCCGGGAGAGCGGTGGGGCGGGCTTGGGGCTGGCCATCGTGGCGGCGATCGCCGCCGTGCACGGCGGTAGCGCCAGCGTGTCGTCGACGCCGGGACACGGGGCGATCTTCCGTGTCCGGCTGCCGCGCTGACGGGTCATCTCTGCCGGTGCCGCCCGTCGTGCTGACGCGTCATCCTCTGCCGGTGCCGCCCGTCGTACCGCCGAACGCGGAACGGCCCGAACCGGAGCCGCCGCCGAGCGAGCTCCCGCCCAGCCCGGTGAGGCCGGTGGTGGTGGCGTTGGAAGCAGGCACGGCTGCGTCGAGGTCGGCCAGCACGACCTTCTCCCCGGCCATCAGCTGCCCGGTGACCTGGGTACGGACCGGGTCCTGGGTGCCCACCGTGACCTGGACGGTGCGCACGGTCGACCCGCTCAGCAGCCGTACCACGTGCAGCGACCCGATCGTGGTGATCGCCGACGTGGGCACGGTGAGTACGTTGCTGGCGCCCGCCAGCGAGATCGTCATCGACGCGGTCGACCCCGAGCGGATCCCGGCCGACGCGGTCGTGAGCCCCACGGTGACGGCGTAGTCGCCGCTGCTGTCCGGGACGGCGGCCACGGCGACGACCGTGCCGGCCAACGCTGCCGCGGTGCCGTCGCGGACGAGCGACACCGCCTGACCGACCGCGATCTGCGGCACCGTCGCCACCGGCACGGCGGCGGTGAACACCATCCCGTCCGGAGCCGACACGAGGATGCCGTCGTTGCCGGCGGACGAGCCCGCGGTGAGTCCGACCGACAGGACGGTGCCGCTGATCGGGCTGACCAGCGTCGCCATCTGCAGGTCCTGCTGCGCGACGGCCTGGGCGGCCTCGGCGGCGTCGACCTTCGCCTGGTACGCGGCCAGCTGCGCCGCGGTGGCCGTCGTGCCGGACCCGGTGCTGGTCGAACCCGAGCCGGCCGACCCGTTCGTCGCCTGCCCGCCGCTCGGCCCGTTCGTGGCCTGGCCGCCGCTCGTGGCAGCCGCCGAGCTGCTGCTCGCCACCAGCGCTGCGTCCAGGCTGGCCTCGGCCGACGCCAGCGCGCTCTCGTCGCCCGCCACCCGCTGTTGCGCCCGCAGCAACGTCTGCTCGGCGTCCAGGCACGGCGTTCCGGCGGGGGGTGAGGTGGCTGGGCGGCTTGCCGGGGCGGACGGATCGACGCCGGGCGACGGCGGGGCGGGAGTGGTGGTGGGAGTCGCAGTGGGAGTCGCAGTGGGAGTCGGGGACGCGGTGGCCGTCGGCGTCGTGGTCGGGGCGCACGCCGTGACCGCTGCCGCGAGCAGCGCCCGCGCGGCCGCAAGGTCGGCGTCCACCCGCTGCTGCCCGCCGGTCACCGCCGCGATCAGTCCCGACGTCGAGGTGCCGCGTGAGCCGGTGCCGGGTCCCGCGAGGGCAACGACGTCGAGCGCCGTGCTCGTCGTCGCGGTGGCCAGCAGGCTCACCGTCGAGGAGCCGGAGGTCACCGCGGTCGTGGCACCGGTGGCGGACCGACTGCCGCCGGTGCCACCCACCGCCTGCGTGAGGGTGCCGTCCTCGGCTTGGGTCAGGGCGAGCTGGGCCTCGGCGGTGGTCTGCTTCGCCGCGTCGAGCGCGGCCACCAGCGGGGTCTGGTCGAGGGTGGCGAGCGTCTGGCCGGCCGTGACCGTCTGCCCTGCCTTCACCGCGACCGAGGCGACGGTGCCCTGCTTGGCGAACGACGCGGTGGCGGACGTCGCCGGTACGGCGGTGCCGGTCTCGGCCAGCGTCCGGGTCACCCCCGCCACCTCCACCAGTCCGGTGCGGTACGCCGACCCGGACGGTCGCGTCGCGGCGTACGCGCCGATGCCCGCGGCGGCCAGGATCACCACGGCCGCGACGCCGGTGACGACCGCGCGGCGCGGCCGGAACCGGCTAGCCACTCTGCGCACCGGTGCCGAGCCGGCCGCCGAAGCCGGCGGTGCACGATCCGCCGACCGGACTGCTGACGACGATCGACCGGGCGGCCACCGCGCCGGTGCTGGAGGCGGCGCCGCTCGCGGTCGCGCACTGGCCGACCACCAGGGCGGCCGAAGTCGCGGCAATGTCAGCGGTGATCGTGGTGCTGCTGTCGGTCGTCACCGTGGTCGAGGCCGTGGTCGCGGCCGTGGTCGAGGCCGCCGTGCCGACGGTGCGCACCGTGCCGGCGATGACCAGGCCGCTGGTCGAGACCGACGTGACTGCCCCGGTCAGGAACTCGCCGCCGAAGCCGCGCCCGGCCCCCGGGCCCCCGCTCGGGACGCCCGTGGGTGCGCCGCTGGGCAGTGCGGTGCCGGTACGCCCGCTGAAGCCGCCGCCATACCCGCCGCCACCGAACCCGCCGCCGCCGAATCCCGCCGCCGCGGTGCACGGGCTGCCGCTCGCCGGCCTGAGCTGGATGCTGCGGGCGACGAAGGTGCCGCCGCTGGACGTTCCGACGACCGTGGCGCACTCACCGGCGGTGACCGCCGCCAGGCTCACCCGCGAGGTCTTGGTGATCCGGGTCGCCGACGTGTAGGTGACCGCTGTCTGGGTGCTGGAGCCCTGCACCTGCAGGGTGGTGCCGCTGATCGCGGCGATGAGGCCGCTCGTGCCCGGGACCCGCTCAGCGCCGGTAGCGCGGGAGGGTGTCGCGGAGCTCGTCGGCGCGGCCTGGGAAGACACCGAGCTCCCGCAGGCGGCTACCGCCAGCGCGAGCGCGACGCCCGTCGCGGCGAGACCGATCGGTCGGACTGTGCTGCTGTGCATGATGTCTTGGCTGCTCCTGACGGAACGGGCGCGCGTCACTCGGAACGCAGCGCGTCGATGGGGGGCAGGGTGGCGGCCCGCGAGGCCGGGTAGACGCCCGCGACGATGCCGATGACCACCGCGGTCCCGACCGCGGCGACGGAGGCGGTCGCCGAGATCGCGATCGGGTTGGAGATGAGGTGCGGCAGGAGCACCCGGCCAGCCCCGGCCAGCGCCAGCCCGAGCAGGCCGCCGACGAGGCCGAGCAGTGACGCCTCCAGCAGGAACTGCCGGCGGATCAGGGCGGGAGTGGCCCCGAGGGCCTTGCGCAGGCCGATCTCGCGGATACGTTCCGTCACCGACACCAGCATGATGTTCATGACGCCGATCCCGCCGACCAGCAGCGAGATGCCGGCGATGCCGCCGAGCAGCACGGTGAGGGTCCGGTCGACCGACGTTGCGGTCGTCACCAGGCTCTGCTGGCTGGTGATGGTGAAGTCCGCGCTGCTGGCGGTGGTGATGTCGTGCAGGGCCAGCAGCTCGGCCTCCGCCTCCTGGTAGGCAGCGGACAGGGCAGCGCCGCTGTGCGCCTCGACGTAGATGGCCTGGACCTCGTTGCGGGTGGTGCCGCCGAAGAGGCGCTGCTGCGCAGTGGACAGCGGCACGATCGCCGTGTCGTCGTCGTTGCTGCTGCCGGTGGATCCGGACGAGGTGAGCACCCCGACCACCTGCAGCCGCACGCCGCTGACCAGCACGTCCTGGCCGACCGGATCGCCGACCGGGAACAGCTCGGCCGCGGTGGTCGCACCGAGGACGATCACAGCCGCGTCGGAGTTCTGGTCGGCCTGCGTCAGGAACCGGCCCTCCGACAGGGAGCGGGCCCGCACCGACAGCCAGTCCGGGCTCGTGCCCACGATGCTGGAGGTCCAGGTCGTCGAGCCGTTGAGGAGGGTTTCCGAGGCGGTGAGGGTCGGCGCGACCGCGGCGATGTCCGGCGCCACCGTGGTCGATCGCAACGCCTCGGCGTCCGAGACGGTGAGCGTCGTGGAGGAGCCGAGGCCGCCGCGTACGCCCGTGGTGGTGGAGGTTGAGCTGCCGGGCGTGATCACGAGCAGGTTGGTCCCGAGCGCGCTGATCTGGGACTTGACCTGGTTCTGCGCCCCGGTGCCCAGCCCGACGGTCAGGATGACGGCCGCGATCCCGATCAGGATGCCCAGCATAGTCAGACCCGAGCGGAGCTTGTGGCTGCGGACGGCGCCGAACGCCGTGCCGAACGAGTCGCGCCAGGTCATGAGGGCGCGTCCCAGGTCGTGTCCGGCACGGTCGGCTCGTCGGCGGTGATCAGGCCGTCGCGCAGCCGGACGACCCGCGCGGCGGCCTGCGCGACGTCGTGCTCGTGGGTGATGAGCACGATCGTGCGGCCCTGCTCGCTCAGCTCGCGCAGGAGGGCGAGCACGTCGTGGGTCGAGCTGGAGTCGAGGTTGCCGGTCGGCTCGTCGGCCAGGATGAGCGAGGGCTCGGAGACCAGTGCCCGGGCGACCGCGACCCGTTGCTGCTGGCCGCCGGACAGCTCCCCCGGGCGATGCTCGACGCGGTCGCCGAGACCGACGCGCTCCAGTGCGGCGACGGCGCGCTCCCGGCGCTCGGCGCGGGCGACCCCGGCGTACACGAGGGGGAGCTCCACGTTGCGCCAGGCCGAGGAGCTGGCCAGCAGGTTGAACTGCTGGAAGACGAAGCCGATGCGCCGGTTGCGGACATCGGCGAGCTGCTGCTCGCTCATCCCCCCGACGTCCTCGCCGGCGAGCAGGTAGCGCCCGCTCGACGGGAGGTCGAGGCAGCCCAGGATGTGCATCAAGGTCGACTTCCCCGAGCCGGACGGGCCCATGATTGCCACGTACTCGCCGGCCTCGACGGTGAGCGACACCCCGCCCAACGCCTGTACCGGCAGCGCGCCCGTGTCGTAGGTCTTGTACACGTCCTCGACCCGCAGCACGGGCTCCGCGACATCCGCGGAGAAGGGCGCCGCCAGCGCCGCGGTCACTAGCCGCCGCCCGGCAGGCCGCTGGGGAAGCCGCCGCCGCCGAAGCCGCCTTCGTTGCCGCCACCGGGGCCCGTACGGGTGCCCGCGCCTACCCGGGCCACGGTCACGACCTGCACCTGGTCGCCGCTGGCCAGCCCGCTGAGGATCTGCGTCTCGCCGCCGGCCGCCACCCCGGTCGTCACGGTCGCCTTGGTGAGCTTGCCGCCGACCGACCTCAGCACGTAGGAGGTGCCGGCGGTGCCCTGGTGGATGGCCGTCGTCGGCACCTCCAGCACGTCGTTCAGCTGCTTGTACGTGATGACGGCGGTCACGGTGGTGCCGGCGTAGAGCTTGGCCGGGCTGCCGGTCACGGCGATCACCACCGGGTAGCTGGCGACGGTCGAGGAGCTGCTGGCCACCAGGCCGACCGAGGAGACGGTGCCGAAGAACGGAGTGGTGTCGAGGGTGGTGCCCGACGACCCCGAGGTGCCAGTGCCACCGGTGCCGCCCCCGAAGGCGCCACCCCCGAAGCCGCCACCGCCGAAGCCCCGGGCGGTCGTCGCCGCGGCGGTGCTCCGGGTGAGCGTGACCTCGTCCCCGACCGCGAGGTCACCGACCACGGTGTCGTCCACGGTCACGTTGGCGACGTACGAACCGGTGCTGACGACCTGGATGTCGGCCGTGCTGCTACCGGTACTGGTGCTGCCGGTCGTGCCCGTGCTGCCGGCGGCGGCGCCCGACCCGGTCGATCCGCCGGTGGCGGACGTGGAGCCCACCTGCTGGCCGACGGTCAGGCCCAGCACGGTCACCGTGCCGGCGATGGGGGAGACGAGGGACGCGTCCGCGAGCGATGCCTTGGCCTCGGCGAGCTGGCTCTGGTCGGAGGCGAGCGCCGCCTGGTCGGCCGCGAGCTGCGCGCTGCTGGCGCCGTCGCTCTCGTCGCTGTCCACCGTCGCCTGCATGGCGGCGACCGTCGAGCTGGCCTGGGCGACCGCGCTGGCCAGCGCGGTCGAGTCGACCGTCGCCAGCACCTGGCCCTTGCGGACGGTCGAGCCGACCTTCACCGCGACGGCGGTGACCGTGCCGGTGGTGTCGAACGAGAGGTCCGAGGTCGTCGTGTTGGCGATGGTCCCGGAGGCGGAGTGGGTCTGGGCGATGGTGCCGGTGGCCGCCGCCACCAGGGAGGTGGTCGTGGTCAGGCCGGTGCTGCCCGACGCCGAGCTGCGCGTCGCCGCCCAGGCGCCGGCGCCGGCGGCCACGACGATCGCCAGGGCCACCGGGATCACCACCCGGGGCCGGCGACGTGCCCGCCGCAGTGCTGACGCCACCGTCGTCCCTCTCGTCCGTCCTGCGCGGCGCTTCGGTTTGTTGGTCGCGGTGCCGGTCGGGGGGACCAGCACCGCGCAGCACTGACTGTGCCGGGCGGCCCTGAGCGGAGCGTGAAGCGGACCTGCCAGTCGGCTGGCAGTTGCCTGTGGGAAGGTCTGTCAGCGCGAGTAGGCGACGCGCAATCGGCGTACCTCCCGCTCCCCGTCGCGCTCCACCACGACGTCCGCCGAGCCGGGACCGACGAGCCGGTCCAATGGCGCCAGGTCAGCGCGGGTCAGCGGCCACGGCATCTGCCCCACGTCCTCGTCGGGCTCGCGCAGCCGGCAGATGACCAGCAGCGTGCCGCCGGTCAGCGCCGCGAGGGTGGTCACCGCGCGCCGACGCTCCGGGCTGCCCGGCGGCAGCACCTGGAGCGTGTAGATCTCCACGACCAGGTCGTAGGAGGGCCACGTCGGCGGGTCGAGCAGGTCGGCCACGACGTAGTCGACCTCGCTGGCGGGGAAACGCTCGCGGCAGTGCTGCACGGCGCTCGGGGCGATGTCGAAGGCCGTCACGGCGTGCCCGCGGGCCGCCAGCCACTCGGCGTCGTCGCCGTACCCGCATCCGACCACGAGGGTGCGTCGCATCGCGGCGGGGTCGCGACCGGGCCACGACAGCAGGTACGGGTTCGGCGCGAGGTCCGCCCAGGGCACCGGGTGCTCGCCGCGTGCCGCACCCGCGTAGAGCTGCTCGAACCACCGCGTCGGGGCGCCGTCGGCGACGGCTGCCGCTGCCAGGGCCCGGGCGGCGCCCCGATCGTTCGCGCCGGCCACGCGCCCAGTCTGACCCCGGGCGGCCCCTTCGGGCCCGCATCTGAGAGGTTGTGGCATGCGCGCCGTCACCGTCGTACCCGGCAAACCTTCGACCGCGACCGTCACCGAACGCTCCGACCCGCCCGAGACCGAGGGCTCCCTGGTCCTCGACGGGCTGCTGATGGGTGTCTGCGGCACCGATGTCGAGATCACGCACGAGGCTTACGGGTGGGTCCCAGACGGGGACGACCTGCTCATCCTCGGCCACGAGTCCCTCGGCCGGGTGCGCTCGGCCCCGGACGGGAGCGGGTTCGCAGCCGGCGACCTGGTGGTCGGCATCGTCCGGCGACCCGACCCGGTGCCGTGCCCGTGGTGCGCCAACCTCGAGTGGGACATGTGCTCCAACGGCCAGTACACCGAGCGCGGGATCAAGCAGCGCCACGGTTACGGCTCGTCGGTCTTCCGGGTCGAGCCGGAGTACGCGATCAAGGCCGATCCCCGGTTGGGCGACGCCGCCATCCTCATCGAGCCGACCGCGGTGGTCGCCAAGGTCTGGGAGCAGATCGAGCGCATCGGACACCGGGCCTCGTACGCGCCGAAGAGGGCGCTGGTCACCGGTGCGGGCCCGATCGGGCTGCTCGCGGCCATGCTCGGGGTGCAGAAGGGCCTCGAGGTGCACGTGCTGGACGTCGCCGCAGACGGCATCAAGCCGCAGCTGGTGCAGGAGCTGGGGGCGCACTACCACCACGACGGCGTGCAGGGGCTCGGCTTCCAGCCCGACGTCGTGGTCGAGGGCACTGGCTCGGGCGCGCTCCTGTTCGACTGCATCCGCGGCCTGAACAACAACGGCGTGATCGGGATGTGCGGCATCAACAGCTCGACCGACGACATGCCGGTGCCGATGTCCTCGCTGAACAAGCAGATGGTGCTGGCCAACCAGGTCCTCGTCGGCTCGATCAACGAGGCGCGCCGGCACTACGAGCAGGCGAACGAGGCGCTGGCGTCGGCCGATCTGCCCTGGCTGCACCAGTTGGTCACCAAGAAGGTGCCGATGGAGCGGTGGACCGAGGCGTTCGAGAAGGGCCAGGACGACGTGAAGGTCGTCGTCGACCTCCAGGCGTGAGGGGGTGAGCCGGTCCGCCGAGGCGGCCGGCGGCGCCCGTACCGCGGCCCGCATGTCGCCGCGCACCGACGTCCACCACGGCTGGCACTGGGCGGAGTGGGGAGCAGAGGTCCTCGGCACAGCCCTGCTGCTGTTCGGCGGGGTCTCCGCGATCTGTCTCGACTTCGGTCCGCGACACCCGCCGCTGCCGCACGCCGTGCGGCTGCTGCTGACCGGTCTCCTTTTCGCCGGGAGTGGCTCGCTGGTCGCGCTCTCGCCGATCGGCCGCCGGTCGGGGGCGCACCTGAACCCCGCGGTGTCGCTGGGATTCTTCGTCCAGCGGCACCTGTCGCGGGGTGACCTGCTGGGCTACGTGGCGGCGCAGTGCGCCGGCGCCGTCGCCGGGGTGGCGGTGGTGGAGCTGGTCTGGGGGCACGTGGCGCGGGCGCTCCGGCTCGGCGCGACGATGCCCGGCCACGGCCTGACCGCGTGGCAGGCGGCGTTGGTCGAGGCCGGGATGACCACCCTGCTGGTCGGCATGATCTTCACCTTCGTCTCCTCGCCGCGCACGACGAGGTTCACCCCGCTCGCCAACGTCGTGCTGGTCGCGTCGCTGGTCTGGGGCGTCGGCCCGTACACCGGCACCTCGCTCAACCCCGCGCGTTCGCTCGGGCCGGCGCTGCTGCTGCCCACCTGGCACGCCTTTGCCGCGTACGTGGTCGGGCCGCTCGCGGGTGCGCTCACCGCCTGCGCCGGCTGGGGTCTGGTGCGCTCGCGGCAGACGCTGACCGCGAAGCTCTTCCACGACCCCGCCTACCGGTCGGTGCTGCGCTCGGAGCTGCCGGTCGCTCACACCTCCCACGGGATGTCGCCGCCGGGCACCCCGACGCCCGGCTCGTAGGGCTGGCGCGTCAGCACGAACGACCCGATGTCGAGGTGGCGGACCGTGCCGTCGGCGGCGCGCGCGACGACCAGTGTCTCGCCGGTGTAGTAGCCGTCGAGCGCCCGCCAGCGGTCCGCCCCCGCTGCGACGAGGCGGGTGAGCCGGCCGCCGCGGCCGACCGCCACGATCTCGAGGTCACCGCCGCCGGTCGCGGTCAGGGCAAGTGGCGTCGGACCCCAGTACCAGACCCCCAGCAGTGGCAGCAGGGCGGCCGCGACCGGCGTCGGCCGCCACGGCTCCGGCAACAGCGGGTCGTTCTCCGCGACGATGCGGAGCAGGTCGGTGCTGGTCGGACCGATGTCGACGCCGGACGTGGCGTTGGCCAGCAGGACGACGCCGTCGCCGCCGACGACGGTGCGGACCAGCGCCAGGAACCCGGGCATCGACCCGCTGTGGCCGTGGGTCCGCTCCCCGCCCGCGTTCCACAGCTGCAGTCCCAGCCCGTACGCGGACTCCCAGCCGCCCTCGCGGACGTCCCCGAGCCCCTGGGGCGCCGTCATCTCCGCCAGCGTCGCGGTGGACAGCAGGTCGCTGCCGCCCGCCAGCACGGTGCACCAGCGCGCCAGGTCGGTGAGGGTCGACCAGAGCTGACCGGCCGGGGCCATCGCGCCGTGGTCGTGCTCGGGCTCGGGCAGCAGCACGTCGGCCCAGGGATGCACCGCGAAGCCCTGTGCCGCAGGGCTTTGCGGTCGCATGGTGGTCCGGGTCATGCCGAGGGGGTCGAGGATCTCCCGCTGCAGCACCGCCGGCCAGGGCGCGCCGTGCAGCCGGGCCGCGATCTCGCCCAGTAGGCCGTACCCGGTGTTGGAGTAGTGGAAGGTACGGCTGGGCTCGTCGACGCGTGCGCCCCCGGCCCGCAGGGTCGTGCGCTCCAGCGCGGCGTAGTCCGCTCCCGCGGTCCGCTCCCACCACGGTCCGGCCGTCTCGGAGCGCAGGCCGGCGGTGTGGGCGAGGAGCTGCGCGACCGTCGCCGGCCCCAGCCCGCAGCCGGGCAGGTAGGTCTCGACCGGCTCGCCCAGGCGGAGTCGGCCGGCGTCGCGCAGCCGCAGCACGAGGACGGCGGCGAAGGTCTTGGTGATCGAGCCGATGCGGTACTGGACGTCCTGCGGCGGCCCGACCACGTCGCCGCGGCCGGCGCTCCAGGCCAGTGCGCCCTTGCGCACGACCCCGGCCAGGACCGAGGGCGCCCGGCCCTGGATCTGGGTACGGGCGAGGCGGGCGAGCAGCAGCCGCGCGGTGCGCGGCTCCAGCGTCACGGGGTGGCTCGGCAGGGCGGGCGCTGCTGCCAGGCGGTCACGGTGGATGAGGCTATGCGCCGGCGCCGCGCCTGTGCACCTCGAGCGGTTGCCCACAGATTGGTGTACTGCCCGCTGGGGGCGGGCGTCGTGGGCCATCGTCTGTCTCGTGCCCCGACGTGCTGCCCCGCTCCTGTGCCTGCTGCTGCTCCTGGCTGCGGGCTGCGGGCAGCGCCTCGTCGCCCGGCTGCCCACCCTCCCGACGGCGGCGGCCGACGTGGTGCTGGTCGAGCCCGACGACGGCTACCAGGCGCTCTACGGTTGGCTCGCTGCGGCCCGCTCCACGCTCGACATGACCATGTACGAGCTGGTCGACCCGGCCGCCGAGCAGGCGCTCGCCGCCGCCGCGGCGCGCGGGGTGCGGGTCCGCGTCCTGCTCGACCAGCGGCTCGAGCGTCGCGCCAACCTGCCCGCGTACACCTTCCTGCGGGCGCAGGGGGTGCACGTGACGTGGGCGTCGAACCGCTATGCGGCCACCCACGAGAAGGCCTTCGTCATCGACGGGCGGGCAGTCGTGGTCATGTCGCTGAATCTCGCCAGCCGTTACTACCCGACGACTCGCGATGTGGCCGTCCTCGACCGGTCACCTGCCGACGTCGCCGCCGTGGAGCAGGTCTTCGCCGCTGACCTGCGCGGCGCCGCGGTCGGGACCCCGGCGGCCGACGACCTGGTCTGGTCTCCGGGCCAGTCCGCGGCCGACCTGGTGGCGCTCGTCGACGAAGCCCGTACGAGCGTGTGGCTGGAGTCGGAGGAGCTGTCGGACAAGCCGATGCTGGCCGCGCTGGTTCGGGCCGCCCGCCGGGGCGTGCAGGTCCAGGTCGCGATGACGTACCAGAAGGACTGGGCCGCGGGCTTCGACGCCCTGGTGCGGGCGGGCGGCCACGTCTCCTACTACCAGGGCGAGCGGCCGCTCTACATCCACGCCAAGATCCTGGTGGTCGACCCGGGAACACCTGCGGCGCGGGCGTTCGCGGGTTCGGAGAACCTCTCGGCGGCGTCGCTCCTGCGCGACCGGGAGCTGGGTGTCGTCCTCGTGGGGACCGCGCCGGGTGCCCGGCTGGCGGCGGTGGTCGCGGCCGACGTCGCCGCCGGTCGTACCTGGCGGCTGTGAGCCGCTGCGGGTGAGGCTCAGCCGCCGGGGCGCAGCACGAGGTCTGCGACGAGCGAGGTCCAGCCGGTCTGGTGGCTGGCGCCCAGGCCCGCACCGGTGTCGCCATGGAAGTACTCGTGGAACAGCAACGCGCCGGCGGGCCAGTCGTCGCGAGGAGCGGCCGCGGGGGGCTGTCCTCCCTCGCCGGGCAGGAAAAGCGACACCAGGCGCTCCGCCAGCTGGTCGGCGACGACGGCCAGCGTGAGGTCCTCGCCGCCGACGGCGGGCATCGGCACCGTGACCTCGTCCCCGTAGAACCCGGCGACCCGGCGCAGCGCGGTGACCACCAGCGCATTGAGCGGGAACCACACCGGCCCGCGCCAGTTCGAGTTGCCGCCGAACAGTGCGGTCGTGGACTCGCCGGGCTCGTAGTCCACCGGCGCCGTCCAGCTGCTGCCGATCTGGAGGCTGTACGGCTCCGTCTGGTGCCACTTCGACAGCGAGCGCAGGCCGTGCGGGGAGAGGAACTCCTCCTCGTCCAGCACCGCGCCGAGCAGCCGCCGGCGGCGGTCGCGCGGCACGGCCGTCAGCAGCCAGTCCCCGTCAGGGCCCGCCACCACGGACTCGAGCCCCTGCGTGTGGTGGTCGACGAACCACCGGAAACGGGCCGCGAACTCCGGTAGCCGCTCCAGCGCGGCCGCCGGCAGCACCCGCACGGCGCACAGCGAGACCAGGCCGGCGACCGAGCGGACCCGTACCGGCGTCCGGGTTCCGTCCGGCGCCTCGAGCACGTCGTAGAAGAAGCCGTCCTGCTCGTCCCAGAGCCGGTCCATCGCCCGGGCGATGTAGGTGAAGTGCTCGAAGAACTTCGTGGCCACGTCCTCGTACGTGCGCTCGTGCACCGCCAGCGTCAGGGCTAGGTCCAGCAGGTCGAGCGTGTACGCCGCCATCCACGCGGTCGCGTCCGCCTGCTCGAGCTGCCCGGCGCCCGGCGGCAGGTGGCTGCGGTCGAAGGCGCCGACGTTGTCGAGGCCGAGGAAGCCGCCCTCGAAGACGTTGTTGCCGTCGCGGTCCTCGCGGTTGGTCCACCAGGTGTGGTTGATCAGCAGCTTGTGGAAGATCCGCTCGAGGAACGCGACATCGGTGCCGCCCGAGATGCGGAAGACCTCCAGCGCGGCCCAGGCATGGACGGGCGGGTTGACGTCCGAGAAGTCCCACTCGTACGCGGGTAGCTGGCCGCTCGGGGCCATGTACCACTCCCGGCACAGCAGCAGCAGCTGCGCCTTGGCCAGGTCCGGGTCGGCATGGGCGAGCGCCACGGTGTGGAAGGCGAGGTCCCAGGCGGCGTACCAGGGGTACTCCCACGGATCGGGCATCGAGATGACCTCGCGGTTGTCGAGGTGCCACCAGCCGGCGTTGCGGCCGCGCAGGCGCTCCGCCGGGGGCGTCGGCTGACCCGGGTCGCCGTCGAGCCACTCGCGCACGTTGTAGTGGTAGAAGCACTGGCCCCAGATCAGCCCGGCCAGCGCCTGGCGCGCTATCGCCGCGCGGGGCGACCCGGGCTCGACCCCGGGCGGCAGCAGCGAGGCGTGGAAGTCGTCCGCCTCGGCCTCCCGCCGGGCGAGGACCGCATCAGCATCGACGGTCGCGCCGGCGCCGAGGTGGAGCGTGATCGACGCGGTCTCGCCCGGCTCGATCGTGAGCACGTGGTGGAGCGCTCCCTTGGTCCCCACGCCGTCGGGCGCGACCGTGTCGCTGCCGTGCACGACGTGCGCGCCGATGCCGTTCTTGGGGTACGCCGGGCCCTCCACGCCGTACCGGCCGCGCAGGTCGGTCTCGTTCTCGCACACCAGCGGGGTGGAATCCTGCTCGGAGCGGAGCGTCACCGCACCGACGGCCTTGTGGCGCGCCACCAGTGCGCCGTCGGTGGCGGTCAGTGTGGGCTTGGTCGAGCCGGGCCGCCAGCTCCAGGTGTTGCGCAACCACAGCGTCGGGAGCACGTGCAGCGTGTCGGTGGCCGGGCCGTGGTTGGTCGCGGTCAGTCGCAGTACGAGGTCGTCGGGGGTGGCCTTGGCCACCGCCAGGTCCAGCTGCCAGCAGCCCCGGTCCAGCACGCCGGTGTCAGCCAGCTCGTACTCGGGCTGGGAGCGGTCACGCGCCGCGTTCGTCGCGCGCAGGTCGTCGTACGGGAAGGCCTGCTGGGGGTAGTGGTAGCGCCAACGCAGCCAGCTGGCGGTGGGGGTCGCGTCGAGGTACCACCACTGCTCCTTGGCGTCCTCGCCGTGGTTGCCCTGCTCGCCGGTGAGCCCGAAGATCCGCTCCTTGAGGTGGTCGTCGCGGCCGTTCCAGAAGCTGAGGGCGAAGCAGACGTACTGCTGGGGGTCGCAGATGCCGGCCAGCCCGTCCTCGTTCCAGCGGTACGTGGTCCGCCCTGCCTCCTCGTACGGCAGGTAGCGCCAGGCGTCACCGTCCGCCGAATAGTCCTCGCGGACGGTGCCCCAGGCGCGTTCGGCGAGCCAGGGCCCGAACCGCTCCCAGTCGGCCCGGCCGTCGCGCGTCTCGGCGAGCCGCCGGCGCTCGGCACCCGCCACGTCGCCGGGGGCGCCGGTGGCCGGCGACAGGGGCGGGGTCACGTCCGGAGGCTATCCGCCGTCCGCCGCAGCCCGCCCGGGGTGCCGGGCCCGCTGGGCCCAGAGCCGCCCTGGTGGCGGGCCCGCGCGTGGGCGCGGACCCGCCACTCAGGACTCGAGCGGTGACCCGCGGCGGCCTAGCTGCCGGCCAGCGAGGCAACCAGCTTCGCGCCGTCCACCGTGCCCAGGCCGCTCGCCAGGTCGTAACCCGGCACCGCCTTGTAGCCGGTCACGCCGGCAAAGGAGTTGTTGCCCTTGGTGATGTCCACCAGGCCGGAGCCGTAACCGAGGCCGTAGAGCGCCGGATTGACCTGCCCGAGACCGTGGCCCGCCCGCTGGGCGGCTACCGCCACGATCCCCGCAAACAGCGGCGATGCCTCGCTCGTGCCGCCGACCAGGTAGTAGCCGGCCGGCAGCCCCCGGAAGCTCAGGTAGACCAGCGCTGCGCCGTTCACGGCCGCCGACAGGCTCACGTCGGGGGTGCCGCGCTGCGCGCCGACGACGCTGGCTACGCCGTCCTGGTATCCCGGCCGCGCAAACACGCTGGAGACGCCGCCGCCGCCCGCGCCGTAACCGTCGTTCCACACCCGGTCGGGCTTGGTCCGGTTGCCCGCGGCGTTCAGCGACAACATGGTGCCGCCCACGGACGTGACCAACGGGTCGGAGGAGGGCCAGGAGTTGATCCGGTACGGGTAGAGCCCGTCGCCGGTGAGCTCGGAGTCGGTGACACCGTCGTCGCCCGAGCTGGCGAGCACGGTCACACCGTGCGCGGCCGCCGCGGTGAATGCGTACCGCAGCCGGAGGATGTCCTTCGGGCTGGCGAAGGTCGGCTCGGACGCACCGAAGCTCTGCGAGATCACGTCGGCCAGGTGATGCTGCACGACGTAGAGCTCGGCATCCATCATCTCGGGGAGGCCCGTGGCGCCCTCGGTCTCCGCGACCGGGGTCTCCACGAGCAGGATGTTCGCTCCTGGGGCCATCGCGTGCGCGTACTCGACGTCCAGGGTGGTCTCGAAGGCCCAGCCCTCCCGGAGCGCATTGGCCTTGTAGGCCGGCACGGCGCCTGACACCTGGAGCACGGACAGGTTCGGGTCGGGCAGGCCGAAGTCGGCGTCGAACTGACGCAGGTCGCGGGCGATGGTCGGCGAGCCGAACGAGTCGACCACGGCGATCGTGTGGCCGGCGCCGGTGAGCCCGTCGGCGTACAGCGGCTTCATGTCGTAGGCCTGCTGGTACTGCAGCGGTGAGTAGCAGGCGATGCCGATGGCAGCCTCGCACTGCGCGGTCGTCGGTGGTGCGGTGAACACGTGGTTCAGGTCGACATGACCGACGGAGTCGGGTACGACGGCGGGGAACACGGTCGCAGCGACCGCGGCGCCCGCGCCGGCGGCACCGAACGAGGCCGCGGTGGCGAAGCCGAGGGCTGTGGCGACCAGCGCCGCGAGCGGCCCGCGGCGGCGGGAACGGGATGAGAGCACGGGAACCTCCGGATGTGATGGATGGTCCGTATCTCAGCCCAAAATGCCCGGTTGTGGAAGGGGCGGTCACCGCCGCCTCCAGCTGGTTAGGCCGGGCGTTGCGGCTGTGTATCAGCGAGCATGGTCGCATCGAGGAAGCACTGCACCGCGAGCGCTGGGCCGCTGCCGTGGACGAGCAGGCCCCGGCCGACGAGGGTCGGGGCCCCGCGACCGGCGGCCGGCCCCGCCAGGTGCTCGCCTGGCAGCGCCAGCGTCCACGGTGCGGATGCCCGCAGCCGCTGCGCCAGCGGATCGAGTCCGCGGGCCGCGGCCGGCCGGACCAGCACCACATGCAAGCCGACCTCGGGTGCGTACGGAAGCAGGCCGGCGAGTGCTGTCATGGCTGGCGCCAGCGGCCCTACGCCCAGCGGGCCACCATCGAGAAGGTCGACGTCGTCCAGGACGACGACCTGTACCGGCCCTGCCGGGAGGGTGCGTCGGTCGAGTTCGGCCGGACCGGCACGCGGGTCTGGCAACCGGCGCCGCAGGGTCGCGACGACGGCGTCCAGGACGTCGGCCGCGGTCTCGGCGGCGTGCGACCACGTGGTGGCCAGGTCCGCCACGTCGATGAGGGTCCGGCGGGGATCGAGGACATGGACCTCGACCTGGCCTCTCCCGGCCGCGAGGTGCCGCACGAGCCGGCGCAGCACGGTCGTCCGGCCGCTGCCCGCGTCGCCGGCGATGACCAGATGGCGCCCGGGGGCCAGCACGTCGAGGCCGACGGGTGTGGCAGCCGGGCCGCCAAGGCCGATCAGAAAGGCCCCGTCACCGTCCACCACCGGCTGCGACACGCGGGTCGGCAGCAGCACGACGGGCGCCACCCGGCCGGCCCGGGCCGGCAGGGCGGACGCGTCGGGGAACGCCACCTGCAGCAGCGTGCCGTCCGGCAGCAGCCCGCGGCCGGGTGTCTCCCTCGGCACCCGCGCCGCGGCGGCCCGTCCGGCGAGGCTCTCGCTGGGGTCGCCGAGACGCAGCTCGAGGCGGGTCCCCGCCGCGTCCAGCAGCCCGCCCCGCAGCTCCGACCAGCGGCGCACGCCGAGGACGAGGTGTACGTCGTGCGCGAGGCCGCGGGCACCGATGTCCGCGAGCGCCTCTTCGAGCAGCCCGTCGTCGCTGCGCAGCAGGCCGGCGCCGTCGACGACGAGCAGCACGCGCGGACCGCAGACGCCGTCAGCGGCGCGGTGGGTCAGCTCACCCCGTACCGCCGAGACGACGGCGCGGACCAGCCCGGCCTCGTGCAACGCCGCCACGGTGCCGACCTGGGGTAGGTCGCCGAGGTCGGACAGGCCGCCGGCGAGGTCGAGCACGTGCACATGCAGGTCGGCCGGCCCCTGCGTCGCGCAGGCCGCGTACACGATCGCGCGCAAGGTCGTGGTCACGCCGCTGCGGGGGCCGCCCGCGACCGCGACGTGGCCGCCAGGTCCGTCCAGATCCAGCCGGAGGCGCGGCTGGGCGCGCCGCTCGGGCCGGTCGAGTCGCCCGAGGGACCCGTCGCCCGGCCACGGCAGGTTGGCCGGGAGTGGGGGGAGCCAGACCGGGTCGGCGCTGCTCGCGCAGGGGCGCACCAGCGCGCGGGGGTCGGCCGGCGGGGGCAGGACGTCGACCCGTCGCTGCTTGCCGTCGACCGCGACCCACGCCGCGCCGGACCGGGCCGGCAGCCGCAGCGCCGCGTCGTTGCCGAGCACGGCCCGGCTGTCCTCGGCCGTGAAGGTCCGCAGGCACAGCCGGTAACGGAGGTGTGCGTCCAGGGTGTGCAGACGGCCGGCATCCCAGTGTTGCGTGGCGAACAGGAGATGGACGCCGAGGGACCGGCCCAGCCGCCCGATGCGAGCGAAGACGTCCGCCAGCTCGGGGTCGGCCGCCAGCAGCTCGCCCGCCTCGTCGACGGCGACGAGCAGCGTCGGCAGCCGCCCGTCGTAGCTCCGTCGTGACTCGGCTCCGGCCGAGCGCAGGAGGCGCTGCCGCCGGTCGAGCTCGGCGCCGAGCGCCAGCGACACCCGGCGCAGCAGCCCGGGCTCCTCGTCGAGGTTGGTGACCAGGCCGCCGACGTGCGGGAGCTCGGCCAGGTCGGCGAAGGCGGCGCCACCCTTGTAGTCGACCAGGAGCAACGTGAGCTCGTCGGGGCTGTGCCGCGCGACCAGGCCCGCGACGATCGTGCGCAGGAGCACGGACTTGCCGCTGCCGGTGGCGCCGACCAGCAGCCCGTGCGGCCCGTCCCCACCGGCCGCCGCCTCGGCCAGGCCGAGTTCGACCGGCGCGCCGCCGAGGTCGAGCCCGATAGGCACGGTCAGCTCCCGGACCCGAGGTTGGGTCAGCAACTCGGCCAGTGTCGGCGTCGTGCTCGTCGAGGCGGGAGCCCGAGCCGCGATCGCGGCCGACAGCTGGCTGGCCGCCGCCGGATCGAGCCGCTCGACCAGCTCCAGCCGTCGGGTTTCGCTGCCGACCCGCAGGATCCGGCTCGCGACATCGAGCACGGCGCCCGCGCACGCCGGTACGTCAGCGGGTTGTCGCACGCCGACGACGGCCACCGTCTCGACTCCGGCGAGCGCTGCGTCGAGCGCCGGATCGTCGCCCGGGCCGTACGTGCTCAGCACGGCGACCCGCATCGGGGTGTCCGCGGACCCCGCCAGCCACCCCGCCAGTTCGCCGCGGTCGGCATCGAACCCGGGGCCGCCGCGGCCGTGGGGGAGCGATGCCGCCCAGGGCAGCCCGCGGCCACCCAGCGCAAGCTCCCCGGGCGCGTGCAGGGCCGCGAGCTCGCCGAGGACGCGGGTGAGCACCGGTGTGGTCTCGGCCTCCGTACCGACGACCGCGAGCACCCGGGCGGCCCGCAGGCCGACGCAGACCGGCGCTCCCGCGAGGCTGGTCGCCCCGGCGACCGCCGCCTCCGCCGCGGCGTCCAAGTCAGCGGCCACCTCGTCGAGCGGGCCGGCGCGGGTGCGCACAAGGGGTCGCCGCGCCGGGACCTCGCCCGCCCCGATGACGACGACCAGGGCATCGTCGTCGGTCGGCCGCCGCTCGAATGCGCACCCGCCACCTACCGCCGCGAGCAGGTCGACGGGGTGCAGCCGGTCGAGCGCCAGGCGCTGCTCGGCGGCCGCGGAGGCTGCTTCGGAGACCCGGCCGGCGAGGTGCGCCGACCACCGGTCACGGGCATGGCGCGAGTCCCGTCGGGCCCGGCGACGCTGGGTGACGTGCATCGCGACCGTGCCGCCGACGGCGGGGATGACCAGGAGCGCCAGCAGCAGGGCCGTGCCGTGGGCATGGCCGGTCGCGCCGAGGGCGACCACGGGCAGCATGCTCGTGGCTGGCAGCAGCCCGCTCAGCCAGCCCGGGCCGGCCGGTGGGGGCGCCGGCGCCGGTGCCAGCTCGAGTGCCCGCTCGATCGGCAGCCTCGGTCGTTGCCGGGCGGGCCGGTGCGGGACGGGCGGGACTGGCATGGCTCCCACCCTGACGGGTTCAGGCCGACGTCGGTGCGGACTGTCCACAGGCCGTGCGACCATGCGCGGCATGCAGATCGACGACCGGGCGGAGCGACTCGCCGCGGCGCTTGCGGTCATGCCGCCGGGCCCGAGCCGGCTCCGCTTCGAGGGCGTGCTGGCGCGACTGGGTGGCCGGATGCCCGGCGCAGCGGCGGCGCCGGACCTCGGCCACGGGGCCACCGGCACCCCGTCGGCGGACGTCGACCTCGAGGCCCCCACGGATCTGCACGTCGTCCTGCAGGAGCTGGGGGCAGAAGGCACGGAGTCGTCGACGTTCGACGAGGAGCCGCCGACCTGGTTCGACGCCGTCCCACCGGAGCCGGCCGGGTTGGCTGCACCGGGGTCGGCCATCGCCGACCCGGAGGAGGGCGGGCGGGGCGGTGTCGACCCCGGCGAGTCGGGCGCATCAAGGTGGGATGACCTGGACGACGCCGAGGCGGACACCGTGGCCGGCGCAGCGACGGGCAGCGCAGACATCTCCGCCGAGCCCGCGGCCGTACCCCCTCCTGATGTTGCGGCCAAGCCGCGGCCGACGCCTGGGAGGGCCGCGGAGCCTCGGCGTGGCTGGTGGCGGCGGTCCGGCTGAGCGCGGTGCTCACCCCGGTCGCGCAGCTCGAGCGGATCGCCTACCTGCTCGAGCGGGCGCACGAGCCGACCTACCGGGTCCGCGCCTTCCGCCGGGCGGCCGACGTGCTGCGCGAGCGCGACGACCTCGCGGCACTGAGCAGCAGCGGCACGCTCACCGATCTCGAGGGGATCGGCAAGGTCACCGCCCAGGTGGTGACCGATGCCCTCGGGGGTGAGACAGCCGTCTACCTGCGGCGCCTCGAGGCCACTGCAGGCACGCCGGTGGCCGAAGGCGGTGAGGCCCTGCGGGCGGCGCTGCGCGGCGACCTGCACACCCACTCCGACTGGTCAGACGGCGGGTCACCGATCGCCGTGATGGCCCGCGCCGCACGGGATCTCGGCCATGCGTACGTCGCGCTGACCGACCACTCGCCACGCCTCACCGTCGCCAACGGCTTGACCGCGGAGCGGCTGCGGGAGCAGCTGCGCGTCGTTGCCGGGCTCAACGAGGAGCTCGCACCCTTCCGCATTCTCACCGGCATCGAGGTGGACATCCTGGACGACGGCAGCCTCGACCAGGACGAGGCCCTGCTCGCCGAGCTCGACGTGGTGGTGGCAAGCGTGCACTCGAAGCTGCGCATGGAGCGGGCGGCCATGACCCGCCGACTGGTCGCCGCGGTGGCCAACCCGCATACCGACGTGCTCGGGCACTGCACCGGTCGGATGGTGAGCGGCAAGAACCGGCCGGAGAGCGAGTTCGACCACGAGATCGTGTTCGCCGCCTGCGCACGATTCGGTGTGGCGGTCGAGGTCAACAGCAGGCCCGAGCGCCTGGACCCCCCCAAACGGCTGCTGCGGCTCGCGCTCGAAGCCGGCTGCGCCGTCAGCATCGACACCGACGCGCACGCGCCCGGACAACTGGACTGGCAGCCGTACGGATGTGCACGGGCGGCTGCCTGCGGGGTCCGACCGGTCGATGTCGTCAACACTCGGAGCGTCGACGACCTGCTGGCCTGGACCTCCCGGCAGCGGTGAGTTCCCTGGGGGTACGTGGGCCGAAGGGCGGCGCGGGCCCACGCGAGGATGCCGGCTGGTGCGGGCCTCGCCCCGGGCCGGTGCGGGCCGTGCCCGGGCGCGCAGCGACTCGCGGCGTCAGGCCGCTCCGCCCTCGGTGGCCGAGCCGGCGTCGCTGGCGGTGTCGTCGTCGAGCCGGTAACGGGCTGCCGCCTCCGCCACGGCCTTCGGCTTGACCTCGCCCCGGCGGGCCAGCGCCGCCAGCACGGCCACCGCGACCGACGGACCGTCCACGTGGAAGTGCCGGCGCAGTGCGGCGCGGGTGTCCGAGCGGCCGAAGCCGTCGGTGCCGAGCGAGGACCAGTCGGCCCGTACCCACGGTGCGATCTGGTCCGGCACCGCCCGCATGAAGTCGCTGACCGCGACGACCGGGCCGCGAGCGCCGTCGAGCGCCTCGACGAGCCAGGGGGTGCCCCGCGGCGCATCCGGGTGCAGCAGCGCCTCCTCGTCGCAGGCCATGGCGTCGCGGCGCAGCTCGCTCCACGACGTCGCCGACCACACGTCCGCGGCCACGCCCCAGTCGTGCGCCAGGATCTCGGCGGCGCGCAGTGCGGCGTACATCCCGGTGCCGCTGGCGAGGATCTGCGCGCGCGGCGCCCGCTCGAGCGGTGAGGCCTGATAGCGGTAGAGGCCGCGCAGCAACGCCTGCTCGTCGAGGCCCTCGGGGGCGGCCGGCTGGCGCACGGGCTCGTTGTAGACGGTGAGGTAGTAGAAGACGTCCTCGCTGTCCGGCCCGTACATCCGCCGCAGCCCGTCGTGCACGATCGCCGCGACCTCGAACGCGAACGCCGGGTCGTAGACCACGCAGGCCGGGTTCACGGCCGCGAGCAGCGGTGACTGCCCGTCCTGGTGCTGCAGGCCCTCGCCGTTCAGGGTGGTACGCCCGGCGGTGGCGCCGAGCAGGAACCCTCGCCCGAGCTGGTCGGCGAAGCCCCAGATCTGGTCGCCGACCCGCTGGAAACCGAACATGGAGTAGAAGGTGAAGACCGGGATCATCGGCTCGCCGTGGGTCGCGTACGACGTGCCCGCGGCGATCGTGGACGCCATCGACCCGGCTTCGCTGATGCCTTCGTGCAGGATCTGGCCGGACTGCGACTCGGTGTAGGCGAGCAGCAGATCGCGGTCCACCGCGTCGTACCGCTGCCCGTGCGGGCTGTAGATCTTCGCGGTCGGGAACATCGCGTCCATGCCGAAGGTGCGCGCCTCGTCGGGGATCACCGGCACGAAGCGGGCGCCGATGCCCTTGTCCTTCATCAGGTCCTTGATCAGGCGTACGGCCGCCATGGTCGTCGCGACCTGTTGCTTGCCGGAGCCGGCGGCCAGCGAGGTGTAGGCCCGGTCGTCGCGGGGCGGCAGCGGCAGCGGCTTGGCCCGGACCACCCGATGGGGGAGCGGGCCGCCGAGCAGGGCCCGACGCTCGCGGAGGTAGGCGATCTCCTCGCTCTCCTCGCCGGGGTGGTAATAGGGAGGCAGGTCCCCCTCGAGCTCGGCGTCGCTGATCGGCAGGTACAGCCGGTCGCGAAAGTCCTTGAGCTCGGCCTTTGTGAGCTTCTTCATCTGGTGGGTGGCGTTGCGGGCCTCGAAGTCCTTGCCCAGCGTCCAGCCCTTGATGGTGTGGGTGAGGATCACCGTCGGCTGGCCGACGTGCGCCCGCGCCGCCGCGAAGGCCGCGTACAGCTTCACGTAGTCGTGGCCACCACGGGACAGCCGGGTGATCTGCTCGTCGGTGAGGTGGTCGACCATCGCCCGGAGCCGGTGGTCGGAGCCGAAGAAGTCCTCGCGGATGAAGTCACCGCCCGACACCGTGTAGGTCTGGAACTGGCCGTCAGGCGTGGTGTTCATGCGGTTGACCAGCACGCCGTCCCGGTCCGCGGCGAGCAACGGGTCCCAGTCGCGGCCCCAGACCACCTTGATGACGTTCCAGCCGGCCCCCCGGAAATAGGACTCCAGCTCCTGGATGATCTTGCCGTTGCCCCGTACCGGACCATCCAGGCGCTGCAGGTTGCAGTTCACCACGAAGGTCAGGTTGTCGAGTTCCTCGCGGGCGGCGACGCCGATGGCACCGAGCGACTCCGGCTCGTCCATCTCGCCGTCGCCGAGGAACGCCCAGACGTGCGAGGCGCTGGTGTCCTTGATGTGCCGGGCATGCAGGTATCGGTTGAACCGAGCCTGGTAGATGGCGTTGATCGGTCCGAGGCCCATCGACACCGTCGGGAACTCCCAGAAGTCCGGCATCAGGCGCGGGTGCGGGTAGCTCGGCAGACCGCCGGGCTTGCTCTCCTGCCGGAAGGCGTCGAGCTGGTCGGAGCTCAGCCGGCCCTCCAGGTAGGCGCGGGCGTAGATGCCCGGCGACCCGTGACCCTGCACGTACACCTGGTCGCCCGAGGCGCCGTTGGCCTTGCCCTGGAAGAAATGGTTGAAGCCGACCTCGTACAGGCTCGCACTGCTGGCATAGGTCGCGATGTGGCCGCCGACCCCGATGCTCGGCCGGTTCGCCCGGGACACCAGGATCGCGGCGTTCCAGCGGATGTACGCCCGGATGCGGCGCTCGATGTGCTCGTCGCCGGGGAACCAGGGCTCGGCACCGGCCGGGATGGTGTTGACGAAGTCGGTCGAGGTCAGTGCGGGGACGCCGACCTGCCGTTCGCGCGCGCGTTCGAGCATCTTCAGCATCAGGAACCGGGCCCGCGCCGGGCCGGCCGCGTTGACGACCGCGTCGAAGGACTCGAGCCACTCGGCCGTCTCCGACGGGTCGACGTCGGGCAGCTGGCTCGGCAGTCCGTCGGTGATGACCGCCCTGCGGGTATCCGGCATGGACTCATCTTCGTCTGCGGACCCGGGCGCCGTCACCGGGGGGAGGACGCGACATTGGCGACACCCCGGCCAGGAGCTTCCCGGCGCTCCTGCTGCCGAGGCCCCGGCGAGGGGCCGGACCGATGTCCGGCCCCTCGGTCGGGCTACTTCTTGACGGCGTCCTTCACGTTCTCGCCGGCTTGCTTGAGGTTTCCCTTGGTCGAGGACTTGGCGCCCTCCGCCTGCAGGTCCTTGTCGCCCGTGGCCTTGCCGACCTGCTCCTTAGCACCGCCGGTGGCCTTCTCGAACAGGTTCTTGACCTTGTCTAGCGCACTCATGGGTCTCCCATCGTCATCGTGCTGCGTGTCGGGTGGTGTGCCCGACCCTGGTCGCGTCAACCTGATCTCGCCGGTAGGCATCGACCCGGGGCCGGGGGGTAGGTCGCGCGCAACGCTGACGATCACGTCGGCCCGACTGCGAAGGCGGCATCCATGCGCGAGGTGTGGCGGGGCATGATCCTGGGAGCGTTCACCGGGGCGGCAGTCGGGATCCTGCTCGACTCGCGGTCCTGGGCAGCCAAGACCGGGGCGGCGGTCGGCGCCGCGGCCGCCGCGCAGGCCCGGGCCAGCGCCGCATCCGCCCAGAAGCAACTGCACGACGCCGACCTCCCGTCGAAGCTCTCGGCCGCAGCCGAGACCGCCCGGCACCGACTGGCGGACGCCGACCTGCCGGGCAAGCTGTCGGACGCGGCCGAGACGGCGAAGGAGAAGCTGGCGGACGCCGACCTGCCGGGCAAGCTGTCGGACGCGGCCGAGACGGCGAAGGAGAAGCTGGCGGACGCCGACCTGCCGGGCAAGCTCTCCGACGCGGCCGACACGGCCAAGTCGAGGCTGGACGACGCGGACGTGCCGAAGCGACTGAGCGCGGCCCAGTCGCGCGCGCAGGCTGCCGCGGAGAAGGCTGCCGCCAAGGCTCGGGAGGCCGCCAAGCAGGCCTCGGCACGGGCCGGCGATGCGTCCCAGCAGATCGCCGGGCAGGCGGCGGACGCGGCGTCCAGCGCCAAGAGCGCCGCGGCGAGCAGCGCCAAGGCTGCGGCCGACACAGCCAAGGATGCCGCCGACGGGCATCGCCACTGAGCCCATGCGGTGTGCGACGTCGCCTTCCCGGGAATGTGCCTGGGCCCCCCCGGCCTGCTCCGCTAACCTCGCCTCATCGTCGTCCAACAGACCCGGAACCCGAGGAGGCAGCGCGTGGGCTCCACCGCCGCCGGGCCCGACGGCCCCCGCGGGGTCGCCCAGCGCCTGGGCATCGACGCCGGCAGCCTGGTCCAGCAGCTGGGGGCGGATGACGACATCGACCACGAGGTGGTCGCAGCCGTCATGGCGACCGTCGGCGAGCTGCTGCCCGAGGACTGCGACGACGTCGTCGACTACGTGCTGCTGTGGTTCCGGGACGGGGACGGCGATCTGGTGGACGCCCTGGTCGACGCCCGGCGCCAGCTCGGCGACGACGGCGCGATCTGGCTGCTCGCACCCAAGGCCGGCCGGGACGGGCACGTCGAACCGGCCGACGTGCTCGAGTCGGTGCCGACGGCAGGCCTGGCGCAGACCAGCACGGTGAGCGTGGGGCCGGACTGGACTGCCATGCGGCTCGCTGCCCCGAAGGGTGCCCGCGCCCCACGCCGCTAGAGACCTGTCCGCTTCTCACAACCAAGGAGATGCCCGTGCCCGTCGACGTCGGCCAGAGCGCGCCCGACTTCACTTTGCCCGACCAGCACGGCGAGAAGACCAGCCTCTCGTCGTACCGGGGTGAGAAGACCGTGGTCCTGGTCTTCTATCCGCTGACCTTCACGAACGTCTGCAAGGGCGAGCTGGCTGGCATCCGCGACGACATCGGCACCTACCAGAACGACGAGGTGCAGGTGCTGGCGGTGTCGGTGGACTCGTTCTTCGCACACCGGGTCTGGGCCGACGAGCAGGGTTACGACTTCCCGATCCTGGCTGACTTCTGGCCGCACGGCGAGGTGGCCAGGGCCTACGGCGTGTTCGACGACGCGATGGGCGTCGCGACCCGCGGCACCTTCGTCATCGACAAGGAGGGCGTCGTGCGGTGGAGCGTGGTGAACGCCATCCCCGACGCCCGCGACCAGGCCGAGTACGCAAAGGTCCTCGAGTCGCTGCGCTGATCGGGCCGGGGCCGCACATCTGCCGAGGCGTGGGCACGGCTGGGTTCGAACCAGCGACCGACCGCGTGTAAGGCGGTTGCTCTACCGCTGAGCTACGCGCCCCGACCGGCAGATCGCGAGCTGGCGCCGAGGGTACCGGCCCTCGTCTTAGGCTCCTGCGGATGACGACCGTCGGCGACGTGCTGGCGCTGCTGGAGGCCTGGTACGAGCCGGGGTGGGCGCAGGACTGGGATGCGGTCGGCCTCGTGCTCGGCGACCCGGCGGCGGCCGTCCGCGCGGTGCACGTCGCGGTCGACCCGACCGAGGCGGTCGGGGCGGAAGCGGTCTCGATCGGCGCCGACCTGCTGCTCACCCATCACCCGCTGCTGCTCGGCGGCGCGACCAGCGTGGCCGCGACCACTGCGCCCGGGCGCGTCATCCGCCTCCTCGGCGGCCGCGCCCTGTACGTGGCGCACACCAACGCCGACGTCGCCGCGCCGGGCGTCTCGGACGCGCTCGCGGACGTCCTCGGTCTGAGTGGTGTCACCCCCCTGCTGCCACAAGACGAGCGGTTGGACCGATGGGTGGTGCATGTGCCGTCGACGCACACCGCGGCGGTGCGGGACGCGATGTCGGAGGCAGGTGCGGGCCGGCTGGGGGCGTACGACCGCTGCGCGTTCGTGGCGCCCGGCGAGGGCGCGTTCCGGCCGCTGGCTGGTGCGCAGCCGCACCTCGGTGAGGTGGGTCGGGTCGAGGTCGTCGCCGAGGACCGGCTGGAGCTGGTGGCGGCGCCGGGCCTGCGCGCCGGGGTCGCCGCAGCGGTCCGCGCCGCGCATCCGTACGAGGTGCCGTCGATGACCGTGGTGGAGACCAAGACGCCGAGCGAACGCGGCCTCGGCCGGATCGGCGAGCTGCCGCAAACCCTTGCGCTGCAGCCATTCTGCGACCTCGTGACCGAGCGACTCCCGACCACCGTAGCCGGCGTCCGGGCGACCGGAGACCCGGCGACGCCGGTACGACGGGTGGCCGTGGCCGGGGGGGCCTGCCTCGATCTCGCCGGTGCGGCCGCGCGCGCCGGGGCCGACGTACTGGTCACGTCCGACGCCAAGCACCATCGCGCGCAGGAGGCCCCGCTGCCGGTCGTCGACGTCGCCCACTGGGCGGGGGAGTGGCCGTGGACCGCGGCCGTGGGGGCCCGCCTGAGTGCCGCGCTGCCGGGGGTCGCGGTCACCGTCTCGATGCTGGTCACGGATCCGTGGACCGTGCACGCAACCGGCAGGGCAGGATCGGCCCCGTGAACGACCAGTGAAGGCCGACCCCGACGCCCAGCTCCGCCTGCTCGACCTGCAGGGCTTCGACGCGCGGCTGGCCCGACTCGCCGCCCGCCGCCGCACCTTGCCCGCCCTGGCGGCGATCGCCGAAGCCGAGCAGCAGCTGACCGTGCTGGGCGACACCCTCGTGGGCTACGAGACCGAGTCGGCCGACCAGGCCCGCGCCGCCTCGAAGCTCGAAACCGAGATCGAGCAGGTACGGGCCCGAGCCGACCGCGACCGGCAGCGGCTCGAGGGCGGCACGGCGGCGCCCAAGGAGATGGAGGGTCTGCAGTCGGAGATCGCCTCGCTCGGCCGCCGGCAGGCCAGTCTGGAGGACGACGAGCTGGAGATCCTCGAGGCTCTGGAGCGGGCCGACCATGGCGCGGACGCGACCCGCGCCCGCCTCGCCGAGGTCGGAGAGGCCCTCGCCGCCGCGCAGCGCGAGCGGGACGAGGCCTTCGCCGAGATCGACGCCGAGGTGGCCGACGTCAGCGGCCAGCGGGTCGCCCTCCTGCCGTCGCTGCCCGCCGACCTGGTCGCGCTGTACGAGCGGGTGCGCGCCGGCCACAGCGGCGTCGGCGCCGCTGCCCTGGTGCGCCACCGGTGCGAGGGGTGCCACCTCGAGCTGGCCGGCAGCGAGCTGACCGCGGTCCGCGCCGCGGACGCCACGGAGGTGCTGCGGCACGACGAGTGCGGCCGGATCCTCGTGCGTACCGCCGAGTCGGGGCTGTGACCCGCCGGCTGGTCGTGGAGGCCGACGGGGGCTCGCGCGGCAATCCCGGGCCGGCCGGCTACGGCGCGCTGGTCCGCGACGCCGAGACCGGCACGGTGCTGGCGCGCCGCAACGGCTACCTGGGTGTCGTGACCAACAACGTCGCCGAGTACACCGGCCTGATCCAGGGGCTCACCGCCGCGCAGGGCATCGACCCGACCGCGACGATCGAGGTGCGGATGGACTCGAAGCTGGTCGTCGAGCAGGTGTCCGGTCGCTGGCAGGTCAAGCACCCGTCGATGAAACCCCTTGCGCGACAGGCGATCTCGCTCACCTCGAGCTTCCCGTCGGTACGCCTGACCTGGGTTCCGAGGGCGCAGAACTCCGCGGCCGACGCCCTCGCCAACGAGGCGATGGACGCAAGGACCTCGACGTACGGGGTGCTCGACGACGACCCCGACCCCGAGCCGGCCGTCGCCCCTGCCGTGAGCTACGGCGCCGACCACGGGGCGGCCACCACCCTGCTGTTGCTGCGGCACGGACAGACCGCCCTCTCGGTGGACCGCCGCTTCTCCGGCCGCGGGAACCCGCCGCTGACCGAGCTCGGCCACCGGCAGGCGGCCGAGGCCGCGGACCGGCTCGCCCGCGTCCGGGTGGATGCCGTGGTCTCCTCGCCGCTGGCCCGCACGCGGCAGACCGCCGTGGCGGTGGCCGGGAGGCTCGGACTGCCGGTGACCGTCGACGACGGGTGGGTCGAACTGGACTTCGGCAGCTGGGAAGGGCTGAGCTACGCCGAGGTGCGCGCCCGCGACCCCGAGGGTCTGGCCGGGTGGTTCGACCTGGTTGACGGCGGTCCGGCCGACGGTCCGGCGCCGCACGGCGGGGAGACCTTCGCCCAGGTGGCGGCGCGGGTGGCGACTGCCCGCGAGGCGCTGGTGGCGGCGTACCCGGGCCGGACGGTCGTCGTGGTCAGTCATGTCACCCCGATCAAGCTCGTCGGGCGGCAGGTGCTCGGGGCGGGCCTGCATGCTCTGGCGACGATGTGGCTCGACCTCGCGTCCCTCTCGGAGGTACGGGTCTTCGCCGACGGAACGGGCTCGCTGCGCAGCTGGAACGAGACCAGCTACCTCAGCGGGTGAGCAGGAGGGCGCCGTAGGTCCCGAGCAGGAGCGGCGGGACGACGAACAGGCCGCGCCGCAGGAAGTCCCACGCGGTCACGTGCAGGCCGCGGGCGGCGCACCGCTCCCGCCACAGAAGCGTCGCGAGCGAACCGGACAGCAGCAGCAGGGGCCCGGTGTTGACGCCGAGCAGCAGCGCCAGCAGCGTCGTGGGGTGGCCGGCCGGGACGGCCGACTGCACGGCGAGGTAGGTCGGCAGGTTGTTCGCCAGATTGGCGCCGCCGGCGCCGACCAGCTCCGTCGCCAGGGGGCCGTGGTGGGTGACGTGCTGGAGTGCCGAATCGAGACCGTGACGGCCGAGGGCGGCGACCACCAGGAACAGGCTCTCGGTGAGTACGACCAGCCGCCAGGGCAGGAGCGACGTCCGCAGCGTGTGCGGGGACCGGACTCCGAAGCCGAGCGTCAGGACCGCAGCGGCCGGCACGGCGGCCTTCCATGGCGCGAGCCCGAGGAGCGCGGCGGGGGTGACGGCAAGGCAGCAGAGACCGCTCAGCCAGAGCAGGACGCGATCCGTCGGTGCCGGCTGTGCGGCCGCGGAATGCCTGCTGCGCAACGGTTTCCGGAACATCACCAGGAGGACCGCGACGGTGATGGCCACGGCGACGAGCTCCGGCAGGGCCATCCGCCGGGCGAAGCCGAGCACTCCGAGCGAGCCCAGCCGATCGACGGCGAGCAGGTTGGTGAGGTTGGAAACCGGCAGCAGCAGGCTTGCCGCGCCCGCCAGCCACACCGTGGCGTACGCGAACGGCAGCGGGTCGATCTCGACCGCGGCGGCCAGCGCCAGCACGACAGGAGTGAGCAGCACGGCCGTCGTGTCGAGCGAGAGGCCGATCGTCACGACGGTGGCCAGCGCGCAGACCAGCAGGAAGAGCCGCCGGGTGGAGCCGCCGGACAGCTGCGCCGTACGCCGTGCCAGCAGCTCGAACAGGCCGGCGGCATCGGCCAGGCCGGCGAGGACGGTGACGGCGACGAGGAAGGCGAGCACCGGGCCGGCGGTGCGGGTGGTCGCGACCGCATCGTGCCAGGGCAGTGCGGTGCTCGCGATGGCGAGCAGGCCCGCGAGCGCCGCCACGAGCCACACGGCAAGACCCTATGATCGGGATGGGACGAGCCGGTCGGGCGGCCGCGTCTGCCCTTGCGGGCAGCCGAGGAAAGTCCGGGCTCCGAAGGGCAGGGTGGTCGGTAACGCCGACCCGGGGTGACCCGCGGGACAGTGCCACAGAGAACAGACCGCCGGCGCGTGCGCCGGTAAGGGTGAAACGGTGCGTGTAAGAGACCACCGCGCCCCTGGTGACAGGGGTGGCAGGGCAAACCCCACCTGGAGCAAGGTCGAAAGGTGGCGGTTCGCGAGAACCGTTGCTGCGCAGGCGTTCGAGGGCTGCCCGCCCGAGCCTGCGGGTGGACCGCACGAGCCTGCCGGCAACGGCAGGTCGAGAGAGATGGTCGTCGGCCCGGCGCCGTTGAGGCGGCGGGTGCACAGAACCCGGCTTATAGACCGGCTCGTCCCACCACACCCGTACGAAAGGGCAGGTCAGCGACCATAACCGCAGCTCAGAGGCCGGTTGGCCGCCGACCCGCGACTTTCGTTGACTGCACCGATGTCACGCTCAGCATCACCAGTCACTGACATTTCACTGACATCGGGACAGCACCGGATCGGGCCTGCCCCGTGCCGGCCGGCGAGACGCTGGCCGCCGACCCCCTGGGCCGCCGGGCGCCAACAGAGCGCCGAGTACATAGAGAAGCTCGCGCACAAGTACCTCGGCGGCCCCTACCCCTGGTACGGCGGCAAAGATCCGGTACGGGTGATCGTCACGGTCGAGGTCGAGCAGGTCCGCTCCGCCGGCTGAACCTTGAGCGGCCGCGAGGTCCTATGACGCGGTGAGCTTGATGCCGTCGAGGCCGGCGTACGTGTCCGACGACGGGTCACCGTTGAGGAACGTCAAGGCGGTGCTTCCACTACTGGCAGTGAAGTTCACCGTGAACCTCTTCCAGTTGGGCTTGGTCTTCCCGGCGCCGCCGCTGTTCGAAGCGGCCAGCGCCTGGGTGCCATCGATGGACACATTGACCGTCGCGGTGGGCCCTAGGCTGCTGCCGTTGACAGCGTTTCCCACGTAGAAGGTCAACTTGTAGCTGGCACCGGCCGTGGTCGCGACGGTCTGTTGCACACCGGTGGCGGTTTGCGAGTTGCCGGTCAGGTCGATGGAAGCCGCGCCCTTCTTCGCCTTGAACGTGACGCCCCCGTACTGGAAGGTCTTGCTCAGGGTCTGCACGTCGCCGCTAGCCCCGACCACAGTCCACGGGCCGAAGCTGGCACCAGTCCCGTAGGTGATCACACCTCCGGCCGGTGTCGCTGGTGTCTCGAAGCTGGGATCCTGCACCAGATTGGTCCCACCCGCCCAGCTCGGCGCGGCGGTCGCCACCAGCGACGCGGCCACCGCCCCGGCGAACAACACAGAGACCCGGCGAACACTCACGATCGTCCTTCCTCGCTTGACAAATTTGTCGACGTGGCGGCCGCTTGCGTGCCGAAGACGCCAAACCGCGTGCGTACGGGGCGTGCCCAACTCTGGTCGCGATCGTCTCACGATCGTCTCGTCCCGGACTGCTCCGTTCGGACCAGCTTCGTCGCGCGCTATCTCCAACTGCCCCGTCTGCACCGACGGGCGCTCAGTGGCTTACCCACAGAACGGCGCAGTGGGCGCAGGATCAAAGCGGCCGTCATCGTCGTCCCCTGCGTGGGTTGTGCCGAACTGGCTGTCGACCGCCTGGCGGGTGCGATCGTCCGAGTCGGGCAGAGGTGGGAGGAGGTGTCCAGCGTCGGCCCTCAAGCGGGCACGCTGACGTACCGACGCTGCAGAGTGGGATGGGCATCGGGAGGGCGGGGCAGTCGTGAGTCGCATGTGTACGACCGGACACCCCTGGTCTGACGGAGCACCGGCCTGTCGCTGCGATGCTGTCGGACTACCCGAGGACTGCGCACCGATCCTGGTCGAACCGCTCTGTGAGGAGCGGCCCCGGACGATCGCGAGGGCAACCACACGCACGTCCGCAGCGGCCATGATCGCGCCGACGGCGCCCGCCCCGATCCTCAGCGACGACGGGTGGTGGCAGTGGGATGGCTCGGCCTGGGTACCGGCCGACGACCCCCCCGTCTCCACCCCTGTGCTGCAGGGCCCGCCCGAGTGGGCGACCTGGTCGATGCCCGCCTCGGCCGCCGCAACGAGGCCGTGGTCGGGTTTCGCGTCACGGGCAGACGCCGCCGTACCGCCCGGCGGTCACGCCGCTGGTTCCGGTCTCCCCCCAGGGCCCGGGTATGCGGCTTCGCCCCGCTACGCGCCGCCGCCGGGGTATGCAGCACCGACCGCCTACGGACCGCCAATCGGCTACTTCCCGCCGGGCTATCCCGACCGTCCGCAGGAGGGCCGCGACCGCCTGGCGATCGCCGCCCTGGTGTGCAGTCTGATCCCGGTCTTCGTCGTGGCGCAGCTGGCCGCCATCGTGTTCGCGATCGTGACGCTGACGCGGGTCGGGCGGACCCGGAAGAAGGGCCAAGTGATGGCGATCGTCGCCATCGCCATCAGTGTGCTGATGTTCTTCATCTCCGCGGCCATAGCGATCCCGGTGTTCCTGAACCAGCGCCAGGCCTCCTACGACGTTCGGACCCGGAGCGCGCTGCGCAACACCGCGGAGGCCGAGGAGGCCTACCTGGCCCAGAACGGCACGTACGGCGACGCGGCAGAGCTCAACGCCTCTGGGGTGCAGGTGCCAGCGGATCTCGGCATGGTCGTGGCGGCTGACGGCCCCGCCGGATACTGCCTGGCTGCGGGACGCACGGGCGGGACGCGCTGGCGGCTGTACGACAGCTTCCACGGTGGCCTCCAGACAACAGTCTTCGCCGGCGCTGACGACGCGATCGAGACCTGCACCAGCGCAGCGACTGCCGGCAGCGGCGGCTCCGCGCTGTCCAGGGCGTGAACCCACGCTGACGGCCGACTCTGCTGCAGCTGTGGCGAAGGGATTGTCGGCGGCGTAGGCGGCCAGCACACTGCTCCCAGACAAGGGGGCCCGATGATCGGGACGATGCAGTTCCGGCGCGCCGCCGGCGGGATGGCCGCGGGTGTCCTCGCGGTGGCCCTGCTCAGCGCGTGCACCACCGCCACCACGGTGGCATGGACTCCCAGTGGTGCGTCGCACGCGACCGGAACCCCCCTGACCGGCTCGTCTGCCGTGCGGCACGCCGCTACTGGGACCAAGCCTGTGGTGCTCGGGAGCGCGGGCGCGTTGGCGGCGATGCTCCGCCTGCCGGAGCGGCCGGCCGTGACGATGGCCGGCTACTCCCGCACCCAGTACGGCGAGGCGTGGACCGATGACACCGCCGACGTGGACGGGCACAACGGGTGCGACACCCGCGACGACATCCTGCGCCGGGACCTGCACCCGGCTGTGGTCGAGGTCGGCGGCTGCGTCGTGAGCAGCGGGATACTGGCCGACGCCTACACCGGGGCGGTGATCCACTTCGTACGTGGGCCGGAGTCGGGGCTGGTCCAGATCGATCACGTCGTCGCCCTGGGGGATGCGTGGACGAGCGGTGCGCAGGCGCTTTCACTGACGCAGCGCACCGAGCTGGCGAACGACCCGCTGGAGCTGCTGGCGGTGTCGGGATCGGCAAACGACGCCAAGGGCGACGCGGACGCCGCTGGCTGGCTACCGCGCGCGGCCTACGACTGCTCGTACGTCGCTCGTCAGGTCGCGGTGAAGACCAAGTACCGGCTGTGGATCACCGCGGCGGAGCGAGCGGTGATGGGCAGGGTGCTGGCCGGCTGCCCCACCCAGACCCTGCCGGCCGCGACGGCGACCTCCCTGGCCGCGGTGGTGGTGGTCCGCAGCACCCCGACGGTGGTCCGTACCACCCCCAGACCGCCGGTCGCTGCGACTCATGCCCCGCCGACGGTGGTTCATCCGGGCGCGTTCTGCGCTCCCGTCGGCGCGACCGGGGTGACTGACAAGGGCACTGCGATGGTCTGCGGCACCACACCGAACAGCCCGAGCCGCAACCGCTGGCACGAGCCGTAGTGTCCGACCCTCGCCTCTCGCGTACCCGCCGCGCTGGGTGATGTCGCCCCGGCGGCCAATGACCCGCCAGATCCATTTCGCTCGCTGCCTTTGGTGGCCCCGCCCGATGTGGATCAGGAATGTCGATCGATGGCGTCGGTGACGGCAACGGCGAGCCGCGCGACGGATGCTCGGGTGGACGGATCTTCGCTGGGCTCCGACTCGGCTTGCGCGCTCACGACCGCCTGCAGTTCCTGCCAGGTGATCCAGGCGACCGTGCGTGGGACTGCGGCGAGCAGTCCGTCGTGGTCGAGATCGGGCGCGCATCGGTCCAGAACCGTGCGCAGGTGCAGGCGGACCGCGTCGTCGATCGTCAGGCGGCCGTGGCCCTGGACCTGCACCGGTGGTTCCTTTCCGAGCAGGAGCAGCAGCAGCGGGGCCCGCCCGCGGGCTTCGGCGATGACCGCAACGAGTTCTCGGGCCAGCTGCTGTGGCTGGAAGGAGCTGGACCTTATCCGCTTGGCCTCCAGCATTGCGTAGCAGCGGGGGCTGGTCAGCAGTCCATCGGGCTGCACGATCACCGGGGCGGACGACCGAGCGCCCAGGACGATCTCCTCAGGGAGCAGCACAAGCTTGGCCTGTTCGATCTCGGTGACCAACTGCTGCCGGGCGGCGTCCGCGCCGTGCGCTGCCGCGATGACCGGGCCGAGGAATCGGGTCCGCGGCAGGAAGTCCAGGGCCTGGAGGGCTTCGGCGGTCAGGACGTTCTCATAGCCCTGCCCACCCGCCCGGTAGTTGCGGATCTGAGGGCCGACCCACGACAGCTCCTCGAGCAGCCGGCCCAGGACGGAACGGTTCCCATCGCCAGGAGCAGAAGCGATCCCGGCGAGGCTGCCCGGCGTAGGTGCGGCCACGTCTTCGGTGGACCCGATGGTGATGCCCGCCGGTCGGCCAAGCGGGTCGCGCGGTCCCATGACGCCGAATCTAAACGGGCCGAGGCCAGGCTGAGGTCACCTGGGGTGGTTACGACCTGACGGTTCCTGAGCGTATGCCGGCCCACTCGCCGCGCCCCGGCGGCGCGGTCAGCAGGCCGGACGCCCCTGGCGACAGTGCGGGATCTGAACGGACGTTGACACCGACGTCGCCTCACCGGCATGCTCAGCCGCGGCGGGCGGTGGCAGTGTCTACCAGCGGGGGGCGTGTTGCGCCGAGGGGTGCTCATGGGTGCTGCGCTGGCGGCTGTCCTGCTCGCTGCGGGATGCGGCTCCTGGTCCGAGTCGTCGCTGGACGTGAGGGGCGCGAAGGTCTACGCGGCAACGACAGGAGCCGGAACGGCGCAGGTCGTGACGACCTTCGACCTCACGACCGGGGACCCGACCGTGTACGCCACGGGCGTCGAGTCCGGTGTCTGGTCGTGGACGACGAAGACCGGCAAATCCACCACGAGTCTCACGGCCGGGCATCTCATTCACAGCACGACGCAGCGCCTCGACGACGGGGAGGTCACGTACTCGAAGGTGTCCATCCCCGGGCTGCCGCCAGGGTTGCAGGGGCTCATCGGTGGTATCGGCTGGACCGAGACGACCTACTCGGGGCGGCAGCGCGACGATTCCGGGCCGCTCGACTTCATCCCCTTCGACGAGCAGGACTCGGCGTTCTACGACTCGACGCCCTCGTCGATCGTCAGCATCCTGCAGGCGTCCGCCTCATCAGTCACCGACCTCGGTGGCGCGATCGTCGGGGGAGTGGCGACCACCCACTACCGGGCAGTCATCCCTTTGACGAGCCTGGCCGAGCTGACGTCGGCGGAGTTGCTTGACGCTCGCGACCTGCTCGGCGCCGAGGCGCTGACCGTCGACTACTGGACCGACAGCGCCAACCTTCTGCGGCAGCTCCGACTCCGGGTACGGGAGACCTTCCCCAAGACCCCTCCCGTCGCGCACGGCCACCCCGGCGAGGTGAGCGCTTCTTTGACGTCACCCGTCACGATGACGATCCAGCTGCAGCTGTCCCGGTTCGGCGTCCCCGTCCATGTCGTCCCGCCTCCGCCCGCGCAGATCACCGGCCACGTCCACTGCGTCATCCAGACAGACGGCTTCACCTGCTCCTGAACGACCGGGCGTGGAGTCAGCTGACACGGCGGTAACGGATGTGGGTGGTCAGCGGTGAGTGCAGCACCTGGTCGGGCTCGAAGCCGAAGGACTCGACCCCATCGAAGATGCGCTCGCCCGAACCGAGCAGGACGGGCGCGATGTCGAGGGTGAACTCGTCGATCACGCCGGCGGCCAACGCCTGTCGGACGGTCGAGGCCCCACCAGCGATGTCCACCCCGTTGCCCCCGGCGGCCGCACACGCTGCAGAGTAGGCCGCCTCGAAGCCGTCGGTGACGAAGTGGAACGTGGTCCCGCCGTCCATCTCGATCGGATCGTGGCGGTGATGGGTCAGCACGAAGACCGGCGCGTGGTACGGCGGTTCGGGGCCCCACCAACCAGACCAGTCCTGATCCCAGTCACCGCGGATCGGGCCGAACATGTTTCGCCCCATCACGTACGCACCCCGGGGGCGCATGAGCCACCCGGTCGCGATCGTGTCAGCGTCGTTGGCCCGCGGGTCGCCGATGTGCCAGCCGTGCAGCTCCCGCCCCCGTTTGCCCAGGGGATCCTCCCGGCTCTGATCCGGCCCGGCGACGAAGCCGTCCAGTGAGATCGACATGTGACAGGTGGTGTCCGACACCGGAGCCTCCAAGTGGTCGTGATGTGCACCGGCGAAGCATCAACCGGTCAGGACCAGCCACTGATGGCCGTCGATGAGCTCACGCACCGCGTCGAGCTGCCCTGCGTGGCGAGACGTTTCCGTGATGACGTGGACAAGCACCGCACGCAGGTCCGCCAACCGCCAACTGCCGAACGCCTCCTCCGGCCAAGAGGCCGGTGCGGCGTCCAGGGACGTCGCCGCAATGACCTCGTCCGCCCGCGCGCACTCTTGGCGGTAGCCGGCCAGCACCTGCGCTGGCGTCAGGTCCGCCGGTGCGGCCCACCCCGCACGGGGGTCGTCGGTGAAAGCGATTTCCTCTCCGGCGACGATGGCGCGGAACCAGAACCGCTCCACGTCCACGGTGAGGTGGTGCACAAGCTCCACCGGCGTCCAGCCGGAGGGCAGCACCGCGCGGGTCAAGTCCTCGTCGCACAGGCCGTCCAGGATCGCGAGAAGGCCTGCGCGCGCACCCGCCAACGCCTCCATGAGTAGGGCACGCTCGCGACGTGCTGGCTCCGACACGGCACCTCCCCTACGGATGCGATCTTTTGCCCGATCCTGCCACCCCGACGTGCCCGCGTTGGTGTCCTGCGCCGCCGCTAGCCATCGATGAGCGGCCCCCTCGGATAACTACCGCAGGCCGAGCCGGGTCTGCCCGTCGAGCAGTTCCCGGGCGATCTCGAGGTGCCCGGTATGGGCAGCCGTCTCCTCGATGAGATGCAGGACGATCTCGCGCACGCTGCGCGGCTGGGCCATGTCGGCCGTCCCGTGCCGACCACGTGGGGCCGATCCGAGCGCCGTCGCGGCCAGCATCGCGTCGGTCTGCTGTGCCTGGTCGCCGTAGTAGGCCAGGACCTTGGTTGACGGCCAGTCGATGACGAAGGGCGCATGCGGGTCGTACGGCTCATCGCGGAAGTCCCCGTCGAAGGGGTGACCCGGGGCGTGATCGAGGACGACCCCGCATGTCCAGTGACGCTCAGCGCCCCCGAGGTGCGCGATCAGCCCGGCCGGCGTCCAACCCGACGGCACCACCGAGGTATGCCAGTGCTCCTCGGAGAGACCGTCCACGATTGCGCGCACCGAGGCCCGCTGGTACTGCAGCGCCGCCAGGAGATCGGGCCGATCTACCTCATCGAAGCCCGCCGTCACCCGCGGATGATTGCACCGAGCCGATGGTCGGGCAAACCCTCCGGTCGACGCCGTGATCGACCGTTCGTCCACGCCAGATCCCCATGAGCCAGGTACGGTCAGGGACGCCCTCGGGTCCTTGGCGACGTCAGGAGGCGCGCGTGTCGATGTCGACCGATCGCTCGCGTCATCCCCTCTCTCGGATGTCCGGACGCGGCGCTCCCTCCTCGTCGCTCCACGACAGTGGCCAGCGGCTGACGGACGAGGAGGTGCTCGCCCTCGGCCCCGCGATCCGGGAGTTTCTGGTTGCCGCTGGGGTCCTGGACGAGGTCGAGGATCTCGTCCAGGAGACCCTCACCCGCCTGTTCGAGGTCCGTGATCGACTGGAACCGGCGACGGTCGGTGCGTACGCGATCACGACAGCGCGGCATCTCAGCATCTCGGAGCATCGCCAGCGCCGCACCGCGCACCGAAATCAGCACCGACTGTTCGATCCCTCCGTCCCCGACGACCCGCACGAACATGCCGTGTCCACCGAAGAGCGTGCGGCCATGGCACGGGCCCTCGCGCTGCTGCCGGCACAGGCACGCGAGGCGCTCCTGCTGCAGCTCGACCGCCTCGGGCCCTCGCCCACGCCCGCCGCCGTGCGGGCCCGGTCGGCCCGCGGGCGCGCCGCCGCGCGGGTGAACTACGTCGTCTCGATGCGGCGCCAGACCTTGCCCTCGACCCGATGCCGACCCGTGCTGATGGCCGTCTCCGCCGGCGACCTGAAGCGGCAGACGGCACTGCGCGCAGGCGAGCATCTGCTCGAGTGCGCTGCGTGCGCGGACCTTGCGGAGCCCCTCGCCCGTCGGGACCGACGCCTGGTGGCGCTCGTCCCGTTTCCCCTGCTTCTCGGCCTCAAGTCGGTACGGAAGCACGCCCTCGCATCGGCTGCACTGGTCGCGACCTGCGGTGTGGCCCTCGCCGCCGGACTGCTGGCCGTCAGCCAGTCTCCGGCGAAGTCCGAGAGCCCTCCGTCGGTTGCCGCCCAGGTCGGCGGTTCGGACCTGGCCCTCGGTGCGCCGGCTCGAGGGGCAGGGCCGCTCGCCCAGCCGGCTCGCACCCAGGTGGCCGGAACGGTGCTGTTCGCCAGTGGCAGCTCGTCACTTGATGCCGCCGCGAAGCAGGCGATCGCGTCGGCGGCGCAGGTGCTGCTCGCGCGTCACGCCACCACGGTCGTGGTCGTCGGCTACACCGACTCCGCCGCGACTGCCGAGCTCAACCGCAACCTGGCTCAGCAGCGCGCTGTCGCCGTCGCCACGCGTCTGGGCGGACTGGTCGGTCGGGGGGTCGCGATCAGTGTCGCTTCCGCCGGCGAGGCTGATCCCGCCTCCTCGAACGCCACCGCCTCCGGCCGGGACGCCGATCGGCGGGTGGTCATCACGTGGCTCGCGAAATGACCTGCGTACCCCGTCACGTTTTGGTCCACAAGTCGTAGGGGTGCGCGGCCGTTGGGGCCGGGGCACGATCGGATCGCCCAGCACGTGACGGGCATCCCACCGTGTCCCCAGGAGCCAGCATGCCCCAGTTCGATCAAGACAGCCTCGAGGGTTCGACCGTCGAGGGCAAGGACGGCAGCAAGCTCGGGAAGGTCAGCGGTGTGTTCCTGGACACCGAGACCGGCAAGCCGGAGTGGGTGGTCGTGAAGACCGGGATGTTCGGCTCGAAGGAAGCGCTGCTTCCGCTTGCCGCCGCCTCGCAGACCGGCGCGACGCTCACCCTCCCGTACAGCAAGGACGAGGTCTCCCAGGCGCCGCACCACGATCCCGGCGACGAGCTGTCGCAGCAGGACGAGGCGGAGCTGTTCACCTACTACGCGGTTCCGTCCGCCGGCGAGACCGTCACCTCGACGGGCGCGCCTCGCATCGCGCAGGGCGCGGTCGGCCGGGACACCTCGGGTCCGGAGACGGACAAGGCCATGACCCGCTCCGAGGAGCAGCTGCATGTCGGGACCCGCAGCGAGGAGACCGGCCGCGTCCGGCTGCGCAAGTACATCGTCACCGAGAACGTCATTCGGACCGTGCCGGTGTCGCACGAAGAGGTACGGATCGAGCGGGAGCCGATCACCGACGGAAACCGTGCGGCGGCCATGGGCGGCGCGGACATCTCGGAGGAGGAGCACGAGGTCGTGCTCCACGGCGAGCAGATCGTGACCAGCAAGGAGACCGTCCCGGTCGAGCGGGTGCGCCTCGGGACCGAGACGGTGACCGAGGACCAGCAGGTCAGCGAATCCGTGCGCAAGGAGCGGATCGAGACCGACGGCGATATCGACGCCCGCTAGTCCGCCAGCACGTGCCAGCCCTGACAACCACTACCCGAAAGGTAATTCTGCCGTGAGCACCACTGTTGTGGCCTCGAGCGTGAACGTCGGGGGCAGCCTCACCAGCGCCCTGACCAACGTGTTCTCCTTCATTCCCAAGCTCCTGATCGCCGTGGTCATCTTCCTGGTCTTCTACTTCGTCGCGAAGGTACTCGAGAAGATCATCACCAGGGTGCTCCAGAAGGTCGGGTTCGACGACCTCGTCGAGCGCGGCGGGGTCAAGCAGGCGCTGTCGAGAAGTCAGTACGACGCCGCCGCGATCCTCGCCAAGCTCGTCTACTACGTCGTCCTGCTGTTCGGCCTGTCCGAGGCCTTCGGGGTGTTCGGAGCGGACAACCCGATCTCCTCGTACCTGAAGGCGATCATCGCGTTCCTGCCGAAGGCCTTCGTCGCGATCGTCATCCTGGTCATCGCCGCCGCGATCGCCGCCGGTGTCAAGACCTTCATCACCGGCGCGCTCGGTGGCTTGTCCTACGGCCCCGGACTCGGGACCGCCGCCTCCGCCGCGATCCTCTTCTTCGGCCTCGTCGCGGCGCTGAACCAGATCGGGGTCGCCACGGCGATCACGACCCCCATCGAGTACGCCGTCCTGGCCAGCCTCACCGGTGTCATCATCGTCGGGGTCGGCGGGGGGCTCATCCAGCCCATGCGTGGTCGGTGGGAGAACGCACTGCAGAAGGTCAGTGAAGAAAGCGGCACCATTCGCGAGAACCTCGCCGCGCACAAGGAAGAGCTCGCCGCGCAGGCCAAGAACAAGCTCCGCGAGCAGCAGGCTTCCGCCGGCAACCCGGGCGCACGTCGCAGCTAGCACGACCAGCCGGACAGCGGCGGCGAGCGGATTCCTTCCGCTCGCCGCCGCTGTTTCGCGCTACACGCGATCAGCCCAGGTCGAACCGGTCGAGATCCATGACCTTCGCCCAGGCCGCGACGAAGTCGCGCACGAACTTCTCCGCGGCGTCGTCGCTGGCGTACACCTCTGCGATCGCGCGCAGCTCCGAGTTCGACCCGAACACGAGGTCGACGCGACTGCCCGTCCACCTGACCTCGCCGGTGGCGGCGTCACGACCCTCGAAGGTCCCCTCGTCCCCGGCCGGCTTCCACGTGGTGCCCATGTCGAGCAGGTTCACGAAGAAGTCGTTGGTCAGCGACCCGGGCCTGGTGGTGAGGACGCCGAGCGGGGAATGCCGGTGATTCGCGTCCAGGACGCGCAGGCCGCCTACGAGGACGGTCATCTCGGGGGCGCTCAGAGTCAGCAGGTTGGCCCGGTCGAGCAGCAGGTACTCGGCGGGCAGGCGGTGACCCTTCCCGAGGTAGTTGCGGAATCCGTCCACGGTCGGCTCGAGCGGCGCGAAGGACTCCGCGTCGGTCTGCTCCGGCGAGGCGTCCGTACGTCCCGGCGTGAAGGGCACCTCGACGTCCTGACCCGCGTCCTTGGCCGCCTGTTCGACGGCAGCGCCGCCGCCGAGCACGATCAGGTCGGCGAGCGAGATCTTCTTCCCGCCCGTCTGGCCGGCGTTGAACGCCTGCTGGATCTCCTCGAGGGTACGCAGCACCGTCGACAGCTCGGCGGGGTTGTTGACCTCCCAGCCGCTCTGCGGCTCGAGGCGGATGCGCGCTCCGTTCGCGCCCCCACGCTTGTCGCTGCCGCGGAACGTCGAGGCCGACGCCCACGCGGTGGAGACGAGCTGCGAGACCGACAGTCCGGACGCGAGGACCTGGGCCTTGAGCGCGGCGACGTCCCCTGCGTCGACGAGCTCGTGGTCCACCGCGGGTACGGCGTCCTGCCAGATCAGCGTCTCCTGCGGGACCAGCGGCCCGAGGTAGCGCGCGATCGGGCCCATGTCGCGGTGCGTCAGCTTGAACCACGCCCGGGCGAACGCGTCCGCGAACTGCTCGGGATGCGCGAGGAAGCGCCGCGAGATCTGCTCGTAGACCGGGTCGAACCGCAGCGCGAGGTCGGTGGTCAGCATCGTCGGCGGTCGCGTCAGCGAGCCGTCCTCCGGGTCGGGGACGGTGCCCGCCCCCGCGCCGCCCTTCGGCTGCCACTGGTTGGCGCCGGCCGGGCTCTTCGTCAGCTCCCACTCGTACCCGAAGAGGTTCTCGAAGTAGCTGTTCGACCAGGTGGTCGGCGTGGCCGTCCAGGTGACCTCGATGCCACTGGTGATCGTGTCGCGGCCCTTCCCCGTGCCGAAGGTGTTCCGCCAGCCCAGCCCCTGCTCCTCGAGGGGCGCACCCTCGGGCTCCGGGCCGATGTACTGGTTCGGGTCGGCCGCGCCGTGCGTCTTGCCGAACGTGTGGCCGCCGGCGATCAGCGCCACCGTCTCCTCGTCGTTCATCGCCATCCGGCCGAACGTCTCGCGGATGTCGCGGGCCGAGCCCATCGGGTCGGGTATCCCGTTCGGACCCTCCGGGTTCACGTAGATGAGCCCCATCTGTACGGCCGCGAGCGGGTCCTCGAGCTGCCGGTCACCGGTGTAGCGGTCGTCGCCGAGCCAGACGTCCTCGGGTCCCCAGTAGACGTCCTCGTCGGGCTCCCAGACGTCCGCGCGACCCCCGGCGAAGCCGAACGTGGTCAGGCCCATGGTCTCGAGTGCCCGATTGCCGGTGAAGACGATGAGGTCGGCCCAGGAGATCGCGGCGCCGTACTTCTTCTTGACGGGCCAGAGCAGCCGGCGGGCCTTGTCGAGGCTCGCGTTGTCCGGCCAGCTGTTCAGCGGCGCGAAGCGCTGCATGCCGGCGCCGGCCCCGCCGCGGCCGTCGCTGATGCGGTAGGTGCCCGCGCTGTGCCACGCCATCCGGATGAAGAACGGGCCGTAGTGGCCGAAGTCAGCGGGCCACCAGTCCTGCGACGACGTCATGACCGCGTCGACGTCCCGGGTCAGGGCGTCCAGGTCGAGGGTCGCGAAGGCCGCGGCGTAGTCGAACGCCTCACCCATCGGGTTGGCCACGACCGGGTGCTTGCGCAGGATCTTCAGGTTGAGCTGGTTCGGCCACCAGTCGCGGTTGCCCGCGCCTTCGGTCGGATGGTTGGGGCGGAGGGCAACGGGGCAACCGCCTTCGCTCTCCTCCGAGTTCATGTCTCCGACAACTGCATCGTGGTGCTCGGGCACGGGAAATCCTTTCGGGACGGGCCTATCAGCGGGCGATCAGAACGTGGTGCTCAGGACCTTGGAGCTCAGAAGCTGGGTACAGACGAGATGGCCGTGGTCGAGCAGGCGGGGCATCGGCCCCAGTAGGTCACCTCGGCCTCGTCGATGGTGAAGCCCCGGTCGTCGGACGCGGTCAGGCAGGGCGTGTCGCCGACGGCGCAGTCGACGTCGGCGATGGCGCCGCACGACCGGCACACGACGTGGTGGTGGTTGTCGCCGACCCGCGCTTCGTAGCGTGCCACCGAGCCCGGCGGCTCGATGCGGCGTACGAGCCCGGCGGCGGTCAACACGCGCAACACGTCGTACACCGCCTGGTGGGAGACCTCGCGGAGATCCGCGCGCGCGACCCGGATGATCGAGTCCGTATCCGCGTGTGGATGCTCGTACACCGCGGCCAGCACAGCAAGCCGAGGGCGTGTCACCCGCAACGAAGCTCCGCGCAGTGAGCGCTCGAAGTCCGTCGTGGGCACGCTTCCGAGTATGCACGAAATTTGGAATAGTTCAAGACAAGCCTCATCTGTGCAGACCAGGGCCCCAGCCGCCTCATCCGCAGGTGCCGCACCTCGAGCCTCGGGGGCGGAAGTAGCGACCGTCCGGTGGATGGCCGAGGCGGACCCTGTCCCTAGCGTCAGGTCATGACCTCTCTCGCCTCGACCGACGCCCGGATGCACGCCCCAGCCTCGTCCCCGCGCCCGACGACGGGCGGCCCGGCGCCGGTCCGGGGCAGGGCCAGGACGGTGGCCGTGATGCTCGCGACGGCCGGTGTCGCTCTCGTCGTGGGCATCCTCACGGCGTACGCCCAGGGCTGGCTGCCTGATGAGCTGAGGTCGCTGGCCAACTCGGTGGCACCGTGGGCGCTGGTGGCCTTTCTGCTGGCTCTGCTGGCCCCGACCCCGGCCCTCGCCGCCGCCAGCGGCACCGTGAGTCTCGGCGCGCTGCTGGCGGGCTACGCCGTCGGCACCGTCGCGCTGCACGATGCTTCCTCAGCCCAGCCAGTGCTTGTCGTCTGGGGTGCCGCCGCGGTGCTGGCCGGTCCGCTGCTTGGCCTGGCGGCCAGCTGGACACGAGGGCACCGCCCGATTCGGGCCGGTGTCGGGTCGGGCGCGGTGGCCGGGGTGCTCGTCGGCGAAGGGGTGTACGGGCTGACGGTCATCGCCGGCACGACCTACCACCCGTACTGGGTGGGGGAGATGGCCGTGGGTGTCCTCCTGCTCGTCGTCGCGGCCTCGAGGCGGCCCCGCCACTGGGGCAGCGCCGCCGTGTCCGCGCTCGTGGCTGCCGGGACGGCGCTGGCCTTCGTCGGGGTCTACAGCCAGGATGTGATCGCCCAGCTCTGACGCTGCGACTGGCTCGGCAGGAGGTAGAACCCAACGCTGTGCGTACCGGCCTGCGGACGCTCGTTCGGCGCGCATCCGTGCCGGATCTGACGCTCGGCGTCTGCGTCGCGGCACTCGGCGTGCTGGAGGCGACCATGGGCGTCGTCTCCCACGATCACGACCACGGGTGGCTCGTTCTGGTCGCCCTGGCCATGGGCCTGATCGTGGCCCTCTGCCGTGCGGCGCCCGGGGCGGCCCTCGCGGTGGCGTGGGCGGTGTACGCAGTGCAGCTCGCCTGCGACCTCCAGCTCATGCTCGTCGAGCTCGCCGTCGTACTCCTGGCCTTCGGCTGTGCGCGCTGGGGTCGGGTGGCGACGGTGTGGCTCAGTGGCGTGTCCATCCCGCTGTCCGCCGCGGTCCTCCTGCTCTACGTCCGGTCCGTGGGCATCGGGGTGCTGCGCGACGTGGCGGGCTACGCAGGTGTCGCGGCCGCGGTCCGGATGTCCGAGCGTTCGTGGGCGGTCATCGTGGTGAGCGCCGTGTCGGCGGTCCTGGGGCTGCCGTGGCTGGCGGGACTGGCGTTCGGCTTCGGTGCCCGCGCGCGATCAGCGTCGAGCCGCCAGCTGGCGGCCGAGGAGGCCGCGGCGCGGGCCATCGGGGACACCGTGGCCGCCCGGGAGGTCGCCAGGTTGCGGGAGCAGCAGGCCGAGCTGGCCCGCGACGTCCATGACGTCGTCGGCCACTCCCTGGCGGTGATCCTCGCCCAGGCGGAGTCCGCGCAGTTCCTCGATGACACGGATAGCAGCGCGCTGAAGGCGACCATGGCGAACGTCGCCACGACGGCCCGGTCCTCGCTCCAAGACGTTCGCCAGGTGCTCAGCAGCACCGGCGGACCGCCTGCGCCGGCGCCGGCCGGTCGGCTCGACGCCCTCCTCGACGGGCTACGAGCCAGCGGACATGACCTCACGTTCACGGAGACCGGCAGCGTCCAGCCGTTGCCGCCCGATCTCGACGTCGTGGTCTTCCGCGTCATGCAGGAGATGCTGACCAACGCCATCAAGCATGGACGCCGCGGCGGCGCCGTCCGGGTTGAACGCCACTGGGAGGACGGAGTGCAGATCGAGGTGCGCAACCTCGTCGGCGACACCGAGCACGGTGAGACAGCAGCCCGGCCGGGCCACGGCCTGGCCGGCATGCGCCGCCGACTGGAGGCTGTCGGCGGCCACCTCGAGGTCCTCCCGGGCGACGTGGCTGTGACCGGTACGTTCACCGTCCGCGCCTGGTTGCCGGTCCGGTGACCGAGGTGAGCGACACGATCCGTGTCCTGCTCGTGGACGACCAGCTGCTCTTCCGGGCCGGCGTCGCGGTGATCATCGACGCCCAGCAGGACATGGCGGTCGTCGGTGCCGCGAGCGACGGCGCGGAGGCACTGTCGCTGGTCGACGAGCTGGAACCGGACGTCGTCCTGATGGACATCCGCATGCCGGGCATGGACGGCGTGGAGGCGACCCGCCAGATCTTCTCGGCCGACCGATCCGCACGTCGCCGACGCCCGGTCCGGGTCCTGGTGCTCACGACCTTCAACCTCGACCGCCGGGTGGCGACGGCGATCCGCCTCGGCGCGAGCGGCTTCCTGCTCAAGGACACGACGCCGAAGATGCTGGCCGAGGCCATTCGTACCGTGCACGCGGGGAATGCCGTCCTGGCCCCGGCAGACCTCAGCAGCCTCCTCGATGCGCAGTTCCGGACCGCGGCACCGGCTCCCGCGACGTTCGCCACGCTGACCGACAAGGAGCGCGAGGTCTTCACCGCGGTCGCGCGGGGTCTGTCGAACAGCGAGATAGCGCGCACCGTGTTCGTCAGTGAATCGACCGTGAAGACCCACGTGGGTGCCATCCTGCGGAAGCTGGACCTGCGCGACCGCGTCCAAGTGGTGGTGTTTGCGCACGAGCACGGGCTCACGCCCAGGCAGTGAGTGCTGCGAGCTGGGCCGTCAGCGCGGGCCTGGCGCCAGTGACTGGTGCTGTTCGAGCCACGCTTCGAAGTCGCCAGCGGGGACCGGCCGGGCGATGTGGTAGCCCTGCACGAGGTCGCAGCCCATGCCCGTGAGGGTGCGCTGGGTGGTCGCGTCCTCGACCCCCTCGGCGACGACGTGCAGGCCCAGGTTGTGGCCGAGGTCCACCGCTGACTGGACCAGGACGGTGTCGCTCTGGTGGGTGGCCAGGCCCATCACGAACGTGCGGTCGATCTTGAGCTCTTGGACCGGGAGGGCTCGCAGGTACGCCATCGAGGAGTAGCCGGTACCGAAGTCGTCGATGCTCAGCGAGATCCCCATGGCGTGGAGTGACTGCATGACGTGGAGCGCCCGGCCGGGATCGCTCATGATCGCGCTCTCGGTGAGCTCCAGGCTGAGGGACTGGCCGGTCAGGCCCACGGTATCCAGCTGCCGTTGGATCTGGGCCGGGAAGCTGAGGTCGTGGAGCGAGCGCGCGGAGATGTTGACCGCGACCGGGATCGTCCATCCGCGTGCCTGCCAACGTCGGGCCTGCATGAGCGCCTGCCGCAGGACCTCGGCCGTGAGGGGATGGATGGCGGCGGTGGTCTCCGCGAGCGGGACGAACGTGTCGGGAGCCAATAGGCCGCGGGTGGGGTGCTGCCAGCGGACCAGCGCTTCCACGCTGTGGAGCTCACCGCTGCTCGCGCTGACCTTCGGCTGGTAGTGCAGCACCAACTCGCCGTTGGGGATGGCGCGGCGAAGGTCACCGAGCAGCGCGAGACGCGCAAGCGTGTTGTCGTCGTGCGTCAGCTCGTACGTGGCGAACGGCGCCTGTTGGCTCTTGGCTTCGTACATGGCCACGTCCGCATGTCGGAGCACGGTCTCGACGTCGGCGTCGGGACCCGCCAGCGCGATGCCGATGCTGGCTTCGACGTCGAGGGAGATGTCCTTGACGCTGAACGGCTCGGCCAGCATGGACGTCAGTCGCTGCGCCGCCGCAACCGCCTCAGCCGGGCTGGTGCCCAGGAGCAGGACGGCGAATTCGTCACCGCCGAGCCGGGCGACGGAGTCGCCGGCCCGCACCCCGCCGAGGAAGCGTTCGGCGACCTGGGACAGCAGCAGGTCGCCGTAGTGATGGCCGAGCGTGTCGTTGACGTCCTTGAACCGGTTGAGATCGATGAACATCACCGCGATCTGGCCCCCGGTGCGGCGAGCGGTGTGGAGGGCGTGCTCGGTGCGGTCCGCGAACAGGGCCCGGTTCGGCAGTCCGGTGAGCGTGTCGTGCAGTGCCGCGTGGCGATGAAGGTCACGCTGGGCGCGCAGTCGGCGTTCGGACCGGGTCAGGGCTATCCCCGCGGCAATGATCAGCAGGACGCCGGCGACCAGCGTGGCCACGTCGAACGCGAGCACGAGCTGGCCGTCCCGGCGGCTGGCGGTGACCTGTCCGAGCGCGGCCGTCTCATGGCTGGCCGCGGCGGTGTGGACCTGGCTCTGCATCGCGGCGAAGATCGGGTCGACCTGTCGGACGTCGATCGCGTCGACGTCTGCCGTGGCCTCGTGGCGGTCGACAGCCGCGAACAGCGCCACCGCGCCGAGCACGTAGTGCGCATGCTCGGCCAACACCAGGCTGGCCAGCTGACGGTCCTGCACGGTTCCGAACCGGCTCACCTGGGCGAGAGCCGACCGGACCTGTTGTTGGGCGACCTGGTGTTCCGCGAGCGGACCGGGGCCGGGCTCCAGCCGGTACTGCCGTTCGTACGACTCCTCGGCTGCCACCCCGGAGGCCGCGTGCTGGTACGCCGCGTTCAGCTGTTCCGAGCGCTGCGCGCGAGCGGCGCTGCGGTCCATCGCCAGCGACCCGAAGATCAACACGAGGATGAGCAGCACGAGGGCCAGCGCGACCGCCGCGATCCCGGCTCCCCGTTCGCGGAGCGGTCGCCGCCACCGCGTAGACGACGACATCACTGCCCCGACCCGGCCCAGCGGGCGGGCCAGCGCCGTGCGCTCACCCACTGTCGTCACCGCAGGTGTGTCGACGCGGGCGGCAGGCGGCTTGAGGCGTCGCGATCGACGCCGGGCGCGCTGCGGAACTGTGCGGTGCGTCGAAAGCGCTTGCTTCAGCTAGCAGGGGGTATGCACCGCTGGCCTGGCCGCGACCGCGGACGATCCAGGAGGACTGAAGGAGCCAACAGTGTCGGACACAGACGCTGACCCGGGGGCCACGGCCGGCCTCGTCGAGCGCCTCAAGGGCACCGCCAAGAGCGTCGCCGGAACGCTCACGGGCAACGACGACCTCAAGCGGGAGGGCGAGCTGCACCACGAGAAGGTGGCAGCCGCGGAGACGGCGGCCGAGCTGCAGGCTGCGGCAGCCCGTGAGCAGGCGAAGGCCGACCTGGTCTCGCGGGAGAGAGAGATCGAGATCGAACGCCAGCGGGTGGCGGCGCAGGCAGCGGCCGACCTGCGGGAACAGGATCTCGAGCGGGAACGAGACGCCGAGCAGCAGCGGGTCGCCACGGAGTCCCAGCGTCAGCTCTCGACGGCCGAGCAGCAGCACGCCGCCCGGCAGGCGGAGCTGGACCGTCAGGAGTGGTCGGCCGCCACCGAGCGCGCCGACGCCCAACAGCGCATTGCGCACCTGCAGGCGGACGCGGCCCGGGCCGAGCAGACCGCCGCGGCTCTCGATCCCACCGCAACGGAGGACTCATGACGATCCGCAGCAGCGTCCAGGCGCTGCCCCGCACCCTCGTGTCCGGTTCGCTGCGTGCGGTACGCCTGCCGCTGAGCGCCGCTGAGCGCGTGGTGCACCAGCAGCACAATGCGCAGTGGCCGCCGACCCTTGCCTACGAGAGCTTCGAAGCGGGCGTCGAGACCCTGGTGGGCTCGCTCGTGCGCGATCCGGCGTTGGTGGAGAAAGGCCGGCTGCGCCAGCGGAAGCTCGCCCAGCTTCGCAGGGCCGGTGAGCTGTCCGCGCTCGCCGACCAGGAACAGGCGCGGGCGGACGAGCAGCTCCAGGCCCGACTCGGTGCGGTCCAGGAGCAACGGCAGGAAGCGGAACAGCGCGCCCAGGAACGCAAACAGGAACTCGAGCAGCAGGCTGAGGCACGTCGCCGCAAGGTCGCGACCAAGGCCGCGCGGCAGGCGGCCGCTGCCCGCGAGGCGGAGAGCGCGCAGGAGAAGGCGATCGCCCGGCGGGCGCGGACCGCCGAGGCCAGCGCGCTGGCGGCCGAATCTCGCGCGTTGGCCGTGGCCCAGCAGGCGCTCGCGGCGGAGGAGACGGTGGACGTGATCGACAAGACCATCGAGGGGACGAAGGCCGCCCGCAAGGGCGGTTAGCACCCGCGCAGGTGCCGAGCACCTGCGCGGGCGCACCCCCGACCTCGGCCGGGGGGTGGTCTCAGGTGGCGGGCGGTACGGCCGAAGCCATGACCTTCGCCGCCCGAGTCCAGGCCCGGTGCAGTCCCACGGCGCCCACGAGTGAGTCCGTGAACGGCTTGGCGTTGGTCTCGCCGATCACGACCCCCGGGTCGTCCGCGCCGATGCCGGCGGCGCTGAGGATCTCGGCGCCGCTGCCCCAGGCGGCGATCGGCTTGCAGTGCCGGTACGCCTCCTGCAGGAGCAGGACCAGCTTGAGGTCACCGGAGGGCGTCGTACCGTCGGCGACCACCAGGGCGTCGAACTCGATCGATCGTGCCGTCAGCAGGGTCCGGTTCACGACCTCGGCGGCCCGTCCGCGGCCGAGGATCCCGCCGACGGGGGCGATGACCAGCACCGTCGCACCCAGCTTCTCGACCGCCTTGCGCAGCCTGCCGATCCCCGCCAGATCCGAACCCGCGTCGGCGATGACGCCGATCTTGCGGCCCGCGATGGGCCCCGGCGCGGAGATCAGCTGACTGAGCGCAGCCGACGGCACGACCTCCTCGGCGGGATCTCCCGTCGGCGCAGGAAGGCCGAGGCCCGCGGCGACGGCCTCACACAGGTCGCCGTCCACGTTCGCCAGCACGGTCAGCACGCGCTCCTTGATGGCCTGCTCGAACACCTTGCCTAGCTCGAACGTGAGCGCTTCGACGACGTGCGACTGCTCGAGTGCGCTGAGGCTGCGGTAGAACATCGTCGGTTGCGAGAAGTGGTCGTCGAAGGACACGGGGGCAGCTCGTACCAGCACGCCTTCGACCGGCTGTGGAAGCTGGACGTAGCCGCCTTGGTCGGCAGCCGCGACCGCCGGCGACCCGCCGTCGAGGCTGTTGGACAGGTACGGGGCGATGCCGGTGTGGATCGCGGTCTGGTGCATCCCCTCGCGGAGCAGGTCGTTGACCGGCGCGTGCGGCCGGTTGATCGGCAGCTGCGGGAAGTTCGGTCCACCGAGCCGGGTCAGCTGCGTGTCGAGGTAGGAGAACAGCCGCCCCTGCAGCAGCGGGTCGTTCGTGACCTCGATGCCCGGCACGAGGTGCCCCGAGTGGAACGCGACCTGCTCGGTCTCGGCGAAGAAGTTGGTGGGGTTCGCGTTGAGTGTCAGCTTCCCGATCAGCTGCACGGGCGCGAGCTCCTCCGGGACCAGCTTGGTCGGATCGAGCAGGTCGATCCCCTCGAACGTCTCCGTACCGTCATCGGGCAGGACCTGGATGCCGAGCTCGTACTCCAGGAAGGCACCCGCCTCGATGCCGTCCGCCATGTCGCGCCGGTGGAAGTCCGGGTCGACCCCCGCCGCGATCTGCGCCTCCTCCCAGACCAGCGAGTGCACGCCGGCGACCGGCTTCCAGTGGAACTTCACCAGGCTCGTGCCGCCGTCGGCCGCGACGAGCCGGAAGGTGTGGACGCCGAAGCCCTCCATGGTCCGGTACGAGCGTGGGATGCCGCGATCACTCATGTTCCACAGCATGTGGTGGGTGGCCTCGGTGTGCAGGGAGACGAAGTCCCAGAACCCGTCGTGCGCGGACTGCGCCTGCGGGATCTCCCGGTCCGGCCGGGGCTTCGCCGCGTGGATGATGTCGGGAAACTTGATGGCGTCCTGGATGAAGAAGACCGGCATGTTGTTGCCGACGAGGTCGAACGTGCCTTCGTCGGTGTAGAACTTGACCGCGAAACCACGCGTGTCGCGGACGGTGTCCGCAGAGCCGCGCGAGCCCAGCACCGTCGAGAACCGCGTGAAGACGGGCGTCTCACGGCCCTTCTCGGCGAGGAACGCGGCCTTCGTGACCGACTTGGCCGTGCCGTAGGACTCGAAGATGCCGTGCGCCGCCGCACCGCGGGCGTGCACGACGCGCTCCGGGATCCGCTCGTGGTCGAAGTGGGTGATCTTCTCCCGGAGGTGGAAGTCCGCCAGCAGCGACGGCCCACGCTCACCGGCCTTCAGCGAGTGGTCCGTGTCCGGCAGGCGCAGGCCCTGGGAGGTGGTGAGGAACTCACCGGCCTGGGCGCGGGGCTCCTGCGCCGGCTCGGTCGGCGACACGCCGGTCGGGCTGGCGGCGCGGGGGGCAGACTGGTCTGGCTTTCGGGCAGGGGACATCGGTTCTCCACGCTCGAGGGAGGCGATGGTCTTCACCTGTCGGGAGACCCTAGACCGGCCGTCACCCGCCACGCGTCGCGGGACCGGACTCGAGCGGGGTACCGGGGGTAGATCTCGCGGCGCTGAGGTGGCCTAGGTGAGGAGGGAGCGTGACGGCGACCGTGACAGACGGCGGGCTCGGCGAGCTGGGCAGTCAAGCGTGGTCCACCTTGGATGCGCTCGCCCGCGCCCTGTCGGTGCCGGAGGCCCGGCTGCAGCCGACGCTGGACGCGATCGTGTCGGCCGCGGCGGGCACGATCGTCGGCGGCGGGCACGCGGGCATCATCCTGATGGTCGACGGGGTCCTCGTGCCGCAGGCAGTGCAGGGCCGCCCGCCGGAGCAGCTGGACGCGCTGCAACAACAGACCGGGCGCGGACCCTGCATCGAGGCCGCCGTCGCTCAGCGCGTCGTACACGTGACCGACACCGCGACCGCCCGACGGTGGGGGTCGTTCGGCCGCACCGCACGCGAGCTCGGTGTCGGGAGCATCCTCTGCGTACCGCTGCGGGGACGCGAGGATCTGCTGGGCACGCTCAGCCTGTACGGGTCGCAGCCGGGCGGGTTCGACGACTTCCACCTGCCGCTGGCCCAGCTCTGCGCCACGCACGCGGCGCTGGCCCTGGGCGAGGCTCGCCGGACCGAGCAGCTGCACGCCGCCCTGGCCAACCGCGACGTCATCGGGCAGGCCAAGGGCATTCTGATGGAGCGGCACCGGCTGACTGCCGAGGGGGCGTTCGAACGCCTGGCCGGTGTCTCGCAGGCACTGAACACCAAGCTGGTCGACGTCGCGCGGCAGCTCGCCACCACCGGGGAGCTGCCGAACGGCGGCCCGTTTCCCTGATCAGTCAGAACCGAGCGCCGCCTCGACCACGCCACCCTCTGACTGATCGGGCTGGCGCGACTGAACGGGCTGGAGAGACTGATCGGCGGCTCAGCCGAAGAAGACTTCGGCCTCGGCGTACAGCGCGGGGCTGACGGTCTTGAGGGAACGCGTCGCCTCGGCGAGCGGCACCCGGACTATCTCGGTCCCGCGCAGGGCCACCATGGTGCCGAAGTCAGCTTCGTGCACCGCATCGACCGCGTGCAGGCCGAACCGGGTCGCGAGCCAGCGGTCGAACGGGGAGGGCGTGCCGCCGCGCTGCACGTGACCGAGCACGGTCGCCCGCGTCTCCCGGCCGGTGCGCTTCTGAATCTCGACCTCCAGCACGGCGCCGATGCCGCCGAGCCGCTCGTGGCCGAAGGCGTCCCGCTCGCGGGCCACGAACGACAACGTCCCGGCCACCGGCAGCGCGCCCTCCGAGACCACCACGATCGGCGCGTACCGGTCGGCGAACCGGTGCTGGATCTGCGCGCAGACCTGGTCGATGTCGAAGGGCTGCTCGGGGATCAGGATCACGTTCGCCCCACCGGCCAGGCCCGCATGCAGGGCAATCCAGCCGGCGTGGCGGCCCATGACCTCCACGATCAGGACGCGGTGGTGCGACTCGGCGGTCGTGTGCAGGCGGTCGATCGCCTCGGTCGCCACGTGGACGGCGGTGTCGAAGCCGAACGTGTAGTCGGTGGCCGCGAGGTCGTTGTCGATGGTCTTCGGCACGCCGACCACCGCAGCCGCACCGCTGTCGGTCAGCCGGGTCGCCACCCCCAGCGTGTCCTCGCCACCGATCGCGATCAGCGCGTCGACACCCAGTGCGCGCAGGTTTGCGGCGATGCGGGACTCCCCGTCGGGCAGCGCGTACGGGTTGGTGCGGCTCGAGCCCAGGATGGTGCCGCCGCGCGGCAGGATCCCCCGGACGGCGGGGATGTCGAGGGGCATGACGTCCGCCTCCAACGGCCCCCGCCACCCGTCGCGGAATCCCACGAACGTGTGCCCGTGGATCTCCACCCCCTTCCGTACCACCGCGCGGATCACCGCGTTCAGCCCGGGGCAGTCCCCGCCGCCAGTCAGCACGCCGATGTGCACGGGACCACCCTCGTGTCGGTGCCGTCAGCCGGCTCGCCGGTCGGGGAAGCGGCCGCCTCCCACCGCCGATCGTGGCCCACAATTGCCGGTGTGTACGCCATGGAGCCCGAGGAGTTCGAAGCAGAGGTCGGCCGCGTGCGCGCCGGCCTGCCGGAGGCCGTGCAGGACAAGATCAAGAATGTCGCCTTCGGGATCGAGGACGGCCGCGGCAACCTCGACCTGCTCGGGCTCTACCACGGGATCCCGCTGACCCGCAGGAACGACAACTACTCCTTCGTGCTCCCGGACATGATCACCATCTATCGCCTCCCCATCCTCATCCGATGTTCCACCCGTGCGGAGGTGGCCCACCAGGTCGAGGTGACGGTCAAGCACGAGATCGGCCACTACTTCGGCATCGGCGACGCCCGGCTCCATGAGCTCGGCTGGGCCTGAGCCGATCGGGGCTACGGACGCGTCGTGGGCAACGGGGGGAGCGCCGGCCGGCCGGGGTGAGCGGGGAACGGTGGGGTGGCGGCGATGGCGTCGAGCTGTGGTCGGCTGAGGCTCGCCCGCCGCGTCGGTGGCGGCTGGACGCGAAGACCGGCCAGGTGCAGGTCAAGGTGCCGCTCCCAGGCGCGGGGGGCGACGGCTGCGGTGGACTCGACGACGCCGCGCATCGCCCAGATCAGCGCCTGCACGTCGCCCCGGGTCGTGTGCCGGGCGAGCTGACCCTGGTGGCGGGCGAGGTCGAACAGCCGGTCGATCCGGGCGCGCAGCTCCGCTTGCCGCTCGCCGGGAACCACCCGTCCCATCAGCTGTTGGATGCAGCCGTGGTGCGCGAGGTACGCACGACCGAGGGCGTGCAGAAACTGCTCGAGGCCGCTGCCGTCCGTCGCATGCAGCGCCGTGTCCGCGGCCGCCAGCAGGTCCTCGAGGATGCTGTCGACCAGGGCGTCGATGAGCGCGTCCTTGTTCGGGAAGCGCCGGTAGAGGGTGCCGACGCCGACCTCCGCCCGCTCGGCGATGAGCTCCATGGGCGCCTCGACACCGTCGGTGGAGATGACCACTCGCGCGGCCGCCAGGATCCGGCGCAGGTTCTCCGCCGCGTCGCTGCGCAGCGGCCGCGTCGGCTGGCCGGTCGTCATTCCGAGGTGTCGCCGACAACCGTGCCTGCGGCCACCATCCCGAGCTCCGGGTGCGACGGCTGGTCCGCGGGCCTTGCGGCGGCGCGCCGAGCGGTCGGGATCGCGATGCCGGCCGCCGCCGCCAGACCGAGGGCGATGGCGAGCATGAGGAAGCCATCGGTGTACCCCGCCTCCGTCGGCAGGCCGTGCGGCCGGGCGCCGGCGGTGACGATGCTGGCCATCAGCGCGGCGCCGATCGACCCGCCGATGGTGCGGATGTTGGCGTTCATCCCGCTGGCCACCCCTGTCTGCTCGGCGGGGACGGCCTCGACGATCAGGCTCGACATGGACGCGAACGCCATGCCGATGCCGATGCCCATGATCGCCGTCGCCAGGAAGATCTCCCAGGTGTGGCTGTGGGCGTACGCGAGCAGCAGCATCGCCACAGCGGTGACCAGGCAGCCGGCGACCACGACCACCTTGGCCCCGACGGCGCGGGCGAGCCGGCCGCAGAGCTGGCCGAGCACGAACATCGTGACCGTCGACGGCAGCAGCAGCAGGCCCGAGAACGTGATGCTGGCCCCGAACCCGTACCCGGAGCTCGTGGGCGTCTGGAGGAACTCGGGCAGGAACGCGAACACGGCGTACATGCCGACACCGACGAGCAGGCCCACCAGATTGGTGGTCCACACGGCGGGCAGGCGCATCATCCGCAGGTCGATCAGCGGCGTGGTCGCCCGCTGCTCGCTGCGCATCCACGCGACGAACAACGCCGCGGCCGCGACGACCAGCCCCAGGACGCGTGCCGAACCCCAGCCCCACAGCGGCGCTTCACTGAGCGCCACCAGCAAGGCCACCAGCCAGGCCGAGAGCAGCAGTGCGGGGGCCAGGCTGAGGCGTCCGGGCGTTCGGACGGGCGACTCCGGCACGACGAGCTCCGCGGCGACCGCCGCCACCGTGATCAGGCCCATCGGCAGCCAGAAGAGCCAGTGGTAGTCGAGCACCTGCACGATCGGGCCGGCCAGCACGATGCCGAGGCCGGCCCCCACCGCGGTGAGGGCGGCGAGCGACCCGACGGCTCCGGCCACCTTCTCGGCGGGGAACTCGTCCCGCACGATCCCGAAGGCCAGGGGCAGCACGCCGCCACCGATGCCCTGGATGGCGCGGGCCACGATCATGACGCCGATGCTGGTGGCCAGTGCCGCCAGCAGCGACCCGACCGCGAGGGCCGCCAGCGCGATCACGAACACCCGCTTCTTGCCGACCATGTCACCGATCCGCCCCATGATCGGGGTGAAGATCGAGGCGGAGAGCAGGTAGGCCGTGAGCACCCAGGTCACCGTGGTCTGGCTGGTGTGCAGCGCGTGCTGGATGGTCGGCAGCACTGGCGTCACGAGCGACTGGAGCAGGGCGTACGCGGCGACGCCCGCGGTGAGGACGGCAAATGTGACCCGATGGTGGGCGCGCCGAACGGATGACACGGGCACGGACCCCCGTAGCAGAGAAACGGAATGTGCGTTCCGCAAAGGTATCACCGGCCAGGGGTCCGCTGCGCCCGGTCGAGGGGGGGTACGGCGCCGCGTAGCTGGGAGTAACACACTGCCCCAGTCGGCGTCCTGGTCGTTCACACGATGGACATATTTCGTGACGCTCAGTGAGAGTGCTACCGCGAAATGTAGTTATGCGTTGCCAGCCCGTCTCTTTTGCTGCAACATTTCTGAACGAACGCCCGTTGACCAAACCAACCGCCATCCGGCGCCGAATGTCGGCCATGGCAAAGATGGGTAGGATCTAGGTTATGGCAGCTGCCGGTAGGCCCCGGTTGGTCACCGCGGTGCTCCTGGGTGGCACCGCGATGCTGACCGCGGGGACTGCGGTCGCGATCGCGTTGCCCGCGACCGGTTTCCGGAGCCCCAGACAAGCGGCTACTGCCCACACGTCAGCCGCTGCCGCAACCGCGCCGGCCAGCCCGTCGCCGAGCACTACCCCTGCGGACACAGGGGTCTCCGCCGATCCTCTCACTGGTGTGAGCGCGTCGCGGGCGGGGCGCCCGCCCTCGCCGGGGGCGAAAGCAACGACGACCGCAACCGTCCCTGGACATGTGGCGTTGGTCACGTACACGGTAAAATCCGGCGATACGCTCTCGAAGATCGCGCAGTGGTTTCGACTGCAGGGCTACGGCGAGATCTATGCGTCCAACAAATCGGTGATCGGCGCGAATCCGAATCTCATTCGACCGGGTGAGCGCATCACGCTCAGCGCGGGGCCGGCCATTTTCACGCCCCCAGGAAAGTGATACTTCACACAGTGTCGTGCGGGGGGTTGCTCGCGTTAGCCCCGGTGCCGCCTCTGGCGTTCGCCCATCTGAACCAATCGGGGGTTTGTCCGTGAGTTCGAACACATACACGACGGTCCGGGCCGGTGATGTCGAACGCGCCGGTCGGCGGCACCGGGTCATCGACCTCACCGAGTTGGATGAGGCGGTCAGGCTCCGCCCCACCCCCCGCCCGACGCCACGACCCAGGGGGGCCGCGGTCCTGACGCCGCCGCGCCTGTTGACCCTGGTGCCGGCACCCTCGGTGGTGCGGCGGCCCGCGATCTCCCGTTCCCGCCTGCTGGGGGAAGCCGAGCAGGCGCTACAGGCGTCGGCCCGCGGACGTCGAACCGGCACGCTCGCGGTCATCGACATCGCCGAGTTCCCTCGCCTGAAGACGCGCCTCGGGGCCAAGGTGCACCGGGCCCTGGTGCGGGTGTTCTCGGAGCTGTGCGCGGAGGACGCGGAGAGCTCGGAGCAGCACAGCTGGCGCTCGTTGGGAGGCTTCATGCTCCTGATGCCCGAGACCGATCTGGACGCTGCTCGTGACCGGCTGCGGAAGCTGTCTCGTCGGGTCGCCGCCACCGTCGTCGACGTCGATGGCGAGCACCTGCGGATAACCCCGGTCATCGGCTTCGCCAGCTTCGCCGGGGCGACGTCGGTCCATGAACTCGTGGAGCAGGCGACGGCGGCACGAGGCGACGCCGGACACCATCTCGACCTGGTTCCGGTGGCCTACTCGCCGCAGATGGCCAGCGCGCCCGCCCCTGGTGCTTCCCGCAGCAGGCTGCTGGCGGTGGCCGACCGGCTGCGTTCCCCGCTGCAGATCGCGCTGAGCGTCAGCCTGCTCACCATGCTGCCGTTCATCATCTATGTCACGTCGTGGTTCTTCGGTTTCGACCTGACGACGTTGGCCTACCCCGTCGTCGCCGTCGTCCTTGCCGGGACCGCCCTGGCGCTCTGGTTGGAGAGTTTTCAAGCGGTGGGCGCGGTGGAGGTCCCGGCCGGCCGGACACAGCCGTTACCCGCCGCTTCGGCGATCATCGCCGCATACCTCCCGAACGAGGCTGCGACGATCGCCGACACCATCACCACGTTCCTGGCGCAGGACTACCCGGGTGAGTTGCAGGTCATCGTGGCCTACAACACCCCGCAGCGGCTGCCTGTCGAGGAAACGCTGCGGGACATGGCGATGCACGACCCGCGCCTCGTGCTCGTCCGGGTGGAGGGCAGCACCTCCAAGGCCCAGAACGTCAACGCTGCGCTCGCCTACGTCCGCGGTGAGTTCGTGGGCGTCTTCGACGCCGACCACCACCCCGCGAAGGGCAGCTTCGAGCGGGCGTGGCAGTGGCTTTCACACGGTCATGACGTCGTACAGGGCCACTGCGTGGTGCGCAACGGGAACGCGTCGTGGGTTGCGCGCATGGTGGCCGTGGAGTTCGAGACCATCTATGCGGTGAGCCACCCGGGTCGGGCTCGACTGCACGGCTTCGGGATCTTCGGCGGTTCCAACGGATACTGGCGAACCGACTCCCTCCGGCAGATCCGGATGCAGCGCTCGATGCTGACCGAGGACATCGACTCCTCCATGCGCGGCCTGCTGGACGGCTTCAACATCGTCTCCGACCCCGAGCTGATCTCCACCGAGCTCGCGCCCACCACGATCAAGGCGCTCTGGCACCAACGCATGCGCTGGTCCCAGGGTTGGGCTCAGACGTCCCGCCGGCACCTCCTCCGCGCGGTGACCTCCGGGTCCCTCAACGCCCGCCAGAAGGTGGGGGCGATGTTCCTGCTCGGGTGGACGCAGCTCGTACCGTGGGTGACCGTGCAGGTGGTCCCGATCCTCGCCTTCGACGCATGGCGGGATCGCGGGTTCAGCCGGCTCGACTGGACGGTGCCGCTGTTCGTGCTGCTCTCGATCTTCACGTTCAGTGTGGGCCCGGCCCAGGCGATCTTCGCCTATGCGCTGGGCAACCCCCAGGTCCGCCGTCACCGTCGATGGTTCGCGATGTACGCGCTGCACAGCATGCTCTGGTTCGGGGAGCTGAAGAATCTGATCTGCCGCGTCGCCCAGCTGAAGGAACTCTGCGGAGAGCGTCAGTGGCGGGTCACCCCTCGAGCCGTCGATGCGCCGCAGGCGGTCACCGTCACCACCGCTGCGGGGCGAACGCAGGCTCGATGGGTGAGGTAACACGACCTCGCGGCAATCCCCGCTCGCCTCCGCTCACTATCTGGGGCTCCATCGTCACGCCGCGAGCTGCGGCAGCCGATGCACCCTCTACCCGCCGGCACCCGGAGTTGGACGGCTATCGCGGCTTGGCCATTCTCGGCATCGTGGTCTACCACGTCTATCAGTACTGCAATGTCAGCCACTATCTGTACGGCGGGACCGCCGGGTACACCATCTTGAACTCCCTGGACGCGATGGTCCCCTTCTTCTTCGTGATCGGCGCGTACGTGATCTTCGAGCCGATCGCGCGAGGAGTCCTGGAGGGGCTCCATGTCATCTCGCCGCGCACGCTTCTGCTCCGACGTGCGCTGCGACTGCTGCCCGTCTACGTCGTCGCGATCGGCGTGGTGTGGTTCCTTCGACAGCGCTCGCTCCCAGGCGATTGGCGCGATCTGGTGGAGCACCTGACGTTCACCCAGATCTTCGACTCCAAACGCATCTTCTACACGATCGGCCCGGCCTGGTCTCTGTCGGTGGCGATGTACTTCTACCTCCTCGTCGCTGCGTTCACCGCAGTCATGGCCCACGTGTGCCGGCGCATGCCCGATCGAAAGTCTCGTGCCTGGCTCATGGCTGGGCTGATCGCCGCTGTTGCGCTGGTCTCGCTCGCCTGGATCACCTGGTCCTACGGCGTCCGGCATCGACCCACCGACGGGTCGTTCACCACGTGGTTCGGACCCCTCGCCAACATGGGTGACTTCGCGGTGGGGATGGGCATCGCCCTGCTCGTCGCCCTCCAGCGCGAGCGGCGGCCGCTCGGGCGTGCCGGCACGGCCGGGCTGCGCGTGGCCGCCGGTGTGCTGCTGTTCGTCGGCTTCGAAACCCGCCAGATAGACACGTGGCCGGCCGCTTTCTTCGGGACGATCTGCTCGGTGGCGTTCGGCTGTCTCGTCGCCGCCACGACGCTAGGGGTCGAGGGCGACGCGTGGAGCCGCTCCGCGAGCTGGTGGCCCTTCCGTTGGCTCGGCGCGATCTCCCTCAGCATCTACCTCTGGCACGAGCCCATCATGCTCGCCGTGGGCGGCTCCCGGGGGTTCGTGCACCAACGCCCGGGCAGCTTCGGCCGGGACGTGATCATCGTCCTGGGGGCGTCCATCGCGATCGGTTGGCTCAGCTACGTGCTCATCGAGCGCCCCACCACCCGGCTCGCCCGCGCCCTGCGCCGGCAGAGCAGCTTCCTGCGTACCCGCGCCGACGATGGCGACGGGCCGGCGGTCATCGACCTACGGCCCGGCAGCCGCCGGACTTCATGATCGAGCTGCGGGTCACCGTTGCGGATATCTGTGCAGCCACGGACGAGATCAGAGCCAGTCCTTGCGGCGGAAGGTGACGTAGAGCGCTGCCGCGATCGCCACCATGATCACGACGCTGCCGACGAAACCGGACTCGTGCCCGAAGCCGGGGTAGGGGACGTTCTGCCCGAAGAAGCCGGTGACGGCGGTGGGCACCGCGATGATCGCCGCCCAGCCGGTCAGCTTCTTCATCACGGTGTTCAGCCGAGCGTCCTGGAGGGACAGGTTCGTCTCGAACATGGTGGTCACCAGGTCGCGCAGGGACTCGGTCCACTCCGCGACGCGGAGCACATGGTCGTAGAGGTCGTCGTAGGAGGCATCGAGCTCACTGGGGGCGTGGATGTCCTTACGGTGCCGGAGCACGGTGTTGACCAGCTCCCGCATCGGCAGCGCGACCCGCCGCAGCTGCACGAGGTCCTTCCGCACCTGATACGTGCGCCGCTGGATCTCCGCGGTGCGCGCCTGCTGGTCGAACAGGCCGTCCTCGAGATCCTCGATCACGTCGTCGAGGGTCTGCACCGCGTCGAAGTGCCCGTCGACGATCACGTCGAGCAGGCCGTGCACCAGCGCCCCGACGCCGTGCTTGATCAGGTCGGCGTTGTCGTCCCAGTGGGCCAGCACGGGGGCCAGGTCGAACCCATCCTCCTGACTCACCGTGACCAGGGCGTGGGGCAGGATGAAGGCCGACACCCTGGCCAGGTCCAGATGGCTGCCGGCGGGGTTCTCGCGGCTGGCGGCCATGGCCGCCGCCGACTCGACCATGAGGGCGGCGTACGCCGTCAGGAACGTGTAGCGGCTGTAGCGGATGGCCTTGGTGCGTTCGAAGTGCGCGACCGCGTCCTCGACGGCGAGGGGGTCCAGGGACAGCTCGCCGGCCAGCTGCTTCAGTCGGGCGTGGTCGGGATCGCAGACGTCGACCCAGACGACGCAGTCGTCGCGGCTCAGGTAGTCGGAGATCTCCTCGAAGGGGAAGTTCTCCGCGATGACGTTGCCGTCCCGCCACACCCGGCTCCGGACTTCGTCCTTCCGCTGGTCCACCCGGTCATTGTGCGCGATCGACGCCGCCGCAGGGGAGCTGCGCCGGCTCAGCGACCGCGTCGACGCCGAAAGCGCACCGCAATCTCCTGAAAACCCTTGGAGCGCTGCGCCTTCGCCGCGTCCCGGTAGGACCGTTCATCGCCAGGCGTCAGGGTGACGTTGTCGGTGAACGGCGTCAGCAGCGCACGCGGGTACAGGTGCTTGGCGCGAACCACATTCACCTCCGTCGCGAACACGGTCAGCACGGCGCCCAGGTAGATCCACGCGATCAGGCCCAGCACCAGGGCGAACACACCGTTGGTCGCGGAGGCGTTCTTCACGACGTGGCCCACGTACGCGGTGCCGAACGATTGCAACAGCTGCCAGACGACGGCCGCTCCCATCGCCCCGGGCAGCAGCGTCCGGACAGCCACGTCGGCCGCGGTCGCGATCCGGAAGGCGAGCAGGAAGAGGCCCACGTTCACCGCGACCGAGAGCACCGTCAGCGCGATCTTCACGCCCAGGCCGAACTGTGCCCCGAACGCGGACGCGCTGCTGCCCAGGCCCGACACGACGGTGGTGGCCGCGACGCCCAGGCCGACCGTGCCGAGCAGCAGCAGGCTGCGACCCCGAGCCTTGATCGGGTTGGGCCGTTCGTTGCGCGGCACGGCCCAGGCGACGTTCATCGCGTTCTGCCCGGCCTGGGCCACGCCGAGGCCGCCGTAGAGCGTGCCCACGATGCCGACGGCCAGCCCGGTGCCGCTGCCGCCGAGATGGCCCGGGCTGGCCAGCTCCGGGCCGATGACCGGGAACTGCGCCAGCGCCGAGGTCACGATCCGGTGCTGCAGACTCGGATCGCTGCGCAGCACGAAGCCCAGCACGCTCGACAGCAGCAACAACAGCGGGAACAAGGACAGAAAGCCGTAATACGTGATCAACGCGGCCAGGTAGCTGCCCTGGTCGTCGAAGAACTTGTAGAGCACCGCGAGCGGGAACGAGGCCCGCGGGTGCCTGCGCTGGAAATCGTCCGCCCGTTCCACGACGCTCACGGCCGCCCCCTACCCGCGCCGCCGCCTTGACACCGCCCGCCGCCGAAGTCGGCCGCTCGGCTCAGCCGATGCTGGCGAGGGCGTGCACGTCGTCGGCGGGCAGGACGCCGTCCACGACCGCGAACACCTCCGTCTCCAGCAGCGTCGCAGCCCCGCCGTACGTGGACAGGAAGGCCGTGTCGGCGGCGTCCCGGCCGGTACAGATGCGCAGCAGGCTCTCCCGCGGGGCGAGCAGCGTCGCGTCGACCGCGCACCACACCCCGTCGACCGCCGCCTCGGCCACCGCGTGGAAGTCCATCGGGTCCAGGCCCGGCGCGTAGACCGCCGCGATCCGGGCGGGCACGTTCCGCGCCCGGAGCAGGGCCACCACCAGGTGGGCGTAATCGCGGCAGACCCCGCGGCGGCGCAGCATCGTCTCGACCGCCCCGTCGGTGGGTCGACTGCTGCCCGGCACGTACGCCAGGTGGCTGCCGACCCAGGACGACACGGCGGCGAGCAGGTCATCGGGCCGGTCGATGCCGGCGAACTCTGCCTGCGCGACGGCGGTAAGCCGGTCGGCCTCGGCGTAGCGGCTGGGGCGCAGGTGCGTGACCTCCTGGGCGGGCGTCACCAATGGCGCGGCCGACCGACCCACGGTGGTGGCCTCGTACGTGATCTCCATGGCGCCGACGGGCGCACGCAACCGGTGCACGCGACCTTCGCCGGCCACCGTGACGAGCTGGGGTTCGAGGACCCTTCCCGCCGAGGTGACGACCAGCGACTCGCCGGTCAGCAGCGGCGTATCGGCGATGGCGATCTGCAGCAGCATGGTGCCGGACTCCTGGACGTCCACCGCCAGCCGCGCACGCACGCTGCGGACGAGCTGTGTCATCGCGTGCCTCCGGACCGGACCGTGCTCAGGTGTACGCGGCGGGCTTGGGCGCGGACAGGCGGGGACGACGTCCCGCCTGGTTGATCCAAGCACGCTTCTGGCCCGTCATCCGCACAGCAGGTGTGGCGTTCGCCACGTCGGGTACCCGCGGCGCATGTTGCTGATCCTCGCCATCCTCCTGTTCCTGATCTTCGGCGGTCTGGGCTTCGTCCTGCACATCCTCTGGTTGGGGCTGATCCTGGCTCTCATCGTGGGCGTGGCCCACGCGCTGACCGGAGGCCGCCGCACCTAAGGGCCCGCCCCCGTCCGAGGTCAGGCGTCGGCGCAGTCGGCGCACAGGCCTGGCAGGGTGGCGCGAGCTCCGTCCAGCCGGAAGCCGGTCGCCGTGCGCAGGCGCCGGGTCGTGTCGTCGAGGGCGGCGGCGGGGACGTCGACCACCCGGCCGCAGCGGTCGCACTGCGCGTGCAGGTGCGCCCGGTGGGCCACGTGGTAGGCGGTGATCCCCCGGCCGAGCCGGACCGGTGCGACCAGCCCGACCTCAGCGAGCCCCTCGAGCGTGCGGTAGACGGTGGCGCGGTGTACGGGGCCGCCTACCCGCTCCAGCAGCTCCTCGGCGGTCAGGTGCTCGGAACCGGCAGCCACCAGCGCCGCCAGGACGGTGGTCCTGGGCTTGGTCACCCGCTGGCCGGCGGCGCGCAGCAGCACGGCTGCCCGCTCCTGCGCGTCGACCACCGCTGCATCTTGCTCCGCAGCGGTCGGTGTCGGACCTCGGGTGGGTCAGGCCACCACGTAGTTGCGGCGCGGACCGAGCGGTGCGCGCCGGCCGGCCAGGACCTCCTGGCGGTCGGTCTCGGTGAGGCCGCCCCAGACGCCGTAGGGCTCCCGCGCCTGCAGGGAGTAGCGGCGGCACTGGACCAGCACCGGGCAGCCGGCGCAGATCGAGAGCGCGGCCCGCTCCCGGCGACTGCGCGACGGCTCGCGCTCGCCGTACGGATGGAAGAACAGCTCGCTGTCAGCTCCGCGACAGGCCCCGCGAAGCTGCCACTCCCAGTCGTCACCGATGGCATCCGGGTGGTGCTCCGGGCCCGGCTCGAAGGAGGTCGGGGTGGTGGTGCCGTAGGCCATGGCACGTCCTCCTGGCTGTTCCGACGGTGGGCTCCTGGCACCTCGTCCATGAAAGTGAAAACTTTCACGAGCGAGCCTGAGTCTAATCCCCGCGGGGGCGCCTGCCAAACGGTTCGCCTGCCGTGTCGGCCTTCGTGACCCGTTCGGGTGGTCTCCGGGGCCGAGGGAGCGTGGTCTCCGCGGTCGGGGATGCGTGGCTGCCGAGGCCAAGATGCGTGCCGCCGAGGGCGAGATGCGTGGCCGCCGCCGCGCGTGCGCCAGGATGCCGTCGTGACCACACCCGCCCGCCCCACGCCCCGCAGCATCGGCCTCCTGGGTGGCACCGGTCCGCAGGGAATCGGGCTCGCGCGCCGGTTCGCCGCGGCGGGCCTGGAGGTCGTGCTCGGCTCGCGGGACGCCGGCCGCGCCGCCGCCGCGGCCGAGCCGCTGGCCGCCGCCGGACTGCCGGTGCGCGGCGCGGCCAACGCCGAGGCCGCCGGCGCCGACGTGGTCGTCGTCGCGGTGCCGTACGAGGGTCACCGCGCGCTGCTGGACTCGCTCGCCGACGAACTCGCCGACAAGGTGGTCGTGGACTGCGTCAACCCGCTGGCGTTCGACAAGCAGGGGGCCTACGCCCTGCAGGTCCAGGCGGGCAGTGCGGCGCAGGAGGCGGCCGAGGCACTGCCCCGCAGCACCGTCGTCGCGGCGTTCCACCACCTGTCCGCGGTGCTGCTCGCCGACGCGGACGTGGCGAGCATCGACACCGACGTCCTGGTCCTGGGCGACGACCGATCGGCCACCGACCTCGTCCAGGAACTGGCCGCCCGCGTGCCGGGCATGCGGGGGATCTATGCGGGCCGGCTCCGCAACGCCCATCAGGTCGAGGCCCTCACCGCCAACCTGATCAGCGTCAACCGTCGCTACAAAGCCCATGCCGGGGTCCGCGTCACCGATGTCTGAGGCGCTCGTCGACGACCTCGGCAGCGACGTGTCGCTGCCTCGGCCGGTCCGCCGTGTCGTCTCGCTCGTCCCCTCGCTGACCGAGTCGGTCGCGGCGACCGCGGCCGAGCTGGTCGTCGGCGCCACCGACTGGTGCAGCCACCCCGGCCGGCTCGAGGTCACGCGGATCGGCGG
>CAXTNT010000003.1:0-20857 GCA_964245825.1 uncultured bacterium | reverse complement strand
TGGGACGGCAACCATCTGCACTACTTCTCGATCGAGTCGATCCACCGACTCGCGGCGCTCAGCGGGCTCGAGGTCACGCGGATCGGCGGCACCAAGAACCCCGACGTCGCGGCGGTGCGGGCGCTCCGGCCGGACCTGGTGCTGGCGAACGAGGAGGAGAACCGGTCGGTCGACCTGGACGCCCTCCGTGCGGCCGGTCTGGCGGTCTGGGTCACCGCACCCACCACGGTGCCGGCCGCGCTGGTGTCCCTGCGGCGGATGCTGGCCGCCTGCGGGGTGCCCGAGCCGCCGTGGCTGACCCGGGCCCAGCAGGTCTGGGCCGAGCCCCACGTCGGCGCCCGGAGGACGGCCGTGGTCCCGATCTGGCGACGGCCGTGGATGGCAGTCGGCCGGGACACCTTCGCGGGTGACGTGCTCGCGCGGCTGGGCGTGGACAACGTGCTGGCGGGCTCCCCGGCGCGCTACCCCCGGATCGAGCCGGCGGCGCTGCCGGCCCATGACCTCGTCGTGCTGCCGGACGAGCCCTACGCCTTCACCGCGCAGGACGGCCCGGAGGCATTCGAGGCGCCGGCCGCGCTGGTGTCCGGGCGCCACCTGACCTGGTACGGACCGTCGCTGGCCGGGGCCCGGGCCGTGCTGGGTTCACAGCTGGCTCAGACGTAGGTCTGGTCGGGGCCGGGGAACGCACCGGCGCGGACCTCCTCGGCATACTCACGGGCAGCGGCCAGCAGCCCCCCACGCAGGTCTGCGTACCGCTTGACGAGCTTGGGGGTGGGCTGCGGGGAGAGGCCGGCCATGTCGGGCCAGACCAGCACCTGGCCGTCGGTGCCGGCGCCCGCGCCGATGCCGATCGTGGGCACCGGCACCTCCTTGGTGACGCGCTCGGCGACGTCGGCCGGCACCATCTCCAGCACGATGGCGAACGCGCCCGCCTCGGCGAGTGCGAGCGCGTCCCGGATCAGCTGGTCGCCCGCCTCCCCGCGGCCCTGCACCCGGTAGCCGCCCAGCGCATGCACGGACTGCGGCGTGAAGCCGACGTGCCCCATCACCGGGATGCCGGAGGTCACCAGGGCGTCCACCTGCGGCGTGAGCCGGGCGCCGCCCTCGAGCTTGGCCGCCTGGGCACCCCCCTCCTTCAGGAAGCGCACCCCGGTGGCGACCGCCTGCTGCGCCGACTCCTGGTACGAGCCGAACGGCAGGTCGGCGACCACCAGCGCGTGCGGTGCGCCGCGCACCACCGCGCGCACCAGCGGGATCAGCTCCTCGACGGTGACGGGGAGGGTGTCGGCGTACCCGAACACGTTGTTGCCGGCCGAGTCACCGACGAGCAGCACCGGGATGCCGGCCTCGTCGAAGATCGCGGCGGTCAGCGTGTCGTACGAGGTGAGCATCGGGAAGCGCTCGCCGCGGTCCTTGAAGGACTGGACGTCGCGGACGCTGACCCGCCGGGTGCGCGCATCATGGCCGCCGGGCTGATGGGTCGCGGCCGCGTACGGGATATCGGTCATGCGGTGCCTCCGGTGGTCTCGAGGCCCCGAAGGGTCCCCGGAACGGAAACGAGGCCCCTATGGTGGCACCGCTCGCGCGGGCCGCCACCACCGGGTCAGGACCCCTCGCGCCACCGGTTCGTGATGGGGAGCCGCCGATCGCGGCCGAAGGCCTTCGGCGTGACCTTGGGTCCCGGCGGGTTCTGCCGGCGCTTGTACTCGGCGAGGTCCACCAGCCGCACCGTCCGGTCCACGGTCTCGGCGTCGAAGCCGGCCGCGAGCAGCTGCGCCCGGCCGCGGTCGTGCTCGACGTAGTCGTCCAGCAGCCGGTCCAGTAGGGCGTAGTCGGGCAGCCGGTCGGAGTCGAGCTGCCCGGGAGCGAGCTCCGCCGAGGGGGGCTTGCTGATCGATGCCTCGGGGATCGGCGGTGCTGCCGGGCTCTGCGCGTTGCGCCATCGCGCCAGCTCCCAGACCTCGGACTTGGGGATGTCCTTGATGGGGGCGAAGCCGCCGGCGGAGTCGCCGTAGAGGGTCGAGAAGCCGGTCGCCAGCTCACTCTTGTTGCCGCAGGCCAGCACCAGATGACCCTCGGCGTTGGACAGCGCCATGACCAGCGTGCCGCGAACGCGCGCCTGCAGGTTCTCTTCGGCCAGCCCGGTCAGGTGCAGGAGCTGCTGGTACGCCTCGACCATCGGCGCGATCGGCATGACGCGGTGCCGGGTGCCCTGCCGGCGCGCCAGCTCGGCCGCGTCGTCGACCGAGTGGGCGCTGGAGTACGCCGAGGGCATCGCGACCGTGTGCACGCGGTCCCCGCCGAGCGCGTCCACGGCGGCGGTCGCGGTGAGCGCGGAGTCGATGCCGCCGGACAGGCACAGCACCACCGACGCGAAGCCGTTCTTCTCGACGTAGTCGCGGGTGCCCAGCACGATCGCGGCCCAGTCGGCGGCCAGGGCCGTCAGCGGCGGTGCCAGTGTCGGCGGTCGCGAGCCCGGTCGCGGCGCGGAGGTCGCCGAGAGGGGCACGCGGTCGATCCGAAGACCCGCCGCCTCGGCCACGGCCGTCGCCGGGTGCGGCGGCAACTCCAGGTCGACCACGACCAGCTCCTCGACGAACTGCGCCGCCCGCGAAAGGACCACGCCGGCGGCGTCCACGACGAACGAGCCGCCGTCGAAGACCAGCTCGTCCTGCCCGCCGACCTGGTTGACGTAGGCGACGGGTGCACCCGCTTCGGCCGCGCGCTGCGCGACGAGCGTCTCGCGGAAGCCGGCCTTCCCCCGCTCGTACGGGCTGCCGTTGACGCAGAGCAGCAGGTCGACGCCCGCGGCCGCGCCGGCCAGCGCCGGTCCGCCCGGCCACCACAGGTCCTCGCAGATCGTCAGCCCGACCCGTACGCCGGCGACGGTCACGGCCACGAACCTGTCGCCGGCGAGGAAGTAGCGGTCCTCGTCGAACACGCCGTAGTTCGGCAGGAAGACCTTGTCCGTGCTGGCGACGACGGCGCCGCGGTGCAGCACCGCGGCACTGTTGTGGGCGCCCGCGTCCTCGCGTCGCAGGTAGCCGACGCAGGTGGGCACCTCGCCGAGACCGGCGGCGTCCAGGTCCTTCGCCAGCCGGGTCAGGGCCTCCTCGCTGGCGGTCGAGAAGGAGCGGCGGAGCACCAGGTCCTCGGGCGGGTAGCCCGTCAGCGTCATCTCGGGGAAGGCGACGAGCTGCGCGCCGGCCGCGGCCGCGTCGGCGGTCAGCCGCAGCACGGTTGCCGCGTTGCCGACCAGGTCGCCGACGACCAGGCGGCACTGCGCGAGGGCGAGGCGCAGGGTGGGCATCGGCACGGCGGTCATCCTCCCGTACGGCCGAGCGCAGGCCCGAGACGGCCGGTGCATGAAGCGGGGCTCGGCTTCGAGGGCCGTCCGGCGTCCGCCCCGCAGCATCTCGAGCACGGCGAGCCCTTCGCCCTCTCGGCGCCTGTTCACCGGCGGCTGTCACGATGACCGCGTGGACAAGCAGCAGGAGTACGTGCTCCGCACCCTCGAGGAACGCGACATCCGCTTCGTCCGGCTGTGGTTCACCGACGTGCTGGGCGTGCTGAAGTCGGTCGGGGTCGCGCCGGCCGAGCTGGAGGGGGCCTTCGCGGAGGGCATCGGCTTCGACGGCTCGGCGATCGAGGGCTTCGCCCGCGTCTACGAGGCCGACATGCTGGCGAGGCCCGACGCCTCGACGTTCCAGGTGCTGCCCTGGGTGAACGAGGCTCCCGGCACCGCCCGGATGTTCTGCGACATCCTGATGCCGGACGGCACACCTGCAGCCGTCGACCCGCGGCAGGTGCTGCGCCGGGCCCTCTCCCACGCCAGCGCGCGCGGCTTCACGTTCTACACCCATCCCGAGATCGAGTTCTTCCTGCTCAAGGGCCACCCCGAGATCGGCGAGAAGGCGCCGGCGCCGGTCGACCTCGGCGGCTACTTCGACCTCACCCCGCGCGGGCCGTCACACGACTTCCGGCGCGAGGCGATCACGATGCTCGAGCGGATGGGCATCTCCGTCGAGTTCAGCCACCACGAGGTCGGTCCGGGCCAGCAGGAGATCGACCTGCGCTATGCGGACGCCCTCACCACCGCCGACAACGTGATGACCTTCCGGTTGGTGATGAAGGAGGTCGCGCTGTCGCAGGGCATCTTCGCCTCGTTCATGCCGAAGCCCTTCACCGACCTGCCCGGCTCGGGGATGCACACCCACCTGTCGCTCTTCGAGGGTGACAGCAACGCCTTCTACGACGGTTCCGACGAGCTGCACCTGTCCACGGTGGCCCGCTCGTTCATCGCCGGGCTGCTGGTCCACGCCGCGGAGATCACCGCCGTCACCAACCAGTGGGTCAACTCCTACAAGCGCCTGATCCGCGGCCACGAGGCACCGGCGTACGTGTGCTGGGGCCTGAACAACCGCAGCGCCCTGGTGCGGGTGCCGATGTACAAGCCGACCAAGGGCAACTCGACGCGGGTCGAGTACCGCGCCCCCGACAGCGCGTGCAACCCCTACCTCGCCTATGCGCTGATGCTGGCCGCCGGTCTCAAGGGCATCGAGCAGGGGTACGAGCTCCCGCCGGGGGCCGAGGATGCCGTCTGGTCGCTGTCGGAGGGCGAGCGGCGCGACCTGGGCATCACCGCGCTGCCGGACTCCCTCGACGGCGCGATCGGCGCGATGGAGTCCTCGGAGCTGGTGGCCGAGACCCTCGGCGAGCAGCTGTTCGAGTTCTTCCTGCGCAACAAGCGCAGCGAGTGGGACGACTACCGCCGCACCGTCAGCCGCTTCGAGCTGGACCGCTACCTGCCGACCCTCTGACGCCGCTAGGGAGCGACGGCGGTGGCGTAGAGGCGTGGTGTCGGCAGCTCCTGCGGGTACGGCGCGCGACGCGCCACCCGGACGTCGGCGAAGCCGGCCGCGGCGAGCAGTCCGTGCAGCTCGCTGCGCCCGAACAGGGTGGCCCGAACCTCGACGTCGTGGCCGAACCAGCCGCGCCGGCTCATCTCCCCCGTCCCGGCGTGCACCGCCAGCACCACCCGCCCACCGGGGCGCATGGCCAGCAGGATCGCCGAGAGTGCCTGCGGCACAGCGGATCTCGGCAGGTGGATGAGGGCGTAGAAGCACACGACCGCGTCGAGGCTCGCCGCGCGCACCGGCAGGACGACGAGATCGGCCGCCGCCGACGGCAGTGGCGAGCGCGCCGCGCAACGCGGGGAGAGGTCCAGCCCGACGACGCGCAGACCGCGGTTCCGCAGGTAGACCCCGACCTGCGCGGCCGGCCCGCAGCCGAGGTCGGCGGCCAGGCCACCACGGCCGGTGCGCTCGGCGAGGTCATCCAGGACCGTGCGGTCGAAGGACTTGCCCGCCAGCTCGCCGGCATACGCGTGGGCGTACTCGTCGGCCAGGACGTCGTACGCGACCCGGGCGTCGGGCCAGTCGCCCGCTAGCGTTCCCGCCGGGTCCGACACGAGGGGTGACGGTATGGCACGCGCGCTGGTCGTCGAGCACATCGTCGGCGAGGACGCCGGCTCGCTCGCACGCTGGCTGCCGGCCGCCGGCCTGGACCTGGACGTCCTGCGCCTGCACGCCGGGGACCGCCTGCCGGCCCGGCTCGAGCATGACGCGCTGATCGTGATGGGCGGGTCGATGGACGCGTTCGGTGACGACGGCGACCAGCCTGCCGAGCGGGCGCTCATCGGCGACGTCCTGGTCCGCGAAGTGCCCTTCCTCGGCATCTGCCTCGGCGCCCAGCTGCTTGCCCTCGCCGCCGGTGGCCAGGTGCGCCGTGCCACCAACGGCCCGGAGCACGGCTGGTCGCTGGTCCGGAAGGCCGACGCCTGCGCGGACGACCCGCTCCTGCGGACGCTGCCGCTCCTGCCGGACGCGATCCACTGGCACAGCGACGAGATCAGCGCCCTGCCCGCCGGCGCCGTGCCCTTGCTGCGGGGCGAGCACACCGAGATCCAGGCGTTTCGCGTCGGCCCCGTGGCCTGGGGCATCCAGTGCCACCTGGAGGTCGACGAGGAGATGGTCGGCCGCTGGGCCGACGAGGACGGCGTCGACCGCGAGCTGGTGCTGCCCTTCCCTGCGGATGTCGACCTGGAGCGCACCTGGCGGCCCGTCGTCGAGGCGTTCGCGCGGGTGGCGCGCGGTGGGTTCACCGGCGTCACGCTCTGACGCCGGTGCTCTCCTTCGTCCGGCTCGGGTTCCACGACACCGCCACCGCCGAGGCGGTCGCCGCCCGGCTCGTCCTCGCGGACGACCTGGTCCGGTCGATCGCCGCGGCCGCCGATCCTGACCAGGCCATGGCGGGGCTGGGCCGGCTGGTCGAGGCCGCTGCCGACGGGCCGGCGCTGCTCGCCGCCCTCGCCGCGCAGGAGGGTCTGCGGGCGCGCCTGCTGGCCGTGCTCGGGGCCAGCGCCGCCCTCGGCGACCACCTCGCCCGCCACCCCACCGACTGGCATGTGCTGGCCGACGAGGAGCTGGCGGCGAGCCGGCCCTCGGCGTACGCGCTGCGACGGACGTTGCTCGCCTCGGTTGGCGCCGACCGGGCGGAGCCATTGCCCTGGGGGAGCGGGGGCGCGCTCGCGGACGACCCTCGCCGGGGCGACGCCCTGCGGCTCGCCTACCGGCGCCAGCTGCTGCTGCTCGCGGCCCGCGACCTGACCGGACTGCTGGTCGACGACGTCGCCGCCGAGCTCTCGGACCTCGCCGCTGCCGCGCTCGAGGCGGCGCTGGCCCTGGCCGCGGCGGCGCTGCCGGCGGGCAGCCCGCCGGTCCGGCTGGCGGTCATCGGGCTGGGCAAGTGCGGTGGCCACGAGCTGAACTACTCCTCCGACGTCGACGTCGTGTTCGTCGCGGAGCCGCTGGCGGCCGGCGGGGACGAGCAGGGCGCGATGCGGACCGCCACGCGGCTGGCCGAGGGTCTGATCCGGGTCTGCGGGGCTCCTGGACCGGACGGGCCGCTGTTCCCGCTCGACGCCGGCCTGCGCCCCGAGGGGCGGATGGGGCCGCTGGTCCGCACCCTTGCGAGTCACCGGGCCTACTACGGGCGGTGGGCGCGGACCTGGGAGTACCAGGCACTGCTCAAGGCCAGGCCGGTGGCCGGTGACCTGGACCTCGGCGCTCGGTACTGCCGGGAGATCGCGCCGCTGGTGTGGTCGGCCGCCGGCCGGCCGAGCTTCGTGCCGGACGTCCAGGCGATGCGCCGCAGGGTCGAGGCGAGCGTCCAACCGCAGCAACGCCTGCGACAGCTCAAGCTCGGCCGGGGCGGCCTGCGCGACGTCGAGTTCGCGGTCCAGCTGCTCCAGCTCGTCCACGGCCGCAGTGACCCCGCGCTGCGGGTGGCGGCGACCCTGCCTGCGCTGCAGGCACTGCGCGACGGCGGGTACGTGGGTCGAGACGACGCCGACGAGCTCGCCGACGACTACCGGTGGCTGCGGTGGGTCGAGCACCGCCTGCAGCTGTGGCAGTTGCGCCGCACCCATCTGATCCCGGCCGACACCGGCGGCCTGCGCCGCCTCGCCCGCAGCACCGGCCTGCGTACGCCCGAGGACTTCTCAGCCGAACTCCGGCGGCGCACCACCGGCGTACGCAGGCTGCACGACAAGCTGTTCTACCGGCCGCTGCTCGACTCGGTCGCCCGGCTGCCCGCTGTCGACCCGCGGCTGACTCCCGCCTCGGCCCGGGAACGCCTGACGGCGCTGGGCTTCGAGGACCCGACCCGCGCGTTGCAGCACCTCGCCGCCCTCAGCGGTGGCCTCTCCCGCGGCGCCGCGATCCAGCGCACCCTGCTGCCGGTGATGGTGGACGCCTTCGCCTCCAGCGCCGATCCCGACGGCGGTCTGCTGGCCTTCCGGCAGGTGTCCGAGGCTCTCGGCGCCACCCCGTGGTTCCTGCGGCTGCTGCGGGACGAGGGGCAGACCGCCGAGCGGCTGGCTCTGGTCCTTGGCGCCAGCCGGTACGTGGCCGGCCTGCTTCAGCGGGCCCCGGAAGGAATGTTCGTGCTGGCCGACGACGCCGAGCTGGTGCCCAGGACCCGCGAGGTGCTGGCGGCCGCGCTGCTGGCCACCGTCCGGCGGAGCGGCGAGGTCGAGCAGGCGGTCGCCGCCGCTCGCGGGCTGCGGCGGGTCGAGCTGCTCCGCATCGCCTGCGCCGACCTGCTCGGGCGGATCGAGGTGGCGGAGGTCGGGCCGGCCCTGGCCGACACGACGGCCGCCACCGTCTCCGCGGTGCTCGACGTCGCCGTGCGCGGGGCCGAGGCGGTAGGCGGCCCGCTGCCCTTCACGATCGCGGTGATCGCCCTGGGCCGCCTCGGCGGTCGCGAGGCCGCGTACGCCAGCGACTCCGACGTGGTGTTCGTCTACGAGCCGCTGCCGGGCGCCGACGAGGAGCACGCTGCGGCCGTCGCCCGCACGGTGGCCTACGAGACCCGCCGCTTGCTCGCCCTCCCCGCGCCGGACCCGCCGGTCGCCCTGGACGCCGGGTTGCGGCCGGAGGGCCGGCAGGGGCCGCTCGTGCGGAGCCTCGCCGCGTACAAGGCGTACCACGCGCGCTGGTCGGCGGTCTGGGAGGCGCAGGCGCTGTTGCGGGCCGCGCCGCTGGCCGGCGACCGGCTGCTGACCGAGCGGTTCCTGAGCGAGGTCGCCGACCGGGCGCGCTACCCGGTTCTGTTCGGCGCGGACGCGGCCGGTGAGGTACGCCGGCTGAAGCGGCGGATCGAAGCCGAGCGCGTACCCGCCGCGACCAGGCACCGCCACCTCAAGCTCGGCCCGGGGGGACTGTCCGACGTCGAGTGGACCGTCCAGCTGCTCCAGCTCCGGCACGCCCATCAGCTGCCGCAGCTGCGCGTCACCGGCACCCTGGAGGCGCTGGGCGCGGCCGAGCACGCGGGGCTGATCGGCGGCCACGATGCGGCGGTGCTGACCGCGGCGTGGCGGGCGGCCGCGCGCACCCGCAACGCCGTCACCCTCGTCACCGGGGCCGCGGCCGACCTCGTCCCGGCCGGCGGGCGCGCGCTGGAGGGTGTCGCGCGGCTCCTCGCGTACCCGCCGCAGGGCGGCCCCGACCTGCTGGCCGACTTGCGGGCCCGCGCCGACGCCGCCCGGGCAGTGGTCGAACGGATCTTCTACGCCGAGGAGTAGATCCCTGGTTCGGGGGCGAAGGGGCTGTGCCGGGTGATCGCCCACGAGGTCAGGAAGCCCAGGGCCAGGGCGCCCAGACCGCCCACTGCGTCCAGGGCGTAGTGGTTGGCCGTGCCCAGAATGACGAAGAACGTGATGACCGGGTACGCCGCGCCCAGGGCCTTCACCCACCACCGGCCCGCCATCACCACGATGACCACCGCGCACCACGTCGACCACCCGATGTGCATGCTCGGCATCGCCGCGAACTGATTGCTCGCGCCGTCGGCGCTGCCCTTCTTGCCGACCGAGCCCCAGATGCCGTACTTCATGATCGTGTCGGTGAAGCCGGGCAGCAGCCGTGGCGGCGCCAGCGGGTAGAACGCGAAGCCGATCAGCGCGTAGAGGTTCATCGTGTACCAGGCGATCCGCAGCCCGCGTGCTCGGCGCGGGTGCTTCCAGATGATCCACGCCGCCACGCCCAGCGTGACCGCGAAGTGGGCGGTGGCGTACCAGTAGTCGGCGACGTCCGACAGCCAGTGGATCGGGGTGAGCCAGTCGTTCACGCCGTGCTCGCGGAAGATCCCGAGGTCGGTCTCCCACCGGACGATGTCGCGGGCGTTGTGGAACGCGGTCGCCCGATGCGCCGGCACTGTGTCTCGGATGACGGTGTACGCGGCGTACCCCACGGCGATCAGCACGACCTCGTGCCACCAGTGGTAGACGTCCCAGCCCAGCCGATGCCGCCAGCGGGCGCGAAAGTCCGGCCGCGGGCCGCCCGCACCGACCGCAGGCCCGCCGTGGTCGGTGTCCAGAGCCACCGCGGCAGTGTCCCACGGGGCACCGTCTAGGCTTTCGGCAGCGAAGGGGAGTAGTCCGCTTCGGGACACCAGCCGACCGCTGGCGCGCCCGAGCCTCCCCGGCCCCGGTACGCCGGCCCGCACCGGAAGGACCGCAGCCGTGGGCGTGGTCACTGCTCTCGTCGTGTTCGTGGCGATCTTCTTCGCGGAGCTGCCGGACAAGACGGCGCTCGCAAGCCTGCTGCTCGGTACGCGGTACAAGGGGTCACTGGTCTTCGCCGGCGTCGCGGCCGCGTTCGCCGTGCACGTCGTCGTGGCGATCGCAGCGGGGAGCCTGCTGCGGCTGCTGCCGCACCGGCCGCTGGCGATCGTGGTCGCGGTCCTGTTCGCGGTGGGTGCGGTGCTGTTGCTGCGGGAGGGCGGCAAGGACGACGAGGCCGGCGACGAGGGGGCCGAGCCCGAGGCCCCGAAGGAGGGGCTCAGCCCGTGGCGGGTGGTGGTCACCAGCTTCACCGTCATCCTCGTGGCGGAGTTCGGCGACCTCACCCAGATCCTCACCGCCAACCTCGCCGCGAAGTACCACGACCCGCTCGCGGTCGGGATCGGCGCCGTGCTCGCGCTGTGGGCGGTCGGTGCCCTGGGCATCGTCGGCGGCAAGGCGCTGCTGGCGCGCATCTCGCTGACGCTGATCACCCGCATCGCCGCGGCGATCATGCTCGCACTGGCCGTCTACAGCGTGGTGTCCGCCGTCCAGGGCTGACCGCCGACGCCGGCCTGCCGGCGCCTGGTGCTGCGTCGCGGCGACGGGTCGGACGGTGGTCTAGTCCGCGTCGACCTGCTCGGCGAGGCGGTCGAGGAACACCACCTGGGACGGGAAGAGCTTCACGCGGGCCGCCTCCAGGTCGTACCAGGCGAAGCGGTCCATCTCCGGGAACTGCTGCTCACGGCCGGCCCAGACCATCGTGAAGTGGTTGCTCCGGCAGGTTGCCGGGTCCAGGTCGCCCTCCAGCGCGAACATCGTGTTGACCTTGCCGCCGCGCTGGTCCGCCTCGCCCAGCGGGGTGACGACACCCGGCGGGGCGGCCTGCCCCGACTCCTCGGCGAACTCCCGGTACGCCGCCTCGAGCGCGGTCTCCCCGACCTCGTACTCACCCTTGGGGATGGACCAGTGCCCGTCCTCCTTGCCCGCGAACAGCGGCCCCCCGGGATGCGCGATCAGCACCTGCGGGCCGGTAGGACCCCGGCGCCAGAGCAGGATCCCTGCACTGCGCTTCGCCACCCGGCCAGTCAAGCACCCTCGGGCGACCGCTCCGCCCGATCGACGGTACGGACACCGGCGCTCCAGCGCTCCTCGATCCGGCCGAACCGCCAGATCAGCAGTGCCGCGGCCCAGGTCGCCACGAAAAGTCCGACGATGACGAACCCGAGCGTGTTGATGTCCGCGTTCTGCATGTCGGTCCAGAACCGGCCGGTGAGATTCAGCTGCTGCGATAGCAGGCCGAGCAGCTCCACGCCCCCGATCACGAAGGCGACCAGGATCGACAGGCTGGTGATCGTGATGTTGTAGTAGACCTTGCGCACCGGCTTGGAGAACGCCCAGCCGTAGGCGAAGTTCATGAACGTGCCGTCGATCGTGTCGAACAGGCACATGCCGGCCGCGAAGAGGATGGGCAGCGCCAGGATCGCGTACCAGGGCAGCGCCGAGGCGGCACCGACGGCGGCCAGGACGAGCAGGGCGACCTCGGTCGCGGTGTCGAAGCCGAGACCGAACAGCACGCCCACCGGGTACATCTGACCCGGCCGCGTCACCGACTTCATGACGGGGCGCAGGATGCGGTTCAGCAGCCCCCGGTTGGCGAGGTGCTCCTCGAGCGTCTCCTCGTCGTACACGCCGCGGCGGATGTCCCGGAAGACCTTCAGGATCCCCACGAGAATGACCAGGTTGATCGCCGCGATGGCGAACAGGAACGCGCCCGAGACGCTGGTGCCGATCAGGCCGGTGTAGTGGTGCAGGCCGGAGTTGTCGTCCTGCACGGGCCCGACCAGGGACTTCACGCCCAGCGACAGCAGGAACGCCAGCGCGAAGACGATCGTGGAGTGGCCGAGGGAGAACCAGAAGCCGACGGACAGCGGCCGCTTTCCCTCCGCCATGAGCTTGCGGGTGGTGTTGTCGATCGCGGCGATGTGGTCGGCGTCGAAGGCATGACGCATGCCGAGGGTGTACGCGGTCACGCCGACGCCGACGCCGAAGGTTCTGGCACCGAGGCCGTAGTGGTGCGGCGCCACCAGCACCACGATGATGAACCAGCCCACGACGTTCAGCGCCAGGATCGTCGCGGCCATGCCGCCGAGCCGCAGCCACTCGCCGCGGGTGAGGCCGCTGCGGACCCGGCTCACCAGCGAACCGCGAGGCTGCGGCGGGCTGAGAAGGGTTGCGGACAATCCGTGGTCTCCGGCTGCTCGTGCGGGCTTCTGGGCCGATCGTTCCACGTGTTGCGACCCATTCGCAAGTGGACCTGCTGTCAGACTGCGGCGGGTGAGCGAGCACTACTACTCCACCGTGCCTTCGTCGCCCGGCGCCGGCCGGATGGTGCCGATGACGGTCGACGGCCGGCTTGTCGAGCTGCAGGCCGCGCCGGGCGTCTTCAGCGGCGGCCGCCTCGACCCGGGGACGGCCGTGCTGCTCGAGCACGCACCGCGGCCGCCGGCGACCGGGACGCTGCTCGACCTCGGCTGCGGCTACGGGGCGATCGCTTGTGCGCTCGCCCTGCGTGCGCCCGCTGCCCGCGTGGTTGCGGTCGACGTCAACGAGCGGGCCCGGGCCCTCACCGCAGCGAATGCGGACGCTCTCGGGCTGGCGGTCGACGTGCGCGCGCCCGAGGAGGTGGACGCGTCGCTGCGGTTCGCCGCCGTCTACTCCAACCCGCCGATCCGGGTCGGCAAGGCGGTGCTGCACGCCCTGCTGGCGACCTGGCTGGGCCGACTCGAGCCGGCCGGGACGGCGTACCTCGTCGTGCAGCGCAACCTCGGCTCGGACTCGCTGCACCGGTGGTTGGAGGAGCAGTGTCATCCCACGACGCGGCTGACCAGCGTGCGCGGCTACCGGGTGTTGGCGGTACGCCCGTGAAGGCGCTGACCACGACGGAGATCAAGCGGGTCAACCGGGAGTGGCGCCGGCGTACGACCGGCGAGTTGTCCCTGGCGCTGGTGTCGCTGTCGAACCCCTTCAACGTCGGCAGCATCTACCGCACCGCCGCCGTGCTCGGCGTCGACACGATCTACCTGGTGGGAGCCACCCCGGGCCCGGGCGAGGCGAAGGTGCACAAGACCGGCCTGGGCACCGAGCACGGCGTCGTGACCGTTCGCGTGCCGTCGCTGCCGGACCTGGCCCATGGCTCGGACGGCCGTCTCGTCGCGGTCGAGCTGGCCGAGGGGGCCACCGCCCTGCACGAGTTCACCTTCGCGGCCGGGGACTGCCTGGTCCTGGGCTCGGAGGGGCACGGGCTGTCGCCCGCCTCGCTGGCGGTGTGCGACGCCGCGGTCTTCGTGCCACAGCCTGGGAAGGTGGCCTCGCTCAACGTCGCGAGCGCGGCCGGGCTGGCCGCGTACGAGGTCCGCCGGCAGCAGTGGGTGCGCCCCGCCGGCTAGGCCGTCTGCCACGGCCGGGCCACGCGGGCTCAAGACCGGCCGACACCAGGACGACAACGCAGTCGACACCGCTGGCTCCCGCAGATCAAGCCGCGCTGACGAGACCGGTGTACGACGTGCTGCGTGGCCGTACCGCACCCAGAATGCTCGCCGTGCCGGTGGCCGCGGCGCTGGTCGCCGCTTTCGCGCTCGCCGTCCCCGCGCTGGCCACGGGTCCGTCGACGGTCACCCAGACCTACGCGTACACCGGCACCACGCCGACCTTCACCGTGCCGGCCGGCATCACCCAGCTCACTCTCACCCTGGTGGGTGGTGAAGGCGGCCGCGGCGGAGCCGACTCGGCCGGCCCCTCGCCGGCGGGCGGCTACCAGGGCGTCGTCACCGGCACGATCTCGGTGACGCCGGGGCAGGTCCTGACCGTCGCCGTGGGGGCCGGGGGCGCGACCGGCACGAGCAACACGCACGGCAGCAGTGTGCCGGCCAACTACACGGTCGGCGCAGCCGTGGGCGGGACGAACCCGCTCAGCGGCTACGGCGGAGGCAACGGCGGCGAGGCCGGCTTCCAGGGCGCGTCCGGCAACGGTGGTGCGGGTGGGGCCGCCACCGTCATCACCACGACCGGCGCCACGCTCGTGGCGGGTGGCTCGGGCGGCGCCGGTGGCAGCGGGCAGTACGCGCCGACGCTGGGGCGTGTGCCGTACTCGACGTTCACGGCGCGGACCGACACCGTCGCGACGAGCGGCCAGCAGGGCATCACCGTGGCCACGGTCTGCAACAACGCCGCAGCGCCCGGCTGCGACGGCGGGGCCGGCGGCGCGGGCGGCGGCGGTGCCGTCGGGGGCGCCCAGGGAGCCATCCAGTTCGGGTCCGGCACGTCGAACGAGTGGTACGGCTACGGCGGGTACCCCGGGCAGAACGCGACGTCCGGGCTGAGCGGGCTGAGCGCCGCCTACCAGTACTACGCGGACGACTCGGCGAACGGATCCGCCTCGATCTCGTACACGACCGGCCCTCCCGCGGCGCCCACCGCGGTGAGCGGCGAGGCGCAGGACTCGGCGGTGGCGCTCACCTGGGCCGCGCCGCTGAACACCGGCGGGGCGCCACTGACCGACTACGTCGTCCAGTACGCGCTCGCGTCGAACCCCACCAACTGGACGACGTTCGCCGATCAGACGTCGGTGGCGACGCAGGCAACCGTCACCGGCCTCACCGACGGGACCGCGTACGTCTTCCAGGTTGCCGCGGTCAACTCGTTCGGCACCGGACCGTTCTCGACGACCTCGGGCTCGGTGACCCCGACCGGGCCGCCGGCCGCGCCGGCGATCACGTCCGTCACCCCCGCTGACGGGGCCCTGTCGGTGGGCTTTTCGGCCGCGACCTCGGGCAGCCCCGTCCTGAGCTACCAGTACCAGCTCGGCGGCACGGGTCCCTGGGTCGCCGCGCCGTCCACCACCTCGCCGCTGCAGATCTCGGGTCTGACCAACGGCACGCTCTACTCGGTGCAGGTCCGAGCCGTCAGCGCGATCGGCGCCGGGGCGGCGTCGGCGCCGGCGAGCGGAACTCCGGTGGCGCCGCCGGGAGCGCCGGCGATCACCACGGTCTCGGCGACCCGCGGCGCGGCGTCCGTGTCGTTCACCCCCGGCTACACCGGCGGCGCCGCCGTCACGGACTACCAGTACCGGCTGGGCGCCGGCAGCTGGGTCTCGGCCGCGACGACGACCAGCCCGTTGGCGGTGACCGGCCTCGCCGACGCCACGACCTACGTGATCACGATCCGCGCGGTGACGGCGGCCGGACCGGGGGCGGCCTCGCAGGGGGCGAGCATCACGACGCCCGGGTTGCCGGCCGCGCCGGTCGTCGGCTCCATCACACCCGGCGACGGGTCCCTGTCCGTGCCGGTGACGGCCGGGAGCAGCGGCGGGTCGACCATCACGGCCTACCAATACCAGCTGACCGCTGGGGGCGCCTGGGTGACGGTCGCGCCGGCGACGAGCCCGATCGCGGTCTCCGGTCTGACGAACGGGACGACGTACGCCGTCAGCGTGCGCGCCGTCACCGACGTGGGCACCGGTCCCGGGTCGGCCGCGCAGTCCGCGACGCCGGCCACCACGCCGGGTGCGCCCGCCATCACGGGGAACACCGTGGCCGGGTCGAACTCCCAGCTCAGCGCGGCCTTCACGCCCCCCGCCGACGACGGCGGGGCGGCGATCACCACGTACCAGTACTCGACCGACTCGGGCGCGACGTGGCGTGCGCGGGACGCGGGCGGGACGGCGAGCCCGTTGGTCATCTCGACGCTCTCCAGTGACGGCACGACCCCCCTGGTCAACGGCACGGCCTACGACGTCGAACTGCGCGCCGTGAACGCCGTCGGAGCGGGGCTCGCGTCGGCCGTCGCCGTCGGGATCGCGGAGTCCACCCCGTCGGCACCCACAGTCACCGCGGTCACGCCCGCGCCGGCGTCGCTCCAGGTCGCCATCGCGCCCGGCTCGAACGGCGGCGCCCCGATCACCGGCTACCAGTACCAGCTGGGGGCTGGCCCCTGGGTGGACACCGGCACGCTCGGCAACACCTTCCTCATCGCCGGCCTGACCAACGGCACCACCTACGCCGTCAGCGTGCGCGCCGTGAACGCGCAGGGTGACGGCGCGCCGTCCGCTGCCGTGTCCGGCACGCCGGCGACCACGCCGGCGCAGCCGACGATCACGGGGGTCCTGCGCTCCGACCGGTCGCTGACCGTCGCGGTGTCCGACTCGACGGACGGCGGCTCCGCCGTCACCGAGTGGGACTACAGCACCGACGGCGGCACGACGTGGGCGGCGGCGGCACAGACCAGCAGCCCGCTCACCATCACTACCCTCTCCAGCGCTGGCTCGGCGCAGATCGCGAACGGCACCACGTACCCCATCACGGTCCGCGCGGTGAACGCGATGGGCGCGAGCGCGCCGTCGGCGGTCACGGCGGTGGGGCCGAGCACCGTCCCAGGTGCGCCCACGGTCACCCTCAACGCATCGAACCAGGCCGTCGCCGCGACGTTCGCCGTCACCGACAACGGCGGATCACCGGTCTCGGCGATCGAGTACCAGCTCAACGGGGGCAGCTGGATCGGCGCCGGCACGCTGTCGAGCCCGTTCACCATCGGGTCGCTCACCAACGGTGTCGCCTACACCATCCGCATACGCGCGGACAACGCCGTCGGGGCCGGCGCGGCGTCGACGCCCGCCTCCGCCACCCCCTTCACCGTGCCGTCGGCACCGAACCTGGTCGCGGCGGTGTCCGACACCGGTCAGGCCGACGTCTCCTGGGCTGTGCCGGACTCGACCGGAGGCTCGCCGATCACGGGCTATGTCGCCAGTGCCTACGCGTCGACGACGGCCACCAGCCCGGTGGCGACCTGCACGACGGCCACGCTGGCCTGCGCGGTCACCGGGCTCACCAACGGCACGGCCTACTACGTGTCGGTGGTGGCGCAGAACCTCGCCGGGTCGAGCGTGCCGACGGCCCCGAGGGTCCTGGTGACGCCGCTGGTGCGCCCCGGCGCACCGACCCTGTCCTCGCTCACGGCAGGCAACGCCCTCCTCACCCTCGCGTACGTCGCCGGCAGCGCCGGCAGCTCGCCCATCACCGGGTACCAGTACCAGCTCAACGGCGGTGCCTGGCAGGCCACGGGCTCGACCACGAGCCCGCTGCTGATCTCGGGTCTGACCAACGGCACGAGCTACCAGGTGGCGCTCCGGGCGGTCAGCCTGGCCGGCGTGGGAGCTTCCTCGAGCACCCTGACGGCGACGCCGTACACCTATCCCGATGCCCCCAACCCCACCCTCGTGGTCGCCAACGGCACGAACGGCGCGGTGGTCGCCTCGTGGGCGGCGCCGAACAACAACGGCTCTCCGATCACCAGCTACACGGCGACGGCGTTCACCGACCCGACGGCCGGGACACAGGCGGCGACGTGCACCACGACCGGGGCGCTCACCTGCACGATCACCGGTCTCACGAACGGCACCCCGTACTACGTCTCGCTCCAGGCCGGCAACGTGGCCGGGTTGAGCGCGCGGTCCGTGCCCCGCGTCGCCGCCACCCCGTCGCTGTACCCGGGTGCGGTGTCCGCGGTGACCGGCGTCGCCGGCAACGGGCAGGTGGCCCTGAGCTGGACGGCCGGCAGCACCGGCGGGGCAGCGATCAGCGACTACACCATCTGGTACGGCTCGGGGGGTGCCTACGCGCAGTTCAACGACGGCACGTCGACCGCCACGTCCGCGACGGTCACCGGTCTCACGAACGGCACGGCGTACACCTTCGTCGTCTATGCGGTGAACGTGAACGGGCCGGGTCCGGCCAGTGCGCCCTCCGCTCCGGTCACGCCGTTGGCGCCGGGGACCGTGCCCACCGCATCGGCCACCACCAGCGTCGCCGGCGGCTTCACCTTCACCATCACCAACTACGCGGCCTCGACCACGTACGCCCTGGCGGCCACGAACGGCGCGACCGCGACGCAGAGCGGGTCGGCCGTGACGGTCGCCAACCTCGGCTCGGGCGCCTCCTCGACGGTGACGGTCACGGCGTCGAGGACCGGCTACACGACGACGTCGGTCCCGGTGACCGGTGCGGCGCTGATCTCCGGTGTCGCACCCACCTTCACCGCGGCCACGCGGACGCCGGACGGGTACACCTTCCAGATCACGAACTACCTCTCGTCGGCGACGTACACGTTTGCACCGACGAACGGGGCGACCGTGAACCAGGTCGGTGCCTCGGTGGCCGTGTCGGGCCTGGCCCCCGGAGTGGGCTCGAACGTGACCGTCTCCGTCGCCCGGGCCGGCTACACGTCCGCGGCCGCCACGGAGTCCGGCGCCGCCCTCGCTGTCGGCACGCCCCCCACCTTCTCGGCACCGGTCGGCACCGCGGGTGGTTTCACGTTCGGCATCACGAACTACTCGGGCGCTCTGGCGTACGCCGTCGTCGCGACCGGCGGAGCCACGGCGACGCAGGTCGGCGCGGCTGTCACGGTGTCCGGACTCGCCCCCGGTGCCACCTCGACGGTCACCGTGACCGCCACCAACCCGGGCCAGTCGATCGCGTCCGCCTCGACGTCGGGGAGCGCACTGCTGGTAGGTGTGGCGCCGACGTTCTCGGTCCCGGTGCCCACCGCGAACGGGTTCTCCTTCGCCATCAGCAACTTCTCGGTGGGAGACACGTACGCGCTGTCGGCGAGTTCGGGTTCCGCGTCGCTGAGTGGGTCGACGGTGACGGTGAGCGGGTTGGCGGCTGGGGCGTCGTCGACGGTGACGGTGCTGGCGTCGCAGGTCGGGTATCTGGATGCGTCGGCGCAGGTCTCGGGGAGTGCGCTGCTGGCGGGCGTGGTGCCGACGTTCTCGGCGCCGGTGTCGACCGCGGACGGGTTCTCGTTCGACATCGCGAACTACAACGCGAGTCTGTCGTACTCGGTGGCGGCGACCGGTGGTGGTGTGGTGAGCCAGGTCGGCGCGCACGTCACGGTGACCGGCCTGGCTGCCGGCGTGTCCTCGACCGTGACCGTGACGGTGTCGCAGTCCGGTCATGTGGATGCCTCCGCTCCGGTCTCGGGGAGCGCGCTGTTGGCCGTCGTGGCGCCGATGTTGTCGGGCTCGACCGCGCTCGATGGTGGGTTCTCCTTCACGATCAACAACTTCTCGCTGGATGACACGTACACGGTGTCGGCGACCGGTGGGGCAGCGGCCGCGCTGGTCGGGTCCACCGTCCTGGTGGGCGGGTTGGCGCCTGGGACGTCCTCGACGGTGACGGTCGTGGCCTCTCGAGCCGGCTACGTGGATGCCTCGGCGCAGCTATCGGGGTCGTCGCTGGCCGTGGGAACCGCGCCGACGTTCTCGGCGCCGGTGTCGACCCCGGATGGGTTCACGTTCGCCATCAGCAACTTCTCGGTGGGGGACACGTACGCGCTGTCGGCGAGTTCGGGTTCCGCGTCGTTGAGTGGGTCGACGGTGACGGTGAGCGGGTTGGCGGCTGGGGCGTCGTCGACGGTGACGGTGCTGGCGTCGCAGGTCGGGTATCTGGATGCGTCGGCGCAGGTCTCGGGGAGTGCGCTGCTGGCGGGCGTGGTGCCGACGTTCTCGGCGCCGGTGTCGACCGCGGACGGGTTCTCGTTCGACATCGCGAACTACAACGCGAGTCTGTCGTACTCGGTGGCGGCGACCGGTGGTGGTGTGGTGAGCCAGGTCGGCGCGCACGTCACGGTGACGGGTCTTGCCGCCGGCGTGTCCTCGACCGTGACGGTCGTGGCATCCCGGGCCGGCTACGTCGACGTGTCGGCGCAGGTCTCGGGGAGTGCGCTGTCGGTCGGGGTGGCGCCGATCTTCTCGGTCCCGGTCTCGACCGCGGACGGGTTCACGTTCGACATCGCGAACTACGACGCAGCGCTCTCGTACTCCTTGGCCGCGACGGGCGGCGGTGTGGTGAGCCAGGTCGGCGCGCACGTCACGGTGACGGGTCTTGCCGCAGGCGTGTCCTCGACCGTGACGGTCGTGGCATCCCGGGCCGGCTACGTCGATGTCTCGGCGCAGGTCTCGGGGAGTGCGCTGTCGGTCGGGGTCTTGCCGACGTTCTCGGCACCGCTGTCGACCCCGGATGGGTTCACCTTCGCCATCAGCAACCTCTCGGTGGGGGACACGTACGCGCTGTCGGCGAGTTCGGGTTCCGCGTCGTTGAGTGGGTCGACGGTCACGGTGAGCGGGCTCGCGGCGGGCGTGTCCTCAACGGTGACAGTGACCGCGTCCCAGGTCGGCTATCTGGATACGTCGGCCCAGGTCTCGGGGAGTGCGCTGCTGGCGGGTTCGGTGCCCACGTTCTCGGCGCCGGTATCGACGTCGGATGGCTTCACGTTCGACATCGCGAACTACGACGCCAGTCTGTCGTACTCGGTGGCGTCGACCGGTGGTGGTGTGGTGAGCCAGGTCGGAGCGCACGTCACGGTGACCGGCCTCGCGGCGGGCGTGTCCTCGACAGTGACGGTGACCGCGAGCCAGTCCGGTCACGTGGATGTGTCGGCGCAGGTCTCGGGGAGTGCGCTGTCGGTCGGGGTCGTGCCGACGTTCTCGGTTCCGGTGTCGACGGCGGACGGGTTCACGTTCGACATCTCGAACTACGACGCGAGTCTGTCGTACTCGGTGGCCGCGACGAGCGGTGGTGTGGTGAGCCAGGTCGGAGCGCATGTCACGGTGACCGGCCTGGCTGCGGGCGTGTCCTCGACGGTGACCGTGACCGCGTCTCAGGTCGGCCACCTCGATGC
>CAXTNT010000002.1:306904-324482 GCA_964245825.1 uncultured bacterium | reverse complement strand
TTGCGGTGCTTCTTCTTGGCCATGCGCTTGCGGCGCTTCTTGATGACGGAACCCACGGGTACGCCTGTCGTCGGAGGGATGCGGTGAGAGCGCGAGTCTAGGGGCTGTTCGCCGGCGGTCTCCGTACCCGCTGCGCAGGACCGACTGGGCCGTGGTGGGCGACCTGGCGACCGGCGTCGGCACCCTCGTCCTGGCGGTCCCCACCTTCGCCTCGGTGCGGGCCGCGAACGCGAGCGGGTCAGCCCAGCAGGTCGGGCACGGCGGCGCGGGTGGCGGCGATCGTCGCCTCGGTGGGTGCCGCCAGGTCCGGTGACTCCGGGCGGGTCTCGTCGCGCAGCTCGGCCGGACCGTCGCGGCCGGCCAGCCGCCGGACCGTCTCGTGCCAGTCCGCCGGGGTCGCGCCGGTGACCGCCGCGCCGGTCATCTCCGCGATCGCCGCCGTCCACGCCCGCGGGACGACGTCCACGAGCGCGTACCCCCCGCCGCCGGTGGCGACCCAGCGGCCGTCGCACAGCTCGTGCGCCAGCGCGTGCAGCGCGGCGTGAGCGGCGGCCTGGCCCTGCACGGTGGTGGTTTGGTGCGCCAGCGGGTCGAGCCGGTGGGTGTCGCAGCCGAGCTGGGTGAAAAGCAGCTGCGGCCGGTACGCGCGCAGCGCCGGCGCGACCACGTGCTCCACCGCGGCGGCGAGCGCCCCGTCGCCGGCGCCCGGCGGCAGGGCGACGTTGACGCTGGTGCCGACGCCCTCGCCCCGGCCGGTCTCGGCGGCGAAGCCGGTCCCCGGGAACAGGTAGCGCCCGGACTCGTGGACGCTGATAGTCAGCACCCGCGGGTCGTCGTAGAACGCGGCCTGCACCCCGTCCCCGTGGTGCACGTCGATGTCGACGTACGCCACCCGCTCGGCCCCCTGGGTGAGCAGCCAGGCGATCGCGACGGCCGGGTCGTCGTAGACACAGAACCCGCTGGCCCGGTCGGGCATCGCGTGGTGCAGGCCGCCGGCGATGTTGATCGCGTGCTCGACGGCGCCGGTCCAGACGGCGCGCGTCGCGTCGACGCTCGCGCCGGTCGCGAGAGCGGCCGCCTCGTGCATCCGGGCGAACACGGGGTTGTCCGGGGTGCCCAGGCCGTAACCGGCCGCGGCCCGCGCGAGCACGTCGTCGGGCGCCGCCTTCACCGCGCCGATGTAGTCCCGGTCGTGCACCAGGCCGAGCACGTCGTCGCCCGCCACCGCCGGCGCAAGCATCGTGACCCCGGGGCGGTCGAGCAGCCCGAGGCTGCGTACCAGCGCCATCGTCAGCTCGAGCCGCACCGGCCGCAGTGGGTGCTGCGGACCCAGGTCGTACGAGGTCAGCGCCTCGTCCCAGACGACCGCCGTGGTGTGGCCCATGTCGCGGAGCCTAGGTCGCGGTACGCCGGGCGCCACGCTGCGGCGGAGGTCGAGGTTCCACCCGCACCGCGCCCGCAGAACCGGACAGAACCTCGACCCCAGGCGCCGGCAGCCAGCTACGAGGCGCCGGCGGCGAGGTCGCGGCTGCGGTCGCGGGCGGCCTCCAGGGCGGCGAGCAGGGCGGCGCGGACGCCGTGCTTCTCGAGCTCGCGGATCGCCGCGATGGTGGTGCCCCCGGGGCTGGTCACGGCCTCGCGCAGGGCGACCGGGTGCTCGCCCGAGTCGCGCAGCATCGTCGCGGCGCCGAGGGCGGTCTGCGTGATCAGGTCGGCGGCGACCGTGCGCGGCAGCCCGAGCAGGATGCCGGCGTCGATCATCGCCTCGACCAGGAAGAAGAAGTACGCGGGGCCGCTGCCCGACAGGGCGGTGACGGCGTCCTGCTGCGACTCCGGCACCCGGACGGTCGCGCCGACCGTGGCGAGCAGTTCCTCGGCGCGGGCCAGGTGCACCTCACCGGCGTGCGTGCCCGGCGAGAGCGCGCTCATCGCGAGCCGGATGCGGACGGGCGTGTTGGACATCACCCGGACCACCGGGACGCCCGCAGCCAGCGCGGACTCGATGGTGGCGATCAGGACCCCGGCCGCCATCGACACGACGACCTGATCTGTGCGGACGAGCGGGCCGATCTCGGCGAGCAGTGCCGGCATGTCCTGCGGTTTCACGGCCAGGAACAGCACATCGGCCGCCGCCACCGCCGCCGCGGTGTCGGGCACCTCGACGCCGTAGCGCTCCGCCAGCTCCGCGGCGCGTTCGGGACGGCGCTCGGTGACCACCAGCTCCGCGGCCGGCCGGCCACTGGCGAGCAGACCCGACAGCAGCGACTCCCCCAGCATCCCCGCGCCGAGCACGGCGATCCGCCCGCGGGTGGTCACGACCGGCTCCCGACGGCGCGGACGAAGAAGCGGACGTTGGCCGGCCGCTCAGCGAGTCGTCGCATGAGGTAGCCGTACCACTCCGCGCCGTACGGGGTGTAGACGCGGACGCTCGCGCCGCCGCGGGCCAGCCGGACCTGCTCGTCGGGGCGCACGCCGTAGAGCATCTGGTACTCGAAGTCACCGGCGCCGCGGCCGGTGGCTGTCGCCAGCCGAGCGGCCGCCGCGAGCAGCTGCGGGTCGTGCGTCGCGACCATCGGCCGGCCGGCGCCGCGCATCAGCACCGTGAGGCAGCGCAGGTACGACGCGTCGACGTCCGCCCGCGACTGGAAGGCGACCGAATCCGGCTCGGCGTAGGCGCCCTTGCACAGCCGGACCCGGGAACCCGGTCCGGCGAAGTCGGCGCAGTCCGACTCGGTGCGTCGCAGGTACGCCTGCAGCACCGCGCCGACGTCGGGGTGGTCGGCGCGCAGCGCCCGGACGGCCGCCAGGGTGGCGTCCGTCCGGGTGTGGTCCTCCATGTCGACGGTCATCGTGGTGCCTGCGGCAGCGGCCGCGGCCGCCACCGACTGCGCGGCCGCCAGCGCCCGCGCGGGGTCGAGGTCGAGCCCGAGTGCGGTGAGCTTGAGGCTGACCTCCACCCGGTCGGCGAGCCCCTCGGCCGCGAGCCGCGCCAGCATCCGCTCGTACGCCGTGACCACGACGTCGACCTGCGCGAGCGACGTCGTGTCCTCACCGAGGTGGTCGAGGCTCACCGTGAGCCCGCGGCCGACCAGCACGCGGCTGGCCGCGACCGCCTCGTCGTCGTCGGCGCCGGCGACAAATCGGCTGACGAGAGCGCGAGAGCCCGGCAGCGCGCGCGCCGCGGCACCGAGCCGGCGGGAGCGCGCCGCGGCGAGGATCGGCGCACGCAGCACGCGCTGATCCTAGGAGCGCCTCAGCGGCCGCCGGGGCGATCGGTCGTGGCGGGGGCCGCGAGGTGCAGGCGAGTGTAGGCGAGCGCCTCGGCCAGGTCGGCCTCCCGGTCGGCCCGCGAGTCGGCGGCCCGGGTGTTGACCTCGACCACCACGACGCCCGAGAACCCGGCCGCCGCCAGGCTCTCGAGCAGTTCCGCGCAGGGCTGCCCGCCGCGCCCGGGTACGAGGTGTTCGTCGCGCGGGCCGCCGTCGCCGTCGCAGAGGTGCACGTGCGCGACCCGCGGCCCGAGGTCGGCGTACCAGGCCATCGCGTCGTCCTGGGACACCGAGGCGTGCGAGAGGTCCAGCGTGAAGTGCGGGTAATCGTCGTCGAAGGGGTGGTAGTCGGGCGAGTACGGCGTGACCGACCGTCCGCGCACGCGGAGCGGGAACATGTTCTCCACGGCGAAGCGCACCGCCGTCTCCGACTCCATCCGCTCGATGCCGCCGCGGAAGTCCCGGACATACTCCCGCTGCCAGCGGAAGGGCGGGTGCACCACCACCACCGCGGCGCCGAGTCGCTCGGCCGCGCGCTGGGCCCGGACCAGCTTGGCCATCGGGTCGGTGCCCCAGACGCGCTGGGTGATGATCAGGCAGGGCGCGTGGACGGCGAGCACCGGCATGCCGTAGCGGTCCGAGAGCCTGCGGATGGCCTCGACGTCCTGGCTGACGGGGTCGGTCCAGACCATGACCTCCACCCCGTCGTACCCCAACAGGGCGGCGATCTCGAAGGCCGCGGCGGTCGGCTCCGGATAGGTCGAGGCGGTGGACAGCGCTACCCGCGCCGTGGGGATCGTGATCGACGAGGTCGAGAGGCCCTGTGCCGCAGGCGTTCTCACGACTCGGCGAGCCAGTCGAGTCGGCGCAGGATGACGCCCTCGCGCAGCGCCCACGGGCAGATCTCGAGCTGCTCCACGCCGAGCCGGCGCATCACCGCGAGGGCCACGACCGCGCCGGCGAGCAGCTGGGGCGCCCGCCCAACCGAGACGCCCGGCAGCCGCGCGCAGTCCGCCGCAGACATCTTCGCCAGTCGCCCGACCATGTCCTCTACGTCCTGGGCGCCGAGGTGGCGGGGCACGTTCGGCCCGAGGGAGTACGGGGCTGCGCCGGCGATCCGGGCCAGCGACCGGAAGGTCTTGCTCGTCGCGACGTGGTGGTCGGCACGGCCGAGGTCGGGCATCCGCTCGAGCTGCTCGGCCACGTACGCCCGCAGCAACTTCACGTCCGAGCGCCGGGGCGGGTCGTCGCGCGCCAGCCGGTCGCGGTGCAGCCGGCCGGCACCGAGCGGCAGCGAGACCGCGACGTCGGGCGTCTCGTCGACGCCGGCGGCACACTCGAGCGAGCCGCCGCCGATGTCCAGCACGAGCAGTCGCCCCGCCGACCAGCCGAACCAGCGCCGCACCGCCAAGAAGGTCAGGCGCGCCTCGTCCCGGCCCGGCAGCACCTGCAGGTCGACGCCAGTCTCGGCTCGCACCGCCGCCAGCACCTCGAGGCCGTTCCCCGCCTCGCGCAGCGCCGACGTCGCGAACGCGAGGAGGTCCTCGACCGCGTACGCCTCGGCCGCGTCCCGTGCCCGGGCCACCGTGTCGACCAGGCGGCGCGCGCCGGCGTCGGTGATCAGGCCGGCGGTGTCGAGCAGCGCGGCCAGGTGCAGCTCGCTCTTCACCGACGCCGCGGGCATGGGGTGACCGCCGCGGTGGGCGTCGACGATGAGCAGGTGGACGGTGTTCGAGCCGACGTCCAGGACACCCAGCCGGGTCGGCGCCGGATGCACCGGCGCCCGCGCCACCGTGGTGGCGGCGGTCACCGCGGGCGGCCCCGAGGCGGGGAGCGACGCGGGCACGGCCACGGGAGGACGGTACCGGCGCGCCGTAGGGTCCGGCGGATGAGCTTCCGTCCCGAGGCGCCACGCGAGTGGGTCAGCTTCCTCGACCCCGCCGACGACGAGCACGAGATCCGGGCCGACCTGTCGTTCCTGCTCTCCCGGTGGAGCTGCATCTATGGCGTCGGCTGCCGGGGGATCGCCGGCCGGCCCGGCGACGGCTGCTGCTCGCACGGTGCCTTCTTCAGCGACGAGGCGGACGAGAAGCGGGTCCGGAGGATGGCGCGCGAGCTGAGCGCCGAGGACTGGCACCGGTACGGCCACCGGAAGCTCGTCGACGACGACGAGCTGGAGGGTGAGCCGGCCCGGCGGACGGCGACGGTGGGCGGCGCGTGTGTGTACGCCAACCCGCCGGACTCCCCGATGGGCGGCGGCTGCGCGCTGCACCGGATGGCGCTGCGTACCGGCCGGCACCCCTTGGAGACCAAGCCCGACGTCTGCTGGCAGGTGCCGATCTCCCGGCGCGAGGAGGTTGCCGACAGCGGCCGGCGCACCACGACCGTGACCGAGTTCTCCCGCCGCTCGTGGGGCGAGGGTGGCGCCGACCTCACCTGGTGGTGCACCGAAGCGCGCAGCGCCCATGTCGGGGCCACGCCGATGTGGCAGTCGTACGGACCCGAGCTGACGGCGCTCCTCGGTGCGGCGGCGTACGCGCAGCTCGCCAAGCTGTGTCGTACCCGGCAGAAGGGGCACCGCATCGAGCTCCCGCTGGTCAAGGCCTGAGCGGTGGGCCGCGGCGTCAGCGCCCCTGGTCGGCGACGGCCGCGGCCCCGGCGGCGGCGGCCTCGGGGTCGAGATAGCGGCCGGGGCCGGTGGGCCGACCGCCCTCGAGGGAGTACACGAGCGGGTTTCCGGTCGGGATGTTGAGCCCGGTGATCGCCTCGTCGGAGATGCCCTCCAAGTGCTTGACCAGCGCGCGGAGCGAGTTGCCGTGGGCCACGACCAGCACGGTGCCACCGGCCAGGTCGGCCGCGATGTCCGCCTCCCAGTACGGCAGCAGCCGCGCCACGACGTCGGCCAGGCACTCGGTCCTGGGCAGCTCGCCGAGTCCGGCGTAGCGCGGGTCCGCGGACACGTCGAACTCGCTGCCGACCGCGATCGGAGGCGGCGGGGTCTGGTAGGACCGCCGCCAGCGGCCGAACTGCTCGGCCCCGAACTCGGCCAGCACCTGCTTCTTGTCCTTGCCCTGGAGGTCCCCGTAGTGCCGCTCGTTGAGCCGCCAGGACCGGCGGACCGGGATCCACACCCGCCGCGCCGACTCCAGCGCCAGCGTCGAGGTGCGGATCGCACGGGTCAGCAGCGAGGTGTGCAGGACGTCGGGCAGCAGCCCGGCCGCGACGAGCAACTCACCCCCGCGCACGGCCTCGGCCTCGCCCTTCACGGTCAGGTCGACGTCCCACCAGCCGGTGAACAGGTTCGCCTGGTTCCAGGTGGACTCGCCGTGCCGCATCAGGACGAGGGTGCCGCTGGCCGTCGGAGTCACGCGCGGCAGTCTGCCAGCGACTGCTCGGTCGCGGGGCGACCGTCCTGCACTGCCTCAGTCACGCGCCGGATCGGCGAAGCGGGCGAACGCCTGCAGGTTGGCCAGCGACTCGCCGCGCTTGGCGCGCCAGGCCCACTCCCGCCGGATCGAGGAGCCGAAGCCGATCTCCAGCATGGTGTCGAACGTGTCGTCGGCGCTCGACAGGACCGACCCGAGCAGGCGGTCGATCTCGTCCTCGGTGACCGCGGCCAGCGGCAGCCTGCCGACCAGATAGACGTCGCCCGCCGCGTCGATAGCCCAGGAGACGCCGTACATCCGCGCGTTGCGCGTCAAGAGCAGGTCGTACAGACGCCGGTGCTCCTCGTCGGGGTGACGCATGACGAAGGCCTCGACCAGCAGGGCGTGCTCGCCGGCGACGAGCCAGCACATCGTGGCGAGCTTGTGGATGCCCTCGAGCCGGACGAGGTACTGCCGCGGCCGGGGGCGCTCGTAGGTCATCCCCGCCAGCGCGCGCTGCAGGGTGGCGTCGACCTCGTCGACGGGCTCGGCGGCGGGGAGGCTCATGCCCGGACGACCCGCAGCGCCGGTGCGGTCACGTCGGCGTACACGGACTGGACCGCGGCGGCCGTGCGGTCCCAGCCGAAGCGCCGGGCATGCTCCGGGCCGGCCGCGCCGTACCGGGCGATCCGGGGCCGGTCGCCGAGCAGGGCCCCGAGCTCGTCGGCCCAGCGGGCCGGCTCGTGCCCGACCACGAGCCGGCCGGTCACCCCGTCGACGACCGCGGTGCTCAGCCCGCCGACCGCCGCGCCCAGCACCGGCGTCCCGCACGCCTGCGCCTCCAGCGCGACCAGGCCGAACGACTCGTTGTGGCTCGGGACCGCGACCAGGTCGGCCGCCCGGTAGATGCCCGCGAGGTCGGCGGCGCACTGCGGTGGCACCAGCCGCAGCATGTCCTGCACCCCGAGCGAGCGGGCCAGGGCCGCCAGCCCGGCGGGCCCGCCCAGGCCGTCGCCGCTCGCGCCGCCGACGATCGCGAGCACCAGCCGCTGCCGCCAGGAGGCGTCCCGGTCGACGAGCGCGGCCACCGCGCGGACCAGGACGTCGGGCGCCTTCAGCGGTTGGATGCGCCCGACGAACGCCACCAGTACGCCGTCGGGTGGGACGCCGAGCTGCGTCCGTACGCCGGAGGCCTCGCCCGGCCGGAAGACCTCGAGGTCGACCCCGGGCGGCACGACGTCGACGGCCTCGGGCGCGGCGCCGTACAGCTCGACCAGCTCGCCGGCCTCCCGTGTGGTCGAGGCGAGCAGGCGGTCGGCGGCGGCCACCACCTGCTCCTCGCCGACGAGCCGGGCCAGCGGCTCGGGGCGGTCGCCGGCGGCGAGCGCGAGATTCTTCACCCGGCCGAGGGTGTGGGCGGTGTGTACCAACGGGATGCCGAGCCGCTCGGCCACCAGCCAGCCGACCTGACCCGAGAGCCAGTAGTGCGAGTGCACGACGTCGTAGTGGCCGGGCTCCTGCGCGGCTTCGGCCCGCAGGACGCCGGCGCCGAAGGCGCAGAGCTGAGCGGGCAGGTCGGCCTTGGACAGGCCCTCGTACGGGCCGGCGGTGACGCTGCGCACGAGCAGGCCGGGCTCGACGGCGACCACCGGGGGGACGTCGCCGGCGGTGGCACGGGTGAAGACCTCGACGTCCGTCCCGGCCCGGGCCAGACGCTTGGCCAGCTCCAGCACGTACACGTTGAGGCCGCCCGCATCGCCGCTGCCGGGCTGGTCGAGCGGGCTCGTGTGCAGGGAGAGCATCGCGACCCGGCGCACCGGCCGGCCACCGCGTCCGGAGCCGCGGTCCGCCCTGACCAGCCGCACCCGCGCCTCCCTGCCCGCCGCACCCGTCGTCGTCGACGTGACCCATCCTGCCGCAGCGGCCAGCGCCCTGCGGGGCAGATGCATTCCGCCCGCGATGATGGGCGCATGAGCACACCCGGGGTCGCGGTGGTCACCGGTGCCAGCAGCGGCATCGGGGCGGCCACCGCGCGGCAGCTGGCGGCGGCCGGGTTCAGCGTGGTCTGTGCCGCCCGGCGTACCGACCGGATCGAGGCCCTCGCCGCCGAGATCGGTGGTCGGCCGGTCTGCTGCGACGTCACCGACGCCGACTCGGTCACGGCCCTGGCGGCGGCGGTCCCGGACTGCTCCGTGCTGGTCAACAACGCCGGCGGGGCCCTCGGGCTCGACCGGGTCGAGGATGCCGACCCCGAGCAGTGGCGGCAGATGTACGAGACCAACGTCGGCGGCGTGCTGCGGGTCACGCAGGCGCTGCTGCCCGCACTGACGGCGAGCGGCGACGGGCGGATCGTGGTCGTCGGCTCGATCGCCGGGCACGAGGCCTACCCGGGCGGCGCGGGCTACAACGCCGCGAAGTTCGGGGCGGCCGCCGTGGTGCGGGCGCTGCGGCTGGAGTTGCTCGGCCGGCCGCTGCGGGTCACCGAGGTCGCGCCCGGCATGGTCGAGACCGACTTCTCCCTCGTCCGGTTCGGCGGCGACGCCGACCGCGCGGCGCAGGTCTACGCCGGTCTCACCCCGCTGACCGCCGCCGACATCGCCGACTGCATCAGGTGGGCCGTGACGCGGCCGGCGCACGTGAACATCGACCGCATCGACGTGATGCCGCGCGCGCAGGCGACCGCGACCGTGGTGCACCGCAGCCCGACATGACCCGGCTCGCCGCCGGCCGGGCGCGCGCGCTCGGCCTGCCGACCCGGGGCACCACCGCGCCCCAACGGCTGCGCCGGGTCGACCGCTGGCTGACCCACACCCACGCCGCGCTGCTGCACGGACCGCGCGACCCGCTCGTGGTCGACCTCGGCTTCGGGGCGAGTCCGGTGACCACGGTCGAGATGTACGAGCGGCTGCGCACCGTCCGCCCCGACGTGCGGGTGGTCGGGCTGGAGCTCGACCAGGACCGGGTGGACGACGCCCGGCGAGTGCCGGTGCCGGCCGGCGTGTCGTTCGCCCGCGGCGGCTTCGAGCTTGCCGGCCTGCGCCCCGTCGTGGTCCGGGCGATGAACGTCCTGCGCCAGTACGCCGAACCCGCCGTCGCCGCCGCCTGGGCGAGCATGGCGGCCGGCGGTGCGCTGGTCGTCGAGGGCACGTGCGACGAGGTCGGGCGGCGGGCGAGCTGGTTCGCGCTCGACGCCGGGGGCCCGCGGACGCTCACCCTGGCCGCCCACCTGCCCTCGCTCGAGCGGCCCTCGCAGCTCGCGGAACGGCTGCCCAAGGCTCTGATCCACCGCAACGTGGCCGGCGAACCCGTGCACGCCCTGCTGGCCGCCCTCGACGCGGCCTGGGACCGGGCGGCGCCGCTGTCGGCGTACGGGCCCCGGCAGCGCTTCGCGGCGGCGTGCGCCCACCTGCGCGTCGAGGGCTGGCCGGTGCTGGGCAGCGCCCGCCGCTGGCGGCTGGGCGAGCTGACGGTGGGGGGCGCGGTGGTCTCCGCCGGGCGGATGCCAGGATCCTGCCTGTGACCGAGCCGCCGGTGACCGGGATCCCACAGCCGGGAATGCATCCGACCCCGCGTGGGATTGAGCCACCGTGCCCACGCTGACCGCGCTGCGCGTCCGCGACGACGTGCTGCAGGAGCTGGCCGACGACGCGGACGCGATGCTGCAGGACGCGACGGCCCACGAGGTCATCGCGTGGGCGGCGGACACCTTCGGCGAGCGCCTGGTGGTCACCAGCTCGATGGCCGACGGCCTGCTCGCGCACCTGGCCGGCGAGGTCATCCCCGGCATCGAGGTCATCTTCCTGGACACCGGCTACCACTTCGCCGAGACGATCGGCACCCGGGACGCGGTCGTGCACAGCAACGACGTCCGACTGCTCAACGTGCAGCCGCTGCGGACCGTGGCCGAGCAGGACGCTGTCTACGGGCCGCGCCTGTTCGAGCGGGACCCGGATGCCTGCTGCCGGTTGCGCAAGGTCGAACCGCTCGACGCGGCGCTGCGGCCGTACCTGGCCTGGATCTCGGGGCTGCGTCGGGACCAGTCCCGCGAGCGCGCCGACACCCCCGTCGTCGGGTACGACGACAAGCGCGGCAAGGTCGCGGTGCATCCGCTGGCGACCTGGACCGCCGCGCAGGTCGAGGCGTACAAGCAGGCTCACGACATTCTCGTCAACCCGCTGCAGCGCGAGGGCTACGTCTCGATCGGCTGTGCCCCCTGCACACGGGCCGTCCGCCCGGGCGAGGACCCGCGCGCTGCCCGCTGGGCCGGCCGGGACAAGACCGAGTGCGGCATCCACCTGTGAGCCGACGTGGGACGATGGCCGCGTGAGCGACCAGCACCTGGTGTCCCGGCGGCACGTCGACCTCGGTCGCACCTCGAGCGCGGCGTGTCCGTGCTGGCTGCGCTGATCCCGCCAGCTTTCGTCCGCACGCCCCCTCCGGAAGGCCCGCGCGCATGACCTCCGTCCTGGACCTCGCGTCCTTCGGTGCCACCCGCACCGAGATCCCCGCTCCCCCCCTCGACACCGGCGAGCTCCTCGACGCGCCGGGCCTGGGCGCGGCCCCGAGCTTCGCAGACCTCGAGGAGATCGACCGCTACCAGAGCGAGGTCGAGGCCTACCTCAAGGGCGACCTGGACCCGGAGGCGTTCCGCCGCGTACGCCTCTGGAACGGGGTCTACGGGCAGCGGCAGGTGGTCGACGTGCACATGATCCGGCTCAAGGTGCCCGGTGGCGCGCTGACCGCGGACGCACTCGACGCCTCGGCCGACGTCGCCGAGACCTGGTCGCGTGGCTGGGGCCACCTCACCACCCGCCAGAACGTGCAGTTCCACTTCGTCGACGTCCGCGACACCCCGGCGGTGCTGCGGCGGATGGCGGCCGCGGGCGTGACCACCCGCGAGGCGTGCGGCGACACCGTCCGCAACGTGACCGCGTGCCACCTGGCCGGGGTCTGCCCGCTGGAGGTGCTCGACGTCAACGCGGCCGCCGAAGCGGTCTCCCGACACTTCCTGCGCAACCCGCTGGCGCAGAACCTGCCCCGCAAGTTCAAGGTCGCCGCCTCGGGCTGCGCGGTGGACTGCGCGCTCACCGGCATCCACGACCTCGGCATCCTGGCCGCCGAGGTCGACGGGGTGAAGGGCTTCAAGCTGCTGTGCGGTGGCGGTCTCGGCACCGCCCCGTACGAGGCGGTGCTCCTGGAGACGCTGACCGACCCGGCCGACCTGATCGTCACCGCCGAGGCGATCCTGCGGGTCTGGGACCGGGAGATGCCGCGAGGCAAGCGGGCGCACGCCCGGATGAAGTTCCTCGTCGCGAAGATCGGCGCCGAGGCCTTCCGGGAGAAGGTCCTGACCGAGCGGGAGCAGCTCCGCTGCTCGGCCGACTTCCGGGCGCAGTACCCCGAGGCCTTCCTGCCGCCGCGCGCCGGCGGATCGCTCGAGGCGCCGCGCGCCGCGGAGGCGGTTGCCTACCAGTCGGCCGACCCCGCCGCGTACCAGGCCTGGAAGGACACCAACGTCCTCGAGCAGCGCCAGGCCGGGCTCTTCGCCGCCTACGTGACGGTCCCGATGGGTGACGTCAGCACGGAGCAGTTCCGCACCCTCGCCACCGCGGCGCGCGACCTCGGCCTGGACTGGCGGATCACCGTGCGGCAGAACCTCGTGGCCCGGGGGCTGCGCGCCGGCGACCTGCCCCGGCTGTTCGACATCCTGGCCCGGGCAGACCTCGGCCAGAGCGGCGCCGAGCGGGCGCGCAACGTCGTCAGCTGCCCCGGTTCCGAGACATGCAACCTCGCGCTCACCTCGTCCCGCGGGGTCGCCCGCGCCACCACCGACGCGCTGATCGCGGCCGGCCTCGGCGACGTACCGCTGTCGATCAACGTCTCCGGCTGCCCCAACTCCTGCGGCCAGCAGCAGATGGCCGACATCGGGCTTTCCGGGCAGGTACGCCGGGTGGGCACCGACGAGGCGCCGGGCTACCGCATCCTGCTCGGCGGTCGGGTCACGGCCGGCGGCGCGCGCTTCGGCAAGTACGTCGCGAAGGCGCCGGCCACCCGCACCCCCGAGGCCGTGGTGACGGTGGTGGCGCAGTACGTCGCCGGCAAGCAGGGCCGGGAGACCTTCGGCCAGTGGGTCGACCGCGTCGGACCGAAGGAGATCGGCGAATCGCTGTCTGTCTTCGATGCCAAGCGCAGCAAGGCCGAGGCGCCCGAGGACTTCACCGACTGGGGTGCGAGCGAAGCATTCGAGGTCATCCTCGGCCGGGGCGAGTGCGCCGGATGACCACCGCGCCGCACTGAGCCGTGCCCGGGTACCCGCTGCTGCTGGACCTGACCGGCCGGCTGGTGGTCGTCGTGGGCGGCGGCGCAGTCGCCGCGCGGCGGGTGGCGCGGTTGGTCGAGCACGGGGCGCTCGTCCGCGTCGTGGCGCCGGAGGTCCGCGCCGAGATCGACGCCCTCACCCCGGACGTACGCCGGCAGCCCTATGCCGCAGGTGAGCTGGCCGGCGCATGGCTGGTGCACGCAGCCACCGACGATCCCGCGGTCAACGCCGCGGTGGCCCGGGACGCGGCCGACCTCGGGGTCTGGTGCGTCCGGGCCGACGACGCCGGGGCGACCGCCGCCCGGGTGCCCGCGGTCGCACGCTCGGGCGACGTGACCGTCGCGGTGGCCACCGACGCCGGCGATCCGGGGCGGGCCACCGCCCTGCGGGACGCGATCGGCCTGCTGCTCGACACCGGCGGGCTGCCGCTGCGCCGCCGCCGCCCGGGACCCGGCCGGGTCACCCTGGTCGGCGGCGGTCCGGGCGACCCGGGGCTGCTGACCGTGCGTGGCCGGCGCGCGCTGGCCGAGGCCGACGTGGTCGTCGTCGACAAGCTGGCCCCCCGCGGCTGGCTCGACGCCCTGCCCGACGGCGTGGAGGTCGTCGATGCCGGCAAGGCTCCGCACGCCCACAACCTCACCCAGGACGAGATCAACGCCGTCCTGGTCGAGCGGGCCCGGGCCGGTGCGTACGTCGTCCGCCTCAAGGGCGGCGACCCGTACGTGTTCGGCCGGGGCGGTGAGGAGGTGCTGGCCTGCCGCCGGGCGGGCGTGCCGGTCGAGGTGGTGCCGGGGGTGACGAGCGCGCTCGCCGTCCCGGCCGGCGCGGGAATCCCGGTCACCCACCGCGGGGTGACGCAGGAGCTGACGGTCGTCTCCGCACATCTGGACCCCAGCCATGCCGGCAGCACCGTCGACTACGACGCGCTGGCCTCGAGTCGGGGGACGCTGGTGTTCCTGATGGGCGTCGGGCGACTGGCGCTGATCGCCGCCGAGCTGGTCGCCCGAGGCCGGCCCGCCGACACACCGGTCGCTGTCGTCGAGCGCGGCGGCCTGCCGGCCGAACGCGTCACCGTCGGCACGCTCGCCACCATCGCCGCCGCGGCGGAAGGCGCACGGCCGCCTGCGGTGATCGTCGTCGGCGAGGTCGTCCGGCTGCGCGCGCTGCTCACGTGACGCCGTCGCTGCTGCTCGTCGCACACGGCAGCGCCGACCCCGCCGCCACCGCCCAGGTCCGGGCCGTACGGGACCGGATCGCCGCCGCCCGGCCCGACATCGCCTGTGCGGCAGGCTTCCTCGAGCAAGCCAAGCCCACGGCGCTCGACGCGCTCGGTGTCCTGCCGCGGCCGGTGGTGGCGGTGCCGTACCTGCTGGCCGCCGCCTTCCACTTCCGCGTCGACATTGCCGCGCTGGGAGCGGACGGGATCGCCGACGTGCTGGGCGCGGATCCGGCACTGGTCACCGTGGCCCGCGACCGGCTGGCGGGGCACCCCGGTGCGGTGGTGCTGGCGTCGGCCGGGACGAGCGATGCCGCCGCCAACGCCGCGAGCGCCGGCTTCGCGGACCTGCTCGCTCGCTCGCTGGGCCGCCCGGTGCGGGCCGCATTCGCCACCGCCGCGGAACCCACTGTGTCGCAGGCGATCGCGGCGGCACCGGGCCCGGTCGTGGTGGTGCGGTGGTTGCTGTCAGCCGGCCGATTCGCGGATCGCATCGCTGCCGACGCGGCCGCCGGAGGGGCGGCCTGCACCGACGTGATCGGCGATCACCCGGCCGTCGCCGCGCTCCTGCTGACCCGCTACGGCGCGGCGGCAGCCGCGCTGTCGTAGGCGCCCCCGGACGCGCGAGGCCCCCGCGGCCGGAAACGGCAGCGGGAGCGTCCGACGCTCAGATGGTCGGCTGCGCCGGGACGTGCACGGTGCCGATCGGGGTCGCGATCGTCTCGGCGTCGCCTGCCTCGGTCGGCAGGCTGGTGACGACGGCGGACGCCGGAGCGGGCCGCTGGGGCGTGACGACGGTCGTGCCGGGCTTGCCCTTGGCGGGCTTCTTCACGGCGGCCTTCGGCGTGGGGGCGGCCGGCGTCGGCGTCCCTGGCCGGAGCGAGGCCACCAGCTTCTCGCCGCGGGCGGCGTAGGACTCGTACGAGCTGACGGCCTGCTCACGGAAGGTGCCGACGCGCGCGGTGGCGTCCTGCTGGAGCGCCGCGACGCGGTCGGTGGCCTGCTTCTGCAGCGTGGTCACGGCTTCGGGCAGCTCGCCCGCCTTGGCCGGCAGGGTGCGGACGAAGTCGGGGATGTCCTTCACCTGCGCCAGGGCGGTGCCGCGCAGTTCCTTCACGGTCGCCGGCAGCTCTTTGACCTGCGCCAGCGCGGTGCCGCGCAGCTCCTTGACCTGGGTGGTGAAGGCATCCTGGCGGGACTTGGCGGCGGCCTGGTAGGCGGCCGGGATCGTGCGGACGGCCTCGAGGGCCGCGTCACCGGCGCCCACGGAGGCATACAGCGGCTTCGCGATCGCGGGCGGTAGCGGCAGGGCGGTCGTGGTGGTGGTCTTCGTGGTGCTCTTCGTGGTGCTCATGGTGCCTCCTGGTGGTGGTCCGGGGCGCTGCCCCGCTCGGTACGGAAGATGCCGGCGTCAGCCGGCCTCGGTGGCTCGCTCTCGGCCCGGAAGGACGCGTAGATCTCGAGCAGGACCTGCTTCTGACGCTCCGAGATGCCCGGGTCCGCGAGGATCGCGGTGGTCGTGTCGCTGGTGACGTGCCGTTCGTCGAGGATGCCGGCCTGGACATACAGCGCCTCGGCCGAGATGCGCAGCGCCTTGGCGATCTGCTGCAGGATCTCGGCGCTCGGGTGGCGCAGGCCGCGTTCGATCTGCGAGAGGTAGGGGTTGGACACGCCCGCGAGCGAGGCCAGCTGACGGACGCTGATCTGCGCCGACTTCCGCTGCTCGCGGATGTAGCCGCCGAGGTCCCGCACGCTCAGCTGCGCGGCCTTCGGCAGGCCCGCGGCGCCGAACGTGGGCTTGCTGATGCCGGCCGTGATCCCTCCTCGCCTCGGGTACGACGATCACGCTACCCGCGAGTGCTAACTAACGCAAGCACTGGAGCTAGCAGGCGGTAGGTCGGTGTGAGCGCGCGCGGGCTGGGGGTGTGGTGGTCCCAGTCCTGACCCCGAACGGTGGCCGGGTACTCACCGGGCGTGCCGGGGTCGACCCCCGAGTCGAAGGGGAGCCACATTCGACTCAGTCGCCGCGTACGCCCTCGGCGAGCAGCGTGTCCACCGTCGCCTCGCCGTCGCGGTAGCGACGCCCGATCTCGCCGTGGACCACATCCAGCACCGCCTGCACCGCAGCCCGCTGCTGCGACACGCTCGCCTCGCCCCGCGCCAGGATGTCCCGCGCGTGCTCCAGATCCGCGGTCTCGGCCCCCTGCAGGTCGGTCAGCAGCGCGTCCGAGACCAGCTGCTCGACCGAACGGCGGCTCTCTCCCGCCCGGGTGGGCTCACGGGTCGGATGCCGCCCCGACCCACCGCGGGCGGGCCCACGGTCCCCCTCCGAGAGGACCTGCGTCAGGTAGGCCACGACGTCGGTCGGCGGGGGCCCCCCGGCCTCCCGCCGGGCCAGCTCCGCGCCGACCAGGTCCAGTCGCGCCTGGAGCAGCCGCCGCAGGTACGACAGGTCGGTCTCCTCCTGGTCGGCCTCGTCCCGCCGTGCGCGTAGCGCTGCCATCGACAGCTGCCCGAGACCCTGCAGGAAGTCCTCGGCCAGCACCCGGTCGATCCGCCGGTGCCCGCCCGCTACGACGCCGTCCATGCCGCGCTCCTCAGTGCCGCCCCGATCGGGGCGGCAGGCCAGCAGCACGCCGCATCGGTGCACTGCCCCGCCATGATCGCAGACGGCACCGCGTCGCGTGGCCGGTCGCGCAAGCTGGCCGCTGGGCACGCTCATGCGGCCGGGCTGCGTGCTGGCACTCAACGTCGCGGGCGCGACTGCCGAGACAACCATCGGGAGCCGCAGGCGCGGCGACGGCGGCGACAGGGAGGTCGGCATGCAGGCTGGTGACCTCGCCAGCGGGGCGCTCGCCGACATCCTGCGCACCCTGGCCGACGCAAGCGCCACCGGCGGCCTGCACGTGCGACGCCAAGACCCCGGCGGCCAGGCTAGCGAGGGCGTGCTGTTCCTGCGGGCGGGTCGGCTCTACGCCGCGACCTCGCCGGGACCGCGGCCGTTGCTCGGCGTCCGACTGGTGAGCGCGGGCGCGGTGACCCGCGAAGCCCTCCAGGAGGCGCTCGAGAGCCAGGCCGGCGCGCTCGCGGGCTGGCGGCTCGGCGAGCTGCTCGTGCACCTCGGCTACGTCGACGCGGACATCGTCACGGAGTTCGTGATCGAACAGATCCTCGACACCGTGGCCGAGGTCTCCGCGTGGCCGGCCGGTGACTGGCGGTTCCGCAGCGGCGAGCGTACCCGCGAGGCGGACGGGCTCGCGCTGGAGATCGAGGACGTCCTGGTACGGGTGGTGGAGCGCCGCAGCACCTGGCGCGACCTGCAGGCCCAGGCCGGGGGCGCCGACGCCGTGCCGGTCCGGATCTCCTACGACCAGGCGCTGGCGGAAGAGCAGATCCCGCTGGCCATCAC
>CAXTNT010000002.1:223727-306894 GCA_964245825.1 uncultured bacterium | reverse complement strand
ACGAGGTCGACGGCGAGCGCACCCTCGCCGATCTGGCGATCCGCTGCGGCCTGACCACGTACGAGGCTGGCTACGTCCTCGCCCAGCTCCTCGACTCGGGCGCCGTCCATCTCGTCGGCGGACTACCCGGCCCGGCCGACCGGGCAGGCCCGGTCCGCGCGGCGCCGCCCGTCGACGACGCGCTGCCGGCTCGCCCTGCGAGCGGCGCGGCCGACGGCCGTGCGGTCCCGGCGGTCGAGCCGGACGACACCCCGGCGGCGCCCACCGCGCCCCGTCGGCCCGCGCCGCCGGCGTACCCGCCGCCGATGCCGACGAAGCCCCCCACGGCGCCCCCTCAGCCGCCCGTCCGCGGATCCGGCGACCCCGGCCGGTCCCTGCCGACCGAAGTGGACCGGGCGGCCATCCACGCCGCCCTCGCGGAGGTGGCGGCCCATCCCCCGGACGAGGTCTCCATGCCGGGCACGTACGCCCCTGGCCGGGCACGGACGTTGGCGGCGAGCGAAGTGGACTTCACCCCGGTCGGTGGTACGGGGGACACGGACACCGCCGCGCTGCTGCGGGAGCTCTCATTCCTCGGCCTGGAGCACCTGCCCACCGGCCCGTCCGCGCCGCGTCCGGTCACCCCCCGCCCGTCCGTCGTGGTCTCGGCCAAGCCCAAGCGCAAGAGCATCTTCAGCCGATAGACGCCGTGGGCCGGCGGCGGTCAGCCCCGCAGCGCCCGGAGGTCGACCGGCTCGGTCGGCGACGACAGGTCCCGTTCCACCGCCGCGGCGACGCCGTCGCCGGTCACGAGCAGCGCGTCGTCGGGCACCGAACGGCGAAGCAGGGCCAGGCCGATCGGCCCCAGCTCGTGGTGCCGGGCCACGCTGGTGAGGGTGCCCACCGCCCGCCCCTCAAGTTCGAGCGCGGCGCCCCGGGCCGGCACCAGGTGGCCCGAGCCGTCCAGGTGGACCAGCACGAGCCGGCGGGGCGGCCGGCCGAGGTTGTGGACCCGGGCCACCGTCTCCTGCCCGCGGTAGCAGCCCTTGTCCAGGGCGACCGCGATGCCGACCCACCCGATCTCGTGGACGAGGGTGCGGTGGTCGGTGTCGATGCCGGCCCGCGCGAGACCGGCGGCGACCCGCAGTGCCTCGTACGCGTCGTGGCCGGCCAGCGGGAGGGCCGCGAGCAACCCGGCCAGGCCCTCCCGATCGACCAGGACGTCGCGGCCGAGCCGACCCGGGCGTACCAGCACGGCGCCGGGGACCTCCAGGTCGCCGGTGACGGTCACCGTCGCGAGCCGGGCGCTGTCGTCGCGTACCTCCACCCGGCGCAGGAAGCGCATCGAGTCCAGGAACGCGGCGAGCGGGGCGGCCGCGCCCGGCTCGACGAGCAGCCAGGTGGTCGTCCCGTCGTCCAGGGCGTCGGCGTGGTACTCGACGTGACCGTGCGGGGAGAGCACGGCGGTCTGCGTCGGGACGCCGACAGGCAGGTGTTCGAGGTCCTGCGAGCTCAGCGCGTGCAGCCACTCGAGCCGGTCGACCCCGGTGACCGCCAGCACCCCTCGATGGGACCGGTCCACCGCCGCGCCGGCCAGCAGGAGCCGCTGCTCGCGGTACGGGTCGCCGTAGTGCCCGGCGACGGCGGCATCCGGCGGGTCGGCCGGGACGGCGCCGGGCAGGGCGTTGGACAGGCCAGCGGCTAGGGCATCGGGCCGGGCTGAGTTCACACCTGAGTATCGGCCGTCGCCGGCCTGCCATTCCCCTGCGCCCGGCGAGTCCGGAATCGGTGGCGTCGCCGGGTCTGACGTCGTACCCTGCTGCGCACACGAGAAGGGAGGTGGTCCGCAGTTGCATACCCATCGGACGCGTGAGGTGGCTGCCCGCTAGCCACGTGAGGGACGCACTCACCAGCCCTCCCGGCTCGGCGAGTACCAGGCAGACACCGGACCCCGGGCTCCGTCCTCGTCCAGACGGCCTCGCTACGGCGCAGGAGCAGGCCCGGGGTCTCCCACCCCCCCGCTCAGCCGACCTTGACCAGCCGGGCGCCGGCATGGCCGGTCATCGGCACCCCCGGCGTCGCGAGGTGGATCGCGTACGCGAGGTCACCCTCCACCTGCCCGTACGACCGGGTCGAGGCGCTGGCCCGGGCGCCGGTCTGGGTCGACATGACCGCATCGGTGCCCAGCTCCACCGACAGGCCGCGCACGGTGCCGTAGAGCACCTCCACGATCCCGCCGGCGTGGGCGACCAGCAGCTCCACGTCGGTCACCGCGTCGCCCGGCCGCCAGAAGCCCGACTCCCACTGCGAGGTGGTGCCGCCTGCGACGAACCACGTCTCGGAGGTGTGGCGGAGGACCGCCTTGCCGGGGACGACCTCGATGGTGAGGTAGTGGCGGTAGTCCCGCGTGACCATCGTCGGATACTCGACGACGCCGACCCCGGCCCACTCGCCGATCAGGAAGGCCATCGGAACGAGGGCCAGGTCCAGCCCCTCGGGGATCTCGAACACGGTCAGTCCGCGAGCAGTGCGCGAGAGATGATCATTTTCTGGATCTCCGTCGTCCCGCCACCGATGCTCGCGAGCTTGGCATCGCGGAGCGACCGCTCGGCCGGGAAGTCGCGGAGGTAGCCGTACCCGCCGTGGATCTGGATCGCCTCCAGCGCGTTCTCCACCGATAGCCGCCCGACCAGCACCTTGGCGATCGAGGCCTCGACCTGGTGCGGCTGACCGTGCTGCTTGAGCCACGCGGCCCGGTAGACGGCGGTACGGGTGATCTCGAGATTGATCTTCATGTCGGCGAGCTTGTGCGCAATCACCTGGTGGGCTGCGATGGGCTTGCCGAACTGGTGCCGCTCCTTGGCGTACCGGACCGACGCGTCGAGGGTCGCCTGCATCCCGCCGACCGTACCGGCGATCATGACCGTGCGCTCCCAGTCGAAGCACTCGAAGGCCACCCGCCAGAGCGCCTCGCCCTCGACCCCCAGGATTGCGCTGTCGGGCACCCGGCAGTCGGTCAGCACCACCTCGCTGGTGGGCGAGGAGCGGCAGCCCATCTTGTCCAGCTCGCGACCGACGGAGAAGCCAGGGTTGGTGGTGTCCACCACGAAGGCGGTCGCGCCGCGCTCGTCGGTCTTCGCCAGCACGGTGCAGACGTCGGCGATGGGGCCGTTGGTGATGAACATCTTGGTGCCGTTGAGGATCCAGTCCGGGCCGTCCCGGACCGCGGACGCCCGCAGCGACGCCGCGTCCGACCCCGCCTCCGGCTCGGTCGAGGCCCACGCGCCGATCAGTGAACCGTCGCACAGCCCCGGCAGCCACCGCCGCTTGAGCTCCTCGCTGCCGTGCAGCCAGATCGGCACCATCGAGATCACCCAGTGCGCGCCGAGGCTGAGGTTGAGGCCGCCGTCGTGGCCGCCTTCGGCGAGGGCCTCGTTCGCGTACGCACAGTCCAGGATCGAGCCGCCGGAGCCGCCGTACTCCTCCGGGATCGGCAGGCCGACGACGCCGTTGTCGGCGAGGGCCTGCCAGATGTCGCGGTCGAACCGCCCCTCCCGGTCGCGCTCCGCGGCCCCCGGCGCGACGACCTGTGCGGCCAAGGCCCGGACCGAGTCCCGCAGGGCGACCTGCTCGGGGCTGCAGGTGAAGTCCACGACCGGCAACCTAGCCGCGCGCCTACGGTGTGACGGTGCGCGCGCTGGTGGTCACGTTGACGGCTGGCGCCGACGCCCCCGAACGGTGCGCCCAGGGGTTCACGCTGGCCGCGACCGCGGTCGCCGCCGGCGCCGCCGTGTCCCTGTGGCTGACCGGGGAGTCTGCCTGGTACGCGGTGCCGGGCCGGGCCGAGGAGTTCGTGCTGGCCCACTCCGCGCCGCTGGCCGACCTGCGGGACGCGGTGCTGACCGGCGGCCGGGTCACGCTGTGCACGCAGTGCGCGGCCCGCCGCGGGATCACCGAACCCGACGTGCTGCCGGGCGTGCGGATCGCGGGCTCCGCGAGCCTCGTGGAGGAGGTTCTCGCCGACGGCGTCCAGGCGCTCGTGTACTGACGTGCGCCGCCCGGTCAGACGTCGATGCTGGCGTCCGCCGACCGGCCGCGCTCGGCCGTCACCGCGCGGGTGCCGTTGCCCACCGGCGACAGGGCGCGCACCGTCCAGTCACCGGGGCGGGCGAAGAAGCGGAACGTGCCGGCCTCGTCGGTGACCACCTCGGCGGTGAAGTCGCCTCCACCGTCGAGGAGTCGCACGTACGCGCCGGGCACGGGCGCCCCGCCGGCCCGCACCCGCCCGTCGATGACGGTCTCCTTGGCCGTGTCGACGCCGGCGAGCGGCACACCACCCACCGGTGGGGTGCAGCTCATCAGTCGCCCAGCTCGATCGGGACACCGACCAGCGACCCGTACTCGGTCCAGGACCCGTCGTAGTTCTTCACGTTCGGCTGGCCGAGGATCTCGTGCAGCACGAACCAGGTGTGCGCGCTCCGCTCGCCGATGCGGCAGTAGGCGATGGTGTCCCTGCCCAGGTCGACGCCGGCGCCCTCGTACAGGCTGGTCAGCTCCTCCGGGCTCTTGAACGTCCCGTCCTCGTTGGCGGCCTTGGCCCACGGGATGTTCTTGGCACCCGGGATGTGCCCCGGCCGCTGGGACTGCTCCTGCGGCAGGTGCGCCGGCGCGAGCAGCCGGCCGGCGAACTCGTCCGGTGAGCGGACGTCGACCAGGTTGTCCCGACCCAGGGCCGCGCCGACCTCGTCGCGCAGCGCGCGGATCGAGCTGTCGGCCTCCTGCGCCGTGTACGTGGTGGCGGGGCGGTCGGGCACGTCCGTGGTCAGCGGCTTGGACTCCAGCTCCCACTTCTTGCGCCCACCGTCGAGCAGCCGCACGTCGGGGTGCCCGTAGACCTTGAAGTACCAGTAGGCGTACGCGGCGAACCAGTTGTTGTTGCCGCCGTAGAGCACGACGGTGTCGTCGTTGCCGATGCCCCGGGACGACAGCAGGGCCTCGAAGCCGGCCTTGTCCACGAAGTCCCGGCGTACCGGGTCCTGCAGGTCGGCCTTCCAGTCCAGCCGCACCGCGCCGGCGAGGTGGCCCTTCTCGTAGGCGGTGGTGTCCTCGTCGACCTCGACGAGGACGACCTTCGGGTCCTCGCTGTGGGCCTCGACCCAGGCGATGTCCACGAGCGCGTCGGTGCGACTCATGCGATCACGTTCCTCTCGGGATGGGGAGTGCTGATGACGGCGTGGGCACGCCCGGCAACCGGCTCGGGTTGGGGCTGTGTCGAGACCGACACGGAGGTGCTCCTGACGGGAGACGGGTGCTGCTGGACCGGGCGTCAGGAACGACAGAGGGAGCTGTGCAGACGGCAGAGGTCGACGACACGTCGACGGGTCAGCTCCACGGGTACGAGGGTAACCGACGCGGCGGGCGCGCCGCGGTCTTGTCGACCGGCTGCCGCAGACCCATGCACACTGGCCGCAACGGTGTCCGGCACCGATCCATGCCCGTGGGCCGCTCAGCCCTGTGCCGCGTCGTCCGGCACCGGGACCACGAGACCGCTGGCCGCCGCGGAGATCGTCAGCTCCGTCGGCTCCACGGCGAGCGAGCGCAGGGTCAGTCCGAAGGGCAGCGCGCTGAGGGTCACCCGGACGGTCAGCGCCGCCGCGGCGGCGCGGCCGGCGGCGGCGGGCAGGAGCCCGGCCGCCGGGCGCAGCGACCCGGCCGTCGGGATGAGGGCGAGCACCCCGCCGGTCAGGGTGACCTGCACCGGGCCGGCGACCAGGACGCGCTTGCCCGCTGCGGTCGCCATGCCACTGACCTCCAGGACGCCGCCCACGGCCCGCACGCTGATGCGCCGGGGGGCCAAGAAGGCGTCGAGGTCGGCGTACGTCACGTCCACCGTCCCTGACGCCTGGTCGATCGGGACGGCGGAGACGCGCCCGTCCAGGGCGGCGGCGAGCCCGACGTGCACCCCGCGGAAGCGCCCGGTCACCGTGTCCAGCCGCAGGCCGTCGCGGTGAATGCCGTGGGTGGTGATGTCGATCTCCGTGTACCGCCCGCGCACGGCCTGCGTGAGGAACGGGAAGCCCTTGATGTTGACGGTCGGGTCGCTGGCCAGCTGCCCGCTCTGGCGCGCGCGCACCGACAGCGCGTGGGCCGCGGCCTGCGCCGTGAGCCGGTCGGCGACGACCAGCAGGACCGCCAGCGCGACCACGATCAGGAGCAGGGCACGCCGGATCACCCGAGCATCAGCCGGCCCAGCACGTACACGCCGGGCGCCACGAGCGCGAAGGGGAGCAGCGCGCCGAGCGGCCGGGCGATCCGCCGCCCGCCCGCGACCGCGCCCACGACCACGTCGGCCGCCACGGTGAGGGCCGCCGCGGCGGCGCCGACCGCGGCGCCGGTGCCACCCAGGACGGCCGCGCCGAGGCCGGCACCGGCGCCGCCGCCCAGCACCAGTGCGGCCAGCAGGCGACCCGTGGCGGTGCCCACCGGCAGCAGCCGGCCGCCCGCTTCGGCGGTCAGGACGCACAGCCCGAGCGTGGCCAGGGCGACCGCGACGGCGCGGTCACCCCGGGCGTACGCGGGCAGCGACACCAGGGGTGCGACGGCGACCGCGAGCAGCACCGCCGAGGTCTGGGCGGCGAGCACGTCGGTGACCCGCGAGCGGTCCTGTCGCAGGAGCTGGCCGAGGACGGCGGCGACCACCCCCAGCCCGACCACCCCGGCCAACGCCCCGAGTCCGGGGTGCTGCTCGGTCGCAAGCACGACATCGCCGAGAACCGCCGCGGCGGTGGCGACGGCGCCCCCCGCCAGGCGGGCCGGGACGGCGGCGAGGGCCAGCCAGCAGACCGCGAGCAGCGCCTGGACCGGGATCAGGACGAGCAGCAGCAGCGCGCGGGGCCCGGCCACCGCGAGTCCGGCGCCGAGCACCGCCGTGAGGACCGCCACCAGCGGCATGACCAGACCCCGCGGCGCGACCGGGCGCGGCAGCCGGACCGCCGGCGCCGTCGGCGCGTCGGTCCCCGGCAGGCTCATGGCTGGGCCATGGTCGCACCGCCGCCCGCGGGCCGGGTCGCATCCCCCCTGGGCGGTGGGCCCGACGCCGAGGCTGGCGGGGGGGTCGTTGCCGGGATCGCGCCCGCCCTGGCGACGGTCAGCACGGTGGCCAGATGATCGGCGATGCGCTCGACGTGCTCGCGCGTCAGTGCGAGCTCGGCGTGCCCGTAGCCGGGCCAGATCCACAGCTCCCTGGGATCGCGGGCCGCCGCGTGCAGCTCGACGGCGTTGGCGGGCAGGAGGTAGGGGTCGCGGTCGCCATGCACCACCAGCAGGGGCACCGGCGCGATGCGGCCGACGACCTCCTCCGGCGAGGCCGGCTGGCGCCGGTGCGCGCCCGGGTCGATGCGGGTGCCGAGCACCCGCCTGGTCACGGCCCGCCCGGCCGCGGTTGTGGCCAGCCGCTCCAGTCGCCGCATCCGTGGGGTGTCGACCCGCCACCAGCGGCTGGCTGCGCTGACGCTCACGACCGCGTCGACGGGCTCCGTCGTTCGCTCGCCGAACAGCCCGGCCTGACGGACGACGGCCGCGCCGCCCATCGAGAAGCCGACGGTCGCGACCATGCCGTACCCGAGCCGCCGAACCGCCCCGACGGCGGCATCCACGTCGAGCGCCTCGTCGTCGCCCAGCGTGCAGAGCCCGCCCGAGCGGCCCTGCCCGCGCAGGTCGACGACCAGCACCCCGGCGTACGCCGAGAACCACCGCGCCACCCGTCGGACGAACGTCTTCTCCCAGGAGCAGGAGAAGCCGGGCGCCACGACCAGCGCCAGACCGGGCGACGCGGCCGCTCCGGGCTGGAGGTGCACGGTGCGCAGCCGGACCCCGTCGGCGGTCACCGCCGACCCCTGTTGCTCATCGAAAGGAAACCCGCCCGTCACGTGGGCTATCCTGCTGCCGCGGCCGCTGCAATGACGCACCGGCGGTGTCCGAGCCAGGAGCCAGCTCCCGGCCGACCGCCCGTGCTCTTGCGAGTCGTCGTCGGACATCGCCCGGGTGGTCGCTGTCCCCCGACCGACTTCCCCCGAAGGCGAGAGGCCGACATGGGCGTCCTGCTCCTGCTCACCGCATCCCTCGACTCCTCCAACGAGCTGCTCCCGGCTCTCGGCCTGCTCGGCCACGGCGTGCACGTGCGGCCCGCCGAGCCGGCCGCGCTGCTCGACGCACCGGACGCCGACGTCGTGCTGGTCGACGCCCGACGTGACCTCATCGGCGCCCGCTCGCTCTGCCGGCTGCTGCGCACAACCGGACTGGCCGCGCCACTTCTCGCCGTCGTCACCGAGGGCGGCCTCGCGGCCGTCAGCCCCGAGTGGGGCGTCGACGACCTGGTGCTGCAGGGGGCGGGTCCGGCCGAGGTCGAGGCGCGGCTGCGGCTGGCGGTCGGGCGGGCCCGGTCGGCGGCGCAGGCGCAAGAGCCTGGTGACGGCCTCATCCGCGGCGGCGATCTCGTGATCGACGAGCAGACCTACTCCTGCCGACTGCGCGGCCGGGTGCTCGAGCTGACGTTCAAGGAGTTCGAGCTGCTGAAGTTCCTGGCGCAGCACCCGGGGCGGGTGTTCTCCCGCGCCCAGCTGCTGCAGGAGGTGTGGGGCTACGACTACTACGGCGGCACCCGCACCGTCGACGTCCACGTACGGCGGCTGCGCGCCAAGCTCGGTCCCGACCACGAGCAGCTGATCGGCACAGTGCGGCACGTCGGCTACAAGTTCGTCACGCCGCCGATCGTCGCCCTGCCCGAGGAGCCCGAGACCGTCCGCATCCCGGACGGGGCATCCGCCGGAGCGGCTCGCTAGCGTCGGCGGCGTGCCCAGCTGGACCGTCGAGCCCGACGCCGTCGCGGTCCGGCGGCTCGCCGCCGCCGCCGCCGAGGCCGACGGCGTCGCGCCGCTGTCGGAGCAGACCCTGCTGGCGCTGGCCACGACCGGCCGCCACCTCCTGGAGACCCGCGGCGCAGACCTCGTGGGGTACGCCACCCCGGGCGACGGCACCGCAGAGCTGGTCGTGGCCCCCGCCGCCCGCCGTCGCGGGGTCGGTCGTGGGTTGCTGAGCGCACTGGACGCGGACGCGGTCTGGGCGCACGGCGACCTGCCCGCCGCCCAGGCTCTCGCGTCCTCGGCCGGGCTCCGCCGCGGCCGGGTGCTGTGGCAGTTGCGCCGGGACCTCCGCAGGCCCCTGCCGGCGGTCGAGTGGCCGGCGGGCGTGACCGCGCGGACGTTCCGGCCCGGGCAGGACGAGGCCGGGTGGCTGGCGTTGAACGCCGCGGCGTTCAGCCATCACCCCGAGCAGGGGCGCTGGCAGGCGGCCGACCTCGCGGGCCGCGAGGCCGCACCGTGGTTCGACCCGGCCGGCTTCTTCCTGGCCGAGCGCGACGGCCGGCTCGTCGGCTTCCACTGGACCAAGGTCGAGGGCGGCCTGGGCGAGGTCTACGTCGTGGGCGTCGACCCGGGGGCGGCGGGGGGCGGCCTCGGCCGGGCGCTCACCCTGCGGGGCCTGCACCACCTCGCCGACCTCGGCGTGCCGACGGTGCTGCTGTACGTCGACGACGACAACCCGCGGGCCATGGCCCTGTACGAACACCTCGGCTTCGACCGCTACCGCGGCGATGTCACCTACGTACGCAGCTGAGGAACTGGCTCAGCGACTGGCGGCGTGCGCGATGACGGAGTCCCGCTCGCCGGTGACCAGGTAGATCACGCGGTGCGCGACGGAGACCGCGTGGTCGGCGAAGCGCTCGTAGTAGCGGCCGCAGAGCGTGATGTCGATGGCGGCCTCGATGCCGTGCGTCCACTCCTTCTCGATCAGCGCCACGAACAGGGCCCGGTGCAGGTCGTCCATGGCGTCGTCGTCGCGCTCGAGCTCCGCGGCCTTGGTGAGGTCGCGGCTCGCGATCACCGCGCCGGCCTTGGTGACGATGCGCTGCGCGGTCTGACCCATCTCCAGGATCGTGTCGCGCACCTCGGCGGGGATCGCACTCGCCGGGTAGCGCCGGCGTGCCACCTTCGCCACGTGCAGGGCGAGGTCGCCCATCCGCTCCAGGTCCGCCACCATCCGCAGGCTGGTCACGATGACGCGCAGGTCCCCGGCGACCGGCGCCTGGCGTACCAGCAGGTCGAAGGCGCGCTCCTCCACGTCGCGGTAGAGCAGGTCCACCGTCGCGTCCGCCGTGATCACCGACTCGGCGACCGTCAGGTCGGCGTCCAGCAGGGCGGTGGTCGCCCGGTTCATCGCCGAGCCCACCAGGTTGGTCATCTGCACGAGCGAGTCCGTGATCGACTCGAGCTCTTCCAGGTACGCCGCACGCATGGTGCCCACGGTAACCCTGGTGGCCGGTCGGCACCCCCGAACGCGTGAACGGGTGGCGAGCGCCGCATGAACAGTCTCCGGCGGTCTGCGCAGGCAGGCGGCGGCGGGGCCGTGCCCGCCTATCCTGACGACGTGGCTGAGCTGGCCTTCCGGTCGCGGCAGGGTCCGCCGTTGCGCCCGGTGGCACCCGCCGCGGTCCCCGCGACCGCCCCACCGGGCGTCCCCTCAGCCGCGGAACTGGCCCTCACGGTCCTGGACGCGCTCACCGCCGCCGTCCTCGTCGCCGGCATCGACGGCACCGTGCTCGTCGCCAACGCTGCCGCCGGCCCCCTCGGCCTCGGCGGTCGCGGGGCGCTCCTGCCGCCGGTGCTGAAGGCGCTGGCCGCCACGGTGCGCGCGGACGGCTGCACCCGGGAGGAGCACCTCACCCTGCCGGCCGCGGACGGCCCGGTCAGGCTGCGGCGGCACGAACGTCCTGGTCCACCGGTCCGGATCAGGGCCAGCCCGGTGGGTCAGGCCGGCTGGGTCGCGCTCGTCGTGGAGGACCTCACCGAGTACCAGCGCGTCGAGGCGGTCCGACGCGACTTCGTCGCCAACGTCAGCCACGAGCTCAAGACGCCGGTCGGGGCGCTGCAGCTGCTCGCGGAGACCGTGGCCGAGGCGTCGGACGACCCGGTCGCCGTCCGGCACTTCGCGGGCCGCATCACCATCGAGGCGACCCGGCTGGGCCGGCTCGTCCAGGAACTGATCGATCTCTCCCGGCTGCAGGGCGCCGAGCAGGCCGAGCCCGCCGTACCGACCCCGCTGGAGCAGGCGGTCGGCGAGGCGCTGGACCGCACCCGGCTCGCCGCCCAGGCCAAGCACATCACCGTCGTGGTGGTCACCGAACCGGGGCCACAGCTGGTCGTGTGCGGCGTCGAGCGGCAGCTCGCCACGGCGGTGGCCAACTTGCTGGAGAACGCCGTGCACTACTCGCCGGAGCGGACGCGCGTGGTCGTCGGCCTGCGGCGGCGCGACAGCGTGGTCGAGGTCAGCGTCGCGGACGAGGGGATCGGGATCGCGGAGAGCGACCTCGAGCGCGTCTTCGAACGCTTCTACCGAGCCGATCCGGCCCGGTCCAGGGCCACCGGCGGCACCGGCCTCGGCCTGGCCATCGTCAAGCACATCGCCACGAACCACGGGGGTGAGGCGTCGGTGTGGAGCGCTCCCGGCAAGGGCTCGACCTTCACGCTCCGCTTCCCCGCGTACGAGACGCCACCGGCCGAAACGGAGACCCCGTGACCCGCCTGCTCGTCGTCGAGGACGAGGCCTCGTTCTCGGAGGCCCTGTCGTTCATGCTCGAACGCGAGGGGTTCGAGGTGTCGGTCGCCGACACCGGGCCCAAGGCGCTGGCCGAGTTCGACCGGCGGGGCGCCGACCTCGTACTGCTCGACCTCATGTTGCCCGGGGTGTCGGGCACCGAGGTGTGCCGTCAGCTCCGGGCCCGCTCGGCTGTCCCGGTGATCATGCTGACGGCGCGGGACAGCGAGGTCGACAAGGTGGTCGGGCTGGAGCTGGGGGCCGACGACTACGTCACCAAGCCGTTCTCGGCCCGGGAGCTGGTCGCCCGCATCCGGGCGGTCCTGCGCCGGGGACTCGAGCCCGACGAGCTGCTGCCGGCCACCCTCGCCGCGGGCCCGGTGCGGATGGACGTGGACCGGCACGTGGTCACCGTCCGCGGCGAGGACATCCGGATGCCGCTCAAGGAGTTCGAACTGCTGGAGATGCTGCTGCGCAACGCCGGCCGGGTGCTCACCCGCGGCCAGCTGATCGACCGGATCTGGGGCAGCGACTACGTGGGGGACACCAAGACGCTCGACGTCCACGTCAAGCGGTTGCGGGCAAAGATCGAAGCCACCCCCGGCGACCCGCAGCACCTGCTGACGGTGCGCGGCCTGGGCTACAAGTTCGACGCCTGACGCCCCCTCCCAGTTGTCCCGGCCCGCCCCACCCTTCCGCCCCCGCCCGCCCCCCGATTCCGCCGAGATGTGGGAAATTTCCGTCCGGGACGGCGTGTCGCGGTGAACACGCCGCAGCTCGGTCGTTCATCTGCTGTCCCGGCGGGGGACCTGTTTTGGTCACCGAACGGACCACTCGCGTTCGCCGTCCGTTCACCCACGCTGCCGCTGCCGGACGCCTGCCGCTCCTAACGTCGGGGTGTACGCACGCAGCTGCCGCGCACGAGCGGCGAACCCTTCCTGGAGGACCTCGCAGTGACCCTCAACCGCAGTCGTACCCTCGGGGCGATCGGCCTCGTCGCCGCCGGCGCGCTCGCGCTCGCCGCGTGTGGCAGCGACAACACGCCCACCAGCGGTGCCTCACCCACGGGGTCGACGGCGGCGAATGGCGTGACCTGCGCCTCCGGTTCGCTGACGAGCAGCGGCTCCACCGCCCAGGCCAACGCGATGTCCGCGTGGATCAAGGCCTACCAGAGCGCCTGCAGCGGCGCGAGCATCAACTACCAGGGCGGCGGCTCCGGCAAGGGCTACACCGACTTCGTCGCCGGCACCGACGACTTCGCCGGGTCGGACTATCCCCTGTCCGCGACCCAGCGGCCCGCTGCCGACAAGCGCTGCGGCACCGGCACCGCCATCGACCTGCCGATGGCCCCGGGCGCCATCGCGATCGGCTACAACCTGCCGGGGATCACCCACCTCAAGCTGTCGGCGGCGACGTTGGGCTCGATCTTCAGCAGCAAGATCACCACGTGGGACGACGGCGCGATCGCGAAGGACAACCCCGGCGTCACCCTGCCCTCGACGAAGATCCAGACCTTCCACCGGTCGGACACCTCGGGCACGTCGTTCAACTTCAGCAACTACCTGGCCAACGACGCCAAGAGCACCTGGACGTACGGGCCCAACAAGCAGTGGCCCTCGGCCGCCGGCGGACAGGGCTCGAAGGGCACCGCCGGCATCGCGCAGGGAGTGAAGGCAACCGTCGGCGGGATCGGCTACATGGAAGACAGCTACGCCACCCAGAACACCATCAGCGTGGCCGACGTGGGCGACGCGGCCGGTAACTTCGTGCCGCTGACCGGCGCCAACACCACGAACTTCCTGAGCCACGCCAAGGTCACGGGCACCGGCGGCGACCTGGCGCTCACGTTCGACTACACCGCCACCGGCACCGACAACTACCCGAACACGCTGGTGACCTACGAGTTCGTCTGCTCGGCGGGCAACAAGAGCGCCGCCCTGCTGAAGGGCTTCCTCGGCTACACGGCAAAGTCCGGCCAGGACATCCTCGCCGGCGCGGGCTACGTACCGCTGCCGGCGAACATCGCCACCCAGGTGCAGGCCGCGGTCGCCACGCTCTCCTGACCCCACCACCGGGCGCAACCGTCCTGACCTCCGGTCACGCATCGCGGCCCGGCCGGGAACGAGCCCTCCACCCGATCGGAGCAGCCGCGTGACGGCCAGCAGCAGTGATCCGGGCCGCACCCGCGATGCCCTGCTGCAGCCACGCCGGAAGATCGGCGACCGCTCCTTCCGCGTCCTGGTGCTCGTCGCGGGCTACGCCCTGCTGGCCGTCCTGCTCGGCATCGCGGTGTTCCTGGTGATCAAGGCGGTGCCGGCGCTCCGCGTCGACAAGGTCAACTTCCTCACCAGCTTCCAGTGGGACCCGGACGGCAACAGCGACGGCGTCGCCCGGTTCGGCGTCGGGATCCTGGCGTACGGGACACTGGTCGCGTCCGCGATCGGGCTGGTGCTCGCGGTCCCGGTCGCCCTCGGCGTGGCGTTGTTCATCGCCTTCTACGCGCCGCGCCGGATCGCCGTCCCGCTGGGCTACCTCGTCGACCTGCTCGCGGCCGTCCCGAGTGTCGTGTACGGCCTGTGGGGCCTGCTGTTCCTGGTCAAGTACAGCGCCGGCCTGCAGATGTTCCTGGCCCGCTACTTCGCCTGGACGCACATCCTCGACACGAGCACGAGCTTCGGGAAGTCGTTCTTCGTGGCCGGCGTCGTGCTCGGCGTGATGATCCTGCCGATCGTCGCCGCGATCAGCCGGGAGATCTTCCTGCAGGTGCCGCAGACGCAGGTCGAGGCCGCGCTCGCCCTGGGCGCCACCAAGTGGGAGATGATCCGCTGGTCGGCGTTCCCGTACGCGAAGTCCGGCATCGCCAGCGCGATCGTCCTCGGCTTCGGCCGGGCCCTGGGCGAGACGATCGCGGTCGCCCTGGTGCTGTCGTCCAACTACGCGTTCGTCACCAAGCTGTTCACGCCGGGCGGCAACACGATCGCGGCCAACATCGCCAACCAGTTCGGGGACGCCGGAAAGGTGGGCGTCGGCGCGCTGATCGCGACCGGCCTGGTGTTGTTCGTGATCACCCTGGTGGTCAACCTGTTCGCGCGCTACATCGCCCGGCAGACCATCTCCGCCGGGAGCGTCGTGTGACCGCCGCGACGCTCGACCACGGCACCCAGGCCGGGCTGTCGACGCGCCGGCTCTCACGCTGGCAGCTGCTCGCGCTGCTCGTCGGCGTCGTCGTGGTCAGCCTCGGGCTGTTCGCGGTCACGCCGCTTCAGGGGCGGGCCGACTTCGGCGTGTTCGTCGTCGCGTTCTACCTACTGGCGCAGACCGTGGCGTCGGTGCTGTCCGAGGGGCGGCGCAAGGCAGTCGACCGTCTCGTCTTCGCGGCCGTCATCGCCGCGTTCCTGATCGCGCTCGCGCCGCTCGTGTCCGTCCTGGGCTACACGATCGCGCACGGCGCGACGCGGTTCGACACGACGTTCTTCACGCACTCGATGGACAACATCGCCGAGAACGAGAAGTCCGGGGGGGCGTACCACGCGATCATCGGAACGCTCGAGCAGGTTGCCATCGCCACCCTCATCGCGGTGCCGTTCGGACTGCTGGTGGCGATCTATCTGACCGAGTACGCGCGGGGCCGGTTCGGGAAGATGGTCAGCTTCTTCGTCGACGTGATGACCGGGGTGCCCTCGATCGTCGCGGGCCTGTTCATCCTCGCGCTGTGGGTGCAGACCCTGCACCGGGGCTACTCGGGTTTCGCTGGCGCGCTGGCGCTCGTGGTGATCATGCTCCCCACGGTCGTGCGCTCGGCCGAGGAGATGCTCAAGCTGGTCCCCCCCTCGCTGCGCGAGGCCGGCCTGGCCTTGGGCATGAACCGGGCCACGGTGATCCTGCGGATCGTGCTGCCGACCGCGCTCCCCGGCATCGTCACCGGCGTCATGCTCGCGATCAGCCGCATCGCCGGCGAGAGCGCACCGCTGCTGCTGACCCTGTTCGGGACGCAGCGGATCGTCACGAACCCGTTCCACGGTGCCCAGGAAGCGCTCCCGCTGTTCGTCTTCAACGAAGCGGGGAACCCCGACCAGGCCGCGATCGACCGGGCCTGGACGGGCGCGCTCACGCTCATCATCATCGTGATGGTGCTCAACCTGCTGGCCCGGCTCTTCGTCTGGGTCGCCGGGCGGAAGCGCGCCTGACGTCGCAGTCCCCGCCCCTCCGCCCGCCACCTGAGATCGTCCGGGAGTGACCACGATGGCCAAGCGCGTCGAGCTCGTCCACCTGAGCTGCTTCTACGGCAAGACCAAAGCCGTCGAAGACGTGTCGATGACGATCGAACCCAAGAGCGTGACCGCCCTCATCGGCCCGTCCGGCTGCGGCAAGTCGACCGTGCTGCGCACCCTCAACCGCATGCACGAGGTGACCCCGGGGGCGCGGGTCGAAGGGCGGGTGCTGCTCGACGACGAGGACATCTACCGCCCCGACGTCGATGCCGTCAACGTACGCCGGACCATCGGGATGGTCTTCCAGCGACCCAACCCGTTCCCCGCAATGTCGATCTTCGACAACGTCGCTTCGGGCCTGCGGCTCAACGGCGTCCGGAACAAGACGGTCCTGGCGGAGTCGGTGGAGCGCTCGCTGCGGGGCGCGAACCTGTGGGAGGAGGTCAAGGACCGGCTCGGCAAGCCCGGAGCCGGCCTGTCGGGCGGACAGCAGCAGCGCCTGTGCATCGCCCGCGCCATCGCCGTGCAGCCCGCCGTGCTGCTCATGGACGAGCCGTGCTCGTCGCTCGACCCGATCTCGACCCTCGCGATCGAAGACCTCATCAACGAACTCAAGGACGAGTTCACGATCGTGATCGTCACCCACAACATGCAGCAGGCGACGCGGGTCAGCGACGTCACGGCCTTCTTCACCATCGCGGGCAGCGGCCAGCCCGGCAAGCTCATCGAGATGGACACGACGAGCAAGCTCTTCTCGAACCCGTCACAGAAGCGCACCGAGGACTACGTCACCGGCCGCTTCGGCTGATCCTTCCGGACGTACGCTCGGCACCATGGCCACCGGGACCGAGGCGCCACCGCAGCTGCCCCCGGCGACCCATGTCCCCGAGCACCCGTCGCTGCGCCAGCGTTCGCGAGGGTGGCTCTACGCCGCCACCACGACCAACCCGCCGACCGGGCACGTCGACTGGTTCGCCAAGTGGGTGGTGCTGACCCGGCTCGCGGTCGTGCCCATGACGCTGTTCGCCGGGCTGGTCGCGGGGCTGCTCGCGGTGCGACAGCCGGGCTTCCGGTGGGCCGAGTTCCTGCTGGCCCTGGTCGGCATCCTGGGCGCCCACGTCGCCAACAACCTCATGAACGACCTGTTCGACAGCGAGGTGGGCCAGGACACCGCCGCCTACCCCCGGGCGATGTACGCCCCGCACCCGATCCTGTCCGGGCTGACCACCCGCCGGCAGTTGGCCCTCACCTCCCTCGGCGTCAACCTCCTCGACCTCGCGATCATGGTGGCGCTCACCGTCCTGCGCGGGTGGCCGGTGCTGGCGTTCGCGCTCGGCGGCTTCGCCCTGTCGTACGCCTACACCGCCCCGCCGCTGCGGCTGAAGAAGCGCGGGCTGGGCGAGCTCGACGTGTTCGTCACGTGGGGCCCGCTCATGGTGGCCGGCACCTACTTCTCGGCCACCGGCAACCTGCCGTGGCAGGTGTGGCTGGCCGCCGTCCCGTACGCGCTGCTGTGCACGACCGTGCTGATGGGCAAGCACACCGACAAGACCCCGTACGACGCACCGCTGGGCATCCGCACGCTGCCCGTGCTGCTCGGACGGGAGCGTTCGCTGGCCGCGACCCGCGGCCTGATCGCCGGCTTCTACCTGCTGCTCGTGGTCGGCGTCGCGACCCGCGCGCTGCCGTGGCCGGCGCTGCTGGCCTTCGGCGCGCTGCCCACCGCCCGCAAGGTCTGGGGTGCGCTGTCGCGGTCGGCGCCGACCCAGCGGCCGGCCAACTTCCCGGTCTGGCCACTGTGGTACGCGGCGATCTGCTTCGTCCACGTGCGGCTCGCCGGTGCCCTGCTGGTGCTCGGCCTCGCGGTGGCCGCCGCCGTGGACGTGCGCCCGTTCTGATCCCGGTCGGCGAGGTGGGCGACCCGCGGCTCGCCGACTTCCGCGCGCTGACCGACGTGGCGCTGCGGCGGCGGACCGAGCCCGCGCACGGCCTGTTCATCGCCGAGGGCGACCTCGTCATCCGCCGTGCCGTCGCCGCCGGCTACGCCCTGCGCTCGCTGCTGCTCTCGCCGAAGTGGTTGCCCTCGCTCGACGGACTGCCCGAGGTGCCGACGTACGTGGGGAGCGAGGCGCTGCTGCAGCAGGTGACCGGCTTCCACGTCCACCGCGGGGCGCTGGCCGCCGTCGACCGCCGGCCGCTGCCCGACGCGCTGACGATCGCCGCCGACGCCCGCCGGCTCGCCGTCCTCGAGGACGTGAACACCCACACCAACGTCGGCGCGATCTTCCGGGCCGCCGCCGCGCTGGGCGTCGACGCCGTGCTGCTCTCGCCCTCGTGCGCCGACCCGCTCTACCGGCGGTCGGTGCGCGTGAGCATGGGCGGCGTCTTCGCCGTCCCGTACGCCCGGCTCGATCCCTGGGTCGAGGGGCTGGAAGCCCTGCGCGACAAGGGTTTCCGACTGCTCGCGCTCAGCCCCGACGGCGCGCTGGACATCGGCTCGGTCGGCCCGGCGGGGCGGTTGGCGCTGCTGCTGGGAGCCGAGGGACCGGGCCTGTCCGAGGTGGCTCTGCGGCTGGCCGAGCCGGTGCGCATCCCGATGGCGGCCGGCGTCGACTCGCTCAACGTCGCCGGAGCCGCGGCCGTCGCCTTCTACGCGCTGCGCTGAGGCGGCGGCGGCGCTAATGCGGTTGCCGTCGGCGGCAGGATGTCGGGCGATGGACATTCCCGCGGTGCTGGCCGCGCACGACACCCAGGTGCGGCGATCCCGGGTGGTCCCCGCCGGCTTCGTGGCCGAGGACCTCGGCCGGGTCGCGCGGGTGACCGCTCCCCCCGGCAGCGACAGCTCCTACGTCGAGTGGAGCGGGCTCGACGAGGAGAGCGCCGACGCCGAGATCGCGGCGCAGCTCGCGTACTTCGCCGGGCTGGGGCAGGCCTTCGAGTGGAAGACCTACGGCCGCGACCGGCCGGCGGACCTCGGCGCCCGGCTCACGGCGGCGGGCTTCGAGGCCGAGGACCCGGAGGCCTTCGTCGTGGGCGAGGTGGCCGACGTGCTGGCCGCGACCGACGGTCACGACGCGGTCGACGGCGTCGAGATCCGCCCGGCCCTCGAGGCAGACCAGCCGGGGATGGCCGCGCTGACCGCGGCCGTGTGGGGGCACGACTCGACGGCGATGCTGCGGGAGCTGTTCGCCGAGCAGCGCGGCGCGCCCGCGGAGCTCGAGATCCTCGTCGCCATCGCGGGCGGCGAGATCGTCAGCGACGGCTGGGTACGGCTGCCCGCCGGCGTCGACTTCGCCAGCCTCTGGGGCGGCTCGACCCTGCCCGGGTGGCGTGGCCGCGGCATCTACCGTGCGCTGGTCCGACGACGCGCCCTGCTCGCCCGCGCGGCCGGACACCGCTTCCTGCAGGTCGACTGCACGCCCGACAGCCGCCCGATCCTGGAGCGGCTGGGGATGGAGGCGATCGACACCACCACGCCGTACCGCTGGCGGCCACCGCCCGGCTGAGAGCTGACGCGCCGCCCCGCCCTCCGCAGTCCGATCAGTCAGAACGTGGCGTCGCTGGAGCGGCGCGGGAGTCTGACTGATCCGGGGAGCCGGGCGCTCGCCGCCCCCCGCTCGGAGCCGGTTACCGTCAGTCCGTGCAGCGGCAGGGTCTGGTCTACGGGCTCGCCGCGTACCTGCTCTGGGGCACGTTCCCGCTCTACTTCCCGCTGCTCGACCCGGCCGGGACGGCCGAGGTGCTGGCGAGCCGGATCGCCTTCTCGGCGCTGTTCACCGGCCTGGTGCTGCTGGCCACCCGCCGGCTCGGCGGCGCGCTGCACCTGGGCCGGTCGGCCCTGCTGCGCCTCTCGGTCGCCAGCGTCCTGATCGCGGTGAACTGGGGTACGTACATCTACGCCGTCGACCACGCCCACGTCGTCGAGGCCTCTCTCGGGTACTTCATCAACCCCCTCGTCACCGTGGCGTTGGGGGTGCTGGTGCTGGGCGAGCGACTGCGCCGGACCCAGTGGGCCGCGCTCGGCCTCGGCCTGCTGGCGGTCGGAGTGATCGCCGTCGGGTACGGCCACCCACCGTGGCTTGCTCTGGTGCTCGCGTTCTCCTTCGGTGGGTACGGGCTGGCGAAGAAGCAGGTCGGGGTGCCCGCCACCGAGGGTCTGTTCGTCGAGGCGGGCGTGCTGACCCCGGCCGCCGCGGTGGTGCTGCTCGTGCTCAACCTCACCGGCCACGGCACGGTGGCCGGGCACGGCGTGGGTCACCCGCTGCTGCTGGTCTCCGCGGGGGTGGTCACCGCGATCCCGCTGCTGGCCTTCGCCGGCGCGGCGAGTCGGCTGCCGCTCTCGACGCTGGGGCTGCTGCAGTACCTCACGCCGATCCTCCAGCTGGCGGTCGCCGTCGGCATCCGGCACGAGCCGCTGCCGGGCTCGGAGCTCGCGGGCTTCGTGCTGGTGTGGGCGGCGCTGGTCACGCTCTCGGTGGATGCGTGGCGGCACCGGCCGCCCCGCCCGGCGCCCGAGTCCGACCCCGCCGCCGCCCTCGTACCCGCCGGGTGACCGCGCGTTCGGCGACGAACGACGCGAAGGGCACCGTGCCGGCCAGGCACACCAGCAGCGTGAACCCGATCGGCCAGCGCTCGCGGAAGGACAGCGTCAGGGCCAGCAGCAGCAGCGCGATGTACAGGAAGCCGTGGATGGGCCCGACCACCTCGACCGCGGTCGGCCGACCGGCCGCCTTGGACACGGAGGCGCCGTGCGCGGTCGCCAGACCGTAGATCGCACCCACCAGCAGGATCGGCAGGCCGATGCCCACGATGATCGCGACCGTGCGGTACGCGCGCAGCGGCCAGTCCGGGCGCTCGGGCGCGACCGTCACGGGTGGGCCCTGCGGGCGGGCCGGCCGATCGGCGCGACCGTCACGGATGCGCCCGGCGGGCGGGCCGACTGGCGAGCTCCGCCAGCCAGTCGTTCCACTCCGCGACCTCGGGGTCGACCTCGTGGCCCATCGCGGCGGCCGTGACCACGGCGGGCGGACGCTGCCGACCCGCGACCCCCGCGACCCCGACCGGCTCCGCGTCCGGGTCGGCAAGCCTGCTGGTCTCCTCGCGCAGCGCCTTGCCCCAGACCCCGAGGCAGAGCGCGGAGAACAGCCACCAGTTGAAGGCGTACGCGAGGTTCTGCAGGTCGCCGCCGGCGGACTGGCTGCGGTCCCACTGCCACCGGCCGAGCAGCGCGCAGACGACGGACGCGAGCACCGCCACCGCGAGGGCGCCGACCCAGCGGGGGCTGCGCGCGAGCCGGAGCATGGGACGACGGTAACCGTCGTGGCGGGCGCAGGTCAGGCCGGGACGACGGTAACCGTCGTGGCGGGCGCAGGTCAGGCCGGGACGGACACGCCGATGCCGCCCGGCGTCAGTGCGCCGAACGTGGCGATCTCCCGGCGGAGGTCGAGCGGCAGCGGCCGGCCGACCGCGGCCGCGCGGACGGCGTCGGTGACGTGCTCGGCGGGGAGCACCCAGCACACCTCGAACTCGAGGCCGTCGGGGTCGTGGGCGTACAGCGACTTGGTCGCCGCGTGGTCGCTGGCGCCGACCAACGCACCCGCCGCCTCGAGCCGTTCGGCGGTCTCCGCGAGCGCCTGCAGGGTGTCGACCTCCCAGGCGAGGTGGTAGAGGCCGACGCGGCCGCGGCCGGCACCCGAGGACTCGGCGGCGGCCCCGATCTCGAACAGCCCGAGGTCGTGGTCGTTGGTGGAGTCCGCCGCCTGCAGGAACGCGGCGCCGGGCAGCTCGACCACCGCCCGGAAGCCCAGCACGTCACGGTAGAAGGCGACGCTGCGGGCGACGTCGCGCACGTACAGCACCGCGTGGTTCAGCCGGCGTACGCCCATGTCGTCTCCTCTGGTTGAACACTCAACTTGTTTGCCACGGTACCTCCCGCGATCGAGGGCCGCAACCCGGTCAGGCAACCGCCGCGCGGGGTAGGGCCACGCCGTGCCCTCGCCGACCGACCTGCCCGCGACCGTCTTCGTGCTGTTCGGTGCCACCGGCGACCTCGCCAGACAGCTCGTGCTGCCGGCCTTCTACGACCTGCAGCGACAGCAGCTGCTGCCCGCGGACTGGCGGCTGGTCGGCAACGGGCGCGGTGAGCTCAGCCACGAGGCCTTCCGCGCGCACGTCCGCGACGTGCTCGACGACGCGGACGTGGCCGTCGACGAGGCCGGCTGGGACGCCTTCGCCGACCGGCTCCTGTTCGCGGGCGGCGGCTTCACCGCCGACGACCCGGGCACCCTGCTCGAGGTCCTGGACCAGGTACGCGGCGAGCTGGCCGACCCGCAGGTGCTGCTGTACGTGGCGACGCCGCCCGTCTCCTTCGCCGGCTTCACCGCGGCCATGGGTGCGCACGGCCTCGACGCCGGGGCCCGGGTCGTCTACGAGAAGCCGTACGGCACGTCGCCACAGGGCTTCCGCGAGCTCGACGCCGCGGTGCACGAGGTCTTCGACGAGGAGCAGGTCTTCCGGATCGACCACTTCCTGGGCAAGGAGGCGACCCAGAACCTGCACGTGCTGCGCTTTGCCAACACGTTGCTCGGCTCGGTCTGGGACCGCGAGCACATCGAGGCGGTGCAGATCGACGTGCCGGAGACCCTCGACGTAGCCGACCGGATCGAGTTCTACGACGCGACCGGCGCCCTGCTGGACATGCTCGTGACGCACCTGTTCCAGGTGGTGGCGGAGGTGGCGATGGAGCCGCCGGCATCGATGCGGGCCGCCGACCTGCAAGCGGCCCGCGCGGGGGTGATCGCGGCGTTCCGGCCGCTGTCCCCTGCGGAGGTCGTCCTCGGCCAGTTCACCGGCTACCAGTCGCAGAAGGGGGTGGCCGACGACTCGGACACGGACACGTTCGTCGCCGCGCGGCTGTGGGTGGACACCGAGCGGTGGCACGGCGTGCCCTTCCTGCTGCGTACCGGCAAGCGGCTGGCGGTGAGCGAGCAGCGGGTGTCGCTGGTGCTCCGGCCGCCGGAGGGCCCACTCACCCACATCCCGCCGCAGGGCAACGTGCTCACCCTGTCGCTCCAGGGCGGCGGCGGGATCGACGTGGATCTCGTGGTCAAGACGCCAGGACCGGAGCTGACGCTCGCCCGGGGCGAGGCGGTGCTGTCGCTCGCCGACATCGGCGGGCATCACCCGCTGCCGGCGTACGGGGCGCTGCTGCTCGACGTGATGGCCGGCGACCGCTCGCTGTTCACGACGACCGAGGGGCTGGCCACCGCGTGGGCGGCAGTGGAGCCGGTGCTCGCCGACCGCCCGGCGGTGCAGAGTTACGAGCCGGGCTCGTGGGGGCCGCCGGCCGCGGACTCACTCGCCGCGCCCGGCGGCTGGCTCCTGTCCCGCGACGCCTGAGCGGGGCCTCAGGCTTCGGGCTCAGGCGGCAGGCTCAGGCGGGAGCGACCTCGAGCTGGTGCAACTGCTCCCGGCAGTGGGTGGAGAACCGCTCCCACGCCCGCCGGCTGGCGCGGACGCGGAAGGACCAGTCGAAGGTCGCGACCCGGTCGTCGGCGAAGTTCACGCCCGCCGCGTAGAGGTCGGCGCGCACCCGGGTGTGGCCGGGCGAGGTGACGAGGAAGGTGGCGGTGATCCGCTCACGGCGTACGGCGCCGGCGAGGGTGGCGATCAGACGCGTCAGCACAGCGACCTCCAGGGGCCGGTACGGATGGCGACGCTGCCGGGGCTCAGCTCAGGGTGACCCTGTTCGCCGCCGAGGGCCAGCCCGGGTCGGCGTGAGTTCCGCCACCCACCGGTCCCCGGACGGATCAGAGACCCAGCAGGTCGCGGCCGACGACCTCCTTCATGATCTCGGTCGTCCCGCCGTAGATGCGGGTGATCCGGGCGTCGGCCCACGCCCGCGCGATCGGGTACTCGGCCATGTAGCCGTAGCCGCCGTGCAGTTGCACGCCGAGGTCGACGGCCCGCCCCTGCAGCTCGGTGCACCACCACTTCGCCTTCGCCGCGTCGGCGACGGTGAGCTCGCCCGCGTTCAGGGCGCGGACGCAAGCGTCGAGGTAGGCCTGCGCGACGTCGACCTCGGTCGCCAGCTCCGCCAACCGGAACTTCGAGTTCTGGAAAGCCCCGACCGGTTGGCCGAACGCGGTGCGCGTGGTCACGTACTCGACGGTCCAGTCCATGGCCGCGCGGGCCGCGGCGACGCCGTAGACGGCGATCGACAGTCGCTCCTGCGGCAGGTTCCCAGTGAGCTGGCGGAAGCCCTGACCCTCCGCGCCCAGCAGGTTCTCGGCCGGCACCCGCACGTCGGTGAAGAACAGCTCGGCGGTGTCCTGCGCGTGCTGCCCCATCTTGTCCAGGTTGCGGCCGCGCTCGAATCCCGGCATCCCGCGCTCGAGCACCAGCAGCGACATGCCGCGGTGCCGCTCGGCCGGGTCGGTCTTGACCGCGGTGATCACGAGGTCGGCGTTGATGCCGTTCGTGATGAAGGTCTTCGACCCGTTCACCAGGTAGTGGCTGCCGTCCTGGCTGCGGATCGCGGTGGTACGCATGGATGCGAGGTCCGAGCCCATCGCCGGCTCGGTCATGGCGACCGCCGTGATCGCCTCCCCGCGGGCGATGGCCGGCAGCCAGCGGCGGCGCTGGGCTTCGGTGGTCAGGTGCAGGAAGTACGGCATGCAGATGTCGGTGTGCAGGGTCAGCCCGAGACCGGCCGCCGCCGCGCCCGCGCGGGCCAGCTCCTCGGAGAGCACCACGTTGAAGCGGAAGTCGACCACACCGCCGCCGCCGTAGGACTCGGGGACCGCGGTACCGAGGAAGCCCGCCGCGCCGGCCTTCGCGAACACCTCCCGCGGCACGATGCCGGCGCGCTCCCACTCCTCTGCATGCGGCGAGATCTCCTTCTCCACGAAGGTGCGTACGGCGCCCCGGAAGTCCTCGTGCTCGGGCTCGTACAGGGTGCGGCGCATGGTGTCCTCCGGGTTCGATTCTCAGCGTACGACCGTCAGCCGAAGGTCTTCTCCAGCTCGACCAGCTCGGTCTCCAGACCGGCGAGGAGCCGCTGCAGGTGCGGCGCGTTCTTCCGGCAGCCGACGATGCCGAAGCCCAGCTGGTCGGCGTTGCTGACCACGGTGATGTTCATCGCCTGGCCGTCGAGCGGGATCGACAGCGGGTAGCAGCCCCGCAGCGCGGAGCCTTCGTAGTAGAGCTGCCGCCGGGGGCCGGGCACGTTGCTGATGACGAGGTTGAACGGTGGCCGCAGCGAGGAGGCCCCCGGCACGACCCGGTCCAGGGCGAACGGCAGCATCCCCGGCATCGACAGTGCCAGCGCTTGGGTCTGGGAGAGCCCCGCGAACGAGGCCTTCGCCGCCAGGATCGAGTCGTGCACGCGCTCGAGTCGCGCGCCGGCGTCGGCCTGGTCGGTGCCGAGGCTGGTGATGATCGCGCCGACGGCATTGCCCGCCCCGCTGGGGTCGTCGGGCTCGCGCAGCGACATCGGCACCATCGCCAGCAGGGAATCGGCCGGCAATGCGTCCAGGTCGGTCAGCCACGACCGCAACGCCCCGGAGCACATCGCCAGCACGACGTCGTTGATCGTGCCGCCGAAGGACCGCGCCACGGCCTGGAGCCGGGCGAGCTCCCACGCGTCGGCGGCGAACCGCCGGCTGGAGGAGATCTCGACATTGAGGATCGTGCGCGGCGCGGTGTACGGCAGCGCCGCGGCCTGCTCGGTGATGCCCCGGCGCAGGGCACGGACGAAGGCCGGCACGATGCCCGCCGCCTCCGCCGCGCCCCCCGCGGCGCCGCCGAGCAGGTCGACCGCCCGGCCCACCGCGTCGCCCGCGAGGTCGCCGGCGGTGGCGGTCGCCGCCTCGGCCACGGTGCCCACCACACCGGGCAGCCGGCCCGCCAGGGTGGCCAGCCGGCCGTGGTCGTCGGTCGCCCCGTCGTGGTGGCCCGGGCGGTCCAGGCCCGCGGCGACGGTGGGCCGGAAGCCCACCCGTCGCTCCCACGGCGCGGGCAGGTCCCGTTCGTCCGGGTCGGTGGTGAGGCTGCGGGTGAGCAGCCGGAGGCCCGAGACACCGTCCATCACCGCGTGGTGCACCTTGGTGTAGACCGCCCACCGGCGCTCCGACAGCCCTTCGACCAGATGGGCCTCCCAGAGCGGGCGCCGCTGGTCGAGCAGGCTCGCGTGCAGCCGTCCGGTCAGCTCCAGCAGCTCACGCGGGCGGCCCGGCGCGGGCAGCGCCGACCGGCGGACGTGGTGCTCGAGCTCGACCTCGGGGTCGTACTCCCAGGCCCACTGCCCCAGCGACCCGACCGTGCGGACGGGCCGCTTGCGGAACACCGGGGCGATGTCGGTGGCCTCGAGCAGTCGCGCGTACAGCGCGGCCAGGTCCGGCGGTCCGTCGGGCCCGGGCTCGAAGAGCTGCAGCAGCCCGGTGTGCATCGGTGCGCGACGACTCTCGGCCAGCAGGAACATCGAGTCGGTCATCGACATCGGGCGCGCGAGCCGCGGCAGCGAGAGCATGCGGCGCATCCTGACCGATCGCCGGCGCGGGTGAAGTCCCGGTAACCTCGGCCGATGAGCCGCGACTTCGACGTCATCGTGTTCGGGGCGACCGGGTATGTCGGAGCGCTGACCGCCGCGTACCTGGCCGAGCACGCACCCGCCGGGACGCGGATCGGGCTGGCCGGCCGGTCCGAGCAGAAGCTGACGGCCGCCCGCGCGGCGCTGCCCGCCGCGGCCCGCGACTGGCCGCTGGTGGTCGCCGACAGCGGCGATGCCGACAGCCTGGCGGCGCTGGCCGCCTCCGCCACCGCCGTCGCGACGACGGTCGGCCCGTACCAGCGCTACGGGCTGCCGGTGGTCGAGGCGTGCGCCCGGGCGGGGACGCACTACGCCGACCTGACCGGCGAGGTCCTGTTCGTCCGCGCGGTGATGGAGCGCTGGCACGACATCGCGACCGCGAGCGGCGCGAAGATCGTGCACTCCTGCGGGTACGACTCGGTGCCCTCCGACCTGGCGGTGCTGCTGCTGCACGAACAGGCGGTCGCGGACGGTGCGGGCGAGCTCACCGACGTCACCCTGGTCGCCACGCTGAAGGGCGGTCTGAGCGGCGGCACGATCGACTCCCTCCGCGCCCAGCTGGAGGCCACCGACGCCGATCCGGCCCTGCGGCGGGTCGTCGCCGGTCCGTACTCGCTGTCCCCCGACCTCGCCGGCGAGCCCGACGTGCCGCAGCCCCCCGACGCACTGCCACCGGGGAGGCGGGGGATCGGCCGCGAGTGGACCGCGCCCTTCGTGATGGCCAGCTACAACACCCGGGTCGTGCGACGCAGCAACGCCCTGCAGGACTGGGCCTACGGCCGGTCCCTGCGGTACGGCGAGGCGATGGGCTTCGGCGGCGGCCCGCTGGCCCCGGCGATGGCGGTGGGGCTGACCGCGGGTCTGGCGGCGGGCCTGGCCGCGTTCTCCTTCCCGCCGGCGCGGGGGTTGCTCGACCGGGTGCTGCCGAAGCCGGGAGCCGGGCCGAGCGAGCAGGCCCGCCAGCGCGGGTGGTTCCGACACGAGGTGGACGCGCTGACGACGTCCAAGACCCGTTACATCGCAAGGGTCTCCGGCCAGGGCGACCCCGGCTACGCCGCGACCGCGGTGATGTTGGGCGAGAGTGCGCTGTGCCTGGCGTTCGACGAGCTGCCCGACCGCGCCGGGTCGCTCACGCCCGCCACCGCGATGGGAGACCGGCTGGTCGACCGCCTGCGCGCGGCGGGCCACACGTACACCGTCGCGACCGCCTGAGGCCGCCGGCCCGTCCACCGGTCGGTGGACGGCGGTGACCACCCGCCGGTGGTGCCGCGGCGGCTGGCAAAGGGGCACGCTCGCCTCATGCGTACCGACGAATCGGCGATCACCGTGCGCGGCCTGGTCCGCTCCTACGGCGGGAAGCGCGTCGTGGACGAGGTCTCCCTCGAGGTACGCACGGGGGAGTGCTTCGCGCTGCTCGGGCCGAACGGGGCCGGCAAGACCACCACCGTCGACATCCTCGCCGGCCTGCGCGGCCGCGACGGCGGTTCGGTCGAGGTGCTCGGCACCGACCCGGCGCACGCGGATCGCGCCTGGCGGGCCCGCGTCGGCGTCGTGGCTCAGTCCGACCACGGCGCCCTGGCGCTGACCGTCCGCGAGATGCTGGCGCACTTCGCGCGCTACCACGGCGACCCGCGGCCGGCCGACGATCTGCTCGCCGCCGTGGGCCTGACCGAGCAGGCGGCCCAGCGGGTGCCGACGCTGTCGGGTGGCCAGCGCCGCCGCCTCGACGTCGCGCTCGGCGTCCAGGGCAGGCCGGAGCTGCTGTTCTTGGACGAGCCGACGACCGGCTTCGACCCGGCCGCCCGGCGGCAGTTCTGGTCGCTCATCGAGAGCCTCCGCGACGACGGCACGACCGTCCTGCTGACCACCCACTACCTCGACGAGGCGGCCCACCTGGCCGACCGCGTCGGCGTGCTCGCGGCCGGGAGGGTGGTCGAGGTCGCCGCGCCGGAGGACCTCGGTGGCCGGTTGTCGCTCGAGGCGGTCGTGTCGTGGGAGGCGGGCGGCCGACGCCACCGGGTGGCCACCGCCACCCCCACGGCCGTGCTGCGGGAAGCGCTGGCCGGGACTTCCGGCGAGCTGGCGGAGCTCACCGTCGCGCGGCCCTCGCTCGAGGACGTCTACCTGACCCTGCTCGACCGAGGAGCCGGCGCATGACCACCGACACCCACACGCCCGCGGCGTCCACCCGGGCGGACCGCCCACCACTGCCCTCGGGGCGCTCGATCGCCCTGGCCCGGATCAGGCTGGAGACCACGCTGTTCCTGCGCGAGCCGCAGCAGGTCTTCTTCTCGTTCCTCTACCCGTCGATCATGATGGTGATCTTCGGGTCGGTGTTCCACGGTCAGGACATCGATGACGGAGGGGTCCCCTACACCCGCTACTTTCTCGCCGGCATCGCCGCCACCGGGATCATGCTCACCAGCTTCCAGGCGGTGGCCATCGCCATCGCGGTCGAGCGGGACGACGGGACGCTGGCGCGCCTGCAGGCCACGACCATGCCCCCGTGGGCGTACTTCGCCGGCAAGCTCGGCCAGGTCGCGCTCACCACCGCCGGCCAGCTGGTGCTGCTGCTGGCGGTCGCCCGAGTGCTGTTCTCGGTGCCGCTCCCCGTCGACGTGACGCACTGGCTGACCTTCGCCTGGGTCGGGGCGCTGGGCGCCGCGGCCGGGACGGCGATCGGCATCGCGGCCTCGGCGCTGCCCCGGAACGGCAAGTCCGCCAGCGTCGTCATCGCTCCGATCGCCTTGGTGCTGCAGTTCTTCAGCGGCGTGTTCTTCGACTACGCCCAGCTGCCCGCCTGGATGCAGCACGTCGCAGCAGTCTTCCCGCTCAAGTGGATGACCCAGGGCCTTCGCTCGTCCCTGCTGCCGCCGCACGCGGCCGCCGCGGAGGTCGCCGGCAGCTGGGAACACGGGCGGACCGCACTCGTCCTCGCGGCCTGGGTCATCATGGGCGTCGTGGTGGGCGCGTGGAAGTTCCGCTGGCGGCGCCGGTGAGCCGGCTCTGGGAGGCGGTGCGCCCGCAGCGCGGCGGGGAGCACTGCACGGCGCCGCTGCCCGGGGCCGCCTGGCGGCACACCGTGGTCGGCCTGCACGTGTTCAGTGCGCTGATCCTCGTCCTCACCTTCGTCACCGCCCTCGTCGCGGACGGCCCGCGCGACCACACGGCAGCCGCCGCGGTGGGGGTGCTCGCAGCGGGCTACCTGCTGATCGGCTCGCGTGCCGTGGAGGACCAGGCGGACGGCCGCGCCGTCACCTACCTCGTGCTGCTCGTGTCCGCGCTGGGCGTCGTCGCCTGGAGCGACCCGAGCCTGCTGTTCCTGCTGACCCTCGCGTACCCGCAGGTGTGGTTCCTGGTGGAGTCGCCTCGACCGGGCCTGATCTGGACCACGCTGCTGGCGGGCGCGAGCACGACCGGCCTGGTCGTCGGGGTCGCGCAGCGGGGCGGGTCGACGCTGTCGGCAGCGGCCGACTCCGCGGTGGGTCTGGTGTTCAGCGTCGCCATGGGGCTGTGGGTCGCGCGGGTGCTGGCGCAGAGCAGGCAGCGCGCCGCCCTCATCGACGAGCTGGAGCAGGCGCGGTCACGGCTGGCGGAGGCGCACCACAGCCAGGGCGTCATGGCCGAGCGCGAGCGGTTGGCCCGCGAGGTGCACGACACCCTGGCCCAGGGATACACGAGCGTCGTCGTGCTGGCCCAGACCGCGGCGGCCGAGCTGGCCCTCGCCCCCGAACGCGCCCGCGAGCGGCTCACCCTGATCGAGGAGGTCGCGCGTGACAACCTGCGCGAGACCCGCGCGATCGTCGCCGCCTTCGCACCGGTCGCGCTCGACGGCTCGACGCTCGTGGATGCGCTGCGCCGGCTGGCGGAGCGGTTCGGGCGGGAGACCGGCGTCGCGGTGAGCGTCGACGTCGACATTCCCTTCGGGTACGCGTTGACGCGCGACGACGAGATCGTCCTGCTGCGCAGCGCGCAGGAGGCGATGGCCAATGCCCGGAGGCATTCCGGCGCCACGACGGTCGCGCTGTCGCTCGCCTGCGAGGGTGCCGAGGTCGTCGTCCGGGTCCGCGACGACGGCATCGGCTTCGACCCGGCCGCCGCCCTGGGGACCGGGCTGTCGGGGCTGCGCGAGCGGGTCCGGCAGGTCGGTGGTGCGCTCGACGTGGAGTCCTCGCCCGGCCACGGCACGCTGCTGGCCGCGCGGGTCCCCGTCTCGCTGTGACCCCCGTCCGGGTGGTGGTCGCCGACGACCACCCGGTCGTCCGCGACGGCCTGGTCGCGATGCTGGACGCGCACGAGGACATCGCCGTGGTGGGGACGGCAGCCGACGGAGTCGAGGCGGTGGAGCGGGCGGGGGCGCTGTCGCCTGACCTGGTCGTGATGGACCTGCGGATGCCGCGGCTCGACGGCGTCGGCGCCATCCGGCGGCTGGCGCTGGAGCAGCCCGCCGTGCACGTCCTGGTGCTGACCACGTACGACACGGATGCCGACATCGTGCGCGCGGTCGAGGCCGGGGCGACCGGCTACCTGCTCAAGGACACACCGGCCGCCGACCTGGTCGCCGCGGTGCTGGCGGCGGCCCGGGGCGAGACGGTGCTCGCTCCGCCGATCGCCGCCCGGCTCGTCCATCGGATGCGGACGCCGGCTGCGGAGGAGCTGACCCCGCGCGAGGTGGAGGTGCTCGGCGGGGTCGCCCGCGGGCTGACCAACGCGGACATCGGCCGCGAGCTGTTCATCGGCGAGTCGACCGTGAAGACCCACCTGCTGCGGGCCTTCGCCAAGCTCGGGGTGGACGACCGTACCCACGCGGTCACCGAGGCGATCGCGCGCGGCATCCTGCCGCAGCCACGCTAGTCGCAGGACGCCGACCGGGCGCCGGCTATGCGCCTCGTGCCGTGTTATCCAACCGATAGAGTCCGCGCCGTCCGCCGATGTTCGAGCCGGCTCACTGCCTCACGGTGTAGCGATAGGGGATCTGCGCCAGCACATCGCCGGTGGCGTAGACGGTCGGGTAGGCGAACACGGGCGGTGTGTAGATGGTCAGCGTCCCGCTCACGACGCTGCCCGGCGCCGCATCAGGGGTGATCGTGACCGTGATCGTCTGGGTCTGTCCCGGCTGGATGGTCACCGGCGTGCCGGTGTCCGCGTTCGGGTCGGTGGCCAACCCCCAGAAGTCCCCGGTGGAGCTGGTGACGTCCGTGGCGAAACCGGGCGTGACGGCGCTCAGGTCGACCGTCGACGTCGCAGCCGGCTCACCGCCGTCGCCGACGGGGCCGACCTCCTGCACATCGGTGAACCAGACCCCGTCCGAGACGGTGCCACCACTTTCCGACACAGTCGCCGACGACACGTCGTCACCGGACTGCGCGTCGGCCAGATCGCCCGTCACGTCGATGCCGTCGGTGCCCGACGCCAGGTCGACGACCGCCGGGACGCTCGACGTGGCAGTTGCCGTGATGCTGGTCGTCCTGGGCGGGACGAGGAAGATCGGTGCCTCGCCGCCAGGCAGATTGAACGTCTGAGGGCCGAAGGGAGACACCAGCGAGAGTGTCTGCAGCGCGCGGGTCCGCGGGTCGAGCTGGACCTCCAGCGGCTCGATCCCGGTGTTGGTGACCGCCACCTGCCCGGTGACCGGGACGCCGGCTGCCAGCTTGGTGTGCGCTGAGTTCGGGATGCCGGTCGGGGCGACCCCGTCGGTCTCGAAGCTCACGGTGCCGGTGAAGTCCTGCTCCAGGGCGTCGCCCGGCACCGGGTTCACGACGAGGAGGACGAGTCGCCAGCGCCCGTGGACGGGTCTCGCCGAGGTGAGCTGGAGCGTGAGCCCCCGGCTCACGATGTTGCCGTTGCCGTCGGGAACCTCATTGCTGTCGATGGCCTGCGTCTCACCGTTGGGGTCGACGAGTACGCCCTCGAGTGTGTAGCCCGCGTCACCGGCGAGGGTGACCCCGACGCTGACCCCCGGCGCCGTCCTGGGGACGTCGAACGCATAGGAGAAGGTCTGTGTCGCGATGGCGCTGCGCCCGTTGCCGCCGGTGATGGTGCCGCCAAAGCTCCCGGACCCGCCGGGTGTGGGGATCAGCGTCCGGACGACGACCGGGATCGCGGTCTGATGCCCGTCGGAGCTGGCGACGGTGACGGCGTACGAGGTGTCGCCGCCGCTGGCGGGGGTCGGGATCGTGACCTTGAAATTCTTGGACTGGCCCGGTTGCAACGACAGCGTCGCCGGGGTGACCTGGCCGACCGGGGCGTCCTGTTGGAACGTGGTCCGCAGCTGGACCTGACCGCTGAAGCCGGCGCTGCTCGCGGGCGTGTAGAGGATCGCGGTGTACGTACCGGAAATCGGTTCCCGGATGTCGACGTTGGCGTAGTCGGCGTAGCCCTGGGGGCGGCTGTTGGTGACGAAGGAGCCGAACGGGTCGACCACGGTGAGCCGGACCACCCTCGATCCCGCGCCCGGCCAGGACATCTGCAGCGCAGCCCGATCGGTCCCGGCCGGTACGTCGAAAGACAGCTGCGTGTACGCCTGCGGCGCCCCGTTGACATAGGGGAAGGTCGGGTCGGTGCTCGGGTCGAGCGTCGCGGTCTGCGTCTGGACCGCGGTCTGGGTCAGGTCTCGCGTGCCCGTGGTCACGGTGAGCGGCGCGACGCCGACGTCGCGGACGCCGACCGTCGCAGTGTGCGAGCCGCCCGCCGCGCCCGCCCAGTCGAGCTGCGTCGTCGACAGCGCGATGTTCGAGCTGACTTCCGCCGGAGCCGCCGTACCGCCCGGATAGGTGAGTGCCGCCTCGACCGCTGCGCGGGCGTCGAGCAGCCCCGAACCCTGCTCGAATGCGGGCAGGCCGAGGTCGGTGGCGGTGCTGGTCAGCAGCTGCTTGACGACGGCAGGGGTGGGTGAGGCACCGGCGTGCGTCGAGCGGTAGGCCGAGATGACCAGCGCCGCGGCACCGGCCGTCAGCGGCGCCGACTCGCTCGTCCCGCCGAACATCTGGATGTCCGAGCCGGTGCCTGCATAGTCGCCGCAGACGTTGGGGTCGCAGGCGGCCCAGCCGGACTCGCCGGGAGCAGTCAGGTCGACGGTGCCTCCGCTCTGGGTGAAACCACCCGAGGAGAACGAGGAGATCTCGTCGTTCGTCCAGGTCGAGTTTGTGAAGGTACGGGCGCCGGCGTACCCGATCTGCGCGTAGGCCTGGTTGATGGTGCTCGCAGCGACCGAGATGACCTGCGGATCGGTCGCCGGGTTGCCGATCGTGCTGGTGGTGCCGGCGTCACCGGCCGAGACGGTCACCGTGGTGCCGGCGGCGACCGCCATGTCGTTGAAGAGGTCGATCGCCTGCCGGGCGGAGGAGTCGGGCACCGGATCGCCGCCGAAGGACTCGTTCAGGACCTCGACATGGTCGGTGCTCACGGCGTAGTCGATCGCCTGCACGATCGACAGGGTCGAGAAGTCGGTCTTCAGCGCCACGATGCTCGCGCCGGGCGCCATGCCGAGAATGCGGATGTTGCACCCGGCCGGCAGGGGATAGGCAGGGTTCACGAAGCTCGACAGGTCATGCGACACGAGGCCCTGTGCGGCGATCGAGGACGCGTCTCCGTAGGCCTCCTCACCCCCCGCGCTGGGGTCCGGTCCATCGGCCGAGAACGCCTGGTAGTCGATGATCACGTGGGAGCCGTCGGCGCGGATGAAGTCCGGGTTGTCGGGGTCGATCCCGTCGGCGATGTAGCCGACGGTGACGCCCGACCCCGTGGTGAGCTGCTGGGCCGTCGGGGCCTCCGGGTCGTCGGATGCGTCGTGGGTGTCCGCGAGCGCCTCCGGCTCGAGCAGCGGCTGGGACGGGTCAGTCGGGCAGATGGCCGAGCTCGGCGGTGTGCCCAGTGCAGGTGCGACACGTGCGGTCCTGCCGGCGGCGGCCTTCACGGGCGCGGCCGCCGGGGTGACGGTCTTGACCGCTGCCGCGTCGCTCGCGGGGGCCGGGCGGCTGATCGTGACGTCGGGGACGACCGCGGCGACGGCCGGATCTGCGGTCAGGGCAGCGATCTGGGCGGGCGTCGCGCTGAGGGAGAACGCATTGCCGACGACGTAGTGCTTCACCGCGCCCGCCCGGAGCCCGCGGCCGGCGAGCCGAGCCAGGACGGCGTTCTGGTCGGCGGAGGACTGCGTACGGCGCGAACCCAGGTGGGCCCTGGTGGCGGGACTCGCCGTGAGCTGGTCGCGCAGCACGACGAGGACAGGCTTGGCGGACGCGGCGCCCGCCACGGTGGCCGCCCGGGCTGACGGACTGGCGAGGAACGGGACGAGAGTGCCCACCGCGGTCGCGACGACGACCGCTCCGATGAGCCGGGACCTGCGTCGGGCGAGGGCCATGTCTCCTCCTGCGCGGCAGACGAAGATCGTCTCCAGCGAGCCCGACCCTGGCACTGCCAGATCGCCGACGCAACCCCACCCGCCGGAGCGGAGGGTATCGATGCCGGTCAGCTCGGCGCAGCGTCCAGAGCCGGGGCGCCGCATCCGGGTCACCTAGTCTGCCGAGAAAGAGGCGCGGCGGCGAGGAAGGTCGGCATGCTCGGAGAACGACTCGGCACCGTCGTGGATCCGGGCAGCGAGGACTTCGCCCGGAACGCCGCGGCGCAGCGGGCGCTCGCCGATGAGCTGCACGCGCGGCTCGCCGCGGCGGCGCTCGGGGGCCCGGAGCGCTCCCGCCAGCGGCACGTCGAGCGCGGGAAGCTGCCGACCCGGGACCGCGTCGACACCCTGCTCGACCCGGGCAGCCCGTTCCTGGAGCTGAGTCCCCTGGCGGCGAACGGGATGTACGACGACGAGTCGCCCGGTGCCGGCATCGTCACCGGGATCGGCCGGGTCAGCGGCCGCGAGTGCCTCGTCGTGGCCAACGACGCGACCGTCAAGGGCGGTACGTACTACCCGATGACGGTGAAGAAGCACCTGCGAGCACAGGAGATCGCGCTCCAGAACCGGCTGCCGTGCCTGTACCTGGTGGACAGCGGCGGGGCCTTCCTGCCGCGGCAGGACGAGGTCTTCCCCGACCGGGAACACTTCGGCCGCATCTTCTTCAACCAGGCCACGATGAGCGCCCGCGGCATCCCGCAGGTCGCCGCGGTGCTCGGCTCGTGTACGGCCGGGGGCGCGTACGTGCCGGCGATGAGCGACGAGGCGGTGATCGTCGCCGGCCAGGGCACGATCTTCCTCGGCGGCCCGCCGCTGGTGAAGGCGGCGACGGGCGAGGTGGTGTCCGCCGAGGACCTCGGCGGCGGCGCGCTGCACAGCCGGGTGTCGGGGGTGACCGACCATCTCGCCGACGACGACGCCGACGCGCTCCGCCGGCTGCGCCGGATCGTGGCGACCTTCCCGCGGCCGTCGCCGCCGCCGTGGGAGGTGCTCGCGAGCGAGCCGCCGGTCCTGGACCCGGCCGACCTGCCGGGCGTGCTGCCGGCCGATCCGCGCACCCCGTACGACGTGCGCGAGGTGATCGGCCGCCTGGTGGACGGCAGCCGGTTCGGGGAGTTCAAGGCCGAGTACGGCACCACCCTGGTCACCGGCTTCGCCCGCCTGCACGGACATCCGGTGGGCATCGTGGCCAACAACGGCGTGCTGTTCGGCGAGAGCGCCCTGAAGGGGGCGCACTTCATCGAACTGTGCGACCGGCGGCGGATCCCGCTGCTGTTCCTGCAGAACATCACCGGGTTCATGGTGGGCCGCGACTACGAGGCGGGTGGCATCGCCAAGCACGGCGCCAAGATGGTCACGGCGGTCGCGTGCGCGCGGGTGCCGAAGCTGACGGTGGTCATCGGTGGGAGCTTCGGCGCCGGCAACTACTCGATGTGCGGGCGGGCGTACTCGCCGCGCTTCCTGTGGATGTGGCCCGGCGCCCGGATCTCGGTGATGGGCGGCGAGCAGGCCGCCTCGGTGCTCGCGACCGTCCGTCGCGACCAGCTCGGGGACGCCTGGAGCGCGGCCGACGAGGCGGCGTTCACGACGCCGATCCGCCAGCAGTACGAGGACCAGGGCAACCCGTACTACGCCACCGCGCGCATCTGGGACGACGGCATCATCGACCCGCTGACGACCCGCGACGTGCTCGGCCTCGCACTGGGCGTCTGCGGCCAGGCACCGCTGGAACCGGTGTCCTACGGCGTCTTCCGGATGTGACGGGCGTGTTCGAGACGGTGCTGGTGGCCAACCGCGGCGAGATCGCGGTACGGGTGATCCGCACCCTGCGCCGGCTGGGCCTCCGGTCGGTCGCCGTCTACAGCGACGCCGACGACGGCGCCCGGCACGTCCGCGCCGCGGACGTCGCGGTGCGCCTCGGGCCGGCGGCCGCGCGGGAGTCGTACCTGAGCATCGAGCGGCTGCTCGCGGCCGCCGAGGGGACCGGCGCGCAGGCGGTGCACCCGGGGTACGGCTTCCTCGCCGAGAACGCCGGTTTCGCGCGGGCCTGCGCGGAGGCCGGGCTGGTGTTCATCGGGCCGTCCCCGGCGGCCATCGAGGTGATGGGCGACAAGATCCGCGCCAAGCAGACCGTCGCGGCGGCGGGCGTGCCGGTGGTCCCCGGGCGCAGCGAGCCCGGCATGCGTGACGCCGACCTCCGCGTCGCGGCCGAGGAGGTCGGCTACCCGGTGCTGGTCAAGCCCTCGGCCGGTGGCGGCGGGAAGGGCATGCGCCTGGTCGAACGAGCCGCCGACCTCGGCCCGGCGCTGGCGAGCGCACGGCGGGAGGCGGCGGCCAGCTTCGGCGATGACACCCTGTTCCTGGAGCGGTTCGTGCCGCGGCCACGGCACATCGAGGTGCAGGTTCTGGCCGACACCCACGACACGACGGTGCACCTCGGCGAGCGGGAGTGCTCGCTGCAGCGCCGGCACCAGAAGGTGGTCGAGGAGGCGCCGTCGCCGCTGCTGAGCCCGGCGCAGCGCGACCGCTACGGCGAACTCGCCGTCGCGACCGCCCGGGCCGTCGGCTACGTCGGCGTCGGCACCGTGGAGTTCATCGTCCCCGGCGAGGCCCCCGACGAGCCGCTGTTCATGGAGATGAACACGCGGCTCCAAGTCGAGCACCCGGTGACCGAGCTGGTCACCGGGCTGGATCTGGTCGAGCAGCAGCTGCTGGTCGCCGCCGGTGAGCCGCTGGCGTTCGGGCAGGACGACGTGCGGCTGAGCGGGCACGCGGTCGAGGCGCGGGTGTATGCGGAGGATCCCGCGGCCGGGTTCCTGCCGACCGGCGGGACCGCGCTGCTGCTGCGCGAGCCGGAGGGCGAGGGCATCCGGGTGGACAGCTCGCTGCTGGTGGGCGCGGCGGTGGGCTCCGCGTACGACCCGATGCTGGCCAAGGTGATCGCCTGGGCACCGGACCGGGCGACGGCGCTGGCCCGGCTCGACACCGCACTGGCCCAGACCGTGCTGCTCGGGGTCGGCACCAACATCGCGTTCCTGCGGGCGCTGCTGGCCCACCCCGAGGTCCGGGCCGGCCGCCTGGACACGGGCCTGCTCGAGCGCTCCCTCGCGGACCTGCTACCCGCCGGGCCGGCGGACCTTCCCGTGGTCGCCGCCGCGATGCACCGCGTCGGCGCGCTGAGCCGGCCGGGCAGCCCGTGGACGGAGCTCGTCGGCTGGCGGCTGTCGGGGCGGCCGGCCGTGCGCTGGGACGTGCTGCGGTCCGGCGAGCGGCTGCGGGTCTCGGTGACCGGCGGCCCGGCGCAGGCGCAGGTCCGGGTCGGCGAGGTGGCGTACGAGGTCTCCGCGCGGGCGCAGCCGGACGGGCTGCTGCTGACCGTCGACGGCCGGATGGTCCCGGTGCTGCTTGCCGTCGACGGCGACACGACGTGGGTCGCCGTCGACGGGACGACGACCGCCGTCGCCACGGCCCCTCCGCTCGCGCTGCGCACCGCCGCGGTGCGCGGGGATGCCGAGGTCCGCAGCCCGATGCCCGGCTCGGTCGTCGCCGTGCACGTGCGCACCGGGGACACGGTCGAGGCCGGTACGGCCCTGCTCGCCGTCGAGGCGATGAAGATGGAGCACACCCTGCGGGCAGCGGTCGGCGGCGCCGTCGACGTGCTCGTCCGGCTCGGCGACCAGGTCGTCGTCGGCCAGCACCTGGCCACCGTGCACTCCCCGGCGGACGCATGAGCGCCAGCCCGCTGCCCGGTCTGCCGGCCCACGTCGAGATCTACGAGGTCGGGCCCCGCGACGGCCTGCAGAACGAGTCGACCATCGTGCCGGTCGCCGTCAAGGCCGAGCTCGTCCGGCGGCTGATGGCCGCGGGTCTGCGCACGATCGAGCTGACCAGCTTCGTCCCGCGCGCGTGGATCCCGCAGCTCGGCGACGCCGAGGAGCTGCTCGCCCTCCTGCCACAGCAGCCGCCGCGGGCGCCGGTGCTGGTCCCGAACATGCGCGGGCTGGACCGGGCACTGGCCTGCGGCGCACGGGAGGTCGCCGTGTTCGCCAGCGCCACCGAGAGCTTCGCCCGCCGCAACCTCAACCGCACGGTGGCGGAGTCCCTCGAGATGTTCGCCCCGGTGGTCGCCGCGGCCCGCGGCGCCGGGCTGCCCGTCCGCGGGTACGTGTCCATGTGCTTCGGCGACCCCTGGGAGGGCGACGTCCCGCTGCCGCAGGTGGCCGCCGTGGCGGAGCGGCTGGCCGAGCTGGGCTGCACCGAGATCAGCCTCGGTGACACCATCGGCGTCGGGACGCCCGGGCAGGTCGCCGCGCTGCTGGAGCTGCTGGGGGAGCGGGGACTCGGTGTCGACCGGCTCGCCGTCCACTTCCACGACACCTACGGTCAGGCGCTGGCCAACACCCTCACCGCGCTGCAGGCCGGAGTCACCGTCGTCGACGCGGCGGCGGGTGGCCTGGGCGGATGCCCGTACGCCGGCAGCGCGACCGGCAACCTCGCCACCGAGGACCTCGTCTGGCAGCTGCACGGACTGGGCATCGACACCGGCGTGGACCTCGCCGCGCTGGTGGAGACCAGCCTCTGGATGGCCGCGCAGCTCGGGCGCCCCAGCCCCTCCCGTACCCTCACCGCGCTCACGCCCCCGCAGGAGTCCTGATGCTCGACACCCGGCTCACCGACGAGCAGGCCCAGCTGCGCAAGACCGTCGAGGCCTTCGCCCGCGATGTCGTCGCCCCGGTCGCGGCCCACCACGACCGGACCGCGACGTTCCCGTACGAGGTCGTCCGGCAGATGGGGGAGCTGGGGCTGTTCGGGCTGCCGTTCCCCGAAGAGCACGGCGGCATGGGCGGTGACTACTTCGCCCTCTGTCTCGCGATCGAGGAGCTGGCACGGGTGGACCAGAGCGTCGCCATCACGCTCGAGGCCGGCGTGTCGCTCGGCGCGATGCCGATCTACCGCTTCGGGACCGACGCGCAGCGCGAGCAGTGGCTGCCGCGGCTGTGCAGCGGCAGCGCGCTGGGGGCGTTCGGGCTCACCGAGCCCGGGGCCGGCAGCGACGCGGGCGGCACCCGGACCACGGCCGAGCTGCGCGACGGGCAGTGGATCGTCAACGGCAGCAAGGCTTTCATCACCAACTCCGGCACGGACCTCACGCGGCTGGTGACGGTCACCGCCGTCACCGGCACGACCGCGGGCGGCGGCAAGGAGATCAGCGCGATCCTCGTCCCGGTCCCGACGGCCGGGTTCGGCGTGGGGCCGGCGTACAGCAAGGTCGGCTGGCACGCCTCCGACACCCACCCGCTGTCGTTCGACGACGTCGCCGTCCCCGCGGCGAACCTGCTGGGCGAGCGCGGCCGCGGGTACGCCAACTTCCTGCAGATCCTCGACGAGGGCCGCATCGCGATCGCGGCGCTCGGCGTCGGCGCGGCCCAGGGGTGCGTCGAGGAGAGCGTGCAGTACGCCCGCGAGCGCGAGGCCTTCGGCCGGCCGATCGGCGCGTACCAGGCCGTCGCCTTCAAGATCGCGCGGATGGAGGCCCGGGTGCACGCGGCCCGGACCGCCTACTACGACGCGGCCGCGCGGATGCTCGCCGGGCTGCCGTTCAAGAAGCAGGCCTCGATCGCCAAGCTCGTCGCCGGCGAGGCCGCGATGGACAACGCCCGCGACGCGACCCAGGTGCACGGCGGCTATGGCTTCATGAACGACTACCCGGTGGCGCGGCACTACCGCGACAGCAAGATCCTCGAGATCGGCGAGGGCACGACCGAGGTCCAGCTCATGCTGATCGCCCGCGAGCTCGGTCTCTGACCTACAGCTCGAGAGCGCGGGCGACCGGCATGCCGGGGCGGTAGGCGAGGTGCACGAAGGACGGCCCGTCGACCACGGTCAGGTCGGCCTGCCCGCCCACCCGGATCGTCCCGATGTCGCTGCGCCGCAGGGCTTTCGCGCCCCCGGCGGTGGCCGACCACAGCGCCTCTGCCGGGGTCATGCCGAGCTCGCGGACGGCCAGCGCGATGACGAACGGCATCGAGGAGGTGTACGCCGTCCCCGGGTTGCAGTCGGTGGCGAGCGCGACGGTCACCCCGGCCTCCAGCAGCCGGCGCGCGTCCGGATAGGGCGTGCGCCCGCAGAACTCCACCGCGGGCAGCAGGGTCGCCACGGTCGTGCCGGCGGCCAGCGCATCCACATCTGCCGCCACGAGGTGCGAGCAGTGGTCGACGCTCGCGGCACCCAGCTCCACCGCGAGGCGGACGCCCGGGCCCGCCGACAGCTGGTTGCCGTGCACCCGGAGCCCCAGGCCCGCGGCCGCGCCGGCCAGCAGCACCGCCCGCGCCTCGTCCCCGTCGAAGGCGTGGGCGGATGCCGGCTCGCAGAACACGTCGACCCAGCGGGCCAGCGGCGCGCAGGCCTCGAGCATCGCCCCGGTGACCGTGCGGACGTACTCGGCGCGGTCGACGCCGGCGGGGACGACGTGCGCACCGAGGAAGGTCGTCTCTGGCGTCCGGCCGTGGGCGATCGACAGCAGCCGCCGCTCTGCCGCGATGCTCAGGCCGTAGCCGGACTTGATCTCGACGGTGGTCGTGCCGCTCTGCCGCATCGCCGAGATGCGCTGTGCCAGCAGGACTTCGAGCTCCGCGTCGCCGGCCGCGGAGGTCGCCGCCACCGTCGCCGCGATGCCACCGCCGTCGTACGCCTCGCCGCTCATCCTGGCCGCGAACTCGGCGGACCGGTCCCCGGCGAAGACGAGGTGGGTGTGGCTGTCGACGAAACCCGGGACCACGGCCCGGCCGCCGAGGTCGACCTGCCGGTCGGCCGGCGGGACCTCACGCGCCGGCCCGAGCCAGGTGATCACGCCGGCCTCGGCGACGACGGCGGCGTCGCGCAGCGTGCCGAGATCGTTGTGCGTCGTCAGCTCGGCGATGCCGACGACGGCCGTGCTCACGGCCACAGCGGCCCGATCGCCGCGCCGAGCAGGGCACCCACGTCGCCCAGCAGGTGCCGGCCGCCGGCGACCACGGTGCGCCCCTCGACGATCACCGTGTCCACGTCCTGCGCACCGGCCGTCAACACCACCTGGGCCGGGTCGATGCCGGCCGTCCGCGGGGTGTCCAGCCGGACAGCGACCAGGTCGGCGCGGGCGCCCGCGGCCAGCAGTCCCGCACCGTCCCAGCCGAGGGCGTCGTGGGCGGTCATCGCCGCCAGGATCTCGGCAGGCGAGAAACGCCCGCGCCGCAGGGACATCAGCCGTTCGCCGGCCTCCAGCGCCTGCCCCTCGCCGAGCAGGTCGGCGGCCACGTGCTGATCGCTGCCCAGGCTGAGGCGCACGCCGGCGTCGGCAAGGGCGCGCAGCGGTCCGATCCCGTCAGCGAGGTCGCGCTCGGTGCTCGGGCAGGCGCAGACGCCGCTGCGCCGGCTCCCGAGCGTCGCGATGTCGTCGGCGCCGAGGTGGGTGGCGTGCACCAGCACCGCGGCCGGGCCGAGAAAGCCTGCGGCGTCGAGGATCTGGGTCGGGCTTAGGCCGTATGCGGCGGCGCACTCCGCGTTCTCGGCCGGCTGCTCCGACAGGTGCGCGTGCAGCGGCCGGCCCGCGGCGGCGGCGACCACCGTCGGCAGCGCCTCCCGGGGTACGGCGCGGACCGAGTGCGCCGCCACCCCCACCCGCATCCCCCGGTCGTCCCGCAGCCCGGCGACCCGCGCGGCCCACGCGTCGACGTCCGGGTCGGCGAAGCGTCGCTGCACCTCGCTCAGCTCCTCGCCGCGGAGCCCGGCGCTGAGGTAGCAGGCATCCAGCAGGGTGAGACGGACGCCCGCCTCCCGGGCCGCCTGCCGCAGCGCCTCGGCCATGGCCTGGGGGTCGGCGTACGGGACCCCGCCGGGGCCGTGGTGCAGGTAGTGGAACTCGCCGACGGTGGTGACCCCGCCCAGCGCCAGCTCCGCGTACGTCGCCCGCGCCAGCGCGAGGTATCCGTCCGGGTCGAGGCGGCCGGCCAGGCCGTACATCCGGTCGCGCCAGGTCCAGAAGGTGCCGTTCCCGTCGTGCGTACGCCCACGGAGGGCGCGGTGGAAGGCGTGGCCGTGGACGTCCGCGAACCCGGGCAGCGCCACGCCGGGCAGGATCGCCGCGCCGGCGGCCGGGACGCCGGGAACGACGGCGGTGAACCGGCCACCGGCGGCCTCGAAGCGCACGTCCGCGGCGAGGCCGGTCGGCAGGATCGCCTGCGCCGCCCACCACGCGCTCACAGTGCCGCCAGCACCGTGGTCAGCGCGTCCACACCCGCCAGGCAGTCGTCGCGCTCGGCGTGCTCGGCCGGTGAGTGCGACACCCCGGTCGGGTTGCGCACGAAGAGCATCGCGGCGGGAATGCCTGCGGCAGCGAGGATCCCGGCGTCGTGGCCGGCGCCCGTACCCAGCACCGGGGCGTTGTCGAGCAGCCCGGCGAAACGGCCGACCAGCCCGTCGTCGAAGGACACCGCGGGGCTCCAGGACTCCTCGACCGCGGCCGCCCCGCCGGCCGCAGCGACGGCCTCGACCACGGCGCGCACCGCCGCGGGTGCGGCGCCCCGGGCGTCCAGCCACGCGGTGACCCGCGACGGAATGGCGTTCACCCCGTTGGGCTCGACGGCGACCTTCCCCACGGTCGCGACGCAGCCGTGCGCAGTGGCCGCGGCGCGGGCGGCGAGCACCGACGCCGCCAGCGCGAGCATCGGGTCGGCCCGGTCGGCCAGGCGCGTCGTCCCGGCGTGGTTGGCCTCGCCGAGCAGGTCCAGGCGCCACCGCCCGTGCGCCACGATGGCGGAGCCAACCGCGACCGGGCGCGCCAGCTCGACGAGGCCACGGCCCTGCTCGACGTGCAGCTCGACGAACGTGCCGACCCGGGCGAGGACCTCCTCGTCGCGCCCGACAGCGTCCGCCGCGACGCCCGCGGCGCCCATGGCCTCGCCCATCGACACCCCGTCGCCGTCGCGGAGCCCGAGGCCGCGAGCGGCGTCCAGGGTGCCGGTGAGCAGCCGCGACCCCGCGCACGCGACACCGAAGCGCGCGCCCTCCTCGTCGCCGAAGCAGACGACGCCGACGGGACGGGACGGCCGAAACCCCTTGCCTCGCAGGGCATCCACGGCCAGGAACGCGGAGACCACGCCGAGCGGCCCGTCGTACGCGCCGCCGTCGGGCACCGAGTCGAGGTGCGAGCCGACGACCACGCCCGGCTTGCCGGACGAGCCCCACCAGGCCCACTGGTTGCCACAGCGGTCCACGACGAGGTCCATCCCGCGGTCCGCGGCGGCCCCGGCGAACCACTCGCGCAGAGCCAGATCGGCGGCGGTCCAGGCGTACCGCCGGTAGCCGCCCGAGGCGGCCCGGCCGATCGGGGCCAGCTCCGACCACAGCCGGTCGAAGCTCATCCGCGCATGGGGATCGGCACCTGGTGCGCCGCGGCCACGTCGTCGGCGAGGTCGTAGCCCGCGTCCACGTGCCGGATCACGCCCATCCCCGGGTCGTTGGTCAGCACCCGCTCGAGCTTCTGCGCGGCCAGGGGTGTCCCGTCGGCGACCGTCACCTGGCCGGCGTGGATCGAGCGGCCGATGCCCACGCCGCCGCCATGGTGGATCGAGACCCAGGTCGCGCCGGAAGCGGTGTTCACCAGGGCGTTGAGCAGCGGCCAGTCGGCGATCGCGTCGGACCCGTCCGCCATCGACTCGGTCTCCCGGTACGGCGAGGCCACCGACCCGCAGTCGAGGTGGTCGCGCCCGATCACCACCGGCGCCGACAGCTCACCTGAGGCGACCATCTCGTTGAACCGCAGGCCCGCGACGTCGCGCTCGCCGTACCCGAGCCAGCAGATCCGGGCCGGCAGGCCCTGGAACGCCACCCGGTCCTGCGCCTTGCGGATCCAGCGACCGAGGCGGTCGTTGTTCGGGAACAGTGAGAGGACCGCCTCGTCGGTGGCGCGGATGTCCGCCGGGTCGCCCGACAGCGCCGCCCAGCGGAACGGGCCCTTGCCGGCGCAGAACAGCGGGCGGATGTACGCGGGGACGAAGCCGGGGAAGGCGAATGCCCGCTCGTAGCCGCCCTTGCGGGCTTCGTCGCGCAGGGAGTTGCCGTAGTCGAAGACCTCAGCACCCGCGTCCTGGAAGCCGACCATCGCCTCGACGTGGCGGGCCATCGACGCCTGCGCCCGCTCGGTGAACTCCTCCGGCTTCTTCGCGGCGTAGTCGTCCCAGTCACCCAGGTCGATGCCTTCGGGCAGGTACGACAGCGGGTCGTGGGCCGAGGTCTGGTCGGTGACGATGTCGATCTCGACGCCGCGGCGCAGCAGCTCGGGCAGGACCACCGCGCAGTTGCCGACCAGCCCGACCGACAGCGGGGTCCGGGAACCCTTGGCGGACAGGCAGATCCGTACCGCGTCGTCGAGGTCGTCGGCGACCTGGTCGAGGTAGCGGTGCTCCACCCGGCGGCGGAGCCGGGCCGGGTCGACGTCGACGACAAGACAGACGCCGTCGTTCATCGTCACCGCGAGCGGCTGCGCGCCGCCCATGCCGCCACAGCCGCCGGTCAGGGTCAGCGTGCCGGCCAGCGACCCCCCGAAGCGCTTGTCCGCGACGGCCGCGAAGGTCTCGTACGTGCCCTGGAGGATCCCCTGGGTGCCGATGTAGATCCACGAGCCGGCGGTCATCTGGCCGTACATCGTGAGCCCGAGCTGCTCGAGCCGGCGGAACTCCGGCCAGGTGGCCCAGTCGCCGACGAGGTTGGAGTTCGCGATCAGCACCCGCGGCGCCCACTCGTGCGTACGCATCACCCCGACGGGCTTGCCGGACTGGACCAGCAGGGTCTCGTCGTCGCGGAGGTCGGTGAGGGTGCGTACCAGGGCGTCGAAGGCGCCCCACGACCGGGCGGCGCGGCCGGTGCCGCCGTAGACCACGAGGTCGTCCGGGCGTTCCGCGACCTCGGGGTCGAGGTTGTTCATCAGCATCCGCAGTGGGGCTTCGGTCTGCCACGACCGGGCCGTCAACGTTGTGCCGCGGGCGGCGCGGACGGGGCGGGCGCCTTCCATTCCGATCTCCTTACGCCAGCGGGCCGGGTCTGCAGTCTGCCCGGTCGCACCGGGGCGCGTAGCGTTGATCACGTGTCCGACGGCGACGGCGCGCGACGGGTATGCGCGCGGCCGATGACGGTCCGAGCAGGTTTCCTTGCCTCCGTCCTGGTCGTGGCGAGCGTCTCGGCGTGCGCCAGTTCACGTTCCGTCATCAATGCGGCGCCGCCGCTCAAGGTGTGTGGCCAGGTTCTCAACGACACGCCCGCCGGAGCGAACATCGAGGACGCCTCGCAGGGGCCGGTGACCATCGACACCGGAACGTCAGGCGCGGGGATCTATCTCCGCCTCGCCCGCGGATGCACGAAGGGGGCGACCATCGAGGTTCCGAGCGGCGCCGCCACCATTGTCGAGAGCGCAAAGACGCAGGATGGGCGGCTGGCAGCCGTCGGCATCCACCCCTTGCGTGCGCAATTCACGGTCGCCGTCACGAATGCAGACGGCCTGAGGTACGCCGTGTCGGTGAGCCTGTAGCTGCGGCGGAGTTCCTGCGGCATTCGATCACGTGGGACCGGTTGCTTCGTTCAGCCGCACAACGCCTTTATCCACAAGGGTTTCGCCACTCGGTGGCTACGTCATGCGGTATGATTCGAACATGTGTTCGACGCAGGATCTGGTACGGCGGGTGGGCAGCGCACTCGCGGTGCTCGACGAACCCACCACTGGCGTCGGCACCACCCTTGGCGACGACTACCTGGCCCTGCGTCGGCTCGTCGACCAGCTCGAGGTCGTCGGCCTGCGCTGGCTCGCCGCGCTCGACGGCGCCGGGGTCGCCGCCGCCGACGGGTCCGCCTCCACCGCTGCCTGGGTGCGTCGCCACACCCGGTGCCCGGCGCGGTCGGCCGCGGCCGACGTCCGGCTCGCCCGCCGCCTGCACTCGGGCGACCTGCGGCCGCTGACCACCACCGCCGAGCTGCTCGAGACCGGGCGGCTGAGTGTCGGGCACGCCCGGGTCATCGCCCGCGCCACCGCCACCCTCGCCCCTGCCGCGTTCGACGCCGCCGAGCCTCTCGTCGCCGAGGCGGCCACCACGCTCGGTGTCGACGCGGCGGGCCAGGTCGCCGAGGCGGTGTGCGAACACGCTGCTGAGGCGTACGCAGACGGGCAGGACGACCCCGCCGCCGCCCGTCAGGCCGCCGCTCATGCCGGCCGCAGGCTGCACCTGTCCCGCTGCGGCGACCACTACGCGCTCGACGCCCTCCTGACCGTCGAAGCGGGCGCGACCCTGCAGGCCGTGCTCGACCCGCTATCCGCGCCTCGACCCGAGGCCGACGGCCTGCCCGACCTGCGCACTGCCGCCCAGCGCCGTGCCGACGCCCTCGCCGAGGCCGCCCGGCGGCTCCTGACCCCAGACCAGCTGCCCACACACGGCGGGCAGCGACCGCAGCTCACCGTCCTTGTCGACCTCACCGCCGGGCACGGCCCCGGGCTGGGGACGGGGCGGCTCCCCGACGGCGGGCGGCTGTCGGCGGCCGCCACCGAACGCCTCGGTTGCGACGCCAACGTCGGTTGGCTGGCCACCGGCACTGCGAGCGCCACCGAGAGCGCCACCGGCGGCGCCGGCCAAGCCCACGACCTGGTACGCCGAGCCTTGCAGCAGCTCGCGCCGGCGCTCGGCGGGCTCCCCACCCAGATCCTCGACGCCGGCCGCACCCAGCGCCTCGTCACCGCCGCCCAGCGCCGGGCGCTCCGCCACCGCGACCGCGGCTGCGTGTTCCCCGGCTGCGACCGGCCGGCGGGCTGGTGCGACGCCCACCACCTCGTGCACTGGGCCCGCGGCGGACCGACCGACCTCAGCAACCTGGTGCTGCTCTGCCCGCACCACCACACGACGGTCCATGACGACGGATGGACCCTCACCCGCGCTCCCGACGGTGCCGTCACCGCTCATCCGCCGCCCTAGCCGCGACCACGAGCCAGGTTCCGGCGCGGCCGGCGGCGCGGGCTGGCGGGGCTCGATGATCGCCACTCGCCGCGTTCCATCACGGGAGCGACTCGTCCTATGTCCTGACGGTGGACACGGTCAGGCGAGCGGACCGGTGACGGCTTCGACCGCGTCGAGCAGTCCGCCGCGTACGAGCGCGACCGCCGCCTCGATCTCGGGCGCGAGGTGGCGGTCGGGCCCCGGACCGGCGACCATCGCGCGCAGCGCCGCCACCGCCGCCGCCGTCGCGGGTGCGGGGGTCAGCGGCGTCCGCAGGTCCAGCGCGCGGGCCGCGGTCAGCAGCTCGATCGCGAGCACCCGGGTCAGCCCGTCCACCGAGCGCCGCAGCTTGCGGGCGGCGGACCAGCCCATCGAGACGTGGTCCTCCTGCATCCCCGACGACGGGATGGAGTCGACCGACGCCGGCGCGGCCAGCCGCTTGAGCTCGCTGACGATCGCCGCCTGGGTGTACTGGACGATCATGTGGCCGGAGTCCACGCCGGGGTCGTCGGCGAGGAACGGCGGCAGGCCCGCGCTGCGGTGCGCGTCCAGCATCCGGTCGGTACGCCGCTCGCTGATCGAGGCCACGTCGGCCGCGACGATCGCGAGGAAGTCCAGCACGTACGCGACGGGCGCGCCGTGGAAGTTGCCGTTCGACTCGACCCGGCCGTCGAGGGTGACGACGGGGTTGTCGATGGCGCTGGCCAGCTCCCGGCCGGCGACCAGCGCCGCATGGTCGACCGTGTCGCGGGCACCGCCGTGCACCTGCGGGGAGCACCGCAGGGAGTACGCGTCCTGCACCCGCGTACACGAGCCGGGCTCGCGGTGGCTGGCCATGATCGCGGAGCCGCCCAGGAGGGTGCGCAGGTTCGCCGCGGACAGCGCCTGTCCGGTCTGCGGGCGCAGCGCCTGCAGGTCGGCGGCGAACACGGCGTCGGTGGCCAGCAGTGCCTCGACGCTCATCGCCGCCGTCACGTCGGCGACCTTGAGCAGCGCGGTCAGGTCGTGCAGCGCGAGCACCAGCATCCCGAGCATGCCGTCGGTGCCGTTGATGAGGGCCAGGCCCTCCTTCTCGGCTAGCACGACGGGCGAAAGGCCCTGTGCCGCAAGGGCTTCCGCCGCCGGCACCGGCTCACCGTCCCGTACCCGCACCGGTCCCTCGCCCATCGCGGCCAGGGCGACGTGGGCCAGCGGCGCGAGGTCACCCGAGCAGCCGAGCGAGCCGTACTCGTAGACGACGGGGGTGATCCCGGCGTTCAGCATCTCCACGTACGCCTGGGCGGTGGCCGGCCGAACGCCGGTCCGCCCGGTGGCAAGCGTCGAGAGCCTTAGCAGCATGAGCGCGCGGACGACCTCGGTCTCGACCTCGGCTCCGCTGCCGGCGGCGTGCGACCGAACCAGGCTGCGCTGCAGCCGGGCGCGCGAGGCGACCGGGATGTGCCGGGCCGCCAGCGCCCCGAAGCCGGTCGAGATTCCGTAGTGCGGTTCAGGGTCCTCCGCCAGTGCCTCGATCACCGCACGGGTCGCGGCGACGGCGGCAAGTGCCGGTGGGGAAAGCACGACGGGTGCCTGGTGCCGCGCCACCGCGAGGACGTCCGCCGGGGCGAGCGGACCGATGCCGACGACGACGGGTGTCACCGGGCCATCGCACCACAACCGCCGACGGGCGATCCCGAACTGTTGCCGGTGCCGTTCCTTCCTCGGCGCCCCCAACGCCGCCCGAGTGTGCCGATCCGAGTGGTCGTGGGTCCTAGCCGGCCGGGGTCAGGACGGGACGAGTCCCGGTGGCCGCTCGTGTCCGTGGTTGCGGACGGCCGAAGAACCAGCCCTGACCCAGGTCCACGCCGAGGTCGGTGGCCGAGGCCGCCTGCTCCGCGGTCTCGATGCACTCGGCGAGCACCGATCCGCCGTAGCTGTGCGTCATCTGCACGATCGCCGCGACGACCGCGGTGTTGACCGGGTCGGGTAGACCCTGCACCAACTCCTTGTCCAGCTTGACCACGTCGGGGCGCAGCCGCACCAGCAGGTTCAGCGAGGAGAAGCCGGAGCCCAGGTCGTCCAGCGCCACCCGGCAGCCGCGTCGCCGGTAGTAGTCGAACACGAAGCTCAGGTGGTCGATGTCCGTGACCCGCTCGCTCTCGGTCACCTCGAAGACGAGCTGGTCCAAACGCAGCCCGGCGGTCCGGGCGGCCTGTTCGGTGGTCCGCAGGCACACCTCGGGCCGGTAGATCGTGGTCGGGACGAAGTTGACGAACAGCAGATCGTCGCCGAGCCAGCCAGCCGCCCCGCGGAGCGCGGTCGTGCGGCCGACGCGATCCAGGGCGTGCAGCCAGCCGGCGGCAGACGCGGCGGCGAACATCTGGTCGGGCAGGACCGGACCGTCGGGGCCGGTCGCCCGCAGCAGTGCCTCGTGGCCGACCACGGCGTGACCGGCCTCCGGCCGCAGGGACACGATCGGCTGGTACACCGAGTGGAAGGCGTTCAGCTCGTCGTCGAGCAGCGGCAGCAGGCGGGCATGGTCGACCCGCGCGCCGCACTGCGCGAGCGTCGGCGCGGTGAAGGCCGCTGCCAGCAGGTCATCGTGGTCGAGGTCGCCCAGCACGGCCGCGCGAACCTCCTCGGCCTCGGTCGCCGTCAGCGCGGCGCGTGCCGCGGCGAGCAGGCCGCTCGGGTCGGTGGTGGCGGCTGCGAGCAGTCCGGGTGCCCGCCGGGTGACCGAGGCCTCCGTACGGGCCAGCACCGACTCCAGGGCGGCGACGGTGTGCGAGACGCGGCTGGCCAAGAAGACCCAACCGCCGGTTCCGACACCCGGGCTGCGCTGACACGTGCAGCCGACACAGCCAGCCATCCGGGCTCCCCGACCTTCGCGCTGTCCGGTCGCCGTACCGCCGGAGTCTGCTGACGACAGACCCTCTGGGCATCGGCGCCGGCCGCGGCCGTCTTGAGCGAAGCGGGCCGACGCCGGGTCACACTGTGCGCCGTGGATGACGGCCTCGCGTGGCAGCACCCCTCACCCCGGCTGCTGCTGGTGCGGCGCACGCAGGTGGGGCTCGTCACGGCCGCGGTCCTGGTCGTGCTCGTCGTGCTGCCGCTGCTGGCCGGCAACCGGGTGACGGCGCTGGTCCTCGGAGCGATCACCGTGGCCCTGGGCTCGGCGGCGCTGTTGCTGAGCCACCGGCGCGTCCGGGCCTGGGGCTATCTGGAGCGCCAGGACGACCTGCTGGTACGGCGGGGGCTGATGTTCCGGCGGCTGTCGGTGGTCCCGTACGGCCGGATGCAGTTCGTGGACGTGAGCGCCGGGCCGTTCGAGCGGGCCTTCGGGCTCTCGACCGTGCGGCTGCACACCGCCGCCGCCGCGAGCGACGCCCGCATCCCCGGCCTGGCCGGTGCCGATGCCCAGCGACTGCGCGACGCGCTGGCCGAACGCGGCGAGGCCCGGAGCATGGGCCTGTGACCGCGCCGCCTGCGCCGTCCGGCGACGGGCTCGAAGGGTGGCACCGGCTGCATCCCCTCTCTCCGCTGATACGGGGTGGGCGGGCGCTGATCCTGCTGCTCGTGCTCGCGATCCCGCGGTTGCTCACCAGCCACCGGGACCTCGCCGGACTGCTCGTCGACGCGGCCGGGGTCGGGATCGCCCTGCTCGCCGGCGTCGTCTCCTGGCTGGTGACGCGGTGGCGGGTCGAGGGCGCCGACCTGCGCATCGAGACAGGCCTGCTCCGGCGCAGCAGCCAGCGCTATCCGCTCCGTCAGGTCCAGGCCATCGACGTGGTGCAGACCGGCCTGGCCCGGGTGCTGGGCCTGGCCGAGCTGCGGCTGCGGATGGCCGGCGGCAGCGGCAAAGGCCGACTCGCCTGCCTGCCGAACGCCGACGCGCGCGCGCTGCGCGAACAGCTGCTGGCACTGCCCGCACACGCCGGCGCCACGACTGCCGGCACCGCACCAGCCGGCGCCGCACCAGCCGCCACCGCACCAGCCGCCACCGCACCAGCCGCCACCGCGTCAGCCGCCACCGCGGCACCGGGCGAGGCGGGCGCCCTCGTCCTGCGCGTGGCTGCCGGCCGGCTCGTCGCCTCGCTCTTGTTGAGCGTGAGCGGACTGTTCGCGGCGCTCTACCTCACCGCCGTCCTCGTCACCGCCGTCTTCAGCCCAGCCGCCGCAGGTGCCCTGGTCGGGAGTGGCGCGGTCTTCCTGATCGGGCTCGGCACCGCGCTGTGGCGCCGCTTCAACGGAGAGTTCCACCTGACCGTGCTCCGGTCGGGCCGGGGCCTGGAGCTACGGTCGGGGTTGATCCAGACCACCACCGAGCTCCTGCCGCCAGGTCGGGTACAGGCGCTGCGCGTGGTGGAACCGCTGCTGTGGCGGCCTTTCGGGTGGTGCCGCGTCGAGGCGGCGGTCGCGGGCAAGCGCAGCCGCCAGGAGGACGGCGCCCAGGGCTCACGGCGGCGGGCACTGTTGCCTGTCGGCAGCTACGCGCAGGCGTACCAGGTGATGGGCCTGGTCCTGCAGGACCTCGCGGTGACCCAGGTCAAGGCGCCGGGCCGGGCCCGCTGGAAGGCACCGCTGAGCTACCACCGGCTGTCGGTCGGAAGAAACGCGAGCTGCGTCGCCACCTGCAGCGGCCGGCTGCGCCGGGTCAGCCACTGGGTGCCGCTAGAGAAGGTGCAGAGCATCCGGCGGACGCAGGGTCCGGTGCAGCGACGGCTGCGGCTGGCCACGGTGCACCTGGACACCGCCGGGCCGAGGATGCGAGCCGCCCTGCGGGACCGCGACGTACACGAGGCCGACGAGGAGGTGACGCAGTTGCCTGCGCTGTGCGCGGCGGCCCGACTCCGCGCGGCGTCGGGTTGAGCTGAGCCCGGCCCCCTTCGTCGCCGAGATGTGGGAGATGTACGCAGGGGGCGGCGTGTCGTGGTGAACACGCCGCATCTCGGCGGAGAGGGAGGGGGGAGGTGGCGTTGTCGATCGGCTGGGACTCAGGAGCTGGCCGCCTCCTCGACGGTGAGCTCCGCCGTGGGGTCGGCCCGGAGGCGTTCGTCGGGGATGGGCGCACCGCTGCGCGTCGACACCCCGTACGTCCCGTCGCGCAGGCGCTGCTCGGCCCGCTCGATCGCGGCCAGGCGCTCGCGGAGGCTGGCCGCCACCGCGTCGTCGACGCCCTGCTGTCCCAGCGCCTGCGCCGGGTCTTCCATGTCGCCGGGCTCTGCCTCGGCCAGCCGGTCCTCGCGGCCGGCGGCGACCGTGTCCGCGAGCAGCTCCTGCACCCGCGTCCGGTCGGCGGCGAGAAGTTCCTGTGCCTGGCTCTGGTCCATGTCAGCTCCTGGGTCGGGGTTCGCCCCCAGTCTCGCCCTGCGCGGCCCAGTCAGGATGCCGCCTCGACCCGGCGCATCGCGGCGAGCACCTCGGCGAGCGCCGCGACGGGGTCCGGAGCCTGTTGGATGGGGCTGCCCATCACCAGGATGTCCGCACCGGCGAGCAGTGCCTCCCCGGGTGTGGCGACGTGCTGCTGGGCACTCCCCGTCCGCTGCCCGGGCAGCCGGATGCCGGGACTCATCCGGACGGTGGACAGGTCGCCGAGGGCCACCAGCCGCGTGGCGGGGACGATGACCCCCTCTGCGCCGTGCTCGACGGCCACCCGCGCCCAGTGGCCGATCAGCGCGTCCACCGACATCCGGTGATGCGTCTGGGCGTACGCCTCGTCCCACCGGGTGTAGAAGGTCGCCGCGAAGATGGCCGGCCGGTCGGTGACCCCCGCCAGCTCCTCGAGGGTCCGGGTGAGGTTGCTCTCGGCGTACGCCCAGACATCGGTGTGCGTCACGCCGAGACTGCCGAGCCACCGCACCACCGTGCTCATCGTGCGCGGACCGTTGTTCATCTTGAGGTCGACGAACACGGGGCGCCCCAAGGCGACGACCGCGGCGATGTACGACTCCCCCCACACCAGCGCATGGTCCAGGTTGACCTTGAACCCGATCTCGCCGTCGGTGGTCGCGGCCAGCTCATGGGCAAGCGCCAGGTTGCCCTCCCGCTTGCCGCCGTCGAGGCCGACGTACAGCAGGCTCATCCGCCGAGGCCCCTGGCCCGCTGCCAGCCGCCCGGGTCCTCGAGGTAGGCGCGGTATCCCTCGACGGCGCTGCGACCGGCGTACCCCTCCCGGACGGCGACGTCCAGCAGTCGGGGCATGGAGGTCAGGGTGGTCAGGCGGACATCGTGCGCGCGCAGCCGCCGGTTCCCCTCGGGCTGGTCGACGTGCAGGATCGCGGCGGCCTCCCGGGCCACGAAGCCGAGACTGCGCAGCAGCAGCAGCGAGTTCACCGGGGTCTCGGCGAAGTTGACCATGTCCTCCACGACGAGCCAGGAGGATGGCGCGCCGGCCTGCGTACGCGGGGCGATGTGCTCGAGTCCGGTGACCAGCTCGCGGTGACCGCCCTCCTTCCGAGCGCCCCGCACGTACACGTACTCCACGTCGGTCCGGCCGCTACGGCGTTGGTAGGCCTCCCGGAGCGCGTACGCCGGGATCATCCCGCCGGTCGCGTTGCCGATGACGTGGTCGAAGGGCACCCCGGCGTCGATGAGCTTCGCGGCCAGGGCGTCGATCAGCGCCCGGAACACGGCCTGCCGTGCGACCAGCGCCTTCACCATCACGTACCCGGGTCCGTGGTTGCCCGAGCTGTACAGGAAGGGCTCCTCGCCGGCGTCGACGTCCCGCACGCTCAGGGCACCGGCGGCCAGCAGGGCCAGGCAGACGGCGTCCTCGGACATCGCGTCGGTCATCGGGTCGGAGACCGCCGGACCGCGCACGGCACCGACCCTAGAGGCGTGCCCGCCCGGTTTGCCCGGACGAGAGGGAGACGGGATGTATCACCCGCGTCACCCGCGCCTCTCGTTCACGTGTTCGTCGTCGGCGGCGGGCGGAACCCAGACGGGATGCGTCGGATGCCATGATGAGCTGTGCGGTCGGGACTGCGAGGTGGGTCAGCTCCTGTGAGGACGACTCCGTCGTGCCGGCACCCGACGACCTGACGGAGCTCGTGCGACGAGCCGCGGACGGCGACGAGCTCGCGTGGAACCTCCTCGTCGACCGGTTCACCAACCTGCTCTGGTCGATAGGCCGGGCGTACCGGCTCGACACCGGCGCTGCGGCCGACGTCATCCAGACGACCTGGCTCCGGCTGTTGGAGAACCTCGACACCATCCGCGATCCGGAGACGCTGGCCGGTTGGCTGGCGACGACGGCGCGGCGCGAATGTCTGGCGACGCTCAGGCGGTCCGGGCGGGAAGCACCCGAGTGGAGTGACGAGGCCATGCTCGAGGTCCCGGACGAGGGGGCACCACCCGTCGACCATCACCTGCTCCTGGCCGAGCGCGACGCCGCCCTGTGGCAGAGCTTCGGCGGGCTGTCCGCGCGATGCCAGACCCTGCTCCGCGTCCTGATGTCGGTCGAGCGCACCAGTTACGCCGAGATCTCGACCGCGCTGGGCCTGCCGATCGGCTCCATCGGACCCACCCGCATGCGCTGCCTCGACCGGCTGCGTGAGCTGCTGGCCGCCAGCGGCTACGCCTTCGGCACCGCCACAGCGGAGGGATCACCGTGACCGGACCGACGTCGTCGCCCGAGGAAGAGGACCTGCTCGCGCGGCTGGCTGACATCGCCCGCGTGATCGATCCCGTTCCCGAGCTGACCTACGAGCTCGGCCGCGGCGTCTTCGGTCGGCGCCATCTCGACGACGAGCTGGCGACGCTGGTGGCCGACTCCCTCACCGCTGCCGGCACCGTCCGTGCCGGGGCGGCCGAGATACGGCTGGTGTCGTTCCAGTGCGCGGGGATCACGATCGACATCCAGGTCGTCGGGGACGGGGGTCGGCGTTCCCTGCTCGGCCTCGTCGACGGCGTCGCCGCCGGAGAGGTCACGGAGGTCGTGCTCGAAGCGGCCGACGGAGCGCTCGTCACGTCGGTCGTCGACGCGGATGCGCGCTTCGCGTTCGCGACCGTTCCCGACGCCCTCGTACGCTTCCGACTCGGAGGACGCCGCATCACCACCGCGTGGGTACGCCTCTGAACGCCGCTCGGCTGGGTGTCGACCCGCCGGCTAGGCACCCCAGACGCTGAACGAGGCGGCGGTGCAGACCGCCAGCTCGTCGCCGGCTGCGGCGCGCCGACCGGCCAGGGCCGCTTCCGGCAGCGTCCTGCCGTCGGCCAGGGCCCGGTGCACGGCCGACACGATGGGGATCGCCGCAGCGTCGTGTACCGGCACGACGCTGGCACACACGCTCGCGGTCCCCGCCCGCAGCAGGCCGCTGACCAGTCCGAGCAGCTCCTGCGTACCTACCGGGACCCCGACCCCGGTCTCGCACGCGGACAGCACGACGGTGCGGGGCGCCTGCCGGACCCGGTCGAGGTCGTGCACGAACAGCGCGCCGTCGTCGAGTCGTACCGAGGAGAACAGCGGGCTGTCGGCGCGGAAGTCGCCGTGCGCAGCAATGTGCGCGACCCAGGCGCCGTTCATGCCGGCCACGACGCGGTCGACGGTGGCAGCGGGGGCAGCTGCCGCACGACCGACCACCTCTGGCGACGCGTGCACCGACGCCAGCGCGACGACCTCGGCGGCTCGGGTTCCCAGGTCGGGTCCGGCGACCAGCAGCACCCGTCGGTCCGGGCACGGACGCGTGGCGGCGCAGGCCGCGCGTTGCCACACCTGCGCCGACGGCGCCACCGCCACCGGCCGGTCTGCCAGTGCGGGCAGCAATCCCCACGGCAGGGCGTGGAACCGGGTGGACGGCACCACGACCACGGGACCGTCGGGCACAACCCGTCCGACAGCTCCGAGCACCGCCTGCTCCAGCCGGGCAGCCAGCGCCGCCGTCCCGCCGGCGCGCCCGTACGCGGCCCGGCGCAGGGCGAACAGCACGTAGTCGAGCTCCCTGACCGCAGCGGAGACCGGTCCGACGTCATGCCGGCGCACCCGACCGTGGCCGACCTGCAACACCTGCAGGCGCCCGCCCGTCTCCACCAGCGAAAGCAGCGTGGCGGCCCCGAGCTCCGCCAACAGGAGCTCGATGTCGAGCCGCGGGACCGAGCCGGTGGAGCCCGAGAGCTGGCGACGCCGCCGGCGTACCGCGCGCTCGCCAGCGTCGCGTTGCTGCAGCGCGCTCGTCACTCCGGCGCCGCTCCGCTCCGCGTCCGCACAACGCCTCGCCGCGTCGCGGACGGCGCCGAGCTCCTGCTCCAGCTCGGGGTCGGGCTGTGCCCGCACCGACGGCTCGGCCAGCGAGATCGCGCGGGAGCGCTCGGTCCAGGTCAGCATCAAGCGAGGGGAGGCCCGCCGACTGGCGGCGTCGATGGCGAAGGAGGCCAGATCGCGGCCGTGCCAGGTGGCGATGGCCCGGATCTCGGCGGCGCCGAACAGCAGCCGGTGCTCGTCCAGCGCGTCGAGCCCCCGCCCGCAGGCGGACAGCAGACCCCGCTCGTCACCGACCGACGCATGCTCCATGGCTGCCGCCAGCCATCCGGTGGCGCGCGTCAGGGCCGACCCGCGCCGGCGGTAGCCCGCCGCGCTTCGCAGGCTCGACGCACCCAGTGCGTCCTGGCCCCGGGCCTGCGCCAGCCGGGCGGCGAGCAGGAAGGCCAAGGCGGCCTCCTCGTCGTCGCGCTCGCGCAGCTGCTCGGCGACCTGCGCCGCCGCGGCGAGAAGCCGGTGTGTCCGGTCGCCGTGGGCGTACCGGGCCTGGCAGTGCAGGAGCCGCGCCCGCAGCACCCAGCCGGGACGCTGCTGGGATTTGAAGAGCCGGAGCGCGGCGCGGGCCCACCGCTGCGCGCGCTCGGGCTGCTCGGCCGCCAGGGCCGCCCTGGCCGCGAACAGCAGGAGCTCGGCGTGGTGGACGGGGTGCGACGTGCCCCCCACGATCGCGGCCTCGGCCGCGGCCGCGGCCTCCGTGGCGAGCCCTGCCGCGAGCAGGACGTGCCCCCTGTTGACGACCAGCTCCGGCTCGAAGACCCCGAGTGTCTGGTACCGGGACTCCGCGGCGTCCAGCAGGTGCAGCGCTCGTGGGAGGTCCCCCCGCCCCGCGGCCACGGCGGCCCGATTGTGCTGAGCCTGCACCGATTCCAACGTCTGACCCAGCTGGTCGAACAGGCGCCCGGCGGCGGCTGCATCCGCATCGGCTCGGCCCAGCGCTCCGATGGCGAGCCAGGTCCACGCGCGGTTGTGGAGGATGCGCGCCTCCCAGAGCCGGTCTCCGCACCGACGTGCTGCCCGCAGTGCCAACCGGAGATCGCGCAGCGCCTCCTCGAACCGGCCGAGGTCACCCAGTACGTACGCCCGCCGGAGCCGCACCGTGGCCAGCAGCAAGCCATGGGCATCCTGGGCAGCCGACTCCAGCCGGGCCAGACCCCGCCCGCTGTGGCCGGCCATCGCCTCCGCGGCGCCCAGCGTCGCCTGGACGTCGACGACACGTTCGCGTGCGCCGGACCGGCGCGCACTACGGAGCGCGGCACGCAGCTCGGGCAACGCCGTGGACAGCTCCCCTCGATCACGCAGCACGATGCCGGCCGCCTGGTGCGCATAGGACGCGGCGCCGTCATCGGGATCCGCCGCCAGGGTTCGGTGGGCCAGCTCGAGCGCCTGCGCGGGAGTCGACAGAGCCATCGCCAGGAGGTCCGGTCCCGCTGGCCATCGGGGTGCGGTGGCCTGGACGTCGGCGACGCTGCCGGACCTTTCCGCTGCCACGTCGCGATGGTAGACATCGCTTTTCCCTGCGAACGAGGTGATCGCGATGGCCGACAGCGGCGGCTCCGTGGCGAAACGCGGCCAGCCCGGTGACGGCGGCCGCCAGCGGCCGGGGCGGGACTGGCAGCGCGAACGACTGGGGATCCAGGTCGAGCTCATCCTGTCGGCGATCGAGGGCGCGGCGGTCTACCCGCCGGGGCGGCCGGCGGACATGGAGTACCTCTATGTCGAAGGCCGCATCCTGGTTCGTGACGAGGACCTCGAGCGGGTACGCGCGGAAGTCCCGGGCCGGGTCGTCGACGCGCTGGTGAACGGCCTGACCGCCTATGCGCCCGAGGGGCTGACGACGTTGGCCGCGCTAGCGGCGATCGACGCGGCCCTCGGCGTCGGCATCGCGACCCCTGACCACATCTTCTACGTCACACCCCGCAGCTGTTGCCCGGCGACGGAGCCCACGCCCGTCCCGTCCGTCGATCCGGACCCGCCGGTCTCCCTCGCCCCGGCCGGCGGCGCCGGTGGTCAGGGGTGTCGGGTCGAGGTCGTGGACACCGGTCTGATCCTGGCCCTGGAAGACGCCCAGCACGGCTGGCTGTCCGGCGTCACCGGGCAGCCGGAGCCGTACGATCCGACGGACATCGGTCCGTACGTCGGACATGGCACGTTCGTGGCCGGGGTCGTCCGGTGTCTGGCGCCGTACGCCGACGTGCACGTGGAGGACCTGCTCAACCGGGCCGGTGCCGTCACGGAGTCCGGCATGCTCCGTCAGCTGGCCCACGCCATGGACCGGACGCCCGACGTGATCAGCATGTCCGCAGGCGGCACGACCCGCCACGACCTGCCGCCGCTGGGGTTCGAGGTCCTCTGGGAGCACAGGCTGCGGTACGCCAAGGGCGCAGTCCTGGTCGCAGCGGCGGGCAATAACAGCAGCCGGCAGCCGTTCTGGCCCGCCGCCTTTCCCTGGGCCGTCTCCGTCGGCGCGCTGGAACGAGACGGAACCCGCGCCGACTTCTCCGACCACGGCAGCTGGGTCGACGTGTACGCCGTCGGACGCGACATCGTCAACGCCTATCCCGACGGCACGTACCTCTACCGGGAGCCACCGCGCATCGGGCAGACCGCCGAGTTCAGCAACGGCATGGCCACCTGGAGCGGCACCTCCTTCTCGACTCCGATCGTGGCCGGGATGATCGCGGCCCGGATGTCGAACACGGGTCAGAGCGGTCGGCAGGCCGCTGACTCGATCCTCCGGCTCGCGCTGCGGAACGCGACCCCAGGAGTGGGTGCGGTGGCCGAGCCGGGCATGACCTACGACCCCGACCCTCGGGGCTACTGACCCGACCGGCTGGCCGCGACGTATCAGCGCGACCCCCATCGCCTCCTATCAGCACGGGGCGGAGACCCGACCCCGTGCTCGCACTCACCATAGGAGTTTCGATGTTCGCTCGCGTACTTCCCACCGTGGCCGCCGCCGGCGCCGGACTGGCACTGCTGCTGATCGGCAGCTCAGCCGGTGCGGCCAGCCTCCACCAGACCCGCCCCGCTCCCGTCGCGGCGATGCCGCACACCTCGGGCCTGCGCCCGGCGGCCGTTGCGAAGGCGGGCAAGACCACGCTCGGGGCCGGGTATATCAGCAAGCCCGGGGCCGACTACTACTCGTACTCCCAGTTCACCATCCCCACCCACTGCTCCAAGGACGGCTACGCGTTCCTGGGTACGGTCGGCTTCACCACCGCCAAGGCGTACAACGCGCAGGCCCTCGTCGCGTACGGGTGCAGCCACGGCATGGCGACCGCGGCTTTGCAGGCCTACGACGTCCGCAACAACCAGATAAACACGGCCGCGGCTGCACCCGGTGACCGGGTGCAGACCTACGTCTACGAGAGCAACTCGGAGACAGACGTCTACGCCTACGACGAGACGACCGGAGCCGAGGCGTACATCGACGACGGCCCGCAGGCCGAGATCGACAACCAGTTCCTGACCGGCAACCTCGAGGTTCCGTTCTACAGCCTGGCCGGCTTCGGAACGGTGACGTTCTCCGACACGGTGCTCGACGGTGCGTACATCAACACGCACACCACCTCGGCGGTGACCGAGATGCTGAACGGGGTCACGCAGGCCAAGCCAGGCAGCCTGAACACCCACCACGAGACCTTCACGGTGGCCTGGAAGCACCAGTAGACCAGCTCGCGCTGACGAGCCCCTGCTGGCGACCTTCTCGCCGGCAGGGGCTCGTCCCTGTGTCCGCAGCGTGGCTCGCCTGTCCCGGGTCGCCCGGTCAGGAGTCGAAGTCGACCGTCACGGTGGCCGACACCGGCACGGCCTGGCAGGTCAGCACGAAGCCGGCCTCGACCTCGGCCGGTTCGAGCGCGAAGTTGCGCCGCATCCGGACCTCGCCGGCGGTGACCCGCGCCCGGCACGTCCCGCAGACGCCGCCCTTGCAGGCGAACGGCAGATCGGGCCGCACCCGCTGGGCGCCGTCGAGCACCGGCGTACCCGGGGCCACCAGGACCGTGGTGCTGCGCCCGTCCAGCACCACGGTGACCTCGGCCCCTACCCCGATCGGCGCCTCGTCGTGCCGGGCCGCCGCCGGCGGGTCGTCCTCGACGTAGAACAGCTCGCGGTGCACCCGGTCCCTCGGCACCCCGAGGCCGGCGAGGACGTCGATCGCGCCGGCGACCAGGCCGTAGGGACCGCAGAGCCACCAGTGGTCGACGTCCGCCACCTCGACGGTCACCGGCAGCAGCGCCCGCAGCTTGTCGGCGTCGAGGCGTCCGCTGAACAGCTCGACCTCCTGCGGCTCCCGCGACAGCACGTGCACCAGCCGCATCCGCGTCGGGTACGCGTCCTTCAGGTCGGCGATCTCGTCGGCGAACATCACCGAGTCGCTGCGCCGGTTCCCGTACAGCAGGGTCACGCCGGAGTCCGGGCTCGCCGCCAGCACCGACGCCGCGATCGACAGCATGGGCGTGATGCCGGAGCCGGCGGCGATGAGCACGTGGTGACCCGGTACGCCCAGGTCGGGGGTGAAGGACCCGGCCGGACGCTGGACCGCCACCACGTCGCCGGTTCGCGCCGCGCGGACCAGCCAGCCGCTGACGGCGCCTCCCTCGACCACGCGCACACCGATGCGCGGCGGGTGACCGACGGGTGCGCAGATGGAGTACGAACGGCGCTCCCCGCCGACCTCGAGGGTCAGGGACTGTCCGGGCGCGAAGGCGAACAGGTCGGCGAGGGCGTCCGGAACGGCGAAGGTCACGGCGGCGGCGTCGTCGGTGAGGGCATCGACCGCGGCAACGCGCAGGGCGTGGAAGTCGGGGCGGGCCAAAGCTCAGAGCTCCTTGACGTACTCGAACGGCTCGTCGCAGCGCTCGCACCGGTAGAGCGCCTTGCACGCGGTGGCGCTGAACGCTGCCGTCTGCCGGGTCTCCGCGGCGCCGCAGTATGGGCAGCGGACCGTGCGCGGGCGCGCGACCAGCGTCAGCGGGATCGGGCCGTCCTGGCGCCGGGCGGCGTTCGGGGGTGCGATCCCGGCGGCCGCCAGCTTCGCCCGGCCCGCTGGCGTGATCCAGTCACTACTCCAGGCGGGGGCGAGTGCCGTGCGTACCGTGACATGGAGAAAGCCCTTCTGCCGCAGGCGGTTGCGCAGGTCCCGGCCCATCTCCGCCATCGCCGGACAGCCGGTGTACGTGGGCGTGATGGTCACCGTGACCGTCTCTCCCACCGTCTCGACGTCGCGCAGGATGCCGAGGTCGGCGAGGGTCACCATCGGCAGCTCCGGGTCGGGCACGGCCGCGGCGACGGCCCAGGCGTCCGCGCTGGCCGGTGCGCTCACCAGGTCGCCTCCGGGTCGGCCCGGGCGACGCTCTGCAACTCGGCCAGGAGGTAGCCCATCGCCTCGGTGTGCAGACCGTCGCGACCGGCCAGGCCGCCGACGCCCGCCAGTGGCCGCACCTCGGGCCGGTCGAGACCGGCTGCGGCCAGCACGGTGTCGAGGACGAGGTCCACCTCGACCCGCAGCCCGGCCGCCGCCGCGGCGACCCCGGGGAGCGCGGACTCGACCGGGTGGCCGGTGAACAGCTCGTCGACCAGCGGCCAGAGGACGTCCAGCGCGGACTGCATGCGGCGGTGGGACTCGGGGGTCCCGTCCCCCAGCCGAACGACCCACTGCGCCGCGTAGTCGCGGTGGTAGGTCAGCTCGTGGACGCCCTTGCCGGCGATGGCGGCCAGGACCGGGTCGCGGCTGTCGCGGAGGCGGTCGAACAGCGCGAGCCGCCAGCAGGAGAACACCAGCAGCCGGCCGATGAGCTCGGCGAAGTCCGCGTCCAGGCGCTCGACGAGCCGGACGTTGCGGAAGTCGCGCTCGTCGCGGAAGAAGGCCAGGGCGTCCTCGTCCCGGCCGGTGCCGTCCGCCCGACCCGCCCGGGAGAGCAGCAGCCTGGCCTCGCCGAGCAGGTCCAGCGCGATGTTGCCGAGCGCGGTCTCCTCCTCCAGCTCCGGCGCGCGGGTCATCCACTGCTGCAGCCGATGCGAGTAGATCAGCGCGTCGTCCCCGAGCATCAGGCAGTACGCGGCGAGCGCCGCGCCGTCGACGCCGGCGGGCACCGTGGTGTCCACGCCCTCGAGGGGATCGGTGAAGCCGGTGCCGAACGCCCAGCGGTGGTCCTCGCCCTGCTCGGCGAGCGACCGGTAGACGCTCTCGTCGTTGCTGATGGCCACACCGCTCACATGTGCGGGACGTCGTCGGGGATGACGTAGAACGTCGGGTGCCGATAGACCTTGTCGGCCGCCGGGGCGAAGAACGGGTCCTTCTCGTCGGGGCTGCTGGCCGTGATGGCCGCGCTCGGGACGACCCAGATGCTGACGCCCTCGTTGCGGCGGGTGTACAGGTCGCGGGCATGGTGCAGCGCCATCACCGGGTCGGCGGCATGCAGCGACCCGACGTGCACGTGGTTGAGGCCCCGCTTGCCGCGCAGGAACACCTCGTACAGCGGCCAGTCGGAACGCACCGCAGCTGCCTGCGGCGCAACGGGAATGCCGGTGAGCGGCACGGCGCCGTGGCCGCCCTCCGCCGCGAGCTCGCTCACCGGCCCGCCCCCTGCGCCTTCGCGGCGTGCGCACTCATCGTCTCGCCCCCTGCGTCTTCGCGGCGTGCGCACTGGCGGCCGCCCGTACCCACGCGCCGTCGTCATGCGCCGCCTTGCGGTGCGCGACGCGCTGGGCGTTGCAGGGGCCGTCGCCCCTGACCACGGCGTCGAACTCGGCCCAGTCGACCGCCCCGAAGTCGTAGCTGCCCCGCTCGTCGTTCCAGCGCAGCGCGGGGTCGGGGAGGGTGACGCCGAGCTGCTCGGCCTGCGGGACGGACATGTCCACGAACCGCTGCCGCAGCTCGTCGTTGGTGTGCCGCTTCACGCCCCAGGCCATCGACTGCGCCGTGTTCGGCGACGCCTCGTCAGGCGGCCCGAACATCATCAGCGACGGCCACCAGAAGCGGTCGACCGCGGCCTGGACCATGGCCCGCTGGGCCGCCGTCCCGCGCATCATCGTCAGCAGCAGCTCGTAGCCCTGCCGCTGGTGGAAGGACTCCTCCTTGCAGATGCGGACCATGGCGCGGGCGTACGGGCCGTAGCTGCTGCGACACAGCGGGACCTGGTTGCAGATCGCTGCGCCGTCGACGAGCCAGCCGATGACGCCGACGTCGGCGTAGCTGAGGGCGGGGTAGTTGAAGATCGAGGAGTACTTCTGCCGGCCGTGCACCAGCTTGTCGGTGAGGTCGGCGCGGTCGGCGCCGAGGGTCTCGGCGGCGGAGTAGAGGTACATGCCGTGTCCGGCCTCGTCCTGGACCTTGGCCAGCAGGATCGCCTTGCGCCGCAGGGAGGGTGCGCGGGTGATCCAGTTGCCCTCGGGTTGCATGCCGATGATCTCCGAGTGCGCGTGCTGCGCGATCTGGCGGATCATGGTCTTCCGGTACGCCTCGGGCATCCAGTCGCGGGGCTCGATCCGGCGGTCCCGGGCGATGGTCGCCTCGAACCCTTCGGTCAGCGCGGGCGATGCGCTGTCGTTGTCGAGCACCTGCGCCATGCCACGCTCCTTCGCGTCTGAAGCAGACTACGGCGGCCGGCCGTCGAAGGTCGGGCGCCGCTTGGCCAGGAAGGCCGCCACGGCGGCCCGGTGGTCGGCCGTACCGCCCAGGTCGATCTGCGCCGCGCGCTCGGCGTCGAACACGTCCGGCAGCGAGGCGGACCACGCCGCGGCGATGGCCCGCTTGACTGCGACGTACGCCTGGGTGGGGCCGGTGGCGAGTCGGCCCGCGACCTCGCGCACGGTGCCGTCCCAGTCGGCCTCCTCGACCACCGTGCCGACCAGTCCCCAGGCGAGCGCGGTCTCCGCCGAGATCCTGCTACCGAGCAGCATCAGCTCGCTGGCTCGCGCGGTGCCGATGGCGCGCGCCAAGGTCGCGGACAGGCCGCTGTCGAACGACAGCCCGATGGCGGTGAAGGCCGTGGCGAACGTCGCGGTGCTCCGGGCCAGCCGGAGGTCGCAGGCGAGCGCGAGGGACAGGCCCGCGCCGACGCAGGTGCCGTTCACCGCGGCTACCACCGGCTTCGGCATCATCAGCAGGGTCGTGACGATCGGCTCGTAGTCGCGGGCGAGCGTCTCGAACGCCGCGGCAGAGCCGGACTCCAGCGCTCGAGCATGCTCTCCCAGGTCCTGGCCGGCGCAGAAGATCTTTCCCGAGCCGGTCAGCACCACCGCGCGGATCGCGGAGTCGGCGGCGACGTCCTGGAGTTGCGTACGCAACGCGTCCTTGGCCTGCGCGGTCAGCGACGGGCCGGTCAACGTCAGCGTCGCGACGCCCTCCGCGCGCTCGACGAGCACGGGTTCCGCGGAGGCCTCACTCGACATCGGCCGACGGTAACCGAACGATCATGCGGTCAGTAAGCGAGCGCATCGCTACGGAAGCCGGTCCCTCGTGCATTCTGGCTGGCATGTCTGCGCCGAGGTGACCCGCGTGTCAGACCGGGACGACGGTGACCATCTGCTCGAGCGCGATGAAGTCGTCGGGGTTGCGGGTGTACAGGGGTAGCTGCTGGGACGCGGCGATCGCGACGATCATGAGGTCGGCGAGGCGACCGCGCGGCTGCCGACGAGCCGATCGCACCAGCGCGTAGACCCGTCCGTAGCTTCGCGCCGCCGCGATGTCGAAGGGAAACGCGTCGAACGTCGCCTCGGCCCATTGCAGTCGCTCCTGGCGGATCGATCGCTCAACCGGGTCGGCGGTCGCGTGGGGCCCGGCGGCAAGCTCGGCAAGGGTCATGGTCGTGATCGCAGCCTCGGCCGGAAGCAGGCCATCCGCGACCGGCAGGTCGATCACCACGGACGTGTCCAGAAGCCCTGTCTCCGGCATCAGTGCTCGCCCGTCGGGGTCTGGTCCAGGAACTCATCGACGTCGCGGCGGAAGGCCGTGGCATCGAGGGGCGCCAGCTGCCGAGCAGTCGCCAGCAGCTCGGCGGCGGCCACGAAGCGGCGACGGCGCAGCGGGCGTAGTTCGGCGAGGGCGGTTCCGTTGCGGGTGACGACGAAGTCCTCGCCGGACTCCACCGCTCGGAGGATCGCTCCGCTGTCGTTGCGCAGTTCGCGCTGACTGATCTCCCGGGTCATCCCCACACTGTAATCTGCAGGCGCTACGAACTGCTACGCACGGCTACAGCCGAAGGCCAGCGCCAGGGTTTCGCGGCCTCGACCAATTACGGCGACACGGGCTTCCGCCGTGCCGGCCGCGGGGCGCTCCCGTTGTGCTGCGGGGTCTGGTCGATCGAGGCGTCGCCGGCGCCGGTGGCGGCACGACCCGGTACGGCCACAGCTCCAGCTCCGGATGGTCGCCGTTGTGCGCAAGACCGGAGCGCAGGTTCTCGAAGATCGCCAGCCCCTGGGCGACGAGACCGACGGCAACCTCGTTCATCCCGGCGGACCCGTTCAGCACGGTCAGATGCGAGCCGGAGATGCCGCCGGCGGCTGCCTGCACGAGGCTGGGCAGCATGTCGACCAGCTTGTTGGCGGCGATCAGCTCCTGGTTCTCCCCCGAGAGGGCGCTGGCCCGTACGTTGATCGCCGCCGCCTCCGCGTCGGCGATGGCGCGTTGCGCGTAGGCGTCGCCGTCCGCCTTGGCCTTCACCGCGTCGGAGCCGGCCTGTGCCGTGACCCGCTGTGCGTCCGCCTCGGCCTCTGCGATGGCACGCCGGCGCTTGGCCTCCGCCTCGGTGCTCAGCAGCGTGGTGTCGCGGCCGGCCTCCGCCATGGCTCGCTGCTTGAACGCCTCCCCTTCGGTGGAGTGCTTGACCGCGTCCCGGGCGGCCTCTGCCAGGGTGCGCTGCTTGTAGGCCTCGGCGTCCGCGGGGCGGCGTACGTCGGACTCCAGTCGCTTGTCGGTCAGCGCGGCGGCCCGCTCGGCCAGCACCGTCTGCTCGGCGATCACGTTCTGCGACGCCTTCGCCTCCGCGAGCGGGCCGGCCTGCGCGGCCTGCGCCTGCGCCTCCTGCACCTCCGCCTCGATCCGGGCGCGGGCGATGGCGGTCTCCCGCTCGAACTGCGCCTTGGCCCGCGCCGCCTGCTGCTCCTTCTCGGCCGCCTCCTGATCGCGCTCGGCCGCGGCGATCCGCGCGGCGGACGCGACCGCGGCGGCATGCGGCGCGGCGAGGTTCTGGATGTAGCTGGTCGGGTCCTCGATCTCCTGGATCTGGAGGCCGTCGACGATGATGCCGAGCTTCTCCATCTCGAGGTGGCTGCCGTCCTTCACCTCCTGCGAGACCTTGTCGCGCTCGCGGATGATCTCCTCGACCGTCAGCCTGCCGATGATCGAGCGCAGGTGCCCGGCGAAGATGCGTCCGCACAGCTCCTCCATGCGGTCCTGCTCGGCGAGGAACCGGCGGGCGGCGTTCGCGATCGAGGCTGGGTCGTCACCCACCTTGAAGACGGCCACCGCGCGTACCCGCATCGGGATGCCCTGGGTGGTGACGCACTCTTCGTAGAGCTCGGCTTCCCGCAGCGCCAGCGACAGCAGCCGCGCCTTCTGCTTGATCGGCAGCACGAAGGAGCCGTGCCCGGTGACGATGCGGAACTGCGTCGTCCCGTCCTTGTGCCTGGAGCCGGATATCAACAGCGCCTCGTCGGGCGCGGGGACGTGCCAGAACAACACCTAGACCACCACCAGGGAGTCAGCTTCGGGGAATGGGGTGACGGTGACGGAACGGGGTGAGCGGACCTCGACCACGACCACCGCCTTGTTGCGGCCGATCTCCTCGTCCGACCAGGCAGCGAAGGCCTCGGTGCCGCCCCGGATCGCCACGAAGACCTCGCCGGGACCGGCCTTGGGAATCGGGACGGTCACCCGGCCGATCCGGCCCAGCAGCCGGTCGTCGGCCTCGTCGTCGTCCATGGTCCCCCCGCGCCCTCGGCATTCAGCGCCGGAACACTAACCCCGCAGCAGGGCCGGCGCCTGATGAGATCCCGTGCCTCACCGACAGTGCGTACCACCCAGCCTGACCCTTGTGGGGCGGCCGGTGCGCTGACACCCTGTGCCGTGGTCTCGACCGGGGCGGACAGGAGCGGTCTTCGGCTGGGACACCTGGCCCTGGCCCTCGTCGCGGTCGTGCTGACTCTCGTCTGGGCCGGCGCCATCGGCGGATTCGTCGGCGTCACCTGTGCCTACGTCGGCCTGATCGTCGGGACCCTCGTGAACATCCCGGCACACGAGGGAGGCCATCTGCTGGCCGCGCTGTCCCTGCGACTGCGGGTGGTGGCCGTCCGCGTCCTGGGGGTGTATGTCTGGCGTCGAGGCGGGCTCCCGCCTATCGCCAGCAGAAATCATGTCCAGGCGCAGTGGGGCGAGGCGCGCGTCCTGGAACGACCGCTTCGCATCGTGTTCGCGGGCGGCGGTCCGGCGGCGAACGCCGTGCTCACCGCGGTGGCGTGGTGGTTCGCTGCGCGGAGCCCGTCGGTCGGTGTCCGCTGCCTGCTGCTGGGCGCGGGTGTCACCGGCGCGTGGCTCGTGTTCATGAACCTGATCCCTGTTCAGGATGGCGCACTCGCCAGCGACGGTCTGACGATCGGCCGGTGGCTCTTCCACCCGACTGCGCAGCGGAACCTCGAGAACAGCCGACGAGCCGTCATCGAGCTGACCCGGAGCACCAATCGCGACGTGCTCCGGACGGCGCTGACTGACGGACGGCCGGAGGTGGCTGCGGCGGCTGCCGGCAGACTGCTCACGCTGCTGGCGCATGGGCCGGCGCCCGACGCCCGCTTCATCCTCGAACGGGCCGACACGAACCTGGAGCGCGCGGCCACGAGCGGCCAGACCGCGCAGACCACGGCCGCGCTGGCCTGCGCGGTGGTGGAGCTGTGGACAATCGTGATCATCCGAGAGGTGATCACCCCCGCGCACCCCAGCGTCGCCGAACTGGACGTGGCGCGCGTCGGCCGATGGGCCGCACTCGCGCAGCGGGTTGCCCCGGACGCCGACCGTACGGGTACGGCGCGCGCGGTGGCGTTGATGTTCGGAGACCGCCCCCTCGAGGCCCGCGCCATACTCGCCGCAGCGGATCACACCCTGTCCGGCCAGCTACTGGCCAACCGGTGCGCGGTGCGTGCCATGGTCGAGCTCCAGGTTCGAGACGTCGAACAGGCGCGTCGCGCGCTCGCCGCCTGCCCCGCCGAGGAACGCAATGGCTTCCTGCCGAGAGTCGCCGCCCGCATGCTCGAAGGCGCGCTGACAGCGAGACCACCGGAACCGGCCTGACTGTCAGGTACGGCGCTGCGCGCCGGGTGCTGATGATGCGGCGCTGCTGGGAGACCTCGGCCAGCGCGGTCGGGACCGTGTCAGCCGCTCTGCCCTGTCGTCGTCACCGTGAAGGTGCCCTTCGCTCCGCTGTTGGGGCACTTCAACTTGCCTGTGTAGAGGGTTGTGCTGGCGACGTAGGTGCCCTTGTAGGTGCAGCCCCGGTCGTGGGCCGACGTGGTCTTCATCGTGAGCGACTCGCCCTTGTTGGTGAACGTGCCCTCGTCGGCATAACCGGGCAGTGACCACGTGTTGCCCGTGAACACGACTTCTTCGGTGTAGCCGGACCCATCACGGTAGTACTGATCGAAGGTCTGTTGTGTGTTCGCGATCGGATGAGCCGGCGGGTTCTTCGTCGGGGCCGCGACCGCGGCATTCGCGGTAAGCGTCAGACCGGCGATGCTGACCCCGGCCAGGGCGAAGCCAAGTGCTGCTCTCACGTCGGTCTCCTCCGCGGTCACCCGAAAGTGCGACCGAGTCTTTCGGGCCCGCACTGCGCGGTCTGTAGCCCATTCGGGGCAACCCAGCCGCGGTGAGCACGGTTGACCTGTCACGGCGGCGGCGGCGTGCCGTGACCGTCCGTTCTACGCTCCGGTCATGTGCGGCAGGTACGCCTCGGCCCGGTCCACCTCCGACCTGGCCGTGCTGCTGGGGGCGAGCGACGAGACCGGGGAGGCGCTGGCCGAGCCGGACTACAACGTGGCCCCGACCAAGCCAGTGCCCGCCGCGGTCGACCGCCACGGGCAGCGGAAACTGGTGGCGTTGCGGTGGGGACTGGTCCCGTCCTGGGCGAAAGACCCCTCGATCGGCAGTCGGCTGATCAACGCCCGACTGGAGACCCTCACCGACAACCAGCGTTCCGGTCCGCGTTCGCCCGCCGCCGCTGCCTGCTGCCCGTAGGTCGCACCGTCGACGAGGACGCCGTCGGAATCTGGGAGGTCACTCAGTCTTCGACGCGTGACCAGACGCGTTTTGGAACGTCGTGCGCCGTGAACCACTCCCCGACGCTGGCTTCGTGTACCTCGGCGTAGCGGGATCTGAACGCGGCCGCGAGCGCCTCCCGGTCGTCGCCGAACGGCGCGCCGAATGCCGCCCAGAGCGCCGGCAGGTTCGACGAAGAGCACTCCCAAGCGCGCTTTCATGGCGGTACGTTAGCTCGAACGGCGCCTCAGCGGAGCCGCAGCACCCTCTGGGAGCGGGAGTGACATGGAACCCATGGGCACAGTTCCGGTTGACTACCACCAGTTCTACATCGGGGACGTCATGGAAGCTCCCTTTCCCTGGGCTGATACTTCGGGCAACGGGTTAGTCGGGGTCTCTCCCCACTCGCTCTACATAAACACGGGCATAGCAGCTGGCCCTGTCGGGGTCGATGTGCACGTGCTCGCCAGCGCGCCGACCGATCTAGATGCTGGTGATTGGGAAGACATCGTCGAGGCGAGCATCGAGGTACCGTCCGGTGATCTCGGCTTCGCTGCGCTTGGCATGGACGTTGACGACGAGTTCCCGGTTCTGAGTCCCGCCGGGCCCGGTACGTACCGCATCCGCGTCCATGCTCGGGGTCGAGACGCAAATTACGACGGCGTCGTGATGACTGAGGAGTACGAGAACGAGGACGACCAGATGATGCCGCCCGACCCCATCATTGAGAGGTACCTCTTTCAGGTCTGGCCCGCACCCGTCAAAGACATAATCGTGCTGAGACTGGAGAGCGAACGGGGCAAGTACGACGCCAGCCTCGAACCTGCACCCCACCGTGAGATGATCGTCGAGGGTGGCCCGTTTCAAACACAAGGGCTATCAACGTCAGTTGAGGGTGACAGCGCCGAGAACCTTCGTCGGGCTCAGATCAGACAAACCCTTCTTGACGCAGCGGCAAGACATGCAACACGGGATAGAGAACAGGATCCTTAGTTGCCGACTGCTGACGGTAGACAGCTCGGTCTCACATGATGCCAATAACAAGGAGACGCCTGCATGGGACACGGCGTCACTGGTCTCTCTGTGTCCTTCCGCGAGAACCATTGGCGTGGTCTCGCTGACCATCACACGCTGGCCACAGCGCACGTGGTCACCAACTCCGTGAGACCCGAGGAGCTAGACCACCACAGGGGACGTCACTGGCTGGCGTCGACGACGGTGCAGCAGAAGCAATGCCTCTGCTCAGCCACGCTGGTCTCCCTGGGTGTCGACGAACGGCCGAATCAGGCGTCAAGCATGAGCCGAAGCACAGTCAAGCGGCAGGTGTACCCGCACAGTAAGAGTGGGCCTGTTGACCTTCGGTAGGTGGGCCTTCGGTAGGTGGGCCGCCTGGGGGTCGAACCCAGAACCCGCGGATTAAAAGTCCGCTGCTCTGCCAGTTGAGCTAACGGCCCGGCACCGGCGAGTGTCCCAGGTACGCAGGGCAGGGGCGAGCGCCTCGCGCCCGACGCCGCGCGCCCTCCCCAACCTAGCCACGCCAGACGTCTTGGCATCCCCAGGCCGACAGCAGATGATGCCCGGAAGCGCCGGCGGTCGCCGCCGAGAAACGAGGAGAGCACATGGACGAACCCCGATACCGCGCCCCGGACCCCTTCACCCGCCGCGTCCTCAACCCGCTCGTCCGCGGGCTTGCCCGGCTCGGCATCAGCCTCGTGGGCTCTCGGGAGCTGCGGGTACGCGGCCGCAGCACCGGCGAGTGGCGCAGCACCCCCGTCAACGTGCTCAGCCTCGACGGCCGGCGCCACCTCGTCGCCCCCCGCGGTCAGACCCAGTGGGTACGCAACATCCGGGCGGCCGGCGGCGGCGAGCTGCGCCTGGGCCGGCGTACCGAGGCGATCACCGTCGTCGAACTCACCGACGACGCCAAGCCACCGGTGCTGCGGGAGTACCTGCGCCGCTGGGGCTTCGAGGTCGGGCAGTTCTTCCCCGGCCTGAAGGCCGACTCCACCGACGAGGCCCTCCGCGCCGCCGCACCCGACTTCCCGGCCTTCCTGATCAACTGAGCAGCTCCGGCGCCAGCCGCTCGCGAGCGTCTTCCGGCGCCGAGAAACCAGCGCCTCAGGCCTTGGCGAGCACCTTCAGCGCCTCGTCGGCGTGCATCTCGAACTTCATCTCGCTCGAGATCACCTCGAGGATCGTCCGGTCCGTACCGATCACGAAGGTGGCCCGCTTCACCGGCGTCAGCTTCTTGAGCAGGACGCCGCGCTTGACCCCGAACGCCGTCGCCACCTCGCCGGCCTCGTCCGACAGCAGCGGGTAGTCGAAGGAATGCTTGTCGGAGAACTCCTTCTGCTTGGCCACCGAGTCCATGCTGATGCCGACCCGCTGCGCGCCGGCCTGCGCGTACTCGCTCGCCAGGTCGCGGAAGTGGCAGCTCTCGCGGGTGCAGCCGCTGGTCATCGCGTACGGGAAGAAGAACAGCACGACCGGGCCGTCGGCCAGCAGGGTGGACAGCGTGCGGGGGGTGCCGTCCTCGTCGGGCAGGGTGAAGTCGGGGGCGATGTCGCCGGCCTTCATGGGTGGTCCTCTCCTCGGGTCGTGCAGTGCGATCAGGATGCCAGGGTGGCCGCGTCGTCGGCGGCGTCGAGGCCGGCGGCCTCCGCCGGCGTCGGCGCGCTGCCGCCGAGCGCGGCAGGCTGCCACCACGGCTCGCCCGCGGCGCTCTGCGGATAGCTCTGCTGCGCCGTCTCGACCAGGCCCTGCAGCCGGGCCCGGAGCGCCTCGGTCTGCGCGACCACCTGGTGCCTGCGCGTGGACATCGGCGCGCCCACATGCACCCGTACCGCGATGCCGCGCCGGTCGCGCAGTCGCATCGGATGGCCGCGGGTCAGCACCCGGTGCCCGCCCCAGACGGCGACCGGGATCAGCGGTACGCCCGCCTCGGCCGCCAGCCGGACCGCACCGGTCTTGCACTCGCCGACGACCCACGCCCGGTTGACCTGCGCCTCGGGGAACACGCCGATGATCTCGCCGGCGCGCAGCCGCGCGCTCGCCTCCGCGTAAGCGCCCGCGCCCGCCGAGCGGTCGACCGGCACGTGGTGCATGCCGCGCATCAGCGGCCCGGAGATCGGGTGCCGGAAGGACGCGTCGGTGGCCAGGAAGCGGACATAGCGCCGCCGCCGGCCCCACACGACGCGTTCGGTGATCGCGAAGTCGAGATACCCGAAGTGGGTGATCGCCAGCACCGCGCCGCCGGTGGCCGGGATGCGCTCGTCGTCGACGCCGCGGATGTCGAGCCGCAGCGCCCAGAACAGCAGCAGGCCGACCCGCACCATCGCCCGGTAGACGAGGTCGGTCACCCGGACCGCACGGCCTCGCGGTCGGCTTCGGTGACGTGCTTCTTCGGCGGCAGCGGGAAGAAGCCGCTGGTCCGTGCGACGTAATCGGCGAAGTCGGGTTTCTCCGTGGCCATCTTGCGCTCGGTGATCGGCTTGCCGCTGCCCTTGGTCAGCAGCAGCACCATCGCCACCGGCGAGAGGATCGTCGCGACCCCCGGCAGGTGCTCGGCGGCGACCAGGAAGATGCCGGTCCACACGCAGGCGTCCCCGAAGTAGTTCGGGTGCCGGGTGTAGCGCCAGAGGCCCCGGTCCATGGTCTTGCCCTTGTGCGCCGGGTCGGCCTTGAACCGCAGCAGCTGCTGGTCACCCGTCGCCTCGAAGAAGACGCCGACCGCCCAGACCACCACCCCGATCCATGCCACGAAGGTCAGCCCGCCACGGTTGAACGCGGAGACCACCACCGGCATCGCCACGAACCAGGCGATGACCGACTGCAGGGCGAACACCTTCAGGTACGCCGTCACCATCGGGTGCCCACCACCCTTGGCGAGCATCTCCGCGTACCGGGGATCCTCGCCCTTGCCGCGGTTGCGCCAGCCGATGAACGCGGCCAGCCGGCCGCCCCAGACGACCACCATGCCCAGAACCAGGAAGCGCCGCGCATCGTCCCCGTGACCCGCCGAGAGCGCCGTCGCGACGACGGCGACGGCGACGAAGGCCAGGCCCCAGGCGACGTCGACGACGCTGTTGCGCTTCTGCAGCAGCGAGATCACGAAGGTGGCGGACAGCAGCAGAAAGGACGCGAGCAGCGTCCACCCGAGCGCCTCGAGGAAGGGCACGGTGGCGAACATGTCCTACGCCGGGGACCCGTCGGTCAGCCAGTCCGAGCGGACCGGGGGCATGCCGCTGGTGCCGGCGGCCGAGGGCTTCACGGCGAGGATCTGGTCGACGCCCATCCGCCCCTCGCGGAAGGTCAGCAGCCCGCCGACGAGGTAGAGCCGCCACACCCGGGCCACCTCCTCACCGACGAGAGCGACCGCCTGCTCGAGGTTGGCCTCGAAGGTGTCGAGCCAGGCCCGTACCGTCCAGACGTAGTGCTCGCGCAGCGCATGCACGTCGCGCACCTCGAGCCCCGCGCGCTCGATGAACGCGACGGTCTCGCCGACCGGCCGCATGTGCATGTCCGGCGCGATGTAGGACTCGATGAAGGGGCCGCCGCCGGGGAAGCGGTCGCCGCGCGACATCTGCTGGATCAGCACCCGCCCCTCCTCGCGCACCAGCCGGTGCAGCTGACCGGCGTAGGTGGGGTAGTTCTCCTGGCCGACGTGCTCGCCCATCTCCAGCGAGGCGACCGCGTCGTACGGGCCGTCGTCGATCTCGCGGTAGTCCTGCAGTCGGATCTCGACTCGGTCGGCCAGCCCCCGCTCGGCGATGCGGGCGTCGACGAAGGCCTTCTGCTCGGCCGACAGCGTCACGCCGGTGACCCGTGCGCCGAAGTGCTCGGCGGCGTAGAGCGAGAGCGAGCCCCAGCCGCAGCCGACGTCCAGCAGGCGCATGCCAGGCCGCAGGTCGAGCTTGCGGCAGACCAGCGCGAGCTTCGCCGCCTGCGCCTGCTCGACCGTGCCCTCGGGGTCGACCCAGTACGCCGAGGAGTACGCCATGTGCGGGTCGAGGATCAGCGCGTAGAACTCGTTCGACAGGTCGTAGTGGTGGCTGATCGCGGCCCGGTCGCGCCGCAGCGAGTGCAGCCGGCCGGCCAGCTTCGCCTGCGTACGGGGCGCCTTCGGTCGCGGGCCGACCGCGCCGAACGACAGCGCCGTCAGCGCGGCCTTCGCCAGCTCCCGGACGGGCGGCCGCTGGATGTGCAGGCCGCGCGACCGGGCCGCCGACCACACCCGGGCGAGGCCCTCGAGCAGGTCGCCCTCCACGTCGAGCTCGCCCGTCACGTACGCCTGGGCCAGGCCCAGCTCGTCGGGCTGCCAGAGCAGCCGGCGCAGCGCGCGGCGCGAGCGGATCACCACGGCCGGGCCGTCCGCGGGGCCGACGGACGAGCCGTCCCACGCGGTGAGCCGGATCGGCAGGTCACCACCGAAGAGCGGCTCCACCAGGGGAGCCAGGCGCTGCGCGGCGCCCCCGCGCCGGCCGGAGGTCAGGACGGTCATGCCGCGGCCTTCGTCAGCACGTACTGGTAGACGTCGAGGTAGCCGCTGCGGAAGCCGGCCTCCGAGTAGGCGAGGTAGAACGCCCACATCCGGCGGAAGGTCTCGTCGAACCCCAGCGCCTCGACCTGCGCGGCCTGCCCGTCGAAGCGCGCCCGCCACAGCCGCAGCGTCTCGGCGTAGCTCGGCCCGAACGCGAACGCGTCGGTGACCGTCAGCGAGGTGTCGGTCCGCACGTTGTGCTCGATCGAGGTGGTCGAGGGGATGATTCCGCCCGGGAAGATGTACTTGTGGATCCAGGTGTAGGTGTTGCGTGAGGCCAGCATCCGCTCGTGCGGCATCGTGATCGCCTGCAGCCCGACCCTCCCGCCCGGACGCAGCAGGCGGTCGAGGGTGGCGAAGTAGACCGGCCAGTAGTCGTAGCCGACGGCCTCGATCATCTCGACGGAGACCACAGCGTCGAATTGCCCCTGCTGGGCGCGGTAGTCGCGCAGCTCGACGGTCACCCGGTCGGACAGGCCCGCGGCGGCGATGCGCTGCTGCGCCAGCGCGCGCTGCTCGCTCGACAGCGTGAGCGAGGTGACCCGCGCCCCCCGCTCGGCCGCGCGCAGCGACAGCTCGCCCCAGCCGGTGCCGATCTCCAGCAGTTCGGTCCCGGGGCCGACGCCCACTCCGTCGAGCAACCGGTCGACCTTGCGTCGCTGGGCGTCCGCGAGCTCGGCCTCGGTAGCGACCAGCGCGCCGTCGGGGCCGGCCTCGAACAGTGCCGAGGAGTAGGTCATCGTCTCGTCGAGGAACGTCTCGAACATGTCGTTGGACAGGTCGTAGTGCCGGCTGATGTTGGTGCGCGAGTTGTGCGTGGTGTTGCGCTCGCTGGCCGGCTGCGCCAGCACCGCGAGCCGCCGGAAGCCCTGCAGGCGGGGCGGGACCAGCGAGGCCACACTGCCGGCGAAGACGGTGAGCAGGCCGGCGAGGTCGTCGGTGTCCCAGTCCCCGGCCATGTACGCCTCGCCGAAACCGACCAGACCGTTGTTGCCCAGCCGCGCGTACACCGCGTCAGGATCGGTCACCATCATCAGCGGGGACGACGCGTCGCCGCCGCCGCGGAGGTCTCCACCCGGCAACTGGAACCGCAGCGCGAGCCGCTCCGCCGCCCGCGTCAGCAGGGCCTTGGCAATCGTGGCGCGGAGCGGCTTGCGCGGTACCCGGGCGATGTCCGGCCACAGCGCCGGGTCGACCGCGGCGTGGCGGTAGGTGGGCGCAGAGATGGTGGCGGTCATCGGGTGACGCCTTCCTGATCTGGGCGGGGAGGCCGCGGAACGACCGAGACCCGGCGTAACCACAGTCGACCGCCTTGGAGGCGGATCTTGAGCGCGACGCCGAAAGAGGCGCCGGGACAGCGGAGGGCCGAGCGGACCAGACCCGCCACGGTGGCGGGGTGCGCGACGCCGCGGACCGAGGCCACGAACGGGGTCTCGCCGTCGCGGTGCAGCGTCACCGACTGCGTCAGCGTCGCGCCCGGCTCGGGCAGGCTCATCGTGTAGCTGCCGGCCGTGTCGTTGAACGGCGAGACGTAGAAGGCCTTGGGGACGTCGGCGCGGCCCCGCTCGTCGGGGTGCACCACGTACGCATGCCGCTCGCCGTAGGTGTTGTGCACCTCGGCGACGGTGGCCGCGAGCGAGCCGTCCGCGCGGTGGCACCAGTACACCGAGAGCGGGTTGAAGACGTAGCCCAGCGACCGGGGGCTCGCGAGCATCACCACGTGCGCGACATCCTCGACGCCCTCGGCGGCGAGGACCCGGTCGAGGCCGGCCCGGATCGAGGGCGCGGTGCCGTCGAAGTGGTCGCGGGACTCGAACCGAGCGAACGGACGCGCGAGCCGCGGCAGCGCCGGGAGCGCGTCCAGATCCACCAGCCAGGAGGAACTCTTGTACGAGAAGGCGTTGCGCAGCGGCGTCGACCGTACGTGCGTCACGACCGTGTCGTAGATGCGGGGCGCGACCGGCATCGAGAGCTCGGGCTCGCGCCGTAGCTCGGCAGCGGCGGCGGTCACCACGTCGCCCCGAGCGACTCGGCCGCGCGTAGCCCCGAAAGGGCGCCGTCCTCGTGGAAGCCCCAGCCGTGGTAGGCGCCGGCGAACGCGGTCCGGCCGGTGGTGATCTCGGGCAGCCGACGCTGCGCCGCGACCGAGGCGGTCGTGTAGAGCGGGTGCTCGTAGGTCATCCGCGCCAGCACGCGCGCGTCGTCGATGCGGCCGTCGGCGTTGAGGCTCACCACGTACCGGTCCGGGGTGTCGAGGCGCTGCAGCCGGTTCATGTCGTAGCTGACCAGCACCGCGTCCTCGTCCGCGCCGCAGCCGGCGATCCGGACGTTCCAGGACGCCGCCGCGCCGGGGGCGGTCGGCAGGATCGAGGTGTCGTCGTGCAGCACGGTGTCGTTCACCGTGTACGTGATCGCGCCGAGCAGCTCGGTCTCTGCCGCCGTGGGGTCTGCCAGCAGCGCGAGCGCCTGGTGCGGGTGGGTCGCGATCACCACGGCGTCGTAGGACTCGCTGCGCCCGTCGGCGGTGATCTCGACGTGGTCGAGGCCGCGCCGGACGGCGGTCACCGGCGCCGACGTGCGGACCGCCGCGAGCTCCTTGGCGACGCGCTCCACATACGTACCGGAGCCGCCGACGACCGTGCGCCAGGTTGGCGACCCGGTGACGGTCAGCATCCCGTGGTTGTCCAGGAACGAGAGCAGGTAGCGGGCCGGGTACCGCAACGCCTGCGACGGCGCGGTCGACCAGACGGCCGCGACGACCGGCACCATGAAGTGGGTGCGGAAGTAGCGCGAGTAGCCGCCCCGGTCGAGGAATTCGCCGAGCTCCATCTCGTCGCCCTCCCGCGCGAGCAGCGCGGTGGCCTGCCGGTGGAACCGCTTGATCTCGACCAGCATCCGCAGGTAGCGCGGTCGCAGCGACCGCACGCCCTGCGCGAACAGTCCCGGCAGCCGCCTGGCCCCGGCGTACTCCAGCCCACACCCGTCGCAGCGCACGGACATCGACATCTCCGACTCCTGGGTCTGGACGCCGAGGTCGGCGAACAGCCGCAGCAGAGTCGGGTACGTGCGCCGGTTGTGCACGATGAACCCGGTGTCGACCGCGACGGTGCGACCGCTGGGACCGGTCCGCTCGTGGGTGTGCGCGTGGCCGCCGAGCCGGTCGTCGGCCTCGTAGAGCGTGACGTCGCGGCTGGTGTGCAGCGCCCAGGCGGCGGTGAGACCGGCGACGCCCGAGCCCACCACGGCGACCGTGGGGCGCGGGTGGTCGGTGCTCACGGTGGTCCTCTCGCCGGCAGGGAAGGTCTTGCTTAGTCGTTCGTCGCCCGCGCCGCACCGGTTCGCCGCGGTACCGATTGTGGCGTGCCGTCCACCCCGGCCGCCAGCAGCGCGTCGAGCACCAGGTACGAGGTCAGCTCCTGCCACCGGCCGTACCCGCGGAGCATGAAGTGCCCGACCGGGCCCATGGCGACCCAGCGCACGTCGGCGCCGACGGCGGTCGCGGCGTGTGCGAAGGCCTGGGAGGCTGCCGGGCTGGTCCAGCGGTCCCGGGTGCCGTGCAGGATCCGCACCCGCTGGCCGGCGAGCTGGGACACCGGGTCGCCGCGGTCGCACCAGGGCGCGAGGGCCACGACGCCGACGACCGAGGGGTCACCGGCCACCCGCAGGGCAGCCCGGCCCCCCATCGAGTGCCCGACCAGCACGATGGGCAGGCCCGGCCGCTGCTCGCGCAGCTGGGCCAGCGCCCAGTGGGCGTCGGTTACGGGCGAGGCCTCGGTGCGATTCCAGCCCCGGTAGCGGTAGCGCAGCAGTCGTACCTCCGCGTCCAGCTCCGTCGTCCCGCGGCGCAGCGCATGCGCGGCCGGGACCATCCGGGCCGCGGACAGGTGGCGCCCGCTCGACCGGTCGTGGCTGACCGCCCTGCCCCCGTGCAGGACCAGGACCACCGCCCTCGGCTCGTCGGCGACGGGCAGCGTCAGTGCCCAGGTGGCCTCGGGCTCGCGGGGCGGGGAGTGGCTCATGCAGGACGTCCGTACCCACTGGCCGCCTGGTTCAGTGCGCGCAACACGGTTGTCACACGGAACCCCTACGGTTCGGCCCAGCCGGGACCATCCGGAGGCCGGCCCGCACCCGTGGAGCGTGCATGACCACCGCCCCTGCCCGCAGCAAGCCGCAGGCCATCCCGGCCGAGATCCGCGAGGGCACGTACGGCGGGAAGGTCTTCGCCGTCGAGCCCGGCGGCGCCGAGATGGTGCCGCTCGACGAGCGGCACGGCCGTCCGCTGGACCTGCTGTGGACGTGGATCTCGCCGAACATGGAGTTCGCGACGGTCTTCGTCGGCGTGCTGGCGATCGCGGCCTTCGGCCAGTCCTTCCTGCAGGCCGTCGCGGCGATCGTCGTGGGCACCGCGCTGGGCTCGCTCACGATGGGCGTGCTGTCCTCGCGCGGGCCGAGGTCCGGGCTGCCGCAGATGATCCTGTCGCGGACCGGCTTCGGCCGGCTCGGCAACATCCTGCCGGCGGGGCTGAACGCCGTGACCGCCGGCGCGGGCTGGTTCGCGGTGAACTCCGTCAGCGGTGCCCTCGCCCTCGCCAGCCTCACCCATATGGCCAAGGGGCTGGCGCTGGCCATCGTCGTGATCGTGCAACTGCTCGTGGCCTTCATCGGGCACAACCTGATCCAGGCTTTCGAGCGGTACGCGGTCCCCGTCCTGACGGTGATCTTCGTGCTGGCCGCCATCGTGATCTTCAGCAAGGCGCACCCGACCTCGGTGCACCAGCATGGCGGCACCGGCGGCTTCCTGCTCACGGTGGGCACCACGTTCGGCTACGCCGCCGGCTGGAACCCGTACGCCACCGACTACACGCGCTATCTGCCGACCTCGGCGAGCCGTTTCCGGACGGGTCTGTTCGCCGGGTCCGGTGTGCTGGTGTCCTGCCTGCTGTTGGAGATCGTGGGTGCCGCGGCGGTGACGATCCCGAGCCTGCCGATCGGCGGCTGGTTCGGCACCAACCCGGCGACGCTGTTCACCCAGCCGATGGCCACCTGGCTCGGCGACCTGACTCTGCTCGCCATTGCGATCGGCGCCATCGCGGCCAACGCGCTCAACGTCTACTCCGGTGCGATGTCGTTCCTCGCCCTTGGCCTCACGCTGTCGCTGGGGCTACGCCGGGCGATCGCCGCGGTCGCGTTCGGCACGGTCGGGACAGTGCTCGCGGCGACCAGCCTGAACGACCCGGGCCGGTACGAGAACTTCCTGCTCGTCATCGCGTACTGGATCGGGCCGTGGCTCGGGGTCGTGCTGGTCGACCAGTTCCTGCGGCGGAGCCGGGACGTCTCGGGGCTGCCGTTCGACCGCCGGCACAACCCAGTCGGCGGCGTCGTCGCGATGGCGCTCGGGATGGCGATCTCGATCACCCTGTTCTCGAACCAGACGAAGTTCCACGGGTTCGTGGCGCGGCATCACCCGGGCCTCGGTGACCTCGCCTTCGAGGTGGGCTTCCTGATCTCGGCGCTCGTCTACGCGGCGTTCTTCGTGGCCACCCGGCAGGGAGACGTCGAGGAGACCATCGTGCTCCCGGACGTCCGGTCGATCACCCTGCCCTGAGCTCCGGCACTCAGCAGGAGCAGCCGGGCAGGTCCGCGCACGACACGATGCCGGCGTGCAGGGCCGGGTCGGGCGGACAGCCCTCGGCCTCGACGCACTCCGTCCGGCCGTCGATATGCACGACCAGGGCGCCGGGGCAGGCTTCGAACTCCTCGGCCGTCAGTGCGGTCAGAACTGTGTTCAGCAGGCCCCAGTCCTCGAGCCGCTCCAACTCGTGGTCGGGCGCGGCAGGCTCGCGACGCGGCAGCGAGGAAGGGGTGAGTGGCGTGGCGACCGATGACAAGGACATGACGCGATCCTGCGGGAAGGGTCCGACAATTCCTGCCCGCGACACGCCGCGTCGATCGGCCGCTTGCGCCGGACGCTCCGCGGTGGGACCCAGCCGCGCGGCGCACGCTGCTCGCCGCGGGGGCTGGGCCGGATCCCAGGACGGCAGGCGGGCGAGTGGCGCCGATCAGCCGCGAGCGCCCGAGTACACGTGCGGCATCAGCGCGCCGTCCGGGATGACCCCGAGGCGCCCCGCCTGGAAGTCCTCGACCGCCTGGGCCAACTCCGCGCGGGTGTTCATGACGAACGGGCCGTACTGCGCCACCGGCTCGCGGATCGGCCGGCCACCCAGGAGCAGCACCTCGAACGCCGCCGACGGGCCGTCCGAGGCGGTGGCCGCCCGCAGCGTCAGGCGGTCACCCGCCCCCAGCACGGCGAGGTCGCCGGTCTGCACGGGTCGACCCTCGGTGCCGACCGTGCCTGCGCCCGCCAGCACGTACACGAGGGCGTTGAAGGCAGGGGGCCACGGCAGCGACAGGCGCATGCCGGGCGCGACGGTGGCGTGCGCGACCGAGATCGGGGTGTGGGTGGACCCGGGACCGCGGTGACCCTCGAGGTCACCGGCGATGAGCCGTACCAGCGCACCGCCGTCATCAGAGGCCAGCAGGGCGACGTCGCGGCCCTCGAGGTTCTGGTACGCCGGGGCGAGGAACTTGTCCTTGCCGGGCAGGTTGACCCACAGCTGGATCCCGTGGAACAGGCCTCCGCTCTCGACGAGCGCGGCCGGCGGGGTCTCGATGTGCAGGATGCCGGCGCCGGCCGTCATCCACTGGGTGGCGCCGTCCTTGATCGTGCCGCCGCCCCCGTGCGAGTCCTGGTGCAGGAACTCGCCGTCGATGATGTAGGTGACCGTCTCGAAGCCGCGGTGTGGGTGCCAGGGGGTGCCCTTCGGCTCGCCGGCCGCGTACTCGATCTCCCCCATCTGGTCCATGTGCACGAACGGGTCGAGTTCGCTCTGCGGAACGCCCGCGAACGCGCGCCGGACCGGGAAGCCCTCGCCCTCGTGGCCCAGCGGCGCGTGGGTGACGCGGCGGACGGGCCGCTCCACGTCGCCCAGGCCAGGGCTGGACAGGCGAGGCAGGGCGAGCGTGTCGGCGGTCACTGCGGGCATCGGGTGCTCCTTCGATGGACGGCTTGTCTGCCGGGCATAACACCAGGCTCCGGGGAGTCGTTCCGGGATTTGGTTGCGAGTTCAATCAGTTATCTCGCACCGGCCTCATCGTGACCCTCTGTCGAGGGTGCTCCCGTGTCGCCGGGTCGCCCCCGCGCACAAGGACGAACCGTTCGACCCTGTGCACCGTCCGCGATCCGATGTGTATGCACCCGGACGAACCGTTCGACCCTGTGCACCGTCCGCGATCCGATGTGTATGCACCCGGA
>CAXTNT010000002.1:167064-223627 GCA_964245825.1 uncultured bacterium | reverse complement strand
ACGAACCGTTCGACCCTGTGCACCGTCCGCGATCCGATGTGTATGCACCCGGACGCACCGTTCGACCCTGTGCACCGTCCGCGATCCGATGTGTATGCACCCGGACGAACCGTTCGACCCTGTGCACCGTCCGCGGCCCGATTCCTGTGCACAACGACGAACGCCTCGACGCCGCGTATGGCGAGGGGCTCCCGCAGCACGGTTAGTTGACGGACGGGTCGAGCGGCATGTCCGCAAGCAGCGACAGCGGCAGGCCCTGGCGCCGCAGCACGTCCCGCCACAGCTGCTGCGGCCCTGGCGAGAACGCGTCGAGCGGCAGCGCGTCGAGGACGAACCAGGCGCCCTCGGCGACCTCCGCCTCGAGCTGACCGCGGCTCCAACCCGCGTACCCGGCGAACAACCGCATGCCGGCGAGCGCGGGCGCCACCTGCTCGGCCGTCGCGTCGAGGTCGACAGTGCCCAGCACCAGCTCCCCACGATCTTGGGCCGGCAGCGCCGCGAACGCCCCGGGCGGGAGGTTTGTGCGGGCGGACGCGCGTACCGCGACCAGCCCGATCGCCGCTGTCGGCGCCACCGGACCGCCGACGTGGACGACGGCGGGCGGCGCGGCGACCGGCTGCCACACCGGCAGCAACGCCGACACCGGCGCCTCCGAGGGCCGGCTCAGCACGACGCCCAACGCGCCCTCGGCCGGGTCGTGCTCGAGCAGCAGCACCACGGTGCGCAGGAAGTTCGGGTCGCGCAGGGCCGGGGCGGCGACCAGCAGTCGGCCGGCGCGCAGCGGTACGGCGGACTCGACCACGGGATCAGCCTGGCAGACCGCGGCCGGCCTCAGGAACCGCAGCGCGATTGCCCGAGGCGCCGGCGGTTCCGTATGCTCGCGGCGCTCCCGAACGTCGGGTGGGAACGTCCAGCCGAGCCGGTCGGCGCTCCTGCCCCCATCGTCTAGCGGCCCAGGACACCGCCCTTTCAAGGCGGCAGCACGGGTTCGAATCCCGTTGGGGGTACGTCGGCCGAGCAGCGACTTCGCCGGGCGGCCTTTCGCACCACTCCTGCAGACTCCGTCGGGACGACCGGATCCGGCCCGCACTGTTCCTGACCCGTCGAGAGCCCGGCTGGCCCGGGCCCTCGCGACTGGAGGCACCATGACCACAGCAGGTACCGGAACCGCCGCTCCGAACGGCCTCCGGCAGGGCGACATCTCGTACGTCGTCCTCTGGGTCCCCGACGCCGAGCGGGCGCGAGCGTTCTACGGCGCCGTGCTCGGCTGGACCTTCGAAGGCGAGCAGTGCCGGGAGTGCACGCCCCAGCTCGGCCTGCACGAGGCGACGGACTCGGTCGGCGCGGTCGGCGCGGTCGGCGCGGACCTGTCGTACCGGGTCGACGACATCGCCGCCGCGGTGGCCGCGGTGCGGGCGAACGGCGGGACCGCCGCCGATCAGGTCGACCGTGGCTACGCCCAGGAGTCGGTGTGCCACGACCCGGGCGGGGTGCGGTTCTGGCTGCACCAGTTCGCCGATGCCCCCACACAGGCTGCCTCGCAGGCACGTCCGAACGGTGGCATCTCGTACGTGTCCCTGCTCGTCCCGGACGGAGCGGCCGCACGCGCCTTCTACGCGGCTGTGCTGGGGTGGTCGTTCCAGGACGGCAACCCCGTCGGTACGACCCCGATGCTGGGGATGTGGTCAGGCGAACTGTCGGCCGGCGACCCGATGCACCGCAAGTACGGCGCGGTGCTGAGCTACACCGTCACCGACATCGCCGCGACGGTCGCCGCGGTGCGCGCCCAGGGCGGCCAAGCCAGCGAGCCCGAGCGGCGGGCGTACGCGCTGTCGGCGGCCTGCTCCGACGACCAGGGACTGCCGTTCTACCTGCACCAGTACTGAGCCGCGGCCGTCACCAGGAGCCGGCCGCGCGCGAAGACCGGCCGGCCCGTGAGATCCTTCAGCCGCAGTCGGGGCGAGGATCGGCAGCCCCGCCGTCATTGCCTGCGACCGCGTCGAGGCTCAGTAGTAATGCCTGCGGCCGCCGACCTCGCGGCCCGTGGCTCCGAGCGCAAACAGCACGACGCCGATGAGCAGCACGATAATGCCGATTGTCCACAGGGCGGGCACGGTGAGCACGAAGCCGATAATCAACAGAATCACACCAAGCGCGATCACTTAGAGCTCCTCGTCCACGCGGGTCACGCGACGGGTAGGCACGGTATTGGCGCTGACGACTGTGGTACGGCGGCGGGGCATGAAGAGCAACAGGTCCAGCAGCACGCCGATGATGCCCACGACCATCAGGATGTAGCCGATGGTGTTGACGTTGAAGCCGTGGCTGTGCGTGACATTCACCGCGAAGGCAAGCACAGCGCCCACCGCCGTGAGTACGAGACCGACTCCGATACCCATGGGTCATCATCCTTACGGCTCGTGATCGTTGGATACGGGAATCCCCCGCCGTGGGCACGTTAAAACGCCGCGGAGGGCTCACGGCCGCTCCTGCGGCGGAGTCACCCGGGTGGCCTAGCGGAACGCGCCGAACCGCTACGCGCTGACGGTCCCGATCGACGCCCCCGTCGCCGTGCGGGAACCTTGGCGGCATGCGGGTGACACGGCGGGGCTACCGGGTGCTCGCCCTGCTCGTCGCCTCCACCGTCACGGCCATCACCGTTTCCGTGAGCGGGCACGGACCGAGCCGGCCGGCGACCGCCGACGAGGCGGTCCCGACCGTGCCGGGAACCTCGGGCACGCCGGCCGCGACGGCCACCTCACCCGCCACGCCCGCGCCCACCTCCCCGCCTACGCCCACCTCCCCGCCCGCGCCCACGTACTCGCTCACGGACCCCACGAGCATCTGGGTGGTCGTGAACAAGCGGCGCCCGCTCGATCCGCTGACGTACGCGCCGACCGACCTGACGCCGGTCGGCGACGGGCAAGTGATGCGCCGCGCCGCTGCCAACGCCCTGCTGGCCCTGTTCGCCGCCGCTCGAGCGCACGGGCTCCTGCTCCGCGCCGACAGTGGCTACCGGTCGTACGCCTACCAGGTCGGCGTCCACGCCCGGGTGGTACGCAACCTCGGGCAGGCGGAGGCGGACATCGGCAGCGCCCTGCCCGGCTACAGCGAGCACCAGACCGGCTGGGCGGTGGACGTGGGCGGCGGCGGCTGCGACATCACCACCTGCTTCGGCTCGACGCCGCAGGGCCGGTGGGTCGCCGCCAACGCCTACCGCTGGGGCTTCATCGTGCGTTATCCGCAGGGTGCGCAGGCGATCACGGGCTACGAGTACGAGCCCTGGCACATCCGGTACGTCGGCACCGAGCTGGCTGGGCAGATGCACGCCCGCGGCATCGCGACCCTCGAGCAGTTCTTCGGCCTCCCCGCCGCGCCGACGCCGCCGAGCCAGCGGCCGGCCGGCTGAACGTCGCCGAGCGGCGGTCGCAGGAGCCGGCGTCGGCTACGCTGACACCCGCTCCGGGCGGCCAACGCCGGTGCGCGGCGGAGCATGGCTGCGCGACGGTACGGGCCCGACGCTCCCGGAGCAGCGGCGTCATCGAGGTCCTGTAGAGCAGTCGGTTAGCTCGCCACCCTGTCAAGGTGGAGGTCGCGGGTTCGAGTCCCGTCAGGACCGCAAGACGAGGCGGACAGCCCGGGCCATACCATCTACGCGTTGAGTCGGTGTGACGTCCGGCGCCGCGGCCAGGTAGCTCAGTCGGTACGAGCGCCCGCCTGAAAAGCGGGAGGTCGACAGTTCGATCCTGTCCCTGGCCACCACTGCCCGACCCGGGCGCCGCGCGTGCCCCGGCAAAGAGCTCTCCCCGCCCACGCCGTACGGGCTGGCCATCCGCCCGTAGTCGAGGCAGGATCAACACCGAGGACGCCGGCCCGCACGGCGGCGGCCCCGCACCGACCCGCGGCGCAGCGTTGCGCCGGTCCGGACCTGGAGGGGCCATGGCCGTGCACACCCGTTCCGCGCTCGACGTCGACACGCTGCGCGACCGCATCGCCCGCGACGCGCTGACCGACGGCCGGGTGGGTCAGGTGGGCCTCGAGCTGGAGGCGCACGTCGTCGACGTGGCCGAACCACGCCGGGACGTCCCCTGGTCGGTGCTCACCGCGGTCGTCCGCTCCCTCGGCCCGCTGCCCGGCGGCAGCCACGTCTCGCTCGAGCCGGGCGGTCAGGTGGAGCTGTCCACTCCCCCCGCCGTCGACGCCGCCGCCGCCATCGCCGCCCTCCGCGTGGACGCGGCCGCGCTGCGCTCGGCGCTCGCCGAGGCAGGCCTGCGTCCCGTCGCCGTGGGCGCCGACCCACTACGCCCGCCGGTCCATCGCCACGACGGCCCCCGTTATGCCGCGATGGCGCGGGCGTTCGGCGCTGCCGGGTACGCCGAACCCGCCGCCGCGATGATGTGCTCGAGCGCCTCCCTGCAGGTGAACCTCGACGCCGGGCCGCGCTCGGGCTGGGCCCGGCGGATCGCCACGGTGCACGCCCTCGGACCGGTCCTGACGGCCATGTCGGCGAGCTCGCCGTGGCTGCACGGGCGCCCGACCGGGTGGCGGTCGGCCAGGATGCGCGCCTGGCAGGCGCTCGACCCGGCCCGGACCGCGCCGTACGCCGGGTGCGGCGATCCCGCGGAGGCCTGGGCGGCGTTCGCCCTGGCCGCGCCGGTGCTGGCGGTGTGCGAGCCCGACGGCTGCGCGCCGGTGCTCGGAGCGCGACGGGTCCCGCTGGTCGACTGGCTCGCCGGCGACACGCTGCTCGCCGGGCGGCTGCCCACCGAAGCCGACGTGGCGCTGCACCTGACGATGCTCTGGCCGCCGCTGCGGCTGCGCGGTTTCCTGGAGATCCGTGCGCTGGACGCCGTCCCGGACCGGTGGTGGCCCGGCCTCGCGGCGCTCGTGGTCGCGATGGTCGACGGCGCGCCCGAGGAGGTGCTCGCCGCCTGCCGGCCGGTCGCCACGCGCTGGGAGGTCGCCGCGCGGGACGGGCTCGGCGACGCGGCGCTGCTGACCGCCGCGCGGGCCTGTGTCGAGGCGGCGCTCCCGCACGTCCCCGCCGACGTGTTGGCCGAGGCCGGGGCGTACGCGGAGCTGGTCGTCTCCGGGCGCACCCCGGGTGACCTGCTCGCCGCGGACATCGCCGCCCGTGGTCCGGCCGTGGCGCTGCTCGGGGCGGCCGAGTGAGCGAGGCGCAGGTCGCCCTGGCCGTGTCCCGGGCGCGTACCGAGGCGCTGACGGGGGCGCCCGACCCGTACCTCACCGCGCAGGTCGACCCGCTGATGAGCCCACTGGTCTGGGACCTCGCGCACATCGGGCAGCAGGAGGAGCTGTGGCTGCTGCGCCACCTCGAGGGCCGCGACCCCCTGCTCCCGCCTGCCGTCGAGGGGCTGTACGACGCCTTCGAGCACCCTCGCGCGGAGCGACCGTCGCTGCCCCTGCTGCCACCGGCCGACGCCCGACGCTACCTGCGGCAGGTACGCAGCCTGGTCGAGGACCGGCTCGAGCGCGGCGCGGACGACTTCGCCCACCGGCTGGTGGCGCAGCACGAGCAGCAACACGTCGAGACCATGCTCGCAACCCATCAGCTCCGTGCGGGTGAACCCCTGGTGGCCGCCTCGCAGCCGGTGCCGGCCGGCCGCCCGGTCGAGGCGCGGCCGGTGTCGATCCCCGGCGGCCCGTGTGTGATCGGCAGCGACGAGCCGTGGACGCTCGACAACGAGCGGCCGGCCCACCTCGTCGACGTTCCCGCCTTCCGGATCGGCCGGTTCCCGGTCACGAACGGGCAGTGGCAGGAGTTCCTGGGGGACGGCGGCTACGAGCGGTGGCCGCTGTGGACCGGCGAGGGCTGGGCGCATCGGCAGCGGGCGGGCCTGACCGCACCTCTGTTCTGGGCGTGCGACGCCGGCACCTGGGTCCGGTCCCGCTTCGGGGCGGTGGAGCCGGTGCCGGCCGACGAGCCGGTCCAGCACGTCTCGTACTGGGAGGCCGACGCCTTCGCCCGGTGGTCCGGGGCCCGGCTGCCCACCGAGGTCGAGTGGGAGAAGGCCTGCGCCTGGGACCCCGACCTCGGTCGGCGACGCCGCAACCCCTGGGGCGAGGCGCCGTGGAGTGCCGAGCGGGCCAACCTGGCCGTCGTCGTGGGGGCGCTGCGACCGGCACCGGTGGGTGCCTACCCGGCCGGTGCGTCCGCGTACGGAGTGGAGCAGCTGCTCGGGGACGTGTGGGAGTGGACCTCCTCGCCACTGTCGCCGTGGCCGGGCTTCGCCCCGATGTGCTACTCGACCTACTCCGCTCCGTTCTTCGGCGACGCGTACCGGGTGCTACGCGGTGGGTCGTGGGCGGTCGGCCCGGACGCGGTGCGGCCGAGCTTCCGCAACTGGGACCTGCCGATCCGGCGACAGATCTTCGCCGGCCTCCGACTGGCGTGGGACGGCGGTTGAGGTGTGCCGCCACGTCGCCTGGCTCGGCGCGCCGCGGTCGCTGGCCGCGGTCCTGCTCGAGCCCCCGCACGGCCTGCTGCGGCAGTCGTACGCGCCGCGCCGGCAGGCGCACGGCACGATGAACGCCGACGGCTGGGGCTGCGGGTTCTACGACGCCACCACCGGCGGGCCGGCCCGGTGGCGCGCCGCCCGCCCGCTCTGGTCGGACCGGTCCTTTGCCTCGGTCGCGCCACACGTCCGCAGCGGCTGCGTGCTCGGGGCCGTCCGCTCCGCCTCGGCCGGCATGCCCCTCGACGAGACCGCCTGCGCGCCCTTCACCGGCGGCGGCTGGCTGCTCTCGCACAACGGCGTCGTCGACCGCGCGGTCCTGCCCGAGCGTGCCTGGCGCGCAGCTGAGTCGGTCTGCGACGCGGCGGTGCTGGCCGCGTACCTCCTCGAGGATCCGGCCGAGCTCGCCGCCCGCGTCGCCGCGGTCGGCCGGGCCGATCCGGCCGCCCGGCTCAACGTGCTGGCGACCGACAGCACCCGCCTGGTCGCGACGGTCTGGGGCGACACGCTGTCGGTGCTAGCGGGCGACGCCGGCGTCGCCGTGGCCAGCGAGCCGTGGGACACCGACCCCGGCTGGTACGACGTTCCCGACCGCACCCTCGTCACCGCTACCCCCGGCGGTGTCTCGTACGAAACCCTGGAGCGCAGCACATGACGGTCACCGTGGACCGGCACCTCGATGCAGACACCCTCGCCGAGCAGCTGCGGGCCGACGTGCGCGCAGGTCTGGCCGCGAACCCGAAGACCCTGCCCTCGACGTACTTCTACGACGAGGCGGGCAGCGAGCTGTTCGCGGCGATCACCCGGCTGCCCGAGTACTACCTGACCCGACGGGAGCGGGAGATCCTGCTGGCGCACGCCGACGAGATCGCGGCGGAGACCGGCGCGGATACGCTCGTCGAGCTGGGGTCCGGCACGAGCGAGAAGACCCGGATCCTGCTGGATGCCTTGTTCCGCACGGGTGCCCTCGACCGCTTCATCCCCTTCGACGTCGACGACACGACGCTGCTGCGCGCAGGCGCGGCCGTCGCCACCGAGTACCCCGGCGTCGAGGTGCACGCGGTCGTCGGCGACTTCACCCGGCACGTGCGCACCCTGCCCACCGGGGGCCGGCGCCTGGTCGCGTTCCTCGGTTCGACCATCGGCAACTTCGAGCCGCGCCCACGCGCCGCGTTCCTCGCCGCGCTCGCTGCGACGTTCGCCCCCGGCGACGCCCTGTTGCTGGGCACCGACCTCGTCAAGGAGCCGGCGCGGCTGGTGGCCGCGTACGACGACAGCCGCGGCGTCACAGCCGCCTTCAACCGCAACGTGCTGCGCGTCCTGGGCCGCGAGCTGAAGGCCGACTTCGACCCGCTGGCCTTCGTCCACCGGGCGGTCTGGAACGCGGCGGCGGAGCGCATCGAGATGTGGCTCGAGGCGGCTACCGCCCAGCGGGTGCACGTCGCGGCGCTCGACCTCGAGGTCGCGTTCGCGCCGGGCGAGTCGATGCGGACGGAGGTCTGCTCGAAGTTCACCCGCGCCCGCGTCGAGGCCGAGCTCACCGCGGCGGGACTGCGACTGGCGCGCTGGTGGACGGACGCGGACGAGGACTTTGCGCTGTCGCTCGCCGTACCTGCCTGAGAGGCTGGCGGCATGACGCTGCCGCACGACGACCTTGGGGCGAGCTGGCGAGCAGCGCGGTTGCCGGCCGCGACCCGCCACCTCGACCATGCGGCCTGCTCCCGCGTCTCGACCGCGGTGCTCGACGCGCAGCGCGCCCACCTGCGGCACGAGGTCGAGATCGGCGGGTACGCCGCCGAGGTGGCCGCCGCACCGGTGGTGCACGCCGGCCGCGTCGCGCTGAGCGGCCTACTGGGCCTGGACGCCGCCGACGTGGCGTTCGTCGAGTCGGCGCAGGCCGCCCTGGCGGCGCTGCTGTCGTGCTGGCCAGGGCTGGCAGCCCCGGCGAAGGTCGCCGTCAGCCGGTCGGAGTACGGGCCCAGCGTCGCCTGGCTGGTCGACCACGGCCTCACGGTGCTGGACCTCCCCGACGCACCGCACGGCGAGGTGGACGTGGAGGCGCTGCCCGGCTGGCTGGCGCGGGAGCGGCCGGCGCTCGTGCTGGTGACGCACCTGGCCTCGCAGCGTGGCCTGGTCCAGCCCGCCGCGGCGATCGCCGCGGCCTGCCGGGCGGCGGGAGTCGCGATGGTGCTCGACGTCGCCCAGTCGCTCGGTCACCTCCGGTGCGACGACGTCGGCGCGGACGCGTACACGGCGACCAGTCGCAAGTGGCTGGCCGGCCCGCGCGGCGTCGGGATGCTGGGGGTCACGCCGGCGCTGGCCGCCCGGCTGGAGCTGCGGGCGCCGGCCCTGACCGCGCGGTGGCAGCCGACGGCGGAGACGGCGGTCGAGCGGCTCGGCTCCGCCGAGGCCAACGTGGCCGGCCGGGTCGGGCTCGCCGTGGCCGCTGCCGAGCACGTCGCGGCCGGCCCAGCCCGGGTACGGGACCGGCTGGCCGCACTCGGCGAGGCGACCGCCGCGGCGCTCGACGGCGTCGCGGGCTGGCGGCTCGCGGCCGGTCAGGCCGGGTCGGCGATCAGGTCGCTGGCCCCGCCTGCGGGCGTCGACCCAGCGGCGGTGCGCGCGGTGCTGAGGGACCGGCACGCGGTGCTGACCACGTACGCGGGGAGTGAGCGCGCACCCCGCGACGACGTGCCGCCGCTGCTGCGCTTCGCCCCCCACCTGGACACGACCGAGGCGGACCTGGCCGCGGCGGCCCAGGCCTTGGCGGCGGCCACCCACGCCGTCGGGTGAGACGGGCCGCGCTGGCGCCGTCAGTGCTGGTCGAGCGGCGAGCGGCTGGAGGAGGGCTGACGCTGGGTGGGCACCGCGGGCACCGGCGGCGGGCCCGCGAGCAGTCCCGCCACCTCGGCCGCGCGGTAGCGCCGATGGCCGCCGAGGGTGCGGATCGAGGTGAGCTTGCCTGCCTTCGCCCAGCGGGTGACGGTCTTGGGGTCGACCCGGAACATCGCCGCGACCTCCGCCGGCGTCAAGAGCGCCTCGCTGTCAGTGACCCGGGTGGTCATGGGCGACTCCGATCGTCGGACAGGCTGAACTCACTCGCAGGGTGTGCACACTCTCCGCGGAGCGGGACAGGTCGGACACTACCCATCCAGGCCATCCTCGCACGCATCGGGGCTATCCGGACAGTGACATCAACATGCCGTCTCCCGCAGTTGCAGGTCGCGCCAGCGCCCTGCCACCCGCTCGTACGCTGCCGCTGCCGCCGTCCCGTCCCCGGCCCGTACCGCCGCTAGGCCCTCCGCCAGGTCGGCGACGGAGCGCTCCTCGGCAACCGGGCCGGCCAGCATCTCGACGAGGCCGCCGTAGTCCAGCTCGAGCCGGCTGAAGGAGTGGAACTGCTCCAGCCAGCGGGACAGGTCCGACAGGTCGGCGAGCATCTGCACCTGCGGCAGGGACGCGGAGATGACCGCTATCGCCGCGGCGGCCCGGCGCTGCGCACCCGCCATCGTCGTGACGTAGCGGAGCCCGGCGCCGCGGCGCTCGGTGCGCTCGGCCGGGTCGAACAGCAGGAACCAGGCCAGCGGGATGGTCCAGCAGACGCTGCGGATGTGCGGCACCAGGCCCGGCGACACCTCACGCCAGCCCTCGAGCTGCTCACCCGCCTCGAGCGCCAGGGCGGGCGGGACGAATACGTCCGCCACCAGCGCGGGCAGGCCGTCGCGGAACGACTCGGCCGCCTCCCAGACCCGCAGCTGCGTCCGCGCCGGGCAGATGTAGGTGACCCCGTCGACGACCTCGACCAGGGCGTGCTCCTCGTCCACGTCGAGGCTGGGCCGGATGGCGGCCAGCACCCCGGCCGCCCGCTCGGCGGAGACGAGGCCCGCGCGGTCGGGGGCCTTGCCGGCAGCGACGTACCGCTCCCAACGCCGTCGCTCGCCGGAGGGCAGCGTCGAGAGCGGGACGAAGACCCGCAGGCTCGCGCTCGAAGCCGGGGCGTGCACGCTGGCAGTGTCGCACCGGGCCTACCCTGGGCTCGGCCGCGCGATCTCACGAGGACAGCCCGGCCATCCGTCCGCTGACGGGCCGGCCGACCGCCGGGTCCGCTACAGGAGGCCCCGGTGCCCGTCTTCAGTCCCGCCAACGGCCACGACCGCGCCCACGAGCAGGTCGTCTTCTGCAGCGACGAGGCCACTGGCCTGCGTGCCATCATCGCGATCTACTCCACCGCCCTCGGTCCCGCGCTGGGCGGCACCCGCTTCTTCCCGTACGCGGACGAGGCCGCCGCGCTGACCGACGCGCTGCGGCTGTCCCGGGCGATGGCCTACAAGGCGGCCGTCACCGGCCTCGACCTCGGCGGCGGCAAGGCCGTCATCGTGGGCGACCCCACGACCGCCAAGACCGAGCCGTTACTGCGGGCGTACGGCCGCTTCGTGCAGTCCCTGGGCGGCCGCTACTACACGGCGTGCGACGTCGGCACGTACGTGCAGGACATGGACGTGGTGGCGCGCGAGTCGAGGTTCGTGACCGGTCGCTCGGAGGCGCACGGCGGGGCCGGCGACTCCAGCGTGCTCACCGCGTTGGGGGTCTTCCAGGGGATGCGCGCCGGCGCCGAGGCGGTGTGGGGCCGTCCCACCCTCGCCGGCCGGCGGGTCGGGGTCAGCGGCGTGGGCAAGGTCGGCCGGCATCTGGTCGGTCACCTGCTGCGCGACGGCGCATCGGTCGTGGTGGCCGACGTGTCCGCGGCCGCGGTGGGCGCCCTGACGGCCGCGCACCCCGAGGTCGACGTCGCCGACACCGACGCGCTGCCCCGCGCCGACCTGGACGTGTTCGCGCCGTGCGCGCTGGGCGCCGTCCTCGACGAGGAGTCCGTCCCGACGCTGCGGGCGGCGCTGGTCTGCGGCGCGGCCAACAACCAGCTCGCGCACGACGGCATCGAGAAGCTGCTGGCTGACCGCGGCGTCCTGTACTGCCCGGACTACGTCGTCAACGCGGGCGGCCTGATCCAGGTCGCTGACGAGATCGAGGGGTACGTCGCGGAGCGGGCCACCGCCCGCGCGCTGGGCATTCTCGACACCACTCGGGCGGTGCTGGCACACGCGGCCGCCGAAGGGGTCCCGCCCGGACAGGCCGCTGACCGGATCGCGGAACGACGGATGGCCGAGGTCGGCCGGCTGCGCTCGATCCTGCTCCCGTGAGCCGCCGCCGTTTCGCTCACCGGGTCTGCCGGTTGCTCCTGTAGAGTCAGCGGCACGCAGATCACAGCCCGGGGTCCCGTCCCCGTCGATGAGTCGAGGGGGTCGAGCCATGGGGCGCGGCCGTGCCAAGGCAAAGCAGACGAAGGTCGCCCGAGAGCTCAAGTACAGCTCGCCCGGCATGGACCTCGACCGCCTCAGCCGCGATCTGCATGACGACAGGGGCGCGCTCCCGGCGCCGGTCGACCTCGACGCGGACGACGACGACGAGGACAGCGCCGCCTCCTGAGCCCTCCGGTCCGCCGCGGACGCGGCGGCCCTAGCCGGCGGGGTGTGTCCCAACGCAACGCGCGCGGCCGGGACCGTCCTCGGCCCGGACGCTGCCGGCCACCCAGGCCGGCACCCCGCGTTCGGCGAGCAGGGCGAGCAGCGCGTCCGCCGCGGCCGGGTCGACGAGACCCACCATGCCCACGCCCTGGTTGAAGGTCCGCTCCATCTCGGCCTGGGTGACGCCACCGGCGTCGGCGACCCAGCGGAAGATCGGGGCCGGTGACCACGTGGTGCGGTCGACCTCGGCGAGCAGCCCGGCCGGGACGACCCGGGCGAGGTTGGCCGCCAGCCCGCCGCCGGTGACGTGCGCCCAGGTGCGGACCGGGAGGGCGGCGGCGGCCAGGCAGTCGAGGGCGTAGATGCGGGTCGGCGTCAGCAGGGTCTCGCCGAGCGTCGTCGCCCCGAACGGGGCGCCCAGGTCGGCACCGGAGGTGCGCAGCAGGTGCCGCACCAGCGAGAAGCCGTTGCAGTGCAGCCCGCTCGCCCCGAGCGCGACGACCGCGTCACCGGCCCGGACGAGCTCGGGTCCCAGGATCGCGTCGGCCTCCACGACCCCCACGGCGGTCGCGGCGACGTCGTACTCTCCCGGGGCCATCAGGCCGGGGTGCTCAGCGGTCTCGCCGCCCAGCAGGGTCGCGCCGGCCAGCCGGCAGCCGTCGGCGATGCCCGCGACCAGCGCCGCGACGACCTCGGGATCCAGGTGGCCCACCGCCACGTAGTCCTGGACGAGCAGTGGTTCGGCCCCGCAGACCACGAGGTCGTCCACGACCATCGCGACGAGGTCCTGACCGATGGTGTCGTGCCGCCCCAGCGCCTGCGCGATCGCCGTCTTGGTGCCCGCCCCGTCGGTGGAGGCCGCGATGACGGGCTGCTTCCAGCGGCCGAGGTCGAGCCGGAACAGCCCCGCGAAGCCGCCGAGCCCGCCGATCACCTCGGGCCGGGCGGTCCGGGCCACCGAGGCCCGCATCAGCTCGACGGCCCGCTCGCCGGCGGCGATGTCCACGCCGGCGGCGCGGTACGACGCGCCGCCCTCGCCGAGGGCGGTCACGGCCGGCGGAGTGCGTCCTCGGCGCCGACGCCCCCGCGGACGGGCGCGGGCTCGGTGAAGGACTCGTCCAGCAACCCCTGCAGCTCGTCGACCCCGGCGAGGCCGTTGGGGACCACGACGCCGGCCAGCTCCGCCGTGACCCCGCGGGCGATGCCCTCCAGAATGTGCTTGCCAACCGGGTCCACGTCCGGCAGCGGGATCGGGTAGTCGCCGGTGAAGCACGCCGTGCAGAGCGTCGGCCGCGCCTGGTGGCTCGCCGCGACCAGCCCCTCGAGGCTGACGTAGGCGAGCGAGTCGGCGCCGATTGACGCGCAGATGTCCGAGACCGTCAGGCCGCTTGCGATCAGCTCGGCCTTGCTCGCGAAGTCGATGCCGTAGAAGCAGGGCCAGCTGACCGGCGGCGAGGAGATCCGCACGTGCACCTCGGTCGCGCCCGCCTCGCGGAGCATCCGTACCAGCGCGCGCTGGGTGTTCCCCCGCACGATCGAGTCGTCGACGACGACCAGCTTCTTGCCCCGGATGACCTCCGGCAGCGGGTTCAGCTTGAGCCGGATGCCCAGCTGCCGGATGGTCTGCGACGGCTGGATGAAGGTGCGCCCGACGTAGGCGTTCTTGACCAGCCCGAGGCCGTACGGGATCCCGCTGGCCTCCGCGAAGCCGACGGCCGCGGGGGTGCCGGACTCGGGTACGGGGATCACCAGGTCGGCGTCGGCGGGCGACTCCCGGGCGAGGGTGCGACCCACCTCGACCCGGGTCGCGTGCACGGACCGGCCGTGGATCGTGGTGTCGGGACGGGCGAGGTAGACGTACTCGAACAGGCACACGTGCGGCGTCGCCGCGACGAACCGGTGCGAGCGGACGCCGTGCTCGTCGATCGCCAGCAGCTCGCCCGGCTCGACCTCGCGGACGAACGACGCGCCGACGATGTCCAACGCGGCCGTCTCGCTGGCCACCGCCCAGCCCCGCTCGAGCTTGCCCAGGACCAGCGGGTGGACGCCGTGGCCGTCGCGGGCCGCGTACAGGGTGTTCTCGTCCATGAACACCAGCGAGAACGCACCCTGCAGCTGCGGCAGCACCTCCAGCGCCGCCGCCTCGAGCGAGAGGTCGGGACGCGCCGCCAGCAGGCTGGTGACGAGGTCGGAGTCCGTCGTCGCGCCCATCCCGTCGCGGTTCGCGCCCTGGATGCGCCGGACCAGCCGCGCCAGCTCGGCGGTGTTGGTCAGGTTGCCGTTGTGGCCGAGGGCGATCCCACCGCCCTGGCCGGTGGAGCGGAACGAGGGCTGCGCGTTCTCCCACGTCCCCGAGCCGGTGGTCGAGTAGCGGGTGTGCCCGATCGCGATGTGCCCGCGCAGGGTGTCGAGGGTCGGCTCGTCGAAGACCTGCGCCACCAGGCCGAGATCCTTGTAGACCACGACGGTCGTGCCGTCGCTGACGGCGATCCCGGCGGCTTCCTGGCCCCGGTGCTGCAGGGCGAACAGCCCGTAGTAGGTGAGCTTGGCAACGGCCTCGCCGGGCGACCACACCCCGAACACGCCGCACTCCTCGCGCGGTGGGTTCTCCAGGTCGTCGGTCCGGTCCACGACCTGGTCGTCGACGCGGGGCACGGGGGGTCGGCTGGCCGGCACGCACTCTCCTGTCGTGGCGACGGGGGAAGCCTGTACCCGGAGAGTGTACGGGCGACCGGCACCTGCCTCGCGCCCCACGGTCAGAACAGCGGGAGGTAGGGGCTCAGGTCGGCGCGCTCCCCGCTGGCCCGCACCTCGCCGGCCTCGAACGCCTCGGCCCAGGTCCGGCGCCCACTCGCGACCGCAAGGAACACCTCGGGCGCGCACTCCACGACGTTGGGCGGCGTCCCGCGGGTGTGCGCCGGCCCCGGCGAGTCCGGCGCGCCGATCTGGACGGCGACGTAGGGCGGCACCCGGACCTCGACGGTGCGGCCGGGGTTCCGCTCCACCAGGACCTCCGCCAGCAACCGGACGCCGACCCGCACCGCCTGCCGGTCGAGCGCCGGTCCCGGCCGCACGTCGAGCGTGTGCACCACCAGCTCGAGCACCCGGGTGCGGAGCAGGTCCGAGGACCGGATCGGCCCGCGCCGGGCGGCGAGCACCGGGTCGGCACCGTGCTGGGCGGCGATGGCGGCCCGGACGCCCGCCACGGACTCGGCGAACCCCGCGCGCAGTTCGGTGGCCGACACCCCCCGCGCCGCCCCCACTTCGCGCGCGGCGATCTCGGCGGCGGCCGCGGCGTACGCGCCGAGATAGGTCGAGACCGTCAGGGGCCTGGCGCCCGCCACCGGCGGCGCGGCCGCGGCATCCGTGTACGCGCGGCCGGAGTTCGCGAGGTGGACGGCGAGCTCGGCGACCCGCCAGCCCGGCAGGCGGGAGGGCGCGGTGAGGTCGGCTTCGCCGAGCCCGGCCAGCCACGCCTGGACGGCGACGGCCTGCGCGTCGTACGCGCCGACGAGCACCGGGTCCAGACCGCGGGCCACGACCTAGCGCACGCGGCCGACGCCGAGGACCGACTGCCCGAACGGCGGGGAGCGGCGGGCCTCGAGCCTCCGCAGCACCGGCACCACGCGGCCGTCGAACAGGCGCAGGGCCCGGCCCTCCCTGGGTCGGCCCTTGAGCAGCTTCACCAGCGCGAGCCAGCCCACGATCCCGACAGCGTTGACGTAGCGGACGTCCACCGGGTCGAGCCCGGCGTCGAGGAGGGCCCGGCGCATGCCCGGGCGCCGGTAGCGGCGGTGGTGGCCGATGGCGCGGTCGAAGTCGCTCATGGCCATCGGGAAGGCCGGCACGACCATCACGACGTGACCGCCGGGGCGGACCAGTCCGGCGAACGAGCGCAGCGCCCCGACGTGGTCCTCGATGTGCTCGAGCACGTTCAGGGCGACCACGGCGGAGTAGTCGCCGGTCTCGGTGACGGGCGCCTCGAGCGGGCGCGCGGTGACGTCGGCCGCGCCGGCGTACCGCTGCCGGAGGGCTGCCACCCGGCCGGGCTCGGCCTCCGAGACCTCGACATGTCGGCCCGGGCGGCGCCAGTGCTCGGCGTAGTCACCCGTCCCCGACCCCACCTCCAGCGGTCGGTCGCCGAGCCAGGGATCACACAGCGCGGCCAGCCAGGCGATGTAGTGGACGGCGCTGCTGAGGTCCTCCAGGACCTCGTCCTGGAGCCCGGTCTCCGCGTCCTCGTGCACCTGCGCCTCCCGCCTCCCGCCTCAGCCGAACAGCGCCGGCAGGGTGCCCTCGTGGGCGGCCCGGAGGTCGTCCAGCGGGACCTCGCCCACGCCGTCCAGTACGAGCCGGGCGCCGCCGACCTCGCCGAGCCGGGTCAGGACGAGACCTGCTGCGGCGCAGCGGTCTTGGAGCCGCGCCACCGACTCCGGGCGCAGCGACACCAGGACGCGGCCGGCGCTCTCGGACAGCAGCGCCACGAACGGGTCCCCGGGAAGCGAGACCGACGCGCCGAGCCCGCCGCGCAGGCACGACTCCACGAGGGCCACCGCGAGCCCGCCCGTGGACAGGTCGTGCGCACTGGAGCAGCCGCCCTCGGCGAGGACCCGGTGCAGCGCCTTCTCGGCGTCCCAGTCGACGACCGGTGGCAACCCGCCGAGGTGCCGGTGCGCGACCCAGGCCCACTCGGAACCGGACAGCTCCTCGCGGGTCTCGCCGAGCAGGACGACCACGTCGCCGGCCGCCGCGAAGCCGATCGAGGTACGGGTGGTGACGTCCGGGTGGATGCCGAGCACCCCCACCACCGGCGTCGGGTTGATCGCGACGTCGCCGGTCTGGTTGTAGAAGCTGACGTTGCCACCGGTCACCGGGACACCGAGGGCCCGACAGCCGTCGGCCAGGCCGCGGACGGCCTCGGCGAACTGCCACATCACCGCGGGATCCTCGGGCGAGCCGAAGTTGAGGCAGTTGGTCACCGCCACCGGCTCGGCCCCCGTGACCGCGACATTGCGCGCGGCCTCGGCCAGGGACAGCTGTGCACCCGCGTACGGGTCCAGCGCTGCGTACCGCCCGTTGCCGTCGAGGCTGAGGGCGACGCCGAGCGGGCCCGCGCCGATGCGCAGCAGGCCGGCGTCCTCGGGCTGCGCCAGGACGGTGGAACGGAGCACGTACCGGTCGTACTGGTCGGTGACCCAGGCCGGCGAGGCGACGTTCGGGGACGCGACGACCGCGAGGACCGCCGCCAGCACCTCGGTCGGCCGCGGCAGGTCCTCGGCGCGGTCGGCCTGCCGGTCGTCCTGCGCCAGCGGCCGGTGCAGCGGCCGGGAGTAGACCGGACCCTCGTCGGCCAGGGAGGCCGGCGGCACGTCGACCAACCGCTCGCCGTGCCAGTCGACCTCGAGCCGGCCGGTGCCGGTGACCTCGCCGACGACGGTCGCCAGCACGCCCCACCGGGCGCAGACCGCGAGGGTCGCCTCGACGGCGCCCGGGGCCACGATCGCGAGCATCCGCTCCTGCGACTCCGAGGAGAGCACCTCCCACGCCTCCATCGAGGCCTCCCGCAGCGGCACGGCGTCGAGCACGACGTGCATGCCCTCGCCGCCCGCCGCCGCGGTCTCGCTGATCGCGCACGTGAACCCGGCGCCGCCGAGGTCCTGGATGCCCACGACCAGCCCGCGCTCGTACAGCTCCAGAGTGGCCTCGGTGACGATCTTCTCGGTGAACGGGTCGCCGACCTGCACCGCCGGCCGGTTGGCCGGCAGGCCACCGGAGAACGTCGCCGAGGCCAGCACGCTGACGCCACCGATGCCGTCCCGCCCGGTCCGCGCGCCGTAGAGGATCACCTGGTTGCCGACGCCGCTGGCCTTGGCGGTCTGCAGGCGCTCGCGCGGCAGCACGCCGAGGCACAGCGCGTTCACCAGCGGGTTGCCGTTGTAGCTCGGGTCGAAGGCGATCTCGCCCCCGATGTTGGGCAGCCCGAGGCAGTTGCCGTAGCCGCCGACGCCGGCCACGATGCCGGGCACCAGGCGCGCGGTGTCGGGATGGCCGACGTCCCCGAACCGCAGGCTGTCCATCACCGCGACCGGCCGGGCTCCCATCGCCAGGATGTCGCGGACGATGCCGCCGACGCCGGTGGCGGCGCCCTGGTAGGGCTCGACGTAGCTGGGGTGGTTGTGCGACTCGACCTTGAAGGTCACCGCCAGCTCGTCGCTGATCGCCACGACGCCGGCGTTCTCGCCGATCCCGGCGAGCATCCGCTCGGAGCCGGGCAGGTCGCCGAACTGCCGCAGGTGCACCTTGCTCGACTTGTACGAGCAGTGCTCGGACCACATCACCGCGTACATCGCCAGCTCCGCGCCGGTCGGGCGGCGCCCGAGGACCTCGCGGATGCGGGCGTACTCGTCGGCGGCGAGCCCCAGCTCCGCGTACGGCTGCGCCAGCTCCGGCGACGCGAGAGCCTGCGCGACGGTGTCGAGCGGGGTGGTGGTCGTGGTCACGCGGCGCCGAGCGCGGCGGTCAGCACCGAGGCGAACAGGCCGAGACCGTCGCTGCCCGCCCCCACGAGCGGGTCGCAGGCGTGCTCGGGGTGCGGCATGAGCCCCACGACGTTGCCTGCCTCGTTGGCCACCCCGGCGATGTCGCGCAGCGAGCCGTTCGGGTTGCCCTCGACGTACCGGAACACGACGCGGCCCTCGCCCTCGAGCCGGTCGAGGGTGCCGCGGTCGGCCGTGTAGCGACCCTCGCCGTGCTTCACCGGCGCGACGATGCGGGCGCCGGGAGTGAGCGCCGCGGTCCACGCGGTGGTGGTGGTCTCCACCCGCAGGGCCTGGTCGCGACAGACGTAGTGCAGGCCGGCGTTGCGCAGCAGCGCGCCGGGCAGCAGGTGGGCCTCGCACAGCACCTGAAAACCGTTGCAGATGCCCAGTACCGGCAGCCCGCGGCCGGCCGCCGCGACGACCTCGCGCATCACCGGGGCGAACCGCGCGATCGCGCCGCAGCGCAGGTAGTCGCCGTAGGAGAAGCCGCCCGGCAGCACGACCGCGTCGACAGCGCCGAGGTCGGGATCGCCGTGCCAGAGCGGGACAGCCACGCCACCGGCCAGCACGACGGCCTCGCAGACGTCGCGGTCGTCCAGGCTTCCGGGGAAGGTCACCACCCCGATCCGAGCCGCCACGAACGCGACTCTACCGGCCGGACCGCGCACTCTCGGGGGAAGACGGGCTCAGCCGGGCAGCAGGATCGCGGCGGCGGCCGACCCCGGCTCGGGGCGCAGCCGACGCTCCATCCGGACCACCGACCCCTGGCCCTCCACATGGTGGAAGCTGAGGTCGTCGACGAGGTCTCGCATCAACGGGATGCCGCGCCCCGCCTCGGCGCCGTCGTCCGCCGCGAGCCGGTCGAGTGTGCCCTCGGGTAGCCCCGGCCCCATGTCCTGGACCGCGATGACGACGCGGTCGACGTCGATCTCCAGCCGCACCTCGTACTCACTGCCCGCGACGCTGTGCCGCAGCACGTTGCTGCAGGCCTCGGTCAGCGCGAGCTCGACGTCGGCGACGTCCTCGCCGTGGAACCCCACGGACCGCAGCAGCTCCGATATCACCCGCCGCGACAGCGGCACGCTCACCGCGTCACGCGGCAGGCAGAGCGTCAGCGACAGTTCCACGGCGTGGCTCGTGCCCGCAATGTCGACCGGACACACCTGACGTTCGGGCGCAGCAGCCTCACGCCTCGACGCGGAGCGCGAAGTCCTCGATGACCGGGTTGGCGAGCAGCGTCCCCGCCACGTCGCGGACGCTGGCCAGGGTGTCCTCGTCGAGTTCCCCGTCCACGTCGATCTCGAAGTGCTTGCCCTGCCGTACGGCCGCGATGCCGGTGACGCCCAGAGTGGGGATCGCGCCGAGGATCGCCTGGCCCTGCGGGTCGAGGATCTCCGGCTTCAGCATCACGTCGACGACGACCCGCGTCATCGCTCAGGCGTCCGCGAGGTAGGCGGCGAAAGAACGGCCGGTGAGCTTCTCGTACGCCTCGACGTAGCGTCCGCGGGTCGCCTCGACCACGTCCGGCGGCAGCACGGCCGCCTCGCCGCGACGGCCCGCCGCGATGAGCCAGTCGCGCACGTACTGCTTGTCGTAGCTCGGCTGCGCGCGGCCCGGCTGCCAGGAGTCGGCCGGCCAGAAGCGGCTGGAGTCGGGCGTGAGCACCTCGTCGGCCAGCCGCAGCTGCCCGTCGCCGTCAGTGCCGAACTCGAACTTCGTGTCGGCCAGCAGGATGCCGGTGGCGGCGGCGAGCTCGGACGCGCGCGAGAACACCGCGAGGGTGAGCCGCTCCAGCTCGGCCGCCAGTTCGGCGCCGAGCAGTGCGGCGGCCTGGTCGCGGGTGATGTTCTCGTCGTGCTCCCCGATGGGGGCCTTGGTGCTCGGGGTGTAGATCGGCATAGGCAGCCTCGACCCGTCGAGGAGACCCTCGGGCAGGGCGTGGCCGGAGATCGCCCCGGTGGCCTGGTAGTCCTTGAAGCCCGAGCCCGTGAGGTAGCCGCGGGCGACGCACTCGACCTGCGCCATCGACAGGCGCCGGCAGAGCATCGACCGGCCCACCAGCTGGGGCGCGTACGGCTGCAGCTCGTCCGGGTACTCGGCGACCTTCGCCGTCAGCACATGACCCGGTACGAGGTCCGCGAGCTGCTCGAACCACCACAGGCTCAGCGCCGTCAGCACCGCACCCTTGTCCGGGATCTCCGTAGGCAGCACCACGTCGAATGCGGAGATGCGGTCGCTGGCCACCAGCAGGATCGCGTCGTCGCCGACGGCGAAGAGCTCGCGGACCTTGCCGGAGCCAAGATGGGTCAGGCCGGAGAACTCATCTGCAGCGAGAGGCACGGCCGCGACTTTACCGAGTGTCGCCGCAGCCCGGGCGCGGCGGGTGGGCCGGTGGCTGCGCGGTCCTACCTGAGAGCGGCGAGGCGGTCGAAGAGCGGGCCGAGGCGCTCGACGTAACGCTCGGGGCGGCAGACCCCGTCGAGCCGCGCCTCGTCGATCGACTGGCCGGCGTCGGCCGCGGCCTTGCGCAAGGTCTCGCGGAACGGGACGCCGCTCTCCCACGTCGACATCGCGGCGCGCTGGGTGATGGCGTACGCGGCCTCCCGCGAGAGCCCCGACTCGACCAGCTCGAGCAGGACGGCGCTGGTGTAGATCAGCCCGCCGCTCGCCTCCAGGTTCGCCCGCATCCGTGCGCCGTCGACCACGAGGCCGCGTACCAGCCGGGTGGTCAGGTGCAGCACGTAGTCGGTCGCGATCGACGCATCCGGCAGCGCGATCCGTTCGGTCGAGGAGTGGCTGATGTCGCGCTCGTGCCAGAGCGGGACGCCCTCGAGCACCGGGACGTACTGCGCCCGCACGATGCGGGCGATGCCCGCGATCCGCTCGCTCATGATCGGGTTCTTCTTGTGCGGCATCGCGGACGAGCCCTTCTGGCCGGCACCGAAGGGCTCGGACAGCTCGCGCACCTCCGTCCGCTGGCCGTGGCGCACCTCCAGCGAGACGGCCTCGCAGACCGTCGCCAGCCCGGCCAGCGCGGCCACCCACGCGGCGATGCCGTCGCGCATCACGACCTGGGTCGCGACCGGCGCCGGGGTCAGCCCGAGCCGCGCCGCGACGTACTCCTCCACGTCGGGGTCGATGTTCGAGTACGTCCCGACGGCTCCGCTGATCTTGCAGACGGCGACGTCCGCGCGGGCGGCGCGGAGCCGGTCCCGGCACCGGGCGGCGGCGAAGGCGAAGTCGGCGACCCGGTGCCCGAAGACGTCCGGCTCGCCGTGGATGCCGTGCGTCCGGCCGACGCGGACCGTGGCCCGGTGGGCGAGCCCGAGCTCGCGCAGTGCCGCGACCAGCCCGTCGGCCTTGGCCAGCAGCAGGTCGGTGGCATCGACGAGCTGGAGGGCGAGCGCGGTGTCGAGCAAGTCGGAGGACGTCATGCCGAAATGGACGTACGCGGCGGCGGTACGCGGCGTGGTGTTGTCCGCCCAGGCGGTCAGGAAGGCGATGACGTCGTGCTGGGTCACCGCCTCGATCTCGGCGACCGCCGCGGGGGTGGGGGGCGCCGCGGCGCGAACCGGCTCGACCGACTCGGCGGGGACGCGTCCCGCCGCGGCGTGCGCCTCCAGAGCCAGCACCTCGACCCGGCACCACAGCGCGTACTTGTGCGCTTCGGACCAGACCTCGCCCATCTCGGGGAGGGTGTAGCGCTCGATCATCGGGAGCCTCACTGGTTGCGGGGCCGACCGCCCCTCTGCCGGCTGCGGGCTGTTGGTTGCACGCCTCGGCCGGTAGTCGACTCCTGGTTGCGGGCTGTTGGTTGCACGCCTCGGCCGGTCGTCGGCTACTGGTTGCGGGCCGCCTTCTCGAAGTCGTCCTTGAACTGCACCAGCTTCGCGCGCAGGTCCGGGTCACCGATGGCCAGGATCTGTACGGCCAGCACGGCGGCGTTCTTCGCTCCGTTCAGCCCGACCGTCGCGACGGGGACCCCGGGCGGCATCTGGCAGATCGCGAGCAGGGCGTCCAGGCCGTCGAGCGCACCTCCGCGGATCGGGATCCCGATGACCGGCAACGTGGTGTGCGCGGCGACGGTGCCGGGCAGCGCCGCGGCCATCCCGGCGCCGGCGATCACCACCTCGATGCCCCGCGGCTCGAGGTTGTCGATCCACTCGGCGAGCGCCTTGGGGGCGCGGTGCGCGGACAGGACCGTCTCGTCCCACGGCACCCCGAACCGGTCGAGCATCGCGCCCGCCTGGCTCATGACGTTGCCGTCGCTGGGAGAGCCGGAGACGATGGCGACGCGGGGACGGTTGCTCATGCGGTGACTCCTCGAAGGCCGATGCCGGAACCGATGTCGTTGCGGTGGTGCCCGCCGGGCAGGTGGATCTGCGCCAGCAGGTCGTACGCCGATCCTCTCGCATCGGCGACGTCGACCCCGACGGCGGTGACCGACAGAACCCGACCGCCGCTCGCGACGACCCTCCCGTCCGACATCCTGCGGGTGCCGGCGTGCAGCACACCCGCAGCGTCGAGTGGCCCGGTGAGCACGCCGCCGAGCTGCGGCGCGGCCGGGTAGCCGGGCGCCGCCAGCACGACCGTGACGGCAGATCCCTTGCTCCACAAGGGTTTCTCACCGGCCAGCAGCCGGGTCAACGGCGAGGCGAGCAGCGCCAGGACGGCTTGGGTCTCGGGGTCGCCGAAGCGGGCGTTGAACTCCACCACCCGCACCCCGCTGCTGGTGAGGGCCAGCCCCACGTACAGCAGGCCGCGGAAGGGCGCCCCACGGCGCTCCAGCTCTGCGACGGTCGGCGCGGCGACGGTCGCGAGCACGTCACCGACGAGATCGGCCGGCGCCCACGGCAGCGGCGCGTACGCCCCCATTCCCCCCGTGTTGGGGCCGGTGTCTCCGTCGCCCACCCGCTTGTGGTCCTGCGCCGGCAGCAGCGGGGTGATCCCGGCGTCGGTGACGACGCAGAACACCGAAACTTCCGGCCCGTCGAGGTACGCCTCCACCAGCACGTCGTGGCCGCGCCCGTGGGCGGTGGCCTCGCGCAGCGAGTCGGTCACCACGACGCCTTTGCCCGCGGCGAGACCGTCGTGCTTCACCACGTACGGGCCGGGCAGGGCCGCCAACACCTCCGCCAACCGGGAGTCGTCCCCCGCGCGTACGTGCCAGGAGGCCGCCGTGGGCACCCCCGCCGCCGCCATCACCTCCTTGGCGAACGCCTTCGACCCCTCGATCCGGGCCGCGGCCGCACTCGGACCGAACACCGCGAAACCCTTGTCCCGCAGGGCATCCGAGACCCCGGCGACGAGCGGCGCCTCGGGACCGACGATGACCAGATCCGCGCCGACATCCGCCGCCAACGCGACCACCGCCGCCGGGTCGAGGAGGTCGACTGGCCGCGGCTCGGCGATCGCCTCGGTGCCCGCGTTCCCCGGCGCACAGACGATGCTCGCGACGGTCGGGTCCGCGGCGAGGGCGACACAGAGGGCGTGCTCGCGAGCGCCGGACCCGAGGACGAGGACCCTCATGCGAGCCGAAGGCGTCGTGGCGTGCGCGCCTCGCCTCCTGCGGTCACGCGGAGAGTTTGGCACGACCCGGCGGCGACTCGGTGGGCGGCGCAGGGTCGCCGCAGCCGATCCCGCTGCGGCCAGGTCGCCGGTCGATCCGAGGTCACCGGCGCCGAGTTGGGTCACCACTGGCGAGAACGGCCGCCGGCGCCGAGTCGGGTTGCGAAATCGCCGGATCGCCGCGGCGCGCCGCGACAACACGCCGACCCAATCCGGGCGTCAGAGCAGGTCGCGCAGCACGAGGGTCTGCTCGCGCCCCGGACCGACACCGATCGCCGAGATGGGCGCGTGAATCATCGCCTCCAGCGCCTGCACGTAGGACTGCGCGGCCGCCGGCAGGTCGGCGAAGTCCTGGCAGCGGCTCAGGTCCTCCTGCCAGCCCGGGAAGTTCTCGTATACCGGTCTGGCGTGGTGGAAGTCGGTCTGAGTCATCGGCATCTCGTCGGTGACGGTGCCATCCGGCAGCTCGTACGCCACGCAGACCGGCACCGTGTCGAAACCGGAGAGGACGTCGAGCTTGGTCAGGAAGTAGTCGGTGATGCCGTTGACGCGGGTGGCGTACCGGCCGATGACGGCGTCGAACCAGCCGGTACGCCGGGCCCGACCGGTGGTCACGCCGAACTCGCCGCCGACCCGGCGCAGCTCCTCGCCGACCTTGTCGTCGAGCTCGGTGACGAACGGCCCGGCACCGACCCGGGTCGTGTACGCCTTGAGGATCCCCACCACCGAGGTGATGCGCGTTGGGCCGAGCCCCGAGCCGGCGCAGGCACCGCCGGCGGTCGGGTTGGAGGAGGTGACGAAGGGATAGGTACCGTGGTCGACGTCGAGCAGCGTGCCCTGCGAACCCTCGAGCAGCACGACCTTGTCGGCCCGCAGGGCCTCGTCCAGCACCCGGGCCGTGTCCGCGATGTACGGGCGCAGTCGCTCGGCATAGCCGGCGTACTCCGCGCACACCGCGTCGACCGAGATGCCGGTGCGGTTGTAGACCTTGGCCAGCACCTGGTTCTTCTCCCGCAGCGCCAGCTCGACCTTCGCCCGGAAGATGCCCGGGTCGAGCAGGTCCTGCACCCGGATGCCCATCCGGGCGACCTTGTCCCCGTACGCCGGCCCGATGCCGCGCCCGGTGGTGCCGATCTTCGCGGCGCCCAGGTAGCGCTCGGTCACCTTGTCCAGGGCGCGGTGGTGCGGCATCACCAGCTGGGCGTTCGCCGAGATGAGCAGCCGCTCGACCGAGACACCCCGCGCCGTCAGGCCGTCCATCTCCGCCAGCAAGGCCCCGGGGTCGATGACGACGCCGTTGCCGATCACGGGCGTACAGCCGGGAGTGATCACGCCCGAGGGCAGCAGGTGCAGGGCGTAGTGCTCGCCGTCCGGGGTCACGACCGTGTGGCCGGCGTTGTTGCCACCCTGGTAGCGCACGACGTACTGGACGCGGGTGCCCAGCAGGTCGGTGGCCTTGCCCTTGCCCTCGTCGCCCCACTGGGCGCCGATCAGCACGATGGCGGGCATCGCGGACGTCCCTTCCGACCAGGCGAGCGCTGCCGCCGACGTGTTCCGGCCGGGCACGGGCTCCGTGACGCGACGAGCGTAGTCGCGGCCGTCGCTAGGCTCGCGCGCGTGCCTCGCATCCCCGGCGTCCCGGACCTGATGGCGCTCCTGCGGGCGCAGACCGAGGCCCTCCTCGAGCTGCCCGCGACCGTCGCCGCGCTGCAACGCTCGGTCCGGGCCCTCGCCGAGGTCGTGGCCACCGGCAGCGAGACGCTCCTGGTCGTGCAGCGACTGGCGCTGCGCGTCGACCGGATCGTCGACGAGCTGGAGGCGCCCGTCCTGGCCCTCGCGCCGGGCCTGCGCCGCGCCGCGGTCGCCCTCGACGATCCGATCGTGGGGACCATCCCCGACACGGTGCGCGTGCTGCAGGCCGAGGTGATGCCGCTGCTGCGCGCGATGAACGAGACGCAGGCACGCCTGCAGGCACTGCCGGGCGCATCCCTGCTGGGATCCCTCACCGGTCGGCGCGTCGCCGCCGACACGGCCGCAACCGTCGCAGGCACGACGACCGCCAAGCCGCGGCGGGGGAACCGGCCGGTGCGAGCCGACCAGCCCGCCGGGGAGCAGTGACCGGCTAGCCGGCAGTGGCTGCCCGCGCCCCGGGATCGCAGTCGTCCAGGAACGCCGCGACGCGGGCCGCCTCGTCCCGCTCCTCGATCTCCTCCGCGGCCCGGCCCAGGGCGGCGAGCGCACGCAGGAAGCCACGGTTCGGCTCGTGCGACCACGGCACCGGGCCGTGCCCCTTCCAGCCGGCCCGGCGCAGCGCGTCGAGCCCGCGGTGATAGCCGGTCCGGGCGTATGCATAGCCGGCGACTGTCCGCCCGTCCGCCAGCGCCTCCTCGGCCAGCACGGCCCAGGCCAGGCTGTCGGCCGGGTGGGCGGCCGCGACCTCCGCCGCGGGCGTACCCGCGCCGAGCGCGGCCGCCGCCGCCGGGTCGCCGGTCAGGCGGGTCGGTGGCGGCCCGCCCAGCAGATCGGGAAAGCTCATGGCGCCATCATGCGCGTCAGGTGATCGGCGCGGTCCAGGCGGCCTGCCACACGGCGGCGGTCACCTGGCCGGTCGGCGCGGCGACGTGCTTCTCGGTGGCGAAGGCCGCCGCGACGTGCGCCGACTGCGGGCCGTAATAGCCGTCGACCGTGATGTGCCAGCCGCGGCGGGCCATCCGCGACTGCCAGACCAGCACGTCCGTACGCCGGTGGGACTCCAACGAGGTGGTCAGCGTCGTGCCGGGGAATGCCGCCACGCCGCCGCCGACGTGCACGCTCGTGGTGTCCCACGAGGCGTACGAGTAGCGCGCGACGGGTTGGTAACGACTGTCCGGCTGGGCCGGCGGGCTCGCGGCCAGGCCGAGCCGGCGGCTGCAGGAGGGCCACGGTTCCCAGCCGCGGGCGGCTTCGAGCCGCTGCGCGGCCTGGTCCTGGACGGCCGGCGAGGCCGCCGAGGGGAGCCCGGACAACCCGAGGCCCTGCCAGGTACGCAGGTCGAACTGGTACGCGCCGTAGTAGCCGTTGCCGGTGTTGGTGGCGTAGTTGCCACTGGCCTCGCACTGCCGGAGGGCGGCGAAGTCGGCCGCTGTCGCCGTGGCGGCCGGGGCCGACGGGGTCGCGACCTGCGTCGGCGCCGCACCCGCTCCCCCGGCACCGGCGACGACGACGGTCGCCGCGGTGGCCCCGGTGGCGAGGACGGCGCCCGCGCGGGCGGCCGTCGCGCCGAGGTCGATGTCGAGCAGCGGCGCGGGCTGGCCGCGGTGCCGACCGGTGGCCGGAGCCTGGGTCAGCGTGCGGCGCGGACGCGAATGGGCACCCACAGACGGATCCCTTCCCTGTCGCCTGCGGGGTGAGCTGTCGGGTGCGGGCCGGGAATTGGCCCTGCCGCTCACGCGGCTTGACCCCGAGGACGCTGTCGCGCCCGTCGTACTTGGGTCCCCCGCTCCTGCCGTGACGAAAGTCGCGGTGCGCAGACCCGGCGGCAGGATTCGGCGTCCCGGGAGCGCGCCGACCAGGTGGCCGGTTTGGCGAGGGTACCGGTTCCCGGCCCGCACCGTCGCCTCGGCGGTGGCCGCGCAGCGCGGTCAGCCGGCGAGCGACGTCCCCGCCGAGCGCAGGTCGTGGCACGCCTCGACCACCCGGGCGGTCATCGACGCCTCGGCCAGCTTGCCCCACGTACGCGGGTCATACGCCTTCTTGACGCCCACCTCGCCGTCCACCTTGAGCACCCCGTCGTAGCTGGCGAACATGTGCCCCGCGACAGGGCGGGTGTAGGCGTACTGGCAGTCGGTGTCGACGTTCATCTTCACGACGCCGAAGTCGAGGGTGGCGCGGATCTCCTCGAGGCTGGAGCCGGAGCCGCCGTGGAAGACCAGGTCGAACGGCTTGTCCTGGGCGGCCTTGAGATGCTTCGCCACGTACTCCTGGCCCTCCGCCAGGATCTCCGGCCGCAGCTTCACGTGCCCGGGCTTGTACGAGCCGTGCACGTTGCCGAAGGTCGCCGCCAGCAGGTAGCGGCCCTTCTCGCCGAGGCCGAGCACCTCGGCGGTGCGCATCATGTCCTTGGGCGAGGTGTAGAGCTTCTCGTTGAGCTCGTTGGAGACGCCGTCCTCCTCGCCGCCGACCGTGCCGATCTCCACCTCCAGCACGATGTGCGCCGCCGCGGCGAGCTCGAGCAGCTCGGCGGCGGTGGCGAGGTTGGCCTCCAGCTCGACGGAGCTGCCGTCCCACATGTGGCTCTGGAAGAGCGGCTCCCGGCCGCCGTCGACCCGCTCCTGACTGATCCCGAGCAGCGGCCGGACATAGGTCGGGAGCTTGTCGGGGGGGCAGTGGTCGGTGTGCAGCGCGATGTGCACGTCGTACTTCGCGGCCACCACGTGCGCAAACTCGGCGAGCGCGACCGCGCCGGTGACCATGTCCTTGACCCCGAGCCCGGAGGCGAACTCCGCGCCGCCGGTGGAGATCTGCACGATGCCGTCGCTGCCGGCCGAGGCGAAGCCCTCGAGCGCGGCGTTCAGCGTGCTGCTGCTGGTCACGTTGATCGCCGGATAGGCGAAGGCGCCGGCCTTGGCCGCGGCCAGCATCTGCGCGTACACCTCGGGGGTCGCGATGGGCACTGTCGCTCCTTGTGCTGGTGGTGGCGGCGGTCCGACGTCGGTCAGATGCCCAGGTCTGCGAGGGAGTAGGCGTACCGGTAGTCGAGGCCGGCGACGGCGAAGACGTCGGCGGCGCCGGTGTCGCGGTCGGCGATGGTCGCGACGGCCACGACCGTGCCACCGGCCTCGCGCACCGCCTGCACGGCGGTCATCGGCGAGCTGCCGGTGGTGGAGGTGTCCTCGACGACCAGGCAGCGGCGGCCGGCGACCTCCGGCCCCTCGATGCGCCGCTGCATGCCGTGCGCCTTGGCTTCCTTCCGCACCACGTACGCGTCCAGGACGCGGCCCTGCGCCGCGGCGGCGTGCACCATCGCCACCGCGATCGGGTCGGCGCCCATCGTCAGCCCGCCGACGGCGTCGAAGGCGAGGTCGGCGGTGAGCTCCAGCATCACCCGGCCGACCAGCGGCGCCGCTTCGCCCGCGAGGGTGGTGCGGCGCAGGTCGAGGTACCAGTCGGCGGTCCGCCCGGACGACAGCGTCACCTCGCCGCGGACGACCGCGTCCCGGCGTACGAGGGCGAGGAGGTCGTCGCGGGCAGCCATGGCGCCGAGGTTACCCACGCGTCGGCGGCTGCCTACGCTTGGCGGATGGCCACCGGTCCCCTGGACGTGCCGGTGCTGACGGACGGCGTGATCACCCTCCGGGCATTCGCCGACACCGACGCGGCCGCTCTCGCCACTATCTGGCGCGACCCGGCGATCCGGGCCCACAACACCGTGCCGGAGCCCTCCGCAGAGGCGGCGTCCGCGTGGATCGCGCGCAGCGCGGCGACGGCCGCAGCCGGTGAGGCGTGGGAGTGGGCCATCGTCGACACCCGGACGGCCGAGCTGGCTGGTCGGCGCGCGCTCAAGAACATCGACTGGGCGAATCGACGGGCCCACGCCGGCTCCTGGGTGGCGCCCTCGTTCCGCGGCCGCCGCTTCGCGCCGCGGTCGCTGCGCCTGGCCGCCGCGCACGCCTTCGCGCACGGAGTCGTCCGCATCCAGGGCGCGTGCGAGACAGACAACGGGGCCAGCCTCCGCAGCATGCTCGCAGCCGGGATGAGTCACGAAGGGGTGCTCCGTGCCTACTTGACCTCGAACGCGGGCGACCTGGTCGACGCACACATGTTCAGCTTGCTGATAGAGGACCTATCGCCCACGGCGCCGAGGGTACCGGCCGTGGATGGTGTGGTCGTACCGAGGTAGCATCGGGGTATGAAGATCAGCGTCAGCATCCCGGACGCCGAGGTGGCGCTCCTCGACGCATACGCTCGGACCGCCGGGCTGCCCTCGCGGTCGGCCGCCGTCCAGCACGCGATCCGCCTGCTGCAGCTGCGTGACCTGGAGGACGACTACGCCGCCGCGTGGGACGAGTGGCACGCGTCGGGAGAAGAGGGCGTCTGGCAGACCACGGCGGCGGACGGGCTCGGCGATGCGCCGCGGTGAGATCCGGCTCGTCGATCTCGAACCGGTACGAGGCAGCGAGGCGGGCAAGCGCCGTCCCGCCGTCATCGTGAGCAACGACCGGGCGAATGCCTCGGCCGCGCGTCTGGGCCGAGGTGTCGTCACGGTTGTCCCGGTCACGAGCAACGTCGCCCGGGTGTTCGCCTTCCAGACCTTGCTCTCGGAATCGGTCACCGGCCTGCGGATGGACTCGAAGGCGCAGTGCGAACAGGTCCGGTCGGTCAGCGTCGAGCGGATCGGGTCGGTGCTCGGGCACGTCCCGGCCGCCGACATGGCCGACCTCGACGACGCGCTCCGTATCCACCTGCAGCTCTAGCGCGCGGAACGCCCGCAGGACGCGCGATCACCCGCCGGAGACGGTCCACAGCGGAGCGACCCGGGCCCCCGCGGCGAGGGCTCCGGCGCGTAGCCGCGCGTCCCAGGTGGCGAAGACCGTGTCCGCCGTCCCGACCGCCCGGAGGCTCGCGAGGTGGACCGCGTCGGCGCCGCGCAGCGCGTACCGCGCGGCGAGGTCGCCGGCGTCCGCAGTCAGCGACGAGGTCAGCTCGACCGGACGGGTGCTGGCCCAGAACCCCTCCCATGCCTGCTCCGCGCGCCGCAGAGACTTGCGAGGGAGCCGCCCCGCCCGACCGGCCGACGCGAGCGCGGCACGGACCTCGACGTAGGCGAGCCTGCTGGCGACGGCCGCATCGCAGCCGTCCCAGAGCGTGGCTGCCACCTCGCTGCCCTCCTCCTCGACCAGCAGCTTCACCGAGGCGCTGGCGTCGAAGTAGACGAGCACGTCAGCCGCGCTGCTCGCTCACCAGATCGGCGACCGCACCGGTGGCACGGACCCGTCGAGCGTTCCGCGCGGCCGGCCGGGCAGCGCGTCCCTCGCGACCGATCACACCGGCCGTGACCAGTTCGTCGAGCAGCGGCGCAGCGTCGACGGGGAGCATTCGCACCACCGGCGTGCCCCGGTCGGTGACGACGACCTCCTCACCGGAGCGCGCGCGGTCGATCCAGCGGGCCAGGTCTGCGCGCAGCGCGGTGATCGCGACGTCCACCGGTTAAGCGTACAGAAGGAGTCATCAGCATGTGTACGTTTTCCGAGCCGCATCATCGCCGAGCCACGCGGTTCGCTCGTGGCTCAGGCCGCGCCCACCGCGAGCTCCCCGTCGCGGACGTCGACGGCCACCGTGTCGCCGTCGCGGATCGTGCCGGCGATCAGCGCGCGGGCCAACGGATCGCCGACCTCGCGCTGCACCAGCCGGCGCAGCGGCCGGGCGCCGTAGAGCGGGTCGAAACCCTTGTCCGCCAGCCACTCCCGGGCCGCGGGCGCAACCTCCAGGACCAGGCGTCGGTCAGCCAGCCGCTCGCCCAAGCGGGTCACGGCGATGTCCACGATGCCGGCGAGGTCGTCGCGGCTGAGCGCCTCGAACACCAGTACGTCGTCGAGCCGGTTGAGGAACTCGGGCTTGAACGCGCGCCGCACCGCGCCCAGCACCTCCTCGCGGGCGTCGTCAGGCGACAGCGTGGGGTCGATGAGGTACTGCGACCCGAGGTTGGAGGTCAGTACCAGGATGGTGGACCGGAAGTCGACCGTGCGGCCCTGGCCGTCGGTGAGCCGGCCGTCGTCGAGCACCTGCAGCAGCAGGTCGAACACGTCCGGGTGAGCCTTCTCCACCTCGTCCAGCAGGATGACGCTGTACGGACGCCGGCGGATCGCCTCGGTCAGCTGGCCGCCCGCCTCGTACCCGACGTAGCCGGGGGGAGCCCCGACCAGCCGCGCGACGGAGTGCTTCTCGCCGTATTCGCTCATGTCGATCCGGACCACTGAGCGCTCGTCGTCGAACAGGAACTCGGCCAGCGCCTTGGCCAGCTCGGTCTTGCCGACACCGGTGGGGCCGAGGAACAGGAACGAGCCAGTGGGGCGGTCGGGGTCGGCGACCCCGGCACGGGCGCGGCGGACGGCGTCGGCGACCGCGCGCACGGCGCCATCCTGCCCGACGACGCGTGCCGACAACAGCTCCTCCATCCGCAGCAGCTTCGCGGTCTCCCCCTCCAGCAGGCGGCCGGCGGGGATGCCGGTCCAGGCCGACACGACGTCGGCGATGTCGTCCGGGCCGACCTCCTCCTTCACCATCGGCGCGGCCGCGCTCTCGGTCGCCGCGGCCTCGGCCAGCTCCCGCTCGGCGGCCGGGATCTCCGCGTACGACAGCCGGCTCGCGGTCTCCAGGTCACCGTCGCGCTGCGCCCGCTCGAGCTGGGTGTGCAGGTCGTCGAGGTACTGCTTGAGCTCGCCGACGCGGTTGAGGCCGGACTTCTCGCGCTCCCACCGCGCGGTCAGCGCGCCCAGCTCCTCGCGCCGGTCGGCGAGCTCGGCGCGCAGGGTGGCGAGCCGGGCGACGGAGGCCTCGTCGATCTCGCGGTCGAGCGCCATCTCCTCCATCAGCATCCGGTCGACCTGCCGTTGCAGCTCGTCGATCTCGACCGGCCGGGAGTCGATCTCCATCCGCAGCCGGGATGCCGCCTCGTCGACGAGGTCGATCGCCTTGTCCGGCAGGAACCGCGCCGTGACGTAGCGGTCGGACAGCGCCGCGGCGGCCACCAGCGCGGCGTCGGTGATGACGACCTTGTGGTGGGCCTCGTACCGGCCCTTGAGGCCGCGCAGGATCGCCACGGTGTCCTCGACGCTCGGCTCCCCGACCAGCACCGGCGCGAACCGGCGCTCCAGCGCGGCGTCCTTCTCGATGTGCTGGCGGTACTCGTCGAGCGTGGTGGCGCCGACCAGCCGCAGCTCACCGCGCGCCAACAGCGGCTTGATCATGTTGCCGGCGTCCATCGAGCCCTCGGCCGCACCGGCGCCGACGATGGTGTGCAGTTCGTCGATGAACGTGACGACCTCGCCGTCCGAGTCGGCGATGTCGGCGAGCACGCTCTTGAGCCGTTCCTCGAACTCGCCCCGGAACTTCGCCCCCGCGACGAGCGCGCCGAGGTCGAGCGAGATCACCCGCCGGTCGCGCAGCGACTCGGGCACGTCGCCGGCCACGATCCGCTGCGCCAGCCCCTCGACGATGGCTGTCTTGCCGACCCCCGGCTCACCGATCAGGACCGGGTTGTTCTTGGTACGCCGGGACAGCACCTGCACGACCCGGCGGATCTCGACGTCGCGGCCGATCACCGGGTCGAGTTCACCGGCGCGGGCCCGCTCGGTCAGGTCCACGCCGTACTTCTCCAGCGCCTGGTACGTCGACTCGGGATCGGGACTGGTCACCCGGCGGTTGCCGCGTACGGCCGTGAATGCCTGCAGCAGGGCGTCTTTCGGCGGCAGCAGGCCGCGGACGTCGTGGCCGCCGTCGGCGGCCAGCGCGACGAGCAGGTGCTCGGTGGACACGTAGTCGTCGTGCAGCTGCGCTGCCTCCTTGGCGGCGCTCTCCAGCACGGTCAGCAGCGCGCGGCCGAGGTTCGGCGCGGCCGCGGTGGCGCCGCGCGCGGCGGGCAGCCGGCCCACCAGGGACTCGGCACCGCGCGCCACGACGGCGGGGTCGGCGCCGGCGGCGCCGAGCACGCCGAGCGCTGCGCCCTCGGTGTCGGCGAGAAGCGCGACGAGCAGGTGCGCCGGGTCCACTTCGGGGTTGCCGGTGGTGGCGGCGCGGGTCACGGCCGCGGACAGCGCCTCGCGGCTCTTGGTGGTCAGGTTCGATGCGTCCATGCCGTCGTCCTTGCGAGAGTTCTTGCGGGAAAAGGGTTGTCAGCGCCTGCGACGCCGGTAGAGCACGACGCTCGTGCCCGGTTGCTCGCGCAGCGGGACGAGTTCGCGGCGGGTCGCGACGCGGTGCGCGTGCACGGCCGCGTCGCTCGCGGCCCTGGCGTCCGCCTGCGCCCGGGCGAGGTCGACCTCGAGTTCCTGCAGCTGAGCCTGCAGGGCGGCCACCTCACGCCGCAGCTCAAGGATGCGGCGGATGCCGGCCAGACCGACGCCCTCCTGGGCCGAGAGCCGACCGACTTCGCGCAGCAGCGCCACGTCGCGGTCGGAGTAGCGACGGGCGCGGCCGGCGCGGCCCGGCACGACCAGGCCCAGCCGGTCGTAGCCGCGGAGGGTCTGCGGGTGCATGCCGGCCAGCTCGGCGGCCACGCTGATGACGTAGACCGGGCGCTCCGACAGGCCACCCTCGGTCACGGCCGACCGCCCGCCAGGTCGGTCAGGTGCGCCCGCGGGTCGGCCGTCTCCTCCGCCGCGTACGCCTCCAGGGCCTCTCTGGCCTTGCCGGTCAGCTTCTGCGGGACCGCCACCTCGACGGTCACGAGCAGCGGACCGCGTACGCCCCCCGGCCCCGGGAAGCCGCGTTCACGGACCCGTAGCCGCCGTCCGGAGGTGGTCCCGGCGGGGACCTTGAGGGTCACCGTGCCGTCGAGGGTGGGAACCCGCAGGGTGGTGCCGAGAGCGGCCTCCGGGAACGTGACGGGGACGGTCAGGGTGAGCGCGTCGCCGTCCCGCCCGAAGACCGCGTCGGTGGTGACGCGGACCGTGACCTCCAGGTCGCCGGCCGGCCCACCGCGGGCGCCCGCGGTGCCGCGCCCGCGCACCCGTAGCCGCTGGCCGCTGCGGACGCCGGCCGGAACCCGGATCTTCTGCACCCGCTCCCGACTGCCGGTGCCGGCGCACGCGGGGCACGGCGTGTCCACGACCTGGCCCTGACCGCGGCAGGCGGCGCACGGCGCGGCGAAGGCGAAGCCGCCCTGATTGGAGGTGGTCATGCCGCTGCCGCCGCACACCGTGCAGGCGTGCGGAGCGGTACCGGGCGCGGCGCCGCTGCCGCGGCAGACGTCGCAGGGCGCCCCGCCGGGCAGCCTGACGTTGACCTCCTGGGCGACGAGCGTCGAGCGCAGGTCGACCGTCACCGAGGCGGACAGGTCCTCGCCCCGGGCTCCGCCCCGCTGCCGACCGCCCCCGAACAGGCCGCCGAGCACGTCGCCGAGGTTGCCGCCGCTGTTGCCGAGCAGGTCGCCCAGGTCGAACGTGCTTGTGCCGTAAGGATTTCCCGCCGCTCCGCCGGCCGGGCGCCGGACGCCGCTGCCGAACAGGGCGCGCGCCTCGTCGTACTCGCTGCGGCGCTTGTCGTCCGAAAGCACGTCGTAGGCCTCGGAGACCGACTTGAAGCGCGCCTCGGCCGCGTCGTCGCCGGGGTTCTTGTCGGGGTGCAGCTCACGCGCGAGCTTGCGGTAGGCCTTCTTGATCTCGGCGGCGGACGCGGTCTTCGGGACACCGAGAGCGGCGTAGAAGTCCTTCTCGACGTTGTCCGCCGCGCTCATGCCTCGCCCGCCGGGTCGCTCGCCGTTCCACCGCCACCCGTGTCCGGCGCCGCGGCCGGCGTCGGGGCAGGCTCGGCCACCGCCACCTGTGCGGGTCGGAGCACTCGGCCCCCGAAGCGGTACCCGGGCCGGAACGCCTCGGACACCACGGTGGTCTCGGCCCCGGCGACCGGGGCGGCGGTCATCACCGCGTCGTGCACCTGCGGGTCGAAGACCTCGCCGGCCTCGCCGTACCGCTCCAGCCCGAGCTTGGTGACGACGGCCGTCAGGGCGTCGCCGACCGCCGCGAACGCGCCGGTGAGGTCGCCGTGCGCCCGCGCCCGCTCGACGTCGTCGAGCATCGGCAGCAGCAGGCTCAGCACCTGGGCGGTCGCGAAATCGCCAACCGCCTGCTTCTCCTTCTCGGTACGACGGCGGTAGTTGTCGTACTCGGCCTTGAGCCGCTGCAGGGTGTCGGTCAGCTCCGCGACCTCTGGGTCAGCGGCCGGCGGGACGGCGGCGGCGGGCGGCGCCGGGACCGCTGCGGCCGGCGTCGGTGCCCCGGCCGGGTCGGTCTCGCGCACCGACCCGTCCGGGTTGAACCGCCGCTTGTCGCGGACGACCGGCTGCTCGGGCTCGGGCAGGTCGGCCGTCACTGGCTCTCCTCGTCGATCACCTCGGCGTCGACGACGTCGTCGTCGGCCGCTCCGGCCTCGCCGCTCGGGCCGCCGGTCGCGGACGCCGCGCCCTCGGCACCGGCGTACATGGCCGATCCCATGGCCTGCGAGGCGCGCGACAGCTCGTCGGCCGCGGTCCTGATGGCCGCGGCGTCGCTGCCGCCGAGCGCGCCCCGGAGGTCGGAGAGCTTGGTCTCCACCTCGCCCTTGGTCTCGGCCGGGATCTTCTCGCCGTTCTCGGCGAGGAACTTTTCGGTCGCGAACACGAGCTGCTCACCGGCGTTGCGGGTGTCGGCCTCCTCGCGGCGCGCCTTGTCCTGCTCGGCGAACTCCTCGGCCTCGCGCACCATCTTCTCGATGTCGTCCTTGGGCAGGGCGCTGCCGCCGGTGATCGTCATCGACTGCTCCTTGCCGGTGCCCATGTCCTTGGCGCTGACGTGGACGATGCCGTTGGCGTCGATGTCGAACGTGACCTCGATCTTCGGGACGCCGCGCGGGGCGGGCGGCAGGCCCGTCAGCTCGAACATCCCGAGCCGCTTGTTGTCGGCCGCCATCGGCCGCTCGCCCTGGTACACCTGGATCTGTACCGAAGGCTGGTTGTCGTCGGCCGTGGTGAAGACCTCGGATCGCTTGGTCGGGATCGTGGTGTTGCGCTCGATGAGCGCGGTCAGCACCCCGCCCTTGGTTTCGATGCCCAGCGACAGCGGGGTCACGTCGAGCAGCAGGACGTCCTTGACCTCACCCTTGAGGACGCCGGCCTGCAGGCTCGCGCCGACCGCGACGACCTCGTCCGGGTTGACGCCCTTGTTGGGCTCCTGGCCGCCGGTGAGCTCCTTGACCAGCTCGGTCACCGCGGGCATGCGCGTCGAGCCACCGACGAGCACCACGTGGTCGATCTTGTCCACCGAGATGCCGGCGTCCTTGATCGCGGCGTGGAACGGCGCCTTCGTCCGGTCGAGCAGGTCCTGCGTCATCCGCTGGAACTCCGAGCGGCTGAGCTTCACCTCGAGGTGCAGCGGACCGTTCTCGGAGGCCGTGATGTACGGCAGGTTGATCGTGGTCTCGGTCGAGCCGGACAGCTCGATCTTGGCCTTCTCGGCCGCCTCGCGCAGTCGCTGCAGGGCCATCTTGTCCTTGGACAGGTCGACGCCCTGCTGGCCGCTGAAGGTCTTGACGAGGTGGTCGACGACACGCTGGTCCCAGTCGTCGCCGCCGAGGTGGGTGTCACCGGAGGTCGACTTGACCTCCACGACGCCGTCGCCGATCTCCAGCAGCGACACGTCGAAGGTGCCGCCGCCCAGGTCGAAGACCAGGATCGTCTGCTCCTTGTTGCCCTTGTCCAGCCCATAGGCGAGAGCGGCCGCGGTCGGCTCGTTCACGATCCGCAGCACGTTGAGGCCCGCGATCGTGCCGGCTTCGGTGGTGGCCTGGCGCTGGGCGTCGTCGAAGTACGCCGGGACGGTGATCACCGCGTCGGTGACCGTGTCGCCGAGGTAGGACTCCGCGTCCCGCTTGAGCTTGGCGAGGATGAAGGCGCTGATCTGCTGCGGGCTGAAGGTCTTGCCGTCGATCTTCCCGCTCTCCGGGAAGCGCCAGTCGTTCTCGCCCATGTGCCGCTTCACCGAGCGGATGGTGCGCTCGATGTTCGTGACGGCCTGGCGCTTGGCGACCTCGCCGACCAGCACCTCGCCGTTCTTGCTGAACGCGACCACCGACGGCGTCGTGCGGGAGCCCTCGGCGTTCGCGATGACGGTGGGCTCACCGCCTTCGAGGACGCTGACGACGCTGTTGGTGGTGCCGAGGTCGATGCCGACCGCTCGTGCCATGGGAAGTGACCTTTCTCGTGGTGGCAGGCCGCTGGATCGAATGTGCGGCCCGGGCTCAGTGTGACTCCACCCGTCCCAACCGTCCACTCGGGTTGAGTCTTCCCGACTCAAGGTATTGATTTCGATCGGCTCAAGCGCACGCCCGGGACCCGTCCCGTACGGTGACCGGCGTGACCACCGCCCGCAGCCCCCGACTCCGGCGGGCGGACGGCCGGCCCGGCGCACGGGTCCGGCTGCTGGCCGGGCTGCTCGCCCTCGGGCTGGTCACCGCGACGGCGCCACTGGTGGTCTTCCCGCTCGTGCACTGGGTCGGCCGGCACCTCTAACGCGGCTGTCGGCCGCGTTCCAAGCCGTGACCCCCTTGCAGCACCCCGCGGGTCGGTGCCATATTCCCCCTTCGCAATCACACCGGCTGGGCGGTTCCGGCAGTAGCCGGGATTCGGCAAGCCCTCGACGCGGCGGTGACGGGTGACATTCCTGCGGGCCGTGGTGCGGCTTGTGTCCTATCTGCTGCGCTTCTTCCTGGGGCAGAAAAAGGACAACCGTTGCAAACCCTGCCCGCCGGCTCTACGCAAACCGGATCCGTTCCTCTATTCGCAGTCGTACTTGATGGGCCTCGGGCTTCCGGTGACCTGGGACAACCCGGACATCTTCCTTTTTGACGGAACCAACCCCGTCGACCCTCACGACCTGCACGCCTCGACTGCGTACACCGTCGTCGCGAGGATCTGGAACGCTTCGCTGGACATTCCGGTCATGGATCTCGACGTGGAGTTCTCCTACCTGTCGTTCGGCATGGGCACCGTGTCGCACTCCATCGGCTCGGCGACCGTCGACCTCAACGCGAAGGGCCTCCCTGGTTGCCCCGCTTTCGCGTCCGTCACCTGGACCACGCCTGCCGTCCTCGGGCATTACTGCATCCAGGTCCTGCTGAACCCGCCGGACGACAGCAACTGGCTGAACAATCTCGGTCAGCGCAATACCGACGTGGCTCAGCCCGCTAGCCCGGCGGCGTTCCACTTCACCGTCGGCAACCATCGCGGACCGCGGGCCCGACGCGTGCAATTCGCCGTGGACTCGTACGCGATCCCCCCATTGCCGACCTGCGACCGGGTAGCCAAGGAGCGTCCCGCCCTGGGCCGTGAGTCGGTGCCGGTCGCGAGCGGCTGGGAGGTCGCGCTGACGCCGGAGCGGTTCGATCTCGACCCGGGCTTCGAGCAGCTCGTGACCGCCGCGATCACCCCGCCGCCGGGCTTCGTGGGCTCGATGCCGTTCAACGTCACGGCCATCGACGACGGTGGCCCCTTCGGCGGCGTGACCCTGCTGGTCGACGTGCCGGCATGAACGAGTTCCCGTCGTGGACCCAGTGTTCCTCGCCGCTGGACTACTACCCGCTCCCGACCTGGGCGGTGGCCCTGCTGCCGGCCGGCGGACTGGTGGCGCTCGTCGCCGCTGCGCTGGCCGGCGCGTGGATTCCCGGCGTCGCCGCGTTGCTGGCGACCGCGTGCCTCGGCGGCATCGTCTTCTGCAGCTGGTGGCTGAACGTCCGACTCATCTGCCTCGGCGGTGACCACAGCGCCATCGGAGCGATCTATCACCTCGAGCCGCCGGTGGCCTCCCTCGACGCCTTCGCGCTGGGGGACTACGACACCGACTACAGCTTCAACCTGCTGCTGTGGCCGTTCGTACCCGCCGACGAACTGCCGACGTCGTTCGTGGCGGAGCAGTGGTCGGCCTCGGCCGAGAGCGACCTGGAAGCCGCCTGGCCGACCCTTGCGCCGCTCGTCCCGGCGGTGCCCTACGCGACCGTCCAGGGCCAGGTGGAGCGGATCATCCCGCAGCAGACGATGTCCGCCCTGAACCTGACCTTCGTCGGACAGGACGTCGAGTCCGGTGACGAACCAAGCCCGCAGCCCGGTGGCGGCTCGTCCCAACACTTCCTGCTGCACTGCGAGATCGAGGGTCCGGGGATCTACGACCTGCGCACCCTGCTGTGGGTCCTGTTCGGTGTCTTCGTCGCAGCCGCCATCGCGAGCGCCATCCCCGTCATCGGCTCGATCGTGTCGCTCGTCCTCACCATCCTCGCCTTCCTCGCCTTCCTCTTCGGAGGTCCGGCACTGCAGCACGACGACGCCAGCCCCCCGGCCGATGGCGGGTGGGGCGGCTCCTTCAACCCCTACGACACCGCGCAGGATCCCGACGCCGAAGTCGATCTCGCCTACGTCTACGGCCGCTGGGTCTACGACTCGTTCCACGACGGTTGGAACGAGCTCCACCCGCTGCACTTCATGGTGAAGCTGGGCCAGGCCACCCAGGGCCAGCTCGGGGCGGGCGACTGGCCCGGAAAGCTCATCGACATCCAAGGGCGGCTGGATGCCCAGTTCGCGCAGAACCGGACGCCGGGCTCGGCCGCGCTCCAGGCGGATCCCTCGAACCAGTGGACGGTCCATCCGCTGCTCGACGGCTGCCTCGGAGCCATGCCCTATCCACAGCCCGATCCGGGCGTCATCGAGTAGCGGCCCACAGCGCAGGGAGACCGAATGAAGAGCATCAGGCCCAGGACGATCGCGTACGTCGAGTCCGTCGCGGCAGTCGTGGCCGGAGCATTGGCAGTGCTCACCATCTTCTGGCGAGACTGGATCGAGGGCCTCACCGGCTGGGACCCGGACCACCACGACGGATCGTTCGAGGTCGTGATCATCGTGGGACTGGCGCTCGTCAGCCTGCTCGTCGCACTGGCCGCCCGAAGTTCCTGGCGGCGGATCGCGCCTGCCGGCTGACGCCCGGGCTCACCCGGCCTAGGACGCGACGGGCGGTTATCGTGGCGCGGCCCGCACCCGACCCCGGGGCCACGGCGCGAGGAGGAACGCGTGTCCGCAGTGCGTCTCGGCGTCGGCCTCGGGCTGACGGTGGTGGCGTTCGCCATCGCCGGCAACCGGCTGCTGTTCCTGCTGCGGCTGGCCCGCTCCGGCCAGCCCGCCCCCGACCGGCTCGCGAACCTGCCGGCCGGCCTGGCCAAGCAGGTCCCGGAGGTCTTCGGCCAGCGCAAGCTCCTGAAGTGGTCCGTCCCCGGCGCGGCCCACTTCGTGACGTTCTGGGGCTTCCTCGTGCTCGGGCTGACGATCGTCGAGTCGTACGCGGCACTGTTCAAGGCCGACTGGGCGGGCTTCGGTCAGGAGGCCTGGCTGGGCACGCTGGAGGACACGTTCGCGGCGCTCGTCCTGGTGGGCGTCGCCACCTTCGCGGTGATCCGGGTCGACCGCGACCCGCACCGCCTCGGACGCCGCAGCCGCTTCTTCGGCAGCCACACCGGCGCCGCCTGGATGGTGCTGTTCCTCATCTCGATGGTCGTCGTGACACTCGTGGTCTACCGCGGGGCGCAGATCAACACCGGCCACTTCCCGTACACCGACCCGTCGCCGAAGTACTCCTACTTCTCCTACGGCGTGTCCAAGCTGCTGGGCACGGGCTCCTACAACCACTGGGTCGAGACGACCTTCATCCTGCTGCAGCTGGCGGTGGTGTTGGGCTTCCTGGTGCTGGTGGTCTACTCCAAGCACCTGCACATCTTCCTGGCCCCGTTGAACGTCACCTTCTCCCGGCGCCCCGACGGGCTGGGCGAGCTGCTGCCGATGACCTCCGGCGGCAAGCCGATCAACTTCGAGGACCCCGGCGAGGACGACGTCTTCGGCGTCGGCAAGGTCGAGGACTTCACCTGGAAGGGCCTGCTGGACTTCGCGACGTGCACCGAGTGCGGCCGGTGCCAGTCCCAGTGCCCGGCGTGGAACACCGGCAAGCCGCTCTCGCCCAAGCTGCTGATCACCACCCTGCGCGACCATGCGTTCGCCAAGGCCCCGTACCTGCTGACGGCCGAGGACGACCGCGCGGGCCTGCCCGAGTCCGTGACCCGCGAGGCCGAGCGCGCGCTGGTCGGGCCGGTCGCCGACGGCGGGGTGATCGACCCGGACGTGCTCTGGTCCTGCACCACCTGCGGGGCCTGCGTCGAGCAGTGCCCGGTCGACATCGAGCACATCGACCACATCGTGGACATGCGCCGCTACCAGGTGCTGATCGAGTCGGCCTTCCCGAGCGAGGCCGGCGTGATGCTCCGCAACATCGAGAACAACGGCAACCCGTGGGGTGTGTCCCCGCGTACGCGCAACGACTGGATCGAGGAGGTCGACTTCGAGGTACGGGTGGTGAAGCCCGGCCAGACCATCCCCGACGAGGTCGAGTACCTCTACTGGGTCGGCTGCGCGGGCGCGATCGAAGACCGCTCCAAGAAGGTCACGAAGGCGTTCGCGGAGCTGCTGAACCTGGCCGGCGTCGAGTTCGCGGTGCTCGGCGACGGGGAGTCCTGCACCGGCGACCCGGCCCGCCGGCTCGGCGCCGAGTACGTGTTCTTCGGCCAGGCGCAGCAGAACGTGGAGGTGCTCAACGGCATCGGCGCCAAGAAAATCGTCGCCACCTGCCCGCACTGCTTCAACACGCTGAACCGCGAGTACCCGCAGCACGGGGGGGAGTACGAGGTCATCCACCACACCCAGCTGCTGGCGCACCTGGTCGACACCGGGGCGCTGACGCCGGTGACGCCCGTCGAAGGTCTCGTGACCTACCACGACCCCTGTTACCTGGGCCGGCACAACAAGGTCTACACGCCGCCGCGTGAGGTCCTGTCCGCGGTGATGGGCCTGCGCCAGCAGGAGATGCACCGCTGCAAGGAACGCGGCTTCTGCTGCGGCGCAGGCGGTGCGCGGATGTGGATGGAGGAGAAGATCGGCAAGCGGGTCAACGTCGAGCGCGTCGACGAGGCGCTGGCTCTCGACCCGGACTTCGTCTCGACCGCCTGCCCGTTCTGCCTCGTGATGCTGTCGGACGCGGTGACCGCCAAGAAGCAGGACGGCTCGGCGCGCGAGGAGGTCGAGGTCCTGGACGTCACGCAGATCCTGGCCCGTTCGCTCGCCCCGGCGCGGCGGCCCGCGCTCGTGGGCGCCGGCGACCCGGGTACGGCGCCCGTCGGCGACACCCCCGACGAGACCGCGCTCGCCGACACCCCGCAGCTGGCCGCGACCGCCGGCGCGGTCACCTCGACCGAGCAGGAGCCGGCGAGCTCGGAGCCCGCCTACGCCCCGGATGCCGACGCCACCGAGCCGCAGGCGGCGGCCACTGCCGGCAGCAGCGAGCCGGTGGCCGCCGACGGCGACTCAGGTGAGCAGCCACCCCACGAGCCGGGCGACGGCGACGCCGGCTGACAGCCGGCGACCTGGGCCGCCGGCGGACGATCCCATCACCCGGCGCGGCCGGTTCGGTCTGCCGGCGCCGGAGGACCCGGGGCGGCGCGGCCTCTACCGGCCCAACCGCCGCTTCCTGTACGCGCTGCTGGCGGTGCTCGCCGTGCTGGCGGTCGTCCGGGTCGTGCACAGCGGCAGCAACGCGGCGTCCGGGCTGGCGAAGTCCTGCACGACACCCGCCTTCGCGATCCGCGGCACCAGCTTCCCCGTCGGTGGCTTCGTGAAGATCGCCGTGACCGGGCCGTCGGCCGGCACGTACGTGGTGTACCTCGACGTGCAGGCGGTGACCGTCGATGCGCAGGGGCAGGTGACGGGGACCCCGTACCCGGGGGTGCCGCGGGACGAGACCCAGCTGCTGGTGGAGTCCGACGGCCTGGCGGGCTGCTTCGGGGAGCAGACCGTGCAGCTGGCTGTGGCGGTGCCCGCGGGACCGCACACGCTGGGCCTGTTCCGGGCCAACCCCGACCACAGCCAGACCCGGTTGCAGACGATCCCGATCACCGTCACCTGAGCGGCCGGAGGCCTCACTCTTCAGTCCAAGCGGGTGGATAGGCACGGCCAACCGGCGCGCAACCTCCGGAGAGCCCCATGGACGTGGTCGCCAATTAGTCAGACTTGTGACCATGTCGGAGGTGAGATCGCTGGCCGCGGATCGGCTGGCGGCGCGGGGCACCTGCCCTGAGTCGAAACGACCGACGTCCCGGTCAAGCCAGCCGGCCGCGGCTCACCACACCCTCAGTCTCAGTCCAGCCCGCGGCGGAAGCTCTGGAACGACCGGGACGGTGTGGGCCCGCTCTGGCCCTGGTAGCGCGAGCCGTAGATCGGCGAGCCGTAAGGGTGCTCCGCCGGTGAGGACAGCCGGAACAGGCAGAGCTGGCCGACCTTCATGCCCGGCCACAGCATGATCGGGAGGTTGGCGACGTTGGACAGCTCGAGCGTCACGTGCCCGGAGAATCCCGGGTCGATGAACCCGGCGGTGGAGTGGGTGAGCAGTCCCAGCCGGCCGAGCGAGCTCTTCCCTTCCAGTCGGCCGGCGACGTCGTCGGGGAGGGTGATCACCTCGTACGTGGAGCCGAGCACGAACTCGCCCGGGTGCAGGACGAAGGGCTCGTCCGGGGCGGTCTCCACGGCCTTGGTCAGCTCGTCCTGCTGGGTGGCCGGGTCGATGTGGGTGTAGCGGTGGTTCACGAACGTACGGAAGTAGCGGTCGAGCCGCAGGTCCACGCTCGAGGGCTGGAGCAGCGTCGGGTCCCACGGCTCGAGCCGGACCCGGCCGGCCTCGATCTCGGCTCGGATGTCGCGGTCGGAGAGCAGCACGGCCCCGAGGCTAGCCGCTGGCAGGCGCGCGCCGGACGGTAGTGTCTGGTCTCCCGCGGGTGTAGTTCAATGGCAGAACATCAGCTTCCCAAGCTGACAGTGCGAGTTCGATTCTCGTCACCCGCTCCAGAAGTTATTTAGTGGAACACGCTCTTCAGGCGAGCTTCCAACCCCGACGAGAACCCGGTCGGGATCGCCCGGCTCTAGGCTGGTCAGCCAATCGTCCAGACCCTCAGTAGAGATCTTGTTCTCGACTATGGCGGTCCGCCGTCGTTCGTATCGGGCTCCTCCTGCCTCCTTAACGGCAGCGTGCAGCAACGTGATCTCAGACCGCACCGTCACCGACGAGCCCGCGGTGGACGAGAGCTTGATGCGCGACACGAGCGCAAGCGCCACCTGTCGACGCGCCTCGTCGTTAGCCAGTGCAGCGAACCGTGCGCCAGGTTCGAGCAAGAGTGACGCGGCGTAGTCGTAGGTCCGCTCCTCGTCACCCAGGGTTGCTTCAGCTGCCTGAAGGATGCCGTCCGCCTGACCCATCTCCTTCGTGACCCGCTTCTGTTCACGCATCAACAGGTCCTTGTCGATTGCGCCCTCTAAATGAAGGTGCAACAACCGAGTGCGTTCGTCGTCGAGAGAGGTGAGGCGCCGCCGCTGTGTCTTGATGGTCTGCAGGAGCCCCGACCGCTCTTCGCCCAAGAAAACGGCGAGGTCCGCGCGGCCGGCCGCGATGTCTTGAGGGTCGAGCCGCCAGCGCTCCAGTTCGCGGACCACCACTTCATCGACGCGCTCGACCGCCGTGTAGGGCATCTCGCAGCCCTCGCCCCGGTTTCGGCCCATGCAGAGCCAGTAGACATACTTCCCGCGCGCAACTGCGAGTGTCATGCGGGCGCCGCAGTCTCCACAGAAGACCAGCCCCTTCGCCCAGTGGTCATGGCGACGGGTGCGAATGCCGCTGGCGTCATGGGCCGAGAAGACGGCCTGAACGCGCTCGAAGACGTCGCGCCCGATCAGTGGCGTGTGCCGGCCTTGATAGGTCACGCCCTTCACCACCACGTCTCCGACGTAGTACGGGTTGTGGAGGATCTTGCCCAGTTGGCTGAGCGCCAGCTCCTTCTCGGGCTGCGAGATGGTGGCGCGAGTGCGTAAGCCCCGGTCCGATAGGTGCTCGGTCAGGCGGACCAGATTCCAGTCACCGGTGGCGTACAGCTGGAAGGCCTCTTGAATCAGCGGAGCGCGAGTCTCGTCGATCTCGACCAGCTTGACCGGACGACCGTCGATCATGTTGGTGGCGTTGCTGTATCCGATGGGCGCCCTCCCGACCGTGCCCCCGATCTGGGCCTTGCGAGCCATGCCCATGACGACGCGTTCAGACGTCTGCGCCGAGTCGTACTCAGCCTTTGCCGCTAGTACATGGGCCATGAACCGGCCAGAAGGAGAGTTGTCGAACGTCTCAAGCACCGAGATCAGCTGCGCACCCGAGCGCGTGATGACGTCGTCCCAGATGCGGTCGAAGTCGCCGACGTCGCGAGCCAGTCGGTTGATCGACAGCACGATGACGTAGTCAACGGGCGGCCCTTCCCGCAGCCGCTTCAGCATTCGCTGCAACTCATCCCGGCGCGTGGTCCGGGCGGACTGGCCACGGTCGATGAAGTACTCCTCGATCAGTGCTTCCAGCTCAGTCGATCGATGCTCGACGTACTGCTTCTGCACCGGCAGGCTGATGCCGTCCGGGTCCACCTCCTTGTTGACCTGCTTGGCCGTCGAGACGCGGAGGTAGACGAGAGCCGTCTTCATGCCGCAGCCTGAACGGCCGAGGGAGACCGGTAGTAGTGGCGAGAAGTCGGCTCGGCAAGGCCGGTCTGCTGGAGGCGGTAGCTCATGGCCTGCGTTGAGACCGCGAAGACGTCAGCGAGCGCCTCCACGTCCTGAGTCCCATTGCCCCAGAGCCGCTTCAGCATCGGGCGCGGGATGAGCAGACACGCCGCGAAGTAGTCCGCCGCACGCTCGGCCCGACGACGCGCGTCCTGATGGATCAGATCGGGATAGAGCCGGTCGATGAAGGGGTGATCCAGAATGTGCTTGAGCTCATGAGCCAAGGTCCAGCGGTTGCGCACGTAGGCCTCGTTGGCGTTCAGCGCGACGATTCAGCGGCCCGATACCCAGTGGGACGAGCCCGACACAGGCAGGCTGAGCCGTTCGACCTGGACGCGCGGCAGCCGCGTGATCACCGTCTCCGGGATGGCCGGCTCCGTGACTCCAGAGATGAGGAGAAGGCGCGTGGCCTGGAGCTCCGCGATTCGCTGCGCCTCATCGGGGCTGAGCGCCCGGTACGGGGTTAATTCTCTAAGTTGAGCGAGAGTGCCTGCTGCCATCGTCGCCTCCTTTCTTGCTAGTTGATCTTGCTTGTAGCTCCCGGACGTAGGTCTCGACCTCGCTGGCCGCCTCGCCGGTCAGGCCATAGCGACTACGTAGATACACCGGGAGTTCTGGAAGCTCCTCGGTAGGCTCTGGTCGGAAGGCATAAAGCTCTTCGTAGTCGACGCCCAAGACCCGAGACAGGCGCAGCGTCATTCGCGGGCTCGGCAAAGCCTCGTCGTAACCGGCCTCGATCTTGGCGTAGTGGCCGGCCGAGACGCCGAGCCGCTCCGCCAAGTCTCGCTGGGTCAGTCCGAGCGCGACCCGTGCCTGCCGCACGAAGCGGCCCAGTTCATTGAGCTCATCCTTCATTTCGTACCTCCCTTGCACTCATCATACAGCTTGCTTCATAGATTAGGAAGCAAGAGCCCTTTGACTTCCCGAGGTCTGGCGTCGTACCCACCACGGGGAGCTGCTTTTCCCCCTGCCAACGCTCCAGATGACAGCCCATGGCGCAGTGGACCCAGCTTTGGTAATGTTCCGGCACTGAGCAAGGAGCTGACATGCCGAAGTTGCCCGTCGTGTATTCCGATGAACAGCTCTCGGGCCCCCCGACCTCGGGGATAAGGCCTCTGACACGGCTAGCCTACTTCTATAGCCGCCTCCCTGGACCACTTCAGCTCTTCGCGTTTCTCCTTGTATTGATACCGATTCTTAGCTTTGGTGAAAACACTGTCTTTGGCATTCATGGCTGGATTCTAGGAGACCGGCGGACTGGACCTGCAACTTCACTCAGTCATCAGCCGCAGCCTTTGGTATCTACGCCGACAGCCCCTCTCCCATCTTCGGCATCGACCAACCTTCCAAGCACACCGGCAGAACCGTTCGATCCGATCTACCAAAGCGTCCACATATCAGCTCCCGGTGGGAGCTGCGCTGGCTCAACAGTTATTAGCTTTTCCAATGCGGCGGGACCCGACGTGTCGACCGGCGTCGAAACTCTTCTTGAAGATCCAAGCAAATGGGACCTCACGCTCGACAATTGCGCCGTGGACGAGCAGACCGTGAAAGTCAGCAATTCGCAGCTCAGCGAGCCACTAGCCGGTCCGATTCAAGATCCGACCCAGTGCGCCACGGACATAACGCGGAATCCATCCAACGGAAGCGCAACTCTCGTCAGGGGCAGTAGCTACTGCTTGCAGACGAGCGGCGGGGTTATCGTTCTATTGAAGGTGGAGGACATTCGCACGGTGCCGCAGTATATCGCGATGATGTCCGTCTCGGCTTGGTCACCACAGCAGTGAACGCCGCAATGAATAGTAGGCCAGGAATAGCGGAACCATCCCCGGCCCTGTTGCTCTAGTCCAGCCGCTCCGGCTCGAACTGCATGAGCGTGCAGATGTCTGACGTCCGCTCGTGCGGACGATTCGTGTCGCTGGAGGTCGGAAGGGCGGCCTCTACCAGCCGCTCCACCACACGCGCCACCGACACGACATCGCCGGCGAGCTTGGCGAGGTCGTTGAGGGACCGGGCCCAAGAGGAAACGTAGGTAGCCGACGCATCCTCCATCCCCATGCCGAGCCGTCCCACCCCGACGACGTAGGCGGCGGCCTCAGCCAGCAGTTCGGACTCGGCTCTGGTTCGGAGCGCTCGACCCACGTCGCTAGCGTGCGCCAGTTCGTGTAGCAGCGTCCGCAGCTGACCGGCCGCGGGGTAGCCGCGGACCAGATAGATCAGCCCGGTGGCTGGTTCGAACCAACCCCTCGCCTCGCCTGCGGCATCACGATCCGCCAGCCGAATCGCTTGGCCTTGGGCCGTCGCGGCCTCCGCCACGCGGCAGAGGAGGGTCTCGTGATCGACCTGAACAGCGGGTAGCTCCCAGGTGGGGAGCGCAGCGCCCTCGGTCTGGGCGACGTCGAAGACGTGCACCAGCCGAAAGCCAGTGACGATGCGGCGAACGCTCTCGTCCCTGTCGTCCTCTGGACGTACCCGCCGACTGGTGGGTGCGTAGATGGCGATGCCCCGCTCGCCCTTGCGGACGTGACGGCCGAGCTTGCGCCAGTGCCGGAAGCCAGCGACCTGCGTCGCATCCGGCCTTTGACTCAAGATCAGCATTTGGTTCGACAGGGAGTAGTGGCGAAAACTTGAGGCGAACTTGAGCCAGCGCTGCCAGCCCTCCGTGGTTCGCAGCTCGGCGGTCTGCTCGACCAACGCCTTGACGAGCGCGTGCATCTGCTCGGTGCGGTCGGTCTGGGTGGTCATGGATGCCTCCTCGCGGTGGTGCGGCCGGCGACAGCTGATCTGTCACTTGGACGGCCGCAGTTGCGCGACGAGGTCGGTCGGTGCGGGCTACGGGTCTGCGAGGACAGCCGCGGGGAAGCGGTCGCGGACGATCACCTGGACGAGCTCGGGCAGGCCCGGGCCGTAGGTCTGCTGCGCCAGGCCGGCAATCTGCTGGCGGCGACCGTCCGTCGGAACAAGGAATAGGGTCCGCGGTTCGACAGGTGCGCCTTCTGCCGTTGAGTCCCACTGACGCTGGTAGTGGTCCCGAACCGCGATCAGCTTGCGCGAGACGGCGGCCGGCCCTTCGGTGTCGCGGTCGAGCTCCAGGAACCAGTGGTGCTCGTAGTCACCGAGGCCGAGGACGAGGTAGGCATCGGGCCTGAGCACCTGCTGCCGCCCCTCCCGGCCGACGAACGGCCGCCAGCAGGCCGGCTCGGTGACGAAACTGATCACCTCACAGGCCTTCTGCCGCTCGCGCTCCACGAGGTCCACGTAGAGCTGGGTCACCGCCAGGTGATGAGCAAGGAAGGCCGGCGTAGTCGTCCACGGCCGGCGGACGCTGCGGTATGGCCTCTCTGCCGGATCGGTCAGGCGCAGGCCCGCGACGTCAAGTGCGAAGACCGCGGCCTTCGACCCGGCCCGCACCCCACCCGGCCGGTAGGGGAGTTCGGCCAAGACCCGCAGATCGGCCAGCTTGCGCAAAGTGCGTCGTGCCATCCGTGCGCTCGACGCCTCCGTCCCATCGGGGTAGCAGAGAACCGCGATCTGAGCGGCTGTCGCCACCCGCAGCCGTCGGAAGAGGACGAGGACCTGCTCGTCACGGGGTGAGAGCGTGTCGGCCAGCGCCACGAGCTGCGCCCTAGAGATGCGCCTCATGCCAGCACCTCAAAAGCAGAGACAGTCGCTGCGCTTGCATGGCGGTGCCCCGAACGGATCGGCGCGCAGAGCCCCCACCCGAGCGGACGAGCGACTGGACACTCTCGCCTCGTCACGGCCGCCTCCGGCGACCGATGTCTCGATCCGGCTCATCGGGCTCCATCCGGCTTCGGATTGCCTGCTCCACCTCGTCGCGGCGAAGACCGTAGCGCCCCATCGAGGCGCTTCGAGCCACGTCCGCATCCGTCACCGGCGCGGGTAGCGGCAGCGTCTTCAACGAGAAGGTGGGGGCGCTTTCGTTGTCGACCAGAAGACTGGTGAGTGCCTCGAATCGGCCGAGCCCGATGAGATCATCCGGCTGGACAACGGGCTGGCGGCCCAGCTCCCGCGCCAGTTGGGGGGCATCCTCCGACGAGACGTTGAATACGATCTTTGTTCGGGTCTGGCTCATGGCGATCGAGCGCAGGCCGGTCGGGATTTGCTGCATCGACTGGTTGGCGAGCGTCAGGCCGACGCCGTAGCCGCGGGCCATGGCGAGCGCCTCACCAAGATCACCGAGACGGGTAAAGGTCTGCCACTCGTCGAGGTAGACGCTCGCGAGGCGCCGCTTCGTGTAGGGGACGTTCGAGCGCGCCGTGATAGCGGCCCACAGCATGTGGACGAGCAGCGCGCCAACGAGTAGCGACGTCTCCTGGCCGAGCGTGCCCGCGCCGAGCGAGACGAGCAATACCCCGCCATCGCGAAGGACGTCTTCGATCGACCACCGCGGACGAGCCACGCCGAGCAGTTGACGCACTCGGGGTCTCGCGACCCACGCACGGACCTTGTTGAGAACGGGGCCAGCCACGGCCAGCTGATCTGACAGCGACAGGCCGTCGTACCAGGCCCAGATGGGACGGATGGCCCAGTCGTCCGGGCGCAGCTTGGTTAGGACCCGGGTGCGAAAAGCCGGGTCCGTGTACAAGCTGGGAAGCTCTGCCAGCGTCAGGTTCGGGTCGTTGGCGATGCTGACGAGCCCGGCGTAGAGCAGGTCGGCGAGCCGCGGCCCCCAACTGCCGGCGAACATCTCCCGCAACACCGAGTAGATCCCGTCGACCGCTAGATCCCGGTCCTCAGCGTGCTTCCCAGCCAGCGGATTGAGACCGATGGTGAAGTTGGGGTCAGCCGGGTCGAGGACGGCGACACGGTGGTACTGATCGGGCTCCAGTCGGCTCAGCACGTCTCGGACGAGATCGCCCTTGGGTTCGATAAGGATGACGGCCCGACGGCCGTAGGCGGCGATGTCACTCAAGATCATGTTGCCAAGGAGCGTCGACTTGCCTACGCCGGTTGCCCCAACCACCAGTGTGTGACGGGTCAAGTCCGATGACTCTTGAGCGACGGGGCGGCCCGGCGCGGTGAGCGACTCGCCCAGCACTCGACCCTTGCGAGGAACGGCGTCCGCCACCGGCAGCCGCCGGGAGCGCAGGAGCGACAGCCCGGGCGCGTTGACGTCCTTGACCGGCCAGCCAACCAGGACCGCCAGCTCGCCGCCATCGAGGTGGCTCGTGGCCAGGGGGGTGATCGGCGTCGTCCGGAGCCTGAGCCGACGAAGCACGATCCGTGCCGGGTGAGGCCACACACTCACACGGGTGCCGGCCACTCGCACTACCGTCAGCCCGGCCACCGCTCGCCGCAGCAGGTGCTGTCGGCGACTAGCCGAGCTGGCTACCACACCGACACGCATCGCGACGCGAAAGGAGGGCTCCGGGCTAATGCGCCGAGTGGATCGGGCCCTGACCTGAGCACGCGGGGGCCGGCTGAGAGCGAACGGCAGTTGGCGCCGCCAGCTGACGGGCTGCGAGGCTTCGTCGGCGGGCGCCGCCACCCCCGACGCGACGAACTGGACGACGAGACGCTCACCCGGCTCGAGTGGCAAGAGTGCGGACAGATGCGACGACACCAGCGCCGCATGCTCACGGGTGCGTAGTCGCGTTGTGGCCGTCGAGATCGTGAGCTCCACGGCACCGGACCAGCGGAGTTGGTCAGCCTCGGCGTAGGCCCAGGAGATACCCGGGATGGCAGCTGCGAGCGCACCCGTGAGGCGATCGGCGGTCCGTCGCGGAACGACGAGGCGATGCAGGACCGCGCCTTCACTGGCAACCGTTTCAAACACGAGCGACGAGCGAGCGAACAGACCCTGCGCCTGGTCGTGGGCTCCCCGTAGGAACGACACCACCGCGGCGGGCGCCACCTCACGCGGGAACGACAGGGCAAGCGTCACCCGGTCTCGATCCTGGCGGTCTTGGGCGACCCGAACTGCAACTGCGACTGCAGCCGCACCCAAGAGGAGGCCGACGCCAACAACCGAGGCCGTGCTCATCGCTTGGCCTCTCGACGGGCACCCGCTGCCGCTAGGCCAGAGCGCGCAACCAAGATCAACGCCTTGAGCAGGCGCTCCAGGTCTATTGGGTCGCGTCGGATAAGTTCAACGTGAACGGGCTGGTCTTTGCTTGTAAACGTCACGGACACCTCCTCTACGTCTTGCTTCATAGGTTAGGAAGCAGGGTTAGGCATAAGAAGAGGGGCCGAGCTCATACCCGGCCCCTCAAGATCAAGTATGCTTCGTAAGTTAGGAAGCAGTCAAGATCTTTTGTTGGTGATCACACCCACGAAGAGAAGAAAGACCAACAGGCCGATGAGCACGGGCACCGCCGGCCAGAGCAGCCAGGCCAAGCCCTTTACCGCCAGACAGACCACTAGGGCCATTCCGATGATGACGACCGCCTGCCGGATCACTGCAAACTCCGCTGACGCCAGGCCTCTTCATAGAGCGCCACCTCGGTTGCATGCTGCGCGCGCTCGATCTCCAGCACCGTCGCCAGCGCCTGGTTGTGCGCACTGAGCACCGCTCGGGCCTCGTGATTCTCATAGGCGCCCTCGGCCCAGGAGAGTAGAACGAGTACAGCGAGCCCCAGCAGGATGGCGACCCCGGTGCCGACAAGGATCGCGGTCATTGGAGGTACCGAGCCACGAGAGCCGCGACCACCCCAGAGCCTGTATCAGCCACGAGTTGGAGACGAGCCTCGGCCAAGGGACTACGGGTGAGGAGCCGAGCCTCGGTGTCGCTGATGTTGGCCACCGCGTGCAGGGCTCGGTCCGTGACGTATTCGGCGCCTTGTAGCTCCGCGGCGGCCAGGGCCGTCCGGTCGAGTATCTGCTGCGCGAGGCGGGCCGCCTCGCGAGATGGTCTTGTCCCGAGCCCGCCAGTCACGATGCGGTCGGGAAGGTTATAAGTCACGAATTCTCCTTGGTTGCGTAGACGTAGCGGAAGCGACAGATGAGCCTGGGGGCCTCGGGTTGAGGAATCGATCCCTCACGAGCGAGCACCACGGCTGGCCATCGCCAGTTCACTTGACGGGGTGGGCCGCAAGCGGGCCTCCACACGCAGGGCAGTGGCGGCCATGGCGAGCAGCGACGTGGCGGCAGAATGACAGCGAGCACCCAGCGCAACGGAAGCGAGGGCCTTTGCTGCTAGGGACAACGGTCAGCTTGGTCTGGCGCCGGAGGACAATGAGGCCCATGTCGCGTCGTTGGTCCTTCCTCAGTCGGCGTGGTATGGAACACCCCCATGACAGCGGGAGGACAAGCCGCTGTCGCTGCAGGTTTGGTGTCACTTTTGGTTGACGACGGCCCAGACGTGGAAGCGGTCTTGGACGACCTGACGCGGTTGGTCTCCTTCGCCCTCTCCCCCAGACGCCTGTCCCGCTTCCCTGCCCTGACGCAACTGCCAGCGGTACGGGCACATCTCGCCGCCAACTCCTCCAAGGCAGCCCTAGCGCGGGCCGTTGTCAGTGCTGTGTCCCTGGCTATGGAGGATCTGGGCGCCCAAGTACTGCGGGGCCCTGGCCTGGCTCCAGTGTCGGTCACCGGAGGGCAGCTATCCACTGCGATTGGTCGTCTTCTCGCGATCGAGGCCGGCGCTAGCACCGCTGGCACTCCGGCGACGGAAAGACGGCGCGAGGCAGCGGTGGCGCTCGAACTCGACTTGGCGGCGCTTGGCGGTGACAGACGCTTTCGCGAACATTGGGACCGAATCCTGCTGATGCCGCTCGCTTCATCTCTAGCACTCAACGACTCGGTGCCTCCGAAGTGGGTTGTCGAGCGTGTGCGCTACCTTTATGAGTATGGCGAGGACGCCATACTGAAGACGACAATCTGTACCTATGATGTCATTTCAAAGCGTCCGGGAACGGACTTCAAGGTCAATCACACCGCACCCCCCAACTACGAGCAGTTCGAGCTGGTCGGCTACGAGAACTGTCAACTAGTATCACAGACGCAATTACACGACCGAACGTTGGAGCTGCACCTGCGACTACGGCGGGGAGGCGTCGATCAGCGCACCAGCTTTCAATATAGATTAGCGCCTAAGACGAAAGCCCGCACAGATGAGCCCGTCTTGGCAACTATTGGTCAATTAGATGTGCAAACGGTTGAGTATCATTTGCTGTTTGCGGTCGAGCCGCGGATTCTCTGGCGTTTCGATGACGTCCCGCCTCCTCTTGAAGGAGCTGCCGAGACCAATGTTCCTCGGGCGGACGATCCCCGGGTAGTTCCACCACCATGCCTAGAGGTCTTTGCCTCTTTCCGCCACCTTAAGGTCCGCTTCTACCACGGTGTTGCCTGGCGATGGTGATCATTGACTAACCGCTTGTAGAATAGGTAACATGGTGTTGACCTATCATGAGTCTGACCGGTAGGAGCGGGATCTTGCCGGGCGGACTTCTGAGATTCAGGGTCGCAGCCGTTGGAGCATCATGCATCCACGAATTCTCGCGGCGGCAGATCATTTTCGGCGATGGTTAGCTGAGAACGACGACCTATTTGATGGCTTCGAATACGCAGTTAGCGCTTGGCTCACTGACGGCGATGGTTTGACTCAGGTTGGCGAAGACTACGGCACACTGGTGGAAGTCGTTTTAAGGCTCCTATCTGAGCTGGCTGCCTATCCCGATGAACAGTTTTACTGGCGCACCGAGAATGATGACGTGCCCGGGCCGTTCGATGGGCAAGCCCGAACTAGGCAATTCCTACCTATGGCCACGGTTGAATCTGGACGTTGCGGCGATGTTGACGCTTGGTCCTTCATGAGCGTTCAAGGGTTCGTGTTGCTAAAAGCTTCTCAGTCAATCGCCCATCTCAGGCCGGCATCTCAATAGAGGGTCGGTCATCTTTGCGGCGGATGGCCAGCGGCGCCGTAGCGAGGACTGCGCGACTTCGCACGTCCGTGGGTAGGACCGTGTCGCTTTGGCGCTCAGCCAAGCTAGCGCGGCGCCGACATCTAGCTCTTGAGCGGAAGCACACGGCCTCGCTGGCGCCGGGTACTAAGATTTGCTTCTGTTCAAGCCCCAACGCGATCGGAGGGTAGCTATGGGATGTCCGGCCACTTCTCCTGATCATCCCACTTCTTGCCTGTTCCTACTGTGGTGGTGTGGTACGCAGCAGTGAGGCTGTGGGAGGTGACCAGGCATCGTCCGGGCACTCGGGGCACGTCCAATGGCTCTGCGGCAAGTCCACGCCTCGATCCAACTCCCCGACTCCGGTGACTCTAAGCGAGACCGTAGAGACACCCGTCGTAGTTTTACACGTCCAGCAAAGTGTGCAGGTTTCAGTTCCAGGATCAGTCAGGGGCAACAGCACTTCGCCGTCAGTCATTGACATTGGAGTGGATCAGGAGACTGAGGGGATCCCGAAAGACATAGTTTGCGAAGATACCAGTTTCACTAAACTGCCCGTGGGAACTGCAGAGTTCATCGCGAGAGACCAGGGTCGGTCCTGATATCATCTGTGACAACCGGGCCGGCTGGCGTCAACGCGGCAAGCTACGCGATCCGCGTCGCGGTGGTCAAATAGATATCGATGGGTGATCGTGTATTCACGGGGGTCTTGGGTCTCAATCCATCACATCTAGCCTGGGCATGCGCCCCCGTCTTACCCACCGCCTAGTTCTGCAGTGGGCCCGGTGGAATGGCAGTGCCAGGGCGCTCAGCCCCTTGCTTGAGCACCCTGGCACCCCCCTCACGGGAGAGCGTGCATCAGATCACAGCAAGCGGGATCCGCCTTCCCGGTAGCGTTGCGCTCGGTGCGGGGGCGTGCTCAACCCCCCCCCGAGCGGCGTCCCCGCGCCCCTTCACCTTGGCATTCGGGTGGCGAGGCACGCCGATAACTGCCACGTCTGGGGCCGCGACCGCGTGGTCGGCGCGCGGATGGCAGAGTGCGCCACCGCTCGGAGGGCAGCTTTAGGGGCCACTCACCTTGGACACAGCCGCTTGCCCTGTCCGCCGTGGCCGTGCGATAGTCCCGGGGCGACGGCTCGCGTAGCGCCGTTGTCGTGGGGACCGAAAGGCGTCAATGGACGCCCCCCCCCCCCCCCCCCCCCCC
>CAXTNT010000002.1:0-167054 GCA_964245825.1 uncultured bacterium | reverse complement strand
AACGGACATATGGGGAGGGTTCAGGTGGGGTGGGACGCGCGTAGAACCACGGGACGGTCCGGCCGGCGCGTCTGCGCGCTCACGGCCGTCCTGGTAGTCGTGGCCGCCGTCAGCTCCGCCTGCGGCGGCGTCAAAGAGCCCAGCGCCGACGGCCCCCTGACCACCAACTCCTACTGCAACGCCTTCGACCACGCCGGCCCCGACGCTCAGCGCTCCCTCGCGGCGCAGGTCTACCAGAACGCGCAAGGACAGGCCGGCAACGACTCGCAGGTCGCGAGCGTCCTCGCCCAGCTCAGCACGGCCTGTACCGACACCCTCCTGCACCTACCCAAGGTCACCGCCACCATCAACTACCAAGCACCCCCGCCCCCGGGCGAAGTCATCACACCCACCTCGACTGAACCCTCCGACGATGGGACCGAAGACGACAGCGGCGGGGTCGACCAGACGCCTGCCCCCGCGGGCGGCACCGCATCCGTGACCAACCGCAACGGCTTCACCTTCACCGTCAGCCGCGCCCGAGTCGCCTACAGCCAAGACGAGACCGACCTCGGCTACGGCATACCCGAGATCTGGGGCACCATGACCAACACCGAGAACCAGAACGGGCTCCCACCCTCCACCATCGGCGCCGCCCTCACCACCACCGCCTACGCCAAGCTCCGCGTCACCACCCTGGAAGGCGGCCCCAGCCTCCCACCCGACGACTCCCTCAACGTCGGCCCCTGCGTTCACCCCGTCGGGCAACCCGGCTGGTGCATCCTCGCGACCGGGTACTTCGACACCGAGAACGACTACGCCCTCACCGAGTACGGCTACACCGGCCAGGACCCGATCCCCGCCCACACGGCGCAGACCTTCCTCACCTCGACCGTCGGTTACCAGGAACTCCCCGTCTCCCTCGACCTGGCCAGCAACGCCGCCCTCATCTACGCCAACGAGCCGCTCACCCCCGCCGAACAGTCCGGCGACGCCGTCACCGCCATTCCCTGGACCCTCATCCCGTAGCCGAGCCCGACACCCCCGCCCGCCCCGACCAACCCGAACGGACGCCTCTCGTCATGGTCCTCTTCGTCGCCTGGCCCATCGCCGTCGGGCTTCTCGTGCTGATCCTCCTCGGGCTCGTACTCCAAGCCCTCGCCAACCGCAACCGGTTCAAGAAGTAGACCCGCCATGTTCGGACGACTCAACCGCCGCAACAAGGCCCGCATCCAGGCCCGCGTTATCACGACCAGCCTGAGCTACCAGCAGATCCTCGACCTCGCGGCCACCACGGCCGAGAACATCCCGCCCAAGCGGACCATCACCGGCAAGCACTGCCACCGGCTCTATACGCACAAGCGCACCAAGAAGCCCACGATCGGATTCGGGCACCTCGACAAGAAGGGGCAGATGGGTGTCCCCGATTGGAGCATCACCATCGCCCGGACGGACGGCGGGGCCACTATGCAAGTCACCTTCTACTACCGGCAAGGCGGTGACGTTCGAGAAGGCCGCGAGATCGACCGCTTCTACGATCGATTCAGCGAAGCACTGACCGGAGCCGACGCTGAAAGCAGCATCGAGGTCAAGCTGTCGAAGTGACGTGCTAGCTATCAGGGCAGCAGCGTCCAACGACGACGCCCACAGCGCAGCAACCTGTGCACCCAAATGTCGTACCTGCGGAGGAAGCTCCGGTAAGTACGGCGTACGCCGTGGTGGACGGAGGAGGCTCAGTGAGAGCACGTATCGAGGGCGCCTGGTCGGGCTGGGACGGTCATACCGTCGTCAAGCTCACCAACGGCTCCGTGTGGGAGCAAGCGGAGTACTACTACTGCTACCAGTACAAGTATCGGCCCGAAGTGATAGTCGAGGGGGACAAGATGCACGTCGATGGGATGTCCCGAACGGTTCGCGTGCGACGACTGACCTAATCTTCCAACTTTTCAGGACGCGAATGCGCACTCGCCGGCCGGTCTGGCTGGCACGACTGAGTCGCGGTTCTGGTTGGCGACTCAGCGGCGGGCCGCAGACGCTGCGGGCAGCACGGACTCGGGTGCTTCGGCGGAGTTGGGTGGCGAGGGCCCTGACCGGGTCACGATCCCGCGATCCCCCGGGGGGGCTGGGGCAGAAGATCGCGCCCGGCCATTCGGCCTACTTCCCGCGCTTCCCGGACTTCGGCGCCCGCTGACTCAGAGCCGAGCCGGCTGCCGTCTTCGAGGCCTTGCTGGTGCGCCCATCGCGTAGCACCTGCGACGCAGCCTTCGCTGCCTTGGCACCCGTCTTGCGTCCTGCCATGTCATCACCTCCTTATGTCGACCTCGTCAGAAGTACAGCACCCAGGTCCGACAGCTCGGGTGACGTCATCTAGAAGGGGTCGTCGTGGCCGACGAACTCGCAGTCATCGATCTCGGGCTCCGGCTGTCGGGGGATGCCCGCAGTGGGTGGGTCGCACCAGCGGTAGCTTGAGCAGTTGATGCAGGCGCCACTTGGCTTGCGTTCGAAGATCAAGTCAGCGGCGAACCGGCTGGCAATGTCGGCCACGAGCCGCTGAGCCTGAGCGACGGTCGCGCCGTCGGTGGACGAGACGTAGAAGACTTCGCTAGCGCTAGGCGTCAGTACCTCCAACTCCGCATGGGCGCTGCGGGAGTGTTCGGGAGGCTCGGCGTTCAGGAGGGCGACGTTCAACGCGAACGCCGGGTACCGATTCATGGCTGCGTCGATGTCGGGGGGGATCGTGGAGCTGGTCTTGGTCTCGCGCCAGATCGGTTCGTTAGTGTCCCCGACGTGGCACGTCAGGTCAGGAGTAGAGATGACGACGATGTCCGCGTCTGGGTCGTAGACCACTACGCGTTGCTCGCTAGCCCAGCCACCGAGTCCGTCCAGTGCCAGCGGGCAGTGAGGCACATGTTGGACGAGGTACGGGTATGCCCGCCGATAGGCTTCAGGGTCGAGTCTGGCCGCCGCCGCGGCCTGGGCGGCGCCCTCACTGTCCGGCGCTGGCAAGTCCTTCGCGGTGCACCCATGGGGTGGCGTTCGGGAGTGTGCCCAATCCAGCCATGTGTGCACGCTGAGCCCGCGGTCGCGGGCTTCGGAGGAGATCCCGCCATCGTCGCCGTCGGCATAAGCGTCGGGCAGATGATCGCGCCGCTGGGCGAGGAAGGCGGTCGGGCAGCGGTCGTAGGCGGATAGGTCGGCAGCGGTCAGGTGGCGGGTGGCCACAGCTCGTCCGGGGATGCCCAGCACGCCGCGGCGTTGGGGCACCGCGGGGCAGACTTGGAGGAACGTGCACCCCGAGCACATCGAGCCTGGCCGAAACGCGGTCCCGTCCAGCGCTGGCCAGAGTGGTTGTCCGCGCTCCTGGTAGAGACCTATCGCGTCGGCGCGGGTGCCGTCAAAGGCGGATCGCAGCTCGCCATCTTCCAAGCTGAACTCGCTGATCCGTAGCCGGGCATCGGCCGGGACGGACGAGTCAAAGGCCATTGTTAGAGCAGCGGTCGCCGTCCAGTCAAGGTCTGCGTCGCGCGGTGGGCGAAGCTGCTTGAGCCGGATGCGGACGGCCTCGTGGACATCCCCGTCCGCGCTCCGGAGATGGTGCGCCCAGACGGTGACTGTGCCGTGCGGCCGTTTGCCTGTTGACGTCCTCGTGCTGAAGTCCTCGCCTAGTTGGTAGCCAACGCCGGCTGCTTCAGAGGCGTCGGACATGAGGTGCTGCAGCAGATCGAAGGCGTGCCGCAGGAATCTCCTCTGGGCGTGGGTGAGGTGCTGCCGGTCGTCGATGACGTCCTGTAGCGCATCGCCCTGGGCGAGCCGCGCAAAGCCGTCGCTGAGCGCAAAGTTGAGGGTTGAGGCGTTGTCCCAGCTAGGGCGCCATCGGTCGTTGCTGTTGGGTTGCAACGATCCCGTCTTCTGCCGGGCCTTTAGGGATAGGCCCACGGGGCAGGTGAACCCCGAGGCACGGCTGGCAACATCAGACGCACTGATCTTGAAGAGCGTCCCGGGGCCGACCGCAAAGTCAGGGACAGAGAACGTCATGTGCCCTCCCCGGCCGATCCAGCTGGCTCGAGCCGTTCGGCCGCCACGGCGACAGTGTCGCGGGTCGACAGCAGCAGTCCGTGTGATGCCAAGAGTTCCTCGTGGGCGGTGGTGCCAACGTCCGGGGTGGGACCGAAGGCGGGGCACGCTGGCTTGAAGGCGCACCAGTCGCAGAGCCGGGACGGTCGGGCTGTGACACGCCCAGTCTCCACGATCTCATTGATCTGGCGCCAGATGCGGGCAAGTATCTTGGCCTGCTCCAGAGCGGTCGTGCGCAGCACCGGCCGGGCCAGGCGTTGTCGCCCCCTGAGGTACAGCAGCTCGATGCGGTCGGCTAGATGGTGTTGCGGATCGGCCGCAGCCAGAGCGGCGGCATAGGTCCAGAGTCCGAAGAACGCCTTCTGCGTGTACGGCGGGGCGGGCACCCGGCCGGTCTTGTAGTCGGCCACGACTTCAGCGCCGGAGGCGTCGTAGATGCGATCGATGCGCCCCCGGATCGGCGCTCCGTACAGCTCCGCCCTGACCCAGACTTCGAGGCCCTCGACACCGACGGTGATGGATGTCGGGTCCTCGACCTCGAAGAGGCCATCCAGCGCGTCCTCGCCAGCGCTTAGGACATCAGGGCTGGGATCAGCGGCCCGTAGCAGAGCCTCGTAGGTTGGTTTCTCAAGCTCCTCGTCGAGTGCCCGTACCAAGAGCCCTGATGCTGCGGCACGCTCGCGGCATGCGGGGGCCAAGCCATAAAGCAGCTCCACCGCCCGGTGCACGACGTTGCCAACCAGCTGAGGCAGCGTAGATGGCTCGCGCCAGCCGAACAGATACCCCAGGGAGTACTTGAGTTCGCACTGCTGCCACGTGGCCGCGCTGGTTGGCGACAAAGATCGCGGGCGGCTCGGGGCTGTAGTCAGCCGAACCACGCGTTCACGTCTTGGCATCGTCCGCGCCCGGTGGCAGCTCTAAGTGCGGAGTGAACGTAGAACCCTGATTCGAACCAGTAACGCGTTCGAGGAGCGCACGCTGCCATCCCGGCTCAGGGTCCTGGAGACGGATCTCGACCAACAGCCCGCGGAAGTGCCTCTCACCGATGACGTCCCTCGCCGCTTCCTCCAACGCGGTACGCGTTTCGGCGTCGACTCGATCGAAGACAGCCGCCGGCACCGCGATCGTCACCTCGTACTGGCCACCTTCCCATTCGTCTACGCGATAGCTGGAATACAAGGAGGCCGCGACCGTGGCCGCCGCCCACACTTGGTCACGAGCAAGCAGCAGATCAGCCATCGTCCTATGCTCGCGCGCGTGCCGCAGCCGACGTTCCGCAGCGGTGCCGGCCGCCCAGGCAGCCCCGGGGTCCTCGGTCATCGTCCCTCCCTTCTACTCGCTAGCTTGGCGCAGCCATCCGACGATCTGAGTACCCGAGCTAGATCTTGCGATCGGACGAGCACAGAGTGTGTCTTTCAGGCTTTCCGTGGCCGGTGGGCCCGAGCCTGCCAGGCGGGGCAGCCTGGACAGCTGATGTGCTGGTCCACGAGCTTCCTGGGGGAATGCGACATAACTGCCACAGCCACACCGGCATGCGCCTGGGCTCATGCGATGCAGGCCTAGGCCCGACCGACAAGCCCGCTCGGGCGCAGGCCAGCAGCGCTCTCCTGGCTATCTGCGGTCTAGTTCACTTCCCGCGCTTGGTTGCCTTAGGCGCTCGCTGGCTGAGCGCCGATCCAGCCGCCGTCTTCGACGCCTTGCTCGTCCGCTCGACCGACAGCACCTTCGAAGCCGCCTTCGCCGCCTTGGCGCTCGTCTTCCGTCCCGTCATGTTCACCGCCTCCTCCCTACCGCAGACATCGGCATGGCCAGTTCATCACCGGCGTCTGACAATCCCGCACCCCGTTAGAACGGCGCGTCGAGATCGGCAATCTCGGGGTCGCGCACCTCGGCGGCTGATGTCGCCGGACCAAGCGATGGCGGATCGCACCAACGGTGCGTCGGGCAGCTGCGGCAGGCGCCGCTCGGCTTGCGCTCGAAGGCAAGATCAGACGCAAACCGCCGGGCGATGTCAGCAATCAGCTGTTGCGCGTAGGCCACGTCGGCACCGTCGGTTGGACACAAAGCGAAAACCTGGCCACCGTCGCCCACGACCATTGACGTATTACCGACTAAGAGGAGCTCGCGCAGCATAACGCGAATCTAGACCCTGGCCGTCTTGCGCGCTCTGTGGTGCCAGAACCGACTAGGGGCTGCTAGTTTACCCTAGAGTGAACCACCAGACGGCATGACGACTGCGGATCGCCATCAACGACCTCAGGCGGCTCGCAGCCTCATTAGCTGCGACAGCGCTCTGGGAACTTTTGCTCAGGTGTTTTCTGGGATTATCCCGTGCATCCTTCGGACCACATCTGCCTATACGCCTTGACCCGGAAGGTGGAAGCGCACAAGCATCTGCCCGAATCGTCCTGGTTTGGTCGGGACTGAAAACCAGTTGGCCGACCCGAACAATCGACATCGATGCGGCGATCGAGCCAGAATCGGCTGGCGCGCGGCCCCTTCTGCATTTCGGCGGCGACGGTCGCACCCGCCAGGGCAGAGACGTAGGGAGCGGCCATCGGCTCCCCCACGCCCAGTTCGGTGCGCGGCACTACCTGGGCATACAGCCTCTGTCGTACAACGTCGACAAGCCTCGCGCCGACGAGATCCGACACGTCGGCGATATCGACAACGCCAGTCACCAGGAGGCGATGGACATCATCCGCAGTCAGGGCATCCCCGCCAAGCAGTCCGGTTGTTCGTTCGACGCTGAGGCCGGTCATATCTGCGTACACAGCGGCCGCATCTAACGGGTCACCTACGGTCAGGTAGCCACAGTAGACGCAAGCGTAGCCGTCGGCGAAGCCGTGCCGGCTTACGTGGAACTGGTCGGCGGCTACTCCGACATTAAGGGTACGGCGGGCCAGCAGATCTCCAACCTGCCGACGCCCGTCGACTGTATCGACGGCAGCGATCGCTAGTTGCATCGGCCCCGCCGAACGAACGTATTCGGCTGCTGTGCTCCGTATGCCGGAGATCGCGAGTTCGGATCCGGCTGCTAGGCGTTCTAGCCACTCAACCTTCGAGCCTTCCGTTGGCCCAAGAAGTGCGGGGTAACGCACGCGATTTCGTCGGCTTAGCTTGTCCGGGTCGATGATGGTCAGCCTGCCCTTCGCAGCACCGAGCAGGAGGCTGTAGACGACGGAAGATCCAACGGAGCCGCCGCCGAAGCAGACGGCGTCTACCGGCGCGAGATGTACCTCCTCTGGCGCAAGACTGCACTGGTAATCGAGGAGGTTCCACTCAAAGAGTGCACTCCCGAGACGTGATCCCGGAAGTTCCGGCACGAGTCGGCGGATGATCTCGGCTGCGGCGAGGGCACTCGCGGCCGTGGTCGCCGGTCCGACTCCCGTGAGAGGGACATGCGCCGCCTGGCTAAGTCGCATAGACCAGCGTGATGACGAAACATGCAGGTCCGCTCCGTGGTCGGCGGTGCCAACGGCAACGCGAAAGGTCGTTGTTGCTCGTTTCTTGAGAGGCGGCCGGCCAGCCCGTACGATCGACGTGGCGAGGTCGCGCAAGGTCCCGCTCCCGAAGATCGGCAGTGACACGGTCTTGGTGCTGCCAGTTGTGAGCTCCACGTTCGGGATGAGCCGTGCAAGCAGGTTTGTCAGGGATAGCCCGAGCGGGCCTTGGTCCGGCGCGACGTCGACAATGACGTGGACCGTGTCGAGGCGGTCGGCTGCAGCGGCGGGGTCGTCGGCAGTCATTCCGTGCAGGACCTCGCTTCGCTCGTTTGCGTTCACTCGGCGGCTGTCACGTCGGTCTGTACGTGTTCTGTGCTCTCCGCTCGCCACCTGCCACCGTGTATGCGGAGTACAGCGCAGCCGCTGATACCGTGTCGAAGTCCCAGACCGAAGTAAGGAGCGACAATTGACCACGAACCTTCGGCAGTGATGACGGGGTTTGCGTCGTCGATGGGCGAGTGAAATGCTCTGCCGGGATGGGAATGAATTCGCGCCACCCACCGCTCGGCCGGCCCGAGCGACGCCGCAAGTTGCAACTTCCCCGTCTCTGTGACTTCCACCCAGCATCCCGACCTGCCACCTGTTCGCTGCTGGGGGATCACAATGCGTGTGGCACAGTGCATGCCTTTCTCCACCCTCCCGGCCAGCATCGCAGTTCCTTCTTGTCCGTTCGAGCCCGCGGCCTCGAAGAACTCTCGCGCTTCTTCCAGGATTGATGCTGGCAATATCAAGGTCATCAGGGGACTCCAGCCTTTTCGAGAAGCTTGCTCACCGTCTGGCGTAGCCGGATGAGATGTCGGTACCGGTCCCACGAGTCGTGGAGATGGGACGGGTGAAGGTGGTATTCGAGGATGCCCTGAACGCATACGAACGGACGGTCGAGGGTGGGATGGATGCTATGCGGTACGCCCGGAGTCCACCGCTCAAGTGGGAGCTCGGCGCGAGTAACAGGGTCTACCATCGTGACCGACGGCGGTTCAGCGTCGAAGTCCGAGCAGTCGAGACGGAAGAGTCCGGGGGCGCCTCCCCGCCCAGACGTGAACTCGAGGAAGACGCGGCAGCCTTCGTGCCAGAGTTGGACACCTCTTCCCTTGAGTTCGTCAACTCCGCACACCTCTAGTTCACGGTCGAGGAGGGCCTCGACGAGATCCGCACGCATCGTCGACGCTCAGCCGTCGACCTGGGGGCCACGGACAACGAGCGCCAGCACCGAACCGGAGGTGACCGCGGATTCCTTGAGTGTGTTGGCGTCGATGAGCGGCTGAGCAACGTTGTCTCGCACGAGAGCGAGTGCATAGTCGCCGACCGTCATCACGTGGTGATGCACGAAGTGCTCGATTGACTTGGTGCGCACGTGGTCGACCTTCTGGTTCCGCTCGAAGTGGTCGGTCTCCCACGGGGTTCCGTTCGTTGCGCGGATCGTGAGAGTGAGGGCTTCGTTAGGCATTCGTTTCTCCTGTTGTCTTTGGGGCCTGGTGCCGTCTACAATCGAAGACAGTAGCGTCGTCACGAGAGGCTGTCAACAGTTGGAGATCGATCCGTCCATCACTACAGATGACGAGCTTGCCTCGCGCATCCGTGCCGCACGCTCACGGCTCGGCTGGTCCTTGTCTGAGACCGCCGGGAGGACGGGGCTATCGCGCGCGTACATCAACGCCCTCGAACGCGGTCGAGGCAAGCGGCCGGGCGCCGACGTGATCCGACGTCTTGAGGACGTTTTCGGCTCCTTGCACGCTTCGACGGCAGCATCCGTTGACGATGCCCCGAGCGGGCTGATCGCGTTGGCGCGGGAGCGCCAGATTCCTGCCGGCGAGGTCCGGATGCTTGCCGGCCTTCGCATACGCGGCCAGCAGCCGCGGACCATGGAACGGTGGCGCTTCATCTACGACGCGCTGGTAGCCAGCGAGCACATTGACGCGGAAACGCGTTCAATGGGATCTGCGGACGAGTATGGTGCCGGGGAGGAGAGCATCTGACGGGGAGACCGAGTGTGGCGAAGCCGAAGAGTGGTCGAGAGACGCTTCCGGATCTGACACCCATCAAGGGCCTCGCGTCGAAGCGTGCTGCTGACTACCTGACCCCCTCGCAGCGGGCCGACCTCAAACGACGTCTCACTGCAACAGCTCGCGCGCGACGGAGGGTCGAGCCCGCCTCGAAAAATTTGCGCCTCAGTTGATCCCGTTCGACCGGTGGAGCGACCCCGACCCCGCCGAACTGCTCAGCCTCGCCGGCGACGCCGACTGGAATGACTTGGTCGAGCGCTACAGCGGCTTCAATGATGCCCCGCTCACTCGCTGCCTCGAAGTCGCCCGCGCAGGCGGCGCGACGACTGTCGTCATCGAGACTCGATATATCGACATCGACTACCGCAGCGAGTACTCCGCCTTTTACTCGAAAACCTTTCGGTCACAACCTGACAGTGCACACCGTATGCACTTCTTCAAGGCTCCTCTCGTCGAGAGCCAACTCTGGTCGCTCCCCAATGACCACGGCTACCTCGGCTATGTCGTGATTCGACCGTCGCAGCTTGGCCAGGTCGGCCGAACCATGCTCTGCCCACCGCCGGGTCTTCGCAACGCCATCCGAACCACGGTTCGCGATGACGTCATGTTCTTTGGTCAGAAGCTTACCGTCGAAGCGACTCCGTTCATGCAGCAGGACACTCAGCTCGGTCGATGCGCGCACGCGGCCGCTTGGATGTGTCACTACACAGGTTTCCGGCGAGGAACTGTCGCACGTCAGGCGATGGCAAATTTCAGTCTCGCGGCCGACCCAAGCCTCGGTTACGGACGAAGCCTTCCGTCCGAGGGCCTGACCCTTCCCCAACTCATTGAGCTGTTCCGTGTGTTCGGACTACCGGCTAGCTTCTACGACGTTCAACAGTTGCCGCCCTCCGTACTGGCCCCTTTCGTGCGGGAAGACCCAGAACCTCCAGATCCGGGTGACGGTCCCGAACCGCACCCGGGCCTCTGGGACGCGCGGCTATTCCGAATTTGTTGCCGATACCTAAACTCAGGAATCCCCGTGCTCGTCGCAACCTACGATCACACTTTCGTGCTCGTGGGATACCAGAGGATTACTCAGGACACCGGCCCGGACTGGATCTCATTTTACCGACACGACGACCAGTGGGGTCCCTATCTCGCGGTCGATAACATCTTCACCGACCGGTCGCCAGAGGGCCATAGCTACGCGCCCTGGGAGGCCCTAATAGTTCCCCTCCCCGAGAAACTATGGTTACCGCCGGAGCCGGCGGAGGGTACCGGCGGAACGTATCTTCAACAATTCGCCCAAACCTCTATGCCAAGTGTACCCGAGGCGCAAGAGGTGATCGATCTCATCGACCGCGGCGACCTTTCACTTCACGCTTACGCCCGCGCGTCGAATGACTTCAAAGCCGAACTTGAAGGCCGCCTAGATCTTGCCCTCGTACGCGAATTGCGCCTCGCACGGCTATCGCGATATATCTGGGTAGTCGAGCTCGTTGACCGTGCGCTTCGCAAGGCCGGCATCGAGAAATGCGTCGTCGGCGAAGCGTTATTTGATGCCACCTCGAGCGAAACCGACCCGGAATGCCTCGCGATGCATGTGCCAGGACTAGCCTGGCTCGCCCGCACAACGGGCCAGCCGCGATTTCCGATCAGATGCTCCCCGGACGCGTATCGATCAGGCAGCGTCGGCGGGCCTTAACCTGCTCGCCCTCATCAAGGATGAGCATCGTGCCCGGTGGCCAGCACTGCGCACGGAAGATCTCCGACCGCCCACGCGGACATCCTTCCTCCGCCCGTTGCGGAGAATGGCTGATTTGCACGTCCGGGGGGCCCGAGCCACTCGGAGCCTCAGATTTAGGTCGAGCTGTGTTCGAATCTCATCAGCTGGCATGTAATGAGTTCGTATCCGAGAGAATAATTGCTATGATTCTGTTACGATGCGACGCGAAGCTAACACAGACTATGTCGTGATCGGTGCCATAATTGGCTCATTGATCGCGATTGTGATCTCGGATTTACATCTCGGCCCCGCGTTCATTTGGTATGGCAGCCCAGGTTCGATCGGCTTTGTCATCCTACTTGGCTTGATTGGGGCGCTGATTGCAGAAATGGCGGGTTTGATTATCCGCTGATGATCCGCGCTAACCGGGGGCGCTAATAGCTCGCACAAGTGCCCCCGGAGCGCATCTCTACTTGGGACGACGCTCAGCGGATTGACGAGACTCGTTCGCTTCTCGCCGCGTCGCATCCTGCGAGCCTCGGCTCATCTGCTGCTCGGCCTGGACAGCTCGATATTGACCCACTTGCTCGGTCTGCGAGGATCCGGTGACTTGAGACGTCGCCAAGTCAGCCACAGTCACTGCGGCGAAAGCCCAATCTTTCAGGCTCATTGCGTTCACCTCCTCTCATGTCAGGTGAACTACAGGCCTGTAACCCTAGGCGCCCTTCGTCCGGCCGGCAACAGGCTCAGCCGACGATCCTTTGGCTGCCCCCTACTAATCGCGACCGGTAGCGGGCCACCACGTCCCGAGGCAAGAAGCCTTGGTCTGCCACTGGGATGCCTACAGACCTAGCCCACCGACGCACGGCACGGGCCTGTCGAGTCGTCAGGGGCGCGCGGGCGGCCATGGCCTCGCGAGACGGAGCGTTGCCCTCGGCGAGCCACGCCAGCTGGTGCTCCCCGTCTACGAACGTCCGTCCCGCTGTGACATAACTGCCGCAATCACACCGGCACAGAGGGGGCTCAGGCGTTGGCTTCCGGAGCTGCCTCCCGCCAGCCGCGCGGACTGCCTCCGTCAGCCCCTCGAACCAGGCGCGCCCCTCCGCTGTCCCGATACGTGTTAGCCAGGAGCTCCATAGGTCACGTGTGGAACCGCGCTTTCGCCGGGGCTCCCGGATGATCCACCGCAGGACGTCGACTTCGCTACCCGCACACCGCAGGGTACGGCCACGGCAGCCAATAGCGTCGGCGGCAACGGCCGGAGTTAGCGGACCACCGAAGCGATCATCACCGGGCCACCCACCGCACGCCGCCACCGCTCCGCCGAACAGCGCAACGTCAGCACCAGCCGTTACTGCACCTGGTCCCGGCACGCTGGGCGCTTCGTCCAGACGGGTTGTGCGCGGGCGTGACCGCCCTTAACGTCTGCGGGTGCCCGAGCCGAAAGTCGTCGTCTCCCGACATGGTGTGTACGCCGGACTGGTCCTGCTGCTCGTCGCCGTGCTCGCGGCAACCGGTGCGGTCGTGTCGTGGCCCGCACACGCCGACGAGGTCACCGCATCGGTCGACAACCTGCGTACCGGCTGGGACCCCGCCGAGTCGGGCCTGACGCCGTCCGCGGTAGGGGCCAGCGACTTCGGTCAGCTGTTCTCGGCGACGGTCGACGGCGCGGTCTACGGGCAGCCTCTCGTGGTCGGTGGCGAGGTGATCGTGACTACCGAGAACGCGAGCATCTACGGGTTCGACAAGGTGACCGGGGCGCTGCGATGGCAGCGGCACTTCGGCGCGCCGTTCGAGGCGGCGTCGATCGGCTGCGGCGACCTCACGCCCGATCTGGGCTCCACCTCGACCCCGGTGTACGACGCCACGAGCGGGCTGATCTACCAGACCACGAAGCTTGCGGACGGCGTGGACGCCGAACACCCGCACTGGTACCTGCAGGCGGTCTCGGCGACGGACGGCACCGAGGCACCGGGCTTTCCGGTGACCATCGCCGGCACCCCGGCCAACACCCCGGGTCTGCCGTTCGACCCGTTCTACGAGATGCAGCGCCCCGGCCTGCTGCTCCTGGGCGGTGTCGTGTACGCGGCATTCGGGGCGCACTGCGACATCGAGCCGTACCGCGGCTACGTCGTCGGCGTCAGCACGGCCAGTCACGCCATCACGACGCTGTGGTCCGATGAGTCGGGCAGCGGCGCAGACGCCCAATCCGAGGCGGGCATCTGGCAGTCCGGCGGCGGCCTGGTCTCCGACGGCCCCGGCCGCATCTTCCTGGCCACGGGCAACGGCATCTCGCCGCCCGCCGGCAGCGGGGACTCACCGCCCGGCACCCTCGCCGAGTCGGTCGTACGACTGGCGGTGGGCGGGAACGGGCAGCTGACCCCGACCAGCTTCTTCTCCCCGGCAAACGCACCCACGCTGGACCAGTACGACACCGACTTCGGATCGGGCGGGCCCGTCGCGCTGCCCGACGCCGACTTCGGCACGACCGCGCACCCACACCTGCTGGTGCAGGTCGGCAAGGACGGCCGGATCTTCCTGCTCGACCGCGACCACCTCGGAGGTCGTAAGCAGGGCCCGCAGAACACCGACGCGGACCTCGCGATGGTCGGACCCTTCAACGGAGTCTGGGGCCACCCGGCCGCGTATGGCGGAGAGGGCGGTTACGTCTACACGGTCGAGAACCAGGGCTACCTGCGGGCGCTCGCCTATGGCGTCGATGCCGGCGGCGGCCCGACCCTGACCTCGACCGGCACCAGCAGCGGCACCTTTGGTTACACCTCGGGTTCCCCGGTGGTCACGAGCGACGGCACCACTCCCGGCTCGGCGTTGGTCTGGGTCGAGTACTCCTCGGGTCCGACCGGGAGCGGCGGGCAGCTGCGGGCGTACCAGGCGGTGCCTTCTGGCGGGGTGCTCAGGCAACTGTGGTCGGCGCCGATCGGGACGGCGTCGAAGTTCGCGGTGCCCGCCACCGACTCCGGCCGGATCTACGTGGGCACCCGCGACGGCCACTTACTCGCCTTCGGCCGTCCCGCCGCACCCGCGCTGGCGACCACGCCGCTCAACTTCAAGCAGGTGGCGGTCGGTTCGGCGCGAACCCTGACCGAGACGGTCACGGCCAGCCGCGACGTCACCGTGCAGGCCGCGACCGCCGGCGGGGCGTTCAGCGCCATGCCGCCGACCCTGCCGGTGTCGCTGCACGCGGGCCAGACGCTGGCCGTGCCGGTCCGCTTCGCCCCCAGCGCCGCCGGCGACGCCACCTCGACGCTGGCGTTCACGACCGACGCCGGCAACTACGGCGCCGACCTGCACGGGTACGGCACGAAGAACGGCCTGCTCGCGACCCCGACGGCACTCGACTTCGGTCAGGTCTCGGTCGGCAACGGCGCCGAGACGTTGTCGGTCAACATCTCCAACACCGGTCGACGTTCGACCACCATCACGAGCACCGACCTGCCTTCGGCCCCGTTCACCGCGACCCAGGTCCCGGCGAACGGCACCGTCCTCAAGCCGCAGCAGACCGTGACGATCTCGGTGACGTACGACCCACCGGCCGCGGAGACCGACAGCAGCGCGCTGACGGTGCACGCGAAGTCGGGGGCGGTGACCGTGCCGCTCTCGGGCAGCGCCGTCCAGGGGCAGAGCCATCTCACCCTCACCCCGACCAGTACCGACTTCGGGACCGTCACCATCGGATCGACCAAGACGCTGACCTTCGACATATCCAACACCGGCAACATCCCGCTCACGATCACGAAGGCGAAGGCCCCCGCCGGCGTGTTCTCGACCGACACGCCGGTCTCCGAGGGCCTGACCCTCGCGCCCGGGGCCGTCGTGCACCAGCGCGTGACCTTCGCGCCGACCACCCCCGGGGCGGCGAAAGCCACCTACCTGATCAGCTCCGACGACGGCGCTGGAGCGCAGCTCGAGACCCTGACCGGCACCGGTAGCAAGACGCTGCCGGCCGCCGTCACCTGGATGCTGAACGGGTCGGCGACGGCGATCGGCAGCACCCTGCGGCTGACCGACACCGGCTATACCGAGGCCGGCTCGGCGATCTACCAGAGCCCGGTGGCGACCGACGGGCTGAAAGCGTCGTTCACCGCGCGACTGAGCGGCGGTAGCGGCGCCGACGGCATGACGTTCGTCCTGCTGAACCCGTCCGACGAGTCAGCGACGGCGCTCGGCGCCACGGGGAGCGGCCTGGGCTACAGCGGGCTCGACGGTGTCGTGGTCGCGCTCGACACGTACCAGAACGGATCCGACCCGTCGTCGAACTTCGTCGGCGTCGCCACCGGCGTGCAGGGCGACAACATCGCGTGGACCGCTACGGCGACCAACGTCCCGAACCTGCGTAGCAAGCCGGTCAAGGTCTCCGTCACGGTCAAGTCGGGCCACCTGCTCGTCGCGATCGGCGGCAAACAGGTGCTCAATGTGGATGTCTCCGCGGCGCTCGGGGCCACCGCGTACGTCGGCTATACCGGTGGCAGCGGTGGGAAGACCGACAACCACGACATCACCGCCTCGACGGTCCGGCCGGGCCGATAGAGCTAGCGGGCGCTTCGCGTGCATGTCGCACGCAGTGAGAGGGAGGCAGAATCGTGATCAGCCACGCAATGGACGATCCTGCGGCGTACGTGGCCTCAGCGCTCGGCGAGGTGTGCTTCGGCGACGAGGACAATTATCCGCTGGAAGCCACGGTCGACCGTTACTTCACCCCCGACTATGAGCAGCGTACCGACGGGGAGCTCGTCGACCGGAAGGGGTTCGTCGAGCACATCCGAGCGCTGCGGGCGCTCGTGGCGGAGGGGCACGTCGAGGTGCTGGAGGTGGTCCGAGAAGGGACCCGGCTCGCCGACCGGCACCGGGTGACAGTCACCAAGCGGGACGGCAGCCGTAGCCAGCTCGAGGTCTATCTCTTCGCAGAACTCGCTGACGACGGACGCCTGCGCCGAGTTGACGAGGTCTCACGCCTCATCGACGGAAGCGGGGAGGACGCCGGCCTGGCGCGCACCAGGTGAGGATGCCCGCGTCGCCCATCCGATCGTCGGCCGCGCAGGTCACGCACCTTGGCCCGCGGCGCAACTCAGTTGGCCTGGAAGTACGCAAAGCCATCGCCGGGCACAGACGGCGCTGAACCGATCTTTGCGCCCGGAACAGGGGCGCCCTGAGAACCGTCGTCCGAGAGAATCTTCCAGAGGGTGTCGTCGGTTCCCTGGAAGTACACGTAGCCGTCGGCGGCGACCCACGGTGTGGAGCTCGCCGTGTAGCCGCCGAGGTTGACGCCTCCGGAGCCGGATGTCGGCACCTTCCACAGCTTGTCGTCTGTGCCCTGGAAGTAGATGTAGCCGTCCCCCGGAACGCACGGAGTGCCCTTCGTCTTGTATCCGCCCACCTTTGCGCCTGAGCCGGTGGTGACATCAACCCGCCAGAGGGTGTCATCCGTTCCCTGGAAGTACACGTAGCCGTCGGCGGCGACCCACGGTGTGGAGCTCGCCTTGTAGCCGCCGAGGTTGACGCCCCCGGAGCCGGATGTCGGCACCTTCCACAGCTTGTCGTCTGTGCCCTGGAAGTAGATGTAGCCGTCCCCCGGAACGCACGGAGTGCCCTTCGTCTTGTATCCGCCCACCTTTGCGCCAGACCCGGTGGTGACATCAACCCGCCAGAGGGTGTCATCCGTCCCCTGAAAATACGCGTACCCATCGTTGCCGGCTACCGGCGCCGTATTCGTCTTGTAACCCCCTAGCGAGGCACCGGTGCCATCCTGCGTGTTGACCTTCCAGAGCGTGTCATCCGTTCCCTGGAAGTACACGAAGCCATCAGCGGCGACGAACGGTGATGACTGCGCCGTATAGCCGCCGAGATTGGTCGCCCCCGACCCATCGGGGCCGACATACTCTTTCATCAACAGATTGCTGGCTCCCCCGAACAGGCCTCCGAACCAGTTTCCCAACGTGCCCAGCAGACCGCCGATGACCCAACCGACGAGCGCGCCGACCAGCGCTCCGACGATGATTCCCAGCGGCCCGAACGCGGCTCCGAGGAAGCCTCCGACAACAGCACCAATCGTTGCTCCTGAAACGCCGCCCCAGAATCCGGCGCTGCTCGAGGTCGGTGCTCCGAAGACACTGAAGAAGCCACTGACGATAACAGTGATAATGTTGGTGGACGTGAATGCGTGGCTTTTCTCCAGAACGAGTGAGGGACCGCATTCGGTCTTCAGCTTATCCAGGAACGTTTCCTTCCCGAACATCGTCCAAGCCATAACCTCCGGTTCGGATCCAGAACACGTGCACGGGGAGTGATTCCCGGCCCACTTGCTTGTACATGACTCTATATCGCCAGGTCTTGAGCCGTCGGGGCAGCCGTTGGCATGGTAATACGCCTCGCGCTCAAGATTATTGTTGCAGTCAGACTTGCCGCCGGAGCCCATGAAACGCCACACATATCTTGGAAGCCACTCTGAGGGGTACGGCAGATTCATGATCTGCAGGACGTGTACCAGTTCATGGGCGAGCGTCAGGAAAAGACTATAGCCGGGGCCGCTTTGGTCGCACGGCAGCCACGTGCCTTCCTTGGTATAGATGTGAATATCAGACCCGTAACCCCACGTCAGCGTAATGGCAGCCTCGCTGCCCCACCCGAACGGATCTGGAATGCCGTCATAGAAGTGGATCTTCGTGAAATCTATTTTCGGATAGAGATACTGATAACACTCGAGGAAGCAGTACGGCAGGGATACTTCAGTTGCCATGATCCACCCTTATGCTCGAAGGTTGAGTAGTGGCTCCGGCGAGGTGCAGGCCGTGCGTGTTCTGGCAATGAGGTCTCGGGCCGGCCCGCACGAGGCGGGCAACAGGAACTGAGTGTCGAGTGGATCTTGCCATTGTTGCCGGTTGCACACAAGATGCGGCGACGTCATGCGGACCGTGCCAAGGCGTCCGCGCGCCGTGGGGATATTGTCCATGCTGACAAAAGCGCCGTTATGTGATGAATTACCTCGGGACCGGGCTCAGGTGATGGCCGCAGTCCACGCCGCCGCCCAGGTCTTCGGTCCGATCTGTCCGTCGACCGTGAGGTGCTTCTCGGTCTGGAACTGGCGGGTGACCTGCTCGGTGCCGGGGCCGTAGTAGCCGTCCGCGGCCAGGTGCCAGCCGCGGGCGATCATCTGCCGCTGCCAGGTGGCGAGCTGGTCGCGATGCCCGAAGTACCCCGAGACCGACTGGTTCGGTCCGGTACGCGGGCCGAAGTACGAGCCGGCCGGAAGCGGGAACGGCGGCGCGGCGTGTGCGGGCGCCGGTCGGGCAGCCGGGCCCCGGGGGATCGGCGACGGCGTCGGCGCCGGCCGCGGCGCGGTGCCGAACAGGTCGTGCACCCGCAGGTAGCCCATGACCACGTTCGCCGTGCGGGTGTTCTCGTACACGCCTCCGCCGTTGGGGTTATAGCCGTGGTTGGAGGTGTTCCCGCCGATGTTCGTCACCTCGCCCGGGGCGGGCACGGACACGACGAACTCGATGTGCTCGTCGCGGTCGAACACGGCGAAGTCGCCCGGCTGCACGCCGCCGAGACCGGCCACATAGCGGTGCTGGTCGGCGGCCCAGGCGTGCGCGGCCCGGACCTGGATGAAGTCGGCCGGCGCCGCGAACCCGCCGTGGCGGGCCATGCACACCACGAGGGCGCCACACCAGAACGAGCCCTGGTAGGCCGGGGCGCCGGTAAGTCGGTGGTACTCGTCCCAGATGTCGACGCGGTTGGAGCCCGGCGGGTTCTCCACGTCGCCGAGCCGCGACCGACCCCACGCGATTGCCGCTGCCACAGTCATCCGGTGCCTCCTCGGCCGCTCCGACCCGAGGGAGAACTGTGCACCCCAGCCCGGCCCAGTGGCTAGTGCCACTCGCCCACGCCGGGGGCCGAGATCAGGCCGGGCGGCGGCGCAGAACGCGGCGGCGCCGAGAAGTGGCTGCGGTCTCGGGCCCCCCGATGCCAGCCGCCCGCCACAGCACCTTTGCCAGCGGCGTCATCAGCCCGACCTCGGCGACGAGCTTGCGGGGCTTGCGCACGGAGTCGGCGAGGAACTGCCGCCCGCACTCGGTCCGGTACGCGTCCACCAGGGTCCTGCGCTCGACGCCGAGGCCGGCGGCCATCGCCCGGGGCGGGATGAACATCAGCCGGGCGGTGTAGCCGAGGACGAGCGGCGTCGTCAGCGCCAGCAGGTGCCGACGCAGCGGGCTGAGCCGCGGCACGTCGCGCTGGACCGAGAGCCGGGCGTACGAGACGTGCCGGGACTCCTCGGTGACGTGGATCCGGATGACCCTCTCGACGACGGGGTGGGCGATCCCCGCGGCCAGCCACCGCCGCTGGGCGCGGTCGATCGGATCCTCACCGGCCAGCACGATCAGGAAGAACCCGGGCGGGTCGTGCCGGGCGATGGTCGGCACGACGACCTCGACGACGCGGCGCAGCAGCCAGGGCATGCCCTTCGCGGGTACGCCGATCCGTGCCGCCAGCTCGTGGAACATCATCGTGTGGTGCGACTCCTCGCTCACCTCGGTGTGGAGGTAGCGGAACTCGGCGGCGCCCAGCGGCAGCGTCAGCGCCCGGGACAGCAGCGCCTGCTGGAGCAGGTTCTCGAAGTCGGCGCCGACCCGCAGCGAGGTGGCGAGCTTCCAGGCGCCGACCCGCGCCCGCTCGGTCTCGGAAAGGCCTGCGTACCAGGCGGTCCGGGTCAGCGGCTCGTCGTCGGGCATCGTCAGCCGTACGTCCGCCGGGTGCAGCTCGTGGCCGGGCTCGTCCCACGGCACGTCGACGTAGGCCTCGTGGCTGCGGCCGGCGGACTTCTCGGAGAGCCGGTCGATCTTGGCGTCGGTGGAGGCGACGTCGGCGGCGGTACGCGGCGGTCGGCGCCGGCGCGACGTCGAGCGCTCGTGGGTCGTGGCGGTCATGGCGACTCCTGGCTGATCTGATCAGTGGTCAGGACCTGTCGACCGTATCCACGTCTTTGACCTCCGGTCAAGGACTGGACCCACACCCGATCAAGATCACGTGGCAGTTAGGATCGCGGGCGTGGCGACCAGTCGCGCGGCATCGGGCCCCGCGCGCCCGGGAAAGCGGGTCAGTGCGCGACGCGACCGTCGCGACGAACTGGTGGCCGCCGCGGTCGATCTCGCCCGCCGCTCCGGTCTCGGCGCCATCGAGGCCGCGACCGTGGCCGTGCGCGCCGGGGTGTCGAAGGCGCTCGTCTACTACTACTTCCCGACCCACCGCGACCTGCAGGCCGCCGTCGTCCAGGTCGCCGCCGACGAGCTGCTGAGCGCGATCCGCGCCGCCGTGCCCGCCGGCGGCGAACCCGGCTCGATGCTGACGGCCGGCCTGGACGCGGCGATCTCCTACATCGAGCAGCAGCCGGAGTCCTTCGTCGCGCTCGTGCGCTCGTCCGGGTTCCATCCCAAGACCTTCGAGGTCTTCGAGTACGCCCGGGACGCCATCGCCGACATCGTCGCCGAGCGCGTCGGCCTCCGCGAGCTGACCGCCGGCCAGCGGATCGCCATCCGCAGCTGGGTCGCGCTCACCGAAGAGGCGGTGCTGCACTGGGCCATGGCGGATAAGCCCGTACCGCGCCCCGACCTGGTCGCCTTCTGCCGGGAGGCCGCCCTGAACGTGCTGGCCTCCCCGCTCGCCGCGCCGTGACCTCGCCGCGCCCGGACCCGGCAGGTCAGGTCAGCGCGCCTCGCAGTACGCCTTGAGTCCGGCCACGCCGCCTTCGATGCTCGGGCCCATCACGGCGGCCAGCGCGTCCGGCCGGATCTCGGTCGAGTAGACGACGAGCGCCGAGCCGTCGACGTCCAGGACGTCGACGGTGCCGAGGTGGTACTCGAGCGGGAACGGCGCGCTGGTGATCGCGTACTGGAAGCGGTGGAGCTCGCCGTCGTTGGTCACGACGTCCTCGACGAGCTCGGCCCCCGGTGCGAGCGTGATGGTGCGGACGCCGCCGTCGACCCGCGACGCGGCCATGCCGGGGAACCAGGCCGAGACCGAGCCGACGTCCGAGACCACCGCCCAGACCTCGTCGGCGGGACGGTCGATGCGGGTCGTCGAACGCAGGCTCGCCATGGCGCCGGACCTTAGCCCGCACGAACCCGTGCCGCCGGACCGCCGCCGGCATACGCCCCTGGCTGTCGACGTTACCGACGGGTAGCATCAGTACGTTACCGGCTGGTAGCCACCGGCGAGACACCTTCTCGAGGAGCCAGACCCCATGGGCCACTACAAGAGCAACCTCCGCGACATCGAGTTCAACCTGTTCGAGGTCTTCGGCGCCGATCAGCGTCTGGGCATCGGCCCTTACGCCCAGATGGATGCCGACTCCGCGCGCGGAGTGCTGCAGGAGATCGAGCGCCTCGCGGTCGGCCCGCTGGCCGAGTCCTTCGCCGACGGCGACCGCAACCCGCCGGTGTTCGACGCGGCCACGCATACGGTGACGCTGCCGGCATCGTTCAAGAAGTCGTTCCAGGCGCTGCTCGACGGCGAGTGGTTCCGGCTCGACCTGCCCGAGGAGCTTGGCGGCTTCGGTGCCTCGCCCTCGCTGCGCTGGGCGGCGGCCGAGCTCATCCTCGGTGCCAACCCCGCCGCGTACATGTACCAGTCGGGCCCCGGCTTCGCCGGCATCGTGAATGCCCTCGGGAACCCCGAGCAGAAGCGGTTCGCGCAGCTGATGGTCGACCGGCAGTGGGGCGCCACGATGGTGCTGACCGAGCCCGACGCCGGCTCCGACGTCGGCGCCGGTCGCACCCGGGCGTTCCAGCAGCCCGACGGCAGCTGGCACATCGAGGGCGTGAAGCGCTTCATCACCTCGGCCGACTGGGACATCCCCGAGAACATCGTGCATCTCGTCCTCGCCCGCCCCGAGGGCATCGACGGTGTCGGTGGCCCGGGCACGAAGGGCCTGTCGCTGTTCATCGTGCCCAAGTTCCTGGTGCGGGAGGACGGCTCGCTCGGCGAGCGCAACGGCGCCTTCGTCACCAACGTCGAGCACAAGATGGGGCTCAAGGTCTCCGCGACCTGCGAGGTCACCTTCGGTGCGACGACCCCGGCCGTCGGCACCCTCGTCGGCGACGTCCACGACGGCATCCGGCAGATGTTCCAGGTCATCGAGTACGCCCGCATGATGGTCGGCACGAAGGCGATCTCGACGCTGTCGACCGGCTACCTCAACGCCCTCGCGTTCGCCAAGGAGCGCGTCCAGGGCGCCGACCTCACCGCGATGACCGACAAGGCAGCGCCCCGGGTCACGATCACCCACCACCCCGACGTCCGCCGGATGCTGATGCTGCAGAAGTCGTACGCCGAAGGCATGCGCGCGCTGGTCATGCTGGCCTCGTCCTACCAGGACCAGGTCGGCATCGCCGAGCACACCGGCACCCCCGACCTCGACGCGATCGCCATGAACGACCTGCTGCTGCCGATCGTGAAGGGCTTCGGCTCGGAGCGTTCGTACGAGTTGCTCGGCCTGTCGCTGCAGACGCTCGGGGGTTCGGGCTACCTGCAGGACTACCCGATCGAGCAGTACATCCGGGACGCCAAGATCGACACCCTCTACGAGGGCACGACGTCGATCCAGGGTCAGGACCTCTTCTTCCGCAAGATCGTGCGCAACAACGGCAGGGCGCTCTCCACCCTGCTCGCCGAGGTGGCGGCCTTCGCCGAGAGCGAGGCCGGCAACGGGAGGCTGAAGACCGAGCGCGCGGCGCTGGCGTCGGCGCTCGGCGAGGTGCAGGCCATGGTCGGCGCGATGGTCGGCGATCTGACCAGCGCGGCCGAGTACGGGCCCAACCTCTACAAGGTCGGCCTCAACACGACTCGGCTGCTGATGAGCCTCGGTGACCTGTTGGTCGGCTGGCTGCTGCAGCGCCAGGCCGCGGTGGCGATCGCGTCCCTGGATGGCGAGGTGTCCGACCGCGACAAGGCGTTCTACTCGGGCAAGGTCGCGGCCGCGCAGTTCTTCGCGCAGACCGTGCTGCCCGAGCTGGCCGCCCGCAGGGTCGTCGCCGAGACCACGACGCTCGACCTGATGGAACTGGACGAGTCCGCCTTCTGACCCCGATCTCCCCCTCCCCCCTCCCGCCGAGATGCGGCGAGTTCACCGCGACGCGCCGTTCCGGCCGTACATTTCCCGCATCTCGAGGGGCTGCTGGGGCGTACGGGGCAAGAGGCACGACCGCGGCGATCACTGCCAGGCGATGAGCCGCGCCGGGTCGGAGAGCATCGCCCCGAGGTCGGCGAGCACCTCGCTGCCGAGCTGGCCGTCGACGATCCGGTGGTCGAAGGACAGCGCCAGCGTGGTCACCTTCCGAACGGCGACCGCACCGTCGACGACCCAGGGGGTGTCGCGGATCGCGCCGAGACACAGGATCGCGGCCTCGCCCACATTGAGGATGGGCGTGCCGGTGTCCACGCCGAACATCCCCACGTTGGTGATCGTGATCGTGCCGCCGGCCATGTCGGCCGGCTGGGTCCTGCCCTCGCGTGCCACTGCCGTCAACGTCGTCAACGCCTGCGCCAGGCCAGCCAGGGTCAGCGCGCCGGCGTCCTTGACGTTGGGCACGATCAGTCCGCGCGGCGTCGCGGCGGCGATCCCGAGGTTCACGGCGCCGTGGACGACGATCTCCTGCGCCGCCTCGTCCCACGATGAGTTGATCATGGGATGCCGCGCGCAGGCGACGAGCAGCGCCTTGGCCACCAACAGCAGCGGGGTGACCTTCGCGCCCTCGAACTCGGGCATCATCCGGAGGCGGCCGACCAGCTCGCTGGTCGCCGTGACGTCGCAGGTGAGGAACTCGGTCACGTGCGGCGCGGTGAACGCGCTCGCCACCATGGTGGCGGCGGTCAGCTTGCGTACCCCTTTGATCGGGATGCGCTGATCCCCCTGTGCCGCAGGCCGATCCGAGACCGCAGCATGGACGTCCGCGCGGGTCACCACGCCCCCGGTGCCGCTGCCGGCCAGGGTGGCGAGGTCGACCCCGAGATCGCGGGCCAGCTTCCGGACGGGTGGCTTGGCCAGTGCCCGGACTCGAGGTACGGAGCTCGACGCGGACCCCGTCGAAGGCGCGGCAAAAGCATCGGGGGTCGCAGCGCGCGGTCCGGCCCCCCGGCGCGGTCGCCGCGCCGCGGTGCCGGTCTTGGGTCCGTACCCGACCAGGACCGCCGTCCGGCCGCCGGGCGCGCTGCCCCCGATCAGGCCCGCCTCCGGGTCGTGCGTGTCGGGAAGGGTGGGCACCAGGTCGTCGGGCGACGCCGTCGGGACGGGCACGCCCGGTGCGGGAGCGCCCGGCCCCGTGTCCACGGTGATGATCGTGGTGCCGACGTCGACGGTCTCTCCGGCGGCGTGGTGCAACCGGACCACGGTCCCCGCGTACGGCGAGGGCACCTCGACCGCCGCCTTCGCCGTCTCCACCTCGACGATCGGCTGGTTCAGCGTCACGGTGTCGCCCTCGGCCACCAGCCAGCCCAGGATCTCGCCCTCGGTCAGCCCCTCGCCCAGGTCGGGCAGCCGGAACTCGCGCAGGCTGGCCACGCTCACACCTCCAGGACGCGGTCGACGGCCTCGAGCACCCGGTCGAGGTCGGGCAGGTAGTGCTCCTCGAGCTTGCTCGGGGGGTACGGGGTGTCGAAGCCGGAGACCCGCAGCACCGGCGCCTCCAGCATGAAGAAGCACTCCTCGGTCACCGTCGCCGCGATCTCCGCGCCGAGGCCGTGCGACCGTGCGGCCTCGTGCACGACCACGCACCGGCCCGTCCGCCGCACCGAGTCGACCACGACGGGCCAGTCGATCGGGGACAGCGAGCGCAGGTCCAGGACCTCGATCGACCGACCGTCGGCCTCCGCCGCGGCGGCCGCGTCGAGCGCCACCTTCACCATCGGCCCGTACGCCACCAGGGTCACGTCCGTACCAGGCCGCACGATTCGGGCCTCGTGCAGGCCGGAGGGCGCCGGCGCCGTCACGTCGAGGTCCGCCTTCTCCCAGTACCGCCGCTTGGGCTCGAAGAACACCACGGGGTCGTCGGAGGCGATCGCCTGACCGAGCATGTGGAAGCCGTCGGCCGGGTTCGAGCAGGCCACGACCTTCAGCCCGGCGGTGTGCGCGAAGTACGCCTCGGGGCTCTCGCTGTGGTGCTCGACCGCGCCGATGCCACCGCCGAACGGGATCCGGATCGTGACCGGCATCCGCAGCCGACCGCCCGAGCGGTAGTGCATCTTGGCGAGCTGGCTGACGATCTGGTCGAAGCCCGGGTAGACGAAGCCGTCGAACTGGATCTCGCAGACCGGCCGGAAGCCCCGCATCGCCAGGCCGATCGCGGTGCCGATGATCCCGGACTCCGACAGCGGGGTGTCCACCACCCGCGCCTCGCCGAAGTCCTTCTGCAGGCCGTCGGTGATCCGGAAGACGCCGCCGAGCCGCCCGACGTCCTCACCCATGATCACGACCTTCGGATCGCGCTCCATCGCCCCGCGGAGGCTCTCGTTCAGCGCCTTGCCGAGCGTCATGACGGCCATCACGCGTCCCCGTCCGCGAAGCCGTCCAGGTACGTGGCGAACTCGGCGCCCTGCGCCTCGAGCTGCGGCGGCTGATCCTCGTACACCGCGGCGAAGATCGCCCCCGGCTCGGGATCGGCCATCGCCAGGCAGCCGGCGCGGACACGGGCGGCCAGCACGTCGGCCTCGGTCTCGACCGACTCGAAGAACGCGGCGTCGGCCAGGCCGCCCCGGGCCAGGTGGGCCTTCACCCGCTCCACCGGGTCCTTCAGCTTCCAGGCCTCCAGCTCCGACGACAGCCGGTAGCGCGTCGGGTCGTCGGAGGTGGTGTGCGCCCCCATCCGGTAGGTGAACGCCTCGACCAGCGTCGGGCCCTGACCCGTACGCGCGTCGGCGAGCGCCTTGCGGGTCACCGCCAGCGTCGCCAGCACGTCGTTGCCATCGACCCGTACGCCGGGGAAGCCGAAGCCGCGGGCCCGCTGGTAGAGCGGGATGCGGGTCTGGCGTTCGAGCGGCTCGCTGATCGCCCACTGGTTGTTCTGGCAGAAGAACACGACCGGCGCGTTGTAGACGGCCGCCCACACGAAGGCCTCGTTGACGTCGCCCTGGCTGGATGCACCGTCGCCGAAGTAGGCCACCACCGCGCTGCCGTCCTCGCTCCCGAGGGCGCCCTCCATCGCGATGCCCATCGCGTACCCGGTGGCGTGCAGGGTCTGGCTGCCGATCACGATCGTGTAGAGCCCGAAGCCGTGTTCGCGGGGGTCCCACCCGCCGTTGCTCACCCCGCGGAACAGCGCGAGCAGCGCCAGCGGGTCCACCCCACGACACCAGGCGACGCCGTGCTCGCGGTAGGTGGGGAACGCGTAGTCCTGCGGCTTCAGCGCACGGGCGGACCCGACCTGCGCCGCCTCCTGACCCAGCAGGCTGGCCCAGATGCCGAGCTCCCCCTGACGCTGCAGGGCGGTCGCCTCGACGTCGATCCGGCGCACCAGCACGAGGTCCCGGTAGAGGTCGCACAGTGCGGCCGCGTCCACGTCACGCAGGTAGGCGTCGTACAGCGGGTGCGGCACCCGCTCGCCCTCGGGGGTCAGCAGCTGCACCAGCTCGACCTCGTCGAGCACCGCGGGGACCTCGCTCAGGTCCGGCGGGAACGCCGGCTCCGCCGGGCGGAGGTCCGACTCTGCTGTCACGACGGCTCCTTCGACATCGGCCGCCCGAGCGTGGGGTCACCAGGCCACGAGCGCAGGTACGGGTCACCGCGCCCAGCGGGGTCTCCGCCATGCCGCTGCGACATGGCTCACTGTAGGGGCGCCGAGCCTCAGGCGCGGTCGCCCACGGCCGGCTGGGACCCGAGCAGGCGCAGCACCCCGCCGTCGCCGGTCGTCGGCGTCACCCCGGGCTGGGCGGACATGGCCCCGATCCCACCCCACAGCAGAGCCACGAGGTAGTCGCTGAGGTCCGCGCGGGCCATGCTCCGCCGCTCCAGCCACCAGTCGCCGGCAGCCCGGACGCACCCGACGATGCCGTGCGCCCAGGCCTCTGCGCCGCCGCTGTCCAGACCCGCCTCGCGCAACGCGCGGCCCAGCGAGCGGGCGACCCCGGCGGCGATGAGCGACTGGTAGTCGTGCGCCACGTCCGTGCCCAGACTCCGGTCGGGCAGCGGCCGGCTGACGACGAAGCGGTACACGTTGGGTGCGCGTTCGATCTGGTCCAGGTACGCGTCGACCGCCGCGGCGAGCATCTCCTTCGGGTCGCGGTGGGCCTCCATCGCGCCCAGCACGTCCGTCATCAGCTCGTTGGCCGCGTACCGGCCGACCGCCAGGTAGAGGTCGGACCGGTCGGCAAAGTAGCGGTAGATCACCGGCTTGGTGACGCCCGCCTCGGCCGCGATGTCCTCCATGCCCACGCCCGGGCCGAGCCGGTCGATCGCGCTGACGGCAGCCACGACCAGCTCCGCCCGCCGCGCCTCGCGGTGGCCGGCCCAGCGCTGACGGCGGCCGTCCCCGACATCGGGCGGGGGCACGTCCTCCCGGTGACGGGTGCTCATGGCTCACTCCCGAGTGGTGGATCTGGCCAGCGTACGTACTACCGGGCCGCCGCACGCACGGCGTGCGACGATGCCGGCTCCGCGAGCAGGCCCGGCGGACCTGCGACATCGACCCAGGAGGCACCATGTCGTTCCTCGACAGCGCGAAGGACGCGGCCAAGAAGGCGGCCGAGAAGGGCAAGGAGGCGGCCGCGGTGGCCGCCGAAAAGAGCAAGGACTTCGCGGCCGAGCACAAGGACAGCGTCGGCAAGGCGATCGACAAGGGCGGGTCCGTGCTCGACAAGCAGACCAAGGGCAAGTTCCACAGCCCGCTGTCGAAGGTGGCCGGGAAGGCCGGCGAGATCGTCTCCAAGCTGCCCGACAAGGAGTAGCCCGGGTTCAGCCGCAGTCGGCGCCATCGGCGCCGGCTCAGTCGGGCGCGGCGCCTTCGGCCAGGCGGTCGCCGGCGTCACCGAGGCCGGGAACGATCCAGCCGCGGGCGTCGAGGCGTTCGTCGACCGCGGCGGTGACCACGTCGACCGGGAGCCCGGGAGCGCCCGCTGCGAGCGCGGCCAGCCCCTCCGGCGAGGCCAGCAGGCTGACCACCGTGGCGCGCTGGGCGCCGCGCACCGCGAGCACCCGCAGCACGGCCAGCACCGTCCCTCCGGTGGCGAGCATCGGGTCCAGCACGAACACCGGCCGGCCGGCGAGGTCGGCCGGCAGCCGGTCGAGGTACCAGTCGGCGGCCAGGGTCTGCTCGTCCCGGCGCAGCCCGACCATCGCCACCTCGGCCTCCGGCAGCAGCAGCTGGAAAGGGGCCAGCAGCCCGAGCCCGGCGCGCAGGACCGGCACCAGCAACGGGGCCACCGCGAGCCGCGAGCCCGTCGCGGCCGCTACCGGCGTACGCACCGAGGCCGGCGCGGTCGGCAGGGCTCGGGTGGCCTCGACCGCGAGCAGCAGCCCGACGTCCGCGACCAGGGCGCGGAACCGCGGCCCGGCCGTGGCCGCCGCCCGCAGCTCGGTCAGGCGGGCCGCGGCCAGCGGATGGTCGAGGACGACCACCGTCACGTCGCGGCCGGTGGCTCGCCGATGTCCTCGTACCAGACCTCGGGGTGGGCGTGGATGAACCCGGCCATCAGCGCCGCGCAGGCCTCGTCGTCGGCGACGACCACCTCGACCCCGCGGGCGGCGAGCAGCGCCTCGCCGCCGCGGAAGGTGCGGTTCTCCCCGATGACCACCCGGGGGATGCCGTACAGCAGGGTCAGGCCGGTGCAGAGGTCGCAGGGCGAGAGGGTCGTGTAGAGGGTCGCGGAGCGGTACGTCGCCGCCGTCAGCCGGCCGGCCCGCTCGACCGCGTCGGTCTCCCCGTGCCGGATCGCGCTGCCCTCCTGGACGCGCCGGTTGCGGCCCGCGCCCAGGACCCGGCCGGCCGCGACCAGGGCAGCGCCGACCGGGATGCCGCCCTCGGCGGCCCCGAGCTCGGCCTGCTGGCGGGCGATCCCCAGGAAGTGGCGGTCCGCGTCGGTCAGCGGGAGCGTCGGCGACACCGCTGCAGCGTCCCACGGGACCACCAGCCGGCGCGCTGGGGTGTCGGTACCCGGTGGGAGGCTCCGCGCATGGCCGAGTTCGTGCAGCAGGACTTTTCCGGCGCTCGATTCGAGCAGGTCGATTTCAGCGGCGCATGGTTCCGCAATGTGTACTTCACCGGGGCGACGTTGCGTGGCGCATGGCTCGAGGACGTCGACATCGACGGAGAGATCCGCAGCGTCCGGATCAACGGCGTCGATGTCGTGCCGCTCATCGAGGCCGAGCTGAACCGGCGCTACCCGGAGCGGACGAAGCTCGACCCGGTCGACGCGGATGGGTTCCGCGAGGCGTGGGCGATCATCGAGCGGGCGTGGCCGCCGACCGTCGAACGCGCCAAGCGCTTGCCGCCCGACTTGCTGCACGAGCGGGTCCAGGGCGAGTGGTCGTTCATAGAGACGCTGCGTCACCTCGTTTTCGCCACCGACGCATGGGTGCGCCGCGCGATCCTCGGGCACCCGCAGCCGTACGCCCCACTGGGCCTCCCGCACGACGAGATGGGTCCCGACCCCAGCGTGCCGAACGATCCCGACGCGCGACCATCCCTGGACGAGATGCTCGACCTGCGCGCTGACCGCATGCGCACCGTCCACGACCTCCTCGCGACCCTCACCGACGAACAGGTCGGCGGCGACACCGAACTCGTGCCGCCGCCGGGCTACCCGCCGGCGGGCAGCTATCCGGTACGCCGCTGTCTGCGCGCGATCGTCAACGAGGAGTGGCTGCACCGCCAGTTTGCCGAACGCGACCTCGACGTCCTCGATCAGCGCAGATCCACAAGGTCGATCTAGGCGGCGACCACCATAATTGCCCGCGGGCCGCACGCCCGGTGTCAGCCCAGGGGGGCCATGTCGGCGAAGCGCGAGTAGTGACCCTGGAAGGCGACGGTGACCGTGTCCGTCCGGCCGTTGCGGTGCTTGGCGACGATGAAGTCGGCCTCGCCGGCACGGGCCGACTCGCGCTCGTAGGCGTCCTCGCGGTGCAGCAGGATCACCACGTCGGCGTCCTGCTCGATGGCACCGGACTCGCGCAGGTCCGACAGCAACGGCTTCTTGTCCTGCCGTTGCTCGGAGGAGCGGTTGAGCTGGCTGATCGCCACGATCGGGACCTCGAGTTCCTTGGCCAGCAGCTTGCACTGCCGGCTGATTTCGCTCACCTCCTGCTGGCGGCTCTCGACCTTGCGCGGCGAGGACATCAGCTGCAGGTAGTCCAGCACGATGAGGCGCAGGCCGTGGCGTTGCTTGAGCCGCCGGGCCTTGGCCCTGATCTCCATCATGGTGAGGTTGGGGCTGTCGTCGATGAACAGCGGAGCCGAGGACAGCTCGCCCATGCGACGGGCGAGCCGGGTCCAGTCGTCGTCGGTGAGCCGGCCCGACCGCATCGCCCCGAGCGAGACCCGCGCCTCGGCCGACAGCAGTCGCATGGTGATCTCGCTGCGGCTCATCTCGAGGCTGAAGATGCAGGACGTCAATCCGTGGGCCACCGACGCCGACCGCGCAAGATCGAGCCCGAGCGTGGACTTGCCGATCGCCGGGCGAGCTGCGACCACGACGAGCTGCCCCGGATGGAGGCCGTTCATCAGGGCATCGAGATCCGCGAACCCCGTCGGCACCCCGGACATCACCCCGTCGTGACCCTCGATCGCCTCCAGCTCCTCCAGGGTGGGGCCGAGCAGCACCTCCAACGGTTGGTAGTCCTCGCTGATCCGCCGCTCGGTCACCTCGTAGACGGCGGCCTGCGCCCGGTCGACCGCCTCGTCGGCGTCACCGAGCCCGCTCTCGCCGCGGTCGGCCGCGTACCCCAGCTGCACGATGCGGGTGCCTGCCTCGACCAGCCGGCGGAGCACCGCCTTCTCCGCGACGATCCGCGCGTAGTAGCCGGCGTTGGCGGCCGTCGGCACCGAGGAGACCAGCGTGACCAGGTACGACGCTCCGCCGGCCCGCACCAACGTGCCCGCCTTCTGCAGGGCGTCGGCGACGGTCACGGCGTCGACCGGGTCGCCCCGGCCGTACAGGTCGAGCACCGCGTCGTAGACGAGCTGGTGGGACGGCCGGTAGAAGTCGGCCGGGCGGATGACCTCCAACACGTCGGCGATCGCGTCGCGGGACAACAGCATGCCGCCGAGCACAGACTGCTCGGCGGTGACGTCCTGGGGGGGTGTGCGCTCGAACTCGACGGCTCCCAGCGACTGACCGCGAGCGGAGTCGGGCACCCGGATGACCTCGGCGACCACCGTGCGTGCTCCCCTCTGCGCGACCGCTGCCGCCTGCGCCCCGGATCTGTTGGCCGCGGTCGGACCTCTTCGTACCGGCCGGCTCCGACAGTCCTGCGTGGTTCGGATCGGCGGCCGACGTGCGACCGTAGGCACCCGCTGCCGCCACGACCAAGTCGGGCTGTGCACAGGGACGTGCACAGCCTGGGGACGACACGCGGTGGCGCTGTGGGCGGCGTGGGTAGTCGGTGTGGGGACAAGCGCCCGCGTTCCGGGAAGGTGCAGCTCACCACGGCCCGTCACGAGGCCAGCGCTGACGAGACGGCCCCGGCGTCCTCGAGAGGAGCCGGGGCCGGGGCGAACAGCAGGCTGTCAGGCCGGGACGACCTCCAACGTGACGCTGGCCGTGACCTCGGGGTGCAGGTCAACGGTCACGGCGTGCTTGCCGGTGGTCTTGATGTGACCGGGCAGCTGCACCCGGCGCCGGTCCAGGACCGGGCCACCGGCGGCCTTCACGGCCTCGACGACGTCGGTGGTGGTGACCGAACCGAACAGCCGACCACCCTCACCGGCGCGGAGCGGCAGCGTGACCGACAGGTCGGCGAGCTGGCCGGCGACCTCGCGCGCGTGCCCGACATCGCGGATGCTCCGCACCTCCCGAGCCCGCCGAATGGTGGAGATCTGCTTCTCGCCACCGCGCGTCCAGCGGATCGCGAAGCCCTGCGGGATGAGGTAGTTGCGGCCGTAGCCGTCGGCGACCTCGACGATCTCGCCGGGCGCGCCGAGCGCGTCGACCTCCTGCGTCAGGATCAGCTTCATGCTCAACGCGCCAGCGAGGTGTAGGGCAGGAGGGCCATCTCGCGGCTGTTCTTGATCGCTACCGCGACGTCGCTCTGGTGCTGGCGGCAGTTGCCGCTGACTCGCCGGGCGCGGATCTTGCCACGGTCGGAGATGAAACGGCGCAGCAGCGCGGAGTCCTTGTAATCCACGTACGTGACCTTGTTCTTGCAGAACTCACAGACTTTGCGCTTGGGCTTGCGCAGCGGGGCCTTCGGCATTCGGTTGCTCCTGGATCGATGCAGGCCGCGCGCGGCGGCCGGGGGAAGCGGCCACGAGGATCGTGGCCGGACTGGCTAGAAGGGTGGCTCGTCGGCGAAGGCGGCGCCACCCGTGGTGGCGGGGGCCGGTGTCGACCAGGGGTCGTCGTTGCGGGCGGGGGCGCCCGCGCCGTTCTCACCGTAGGAGGCGCCACCGCGACTGGCCTTGTTGACCTTGGCGGTGGCGTAGCGCAGGGACGGCCCGACCTCGTCGACGTCGAGCTCGACCACGGTCCGCTTCTCGCCTTCCTTGGTCTCGAACGAGCGCTGCTTCAACCGACCCTGGACGATCACCCGCGAACCGCGGGTGAGCGACTCGGCGACGTTCTCAGCCGCTTGGCGCCAGACCGAGCAGCGCAGGAACAGGGCGTCGCCGTCCTTCCACTCGTTCGTGGCCTTGTCGAGCATCCGCGGGGTGGAGGCGACGGTGAAGCTGGCGACCGCCGCTCCGCTCGGGGTGAAGCGCAGCTCGGGGTCGGCAGTCAGGTTGCCCACGACGGTGATGACGGTCTCGCCAGCCATGTCTCGTTCCTTCCGGAGGAGGGCGGGCGCTGCCGGGGAAGTGGGCGAGCGCGGGTGGTCGGATCGATCAGTGCGCGTCGGGGCGCATGACCTTGGTGCGCAGCACGGCCTCGTTGAGGTTGAGCTGCCGGTCGAGCTCGGCGACCGCCGGCGGGTCTGAGGTCAGGGTCACGACGGCGTAGATGCCCTCGGACTTCTTGGTGATTTCGTAGGCGAGGCGACGGCGCCCCCAGACGTCGACCTTCTCGACGGAACCACCGGCGGTGGTGACGACCTTGAGGAACTGCTCGAGGCTCGGCGCAATGGTGCGCTCCTCGAGATCGGGGTCGAGGATGACCATCAACTCGTAGTGACGCATGCGGGCCCCACCTCCTCCTGTGGACTGCGGCGGCCACGGACATTCCGTGGCAGGAGGGCGTCAGCGTCAGCGGACGGACGTCAGGTTACCAGCCGGAACGGGGCCGTTGGCCGTCGTCCACAGCCGTCAGTGCTTTCGGGCGGGTCCCTGCGCCGTGGGGTTGGCCAGTAGCACCCGGACCAGCGCGGCGATGAGGCCGGCCAGCAGCACCGCGGTCACCGCGGCCGGCAGGCCTAGATCGCGGGACGTGGCCGGACTCGGCACGCTCGCGTCGGCGAGCACCTCGCCGTCCACCGAGCTGGTCGGCGTTGGGCTGGGGGTCGCCGCGGGTGTGGGGGGCTGCCCGTTCCTCAGCGGGGCAAAGGGGGCGACCAGTGGGTCCTGCACCGAGCCGGGCGCGGTTCCGCCCAGACCGGCGAAGGGGATCAGACCGCCCGGCAGGCCGATGCCGCCGAACGGTGACGAGGTGGTCGCCGTACCCGCCGCCGGGGCCGTCGAACTGGACCTGCCGGTGCCGGGCGCGCCACTGGCGGAGGAGCCACCACCCGGCGCGGACGACGTCGAGGCAGGCGTGCTGGACGTCGTGACCGGGTCGCTCGACGACGTGCTGGGCGGCGGAGAACTCTGCGCGTCCGTCACGGTGACCGTCCCGGGGACCGACAGCAGGACTCCCTCATCGGTCACGGAGAAGCCGTAGCTGCCGGCAGCGGACGGCACGGCAACCTCCCCTGACACGTCACCGGCCCCGATCGTGATGGGGTCGAAGCCCGCCGAACCCCAGGTCCCGTCGTCGGAGACGACGATCTCGTCCGAGGAGTCATTGGCGAAGATCAGGCTGTCGCCCACCGTGGCGGCGACAGGATCCGGGTCCACCGTGCCCAGCACCCCTGTCACCGCGTCGTAACTGACGTGATCGTCGCTGACGGCCGGCTCGGCCGCCGACCCAGGGGCCGCCAAGGCGGCGTCCGCGAAGAGAGCGGCGCTGCCGGCTCCCGCCAGCCCGACCAGAACCGCGACGAGGACAGTGGTCATGGCGGCGCTCGACCGCGCCCGAAGGCCGCTCATCGCAGCCTTGGTGGGTCCGGCGCCAACCCCCCGCCGATGGCTCGTCGTCACCGTCCCATCCTCACTCATGTCGGCCGGGTCAGTGCCCGCGCGCCCGGGCAGCCGTTCACGTTGTACAACCCGGGCACGCGAATCCCTGTGCACAACGTCGATTGCTCGACCTGGCGCACGAACCCCGTACCCCGACGGGCGAACCCACGTACACCGGCGTGCCCACGTTCAAGCTTCTGGGGCCGGGGCGCCCGCGAACACCTGCACCGGTTCCCCCCGGGGCGGCGCTTCGTCCACCTCGAGGTACGGAGCGGGGAACACGTCCGGCGCGCCGTCCAGCACGCCGCCACCAGGGTCGTCACCGCCGTCGCCCCGGACGACGTCCAGCTCGGGGTGCCACATCTCGATGATGATCAACCGGGCCAGTCCCAGCAGCACCAGGTCGCGGGGCGCGAGACCGACCCAGAAGAACCAGGCGTACCCGATGCCCTTGCTGCCGGAGGTGTCGACGTTCACGAGGTGGGCGTACAGCGTGATCATCAGCAGCACCTCGGTGAACTGCCAGACCAGGAAATACCGCCAGCGTGGCCGGGCCAGCGCGGCCAGGGGCAACAACCAGAGCGTGTACTGCGGCGAGAACACCTTGTTGGTCAGGACGAATGCGAGCACCGTGAGGAAGGCGACCTGCGCCAGCCGGGGCCGTCGAGGGGCGAGCAGACACAGCAGGGTGATCGCGACCAACGCCGCCAGCAGCAGCACCACGCCCCAGAAGTTCAGCCACGTCGGCGACTTGCCCGCCGCCGACCGCACCGGGTCCCAGGGGTGGCCGGCCCCGAAGACGAAGTACTGCCAGCTGTAGAAGAGCGAGTTGTACTCGGTGCCCCGGGTCTCGCTGAAGGAGTAGAAGCGGCCGAAGCCGGCCGGGTTGGCGATCCAGACCGGGACGTCGACCACCAGCCACGCGAGGACCGCCCCGCCGACGCACCGCCGCAGGTCCCGCAGTCGACCGGCCCGCAGGCACAGCGCGGCCAGCGGCAGCAGCAACAGCAGCGGGTAGAACTTCGTCGCGACGCCGAGCCCGATCAGCAGGCCGGCCAGACCGGGCCGGCGCCGGGACCACGCCAGCAGCGCGCCGGCGGTGAAGGCAACGGCGATCAGGTCCCAGTTGACGTCGCCGTTGAGCAGCAGGGCGGGCGCCAAGCCGACGAGGGCTGCGTCCCAGATGCGCCGCCTTCCAGCGGTCAGGCCCGTGCAGACGACCACGGCGATCGCCGCGAGCAGCAGGAAGAACGCGGTCATGTCGAAGAAGTAGCGCGCCTGCCGGTCGGCGGCGGCCGCGGTCGCGTTGGCGGACGAGTACTGGTCGATCATGAACTGCTGACTGGAGCTCTTGAGCCCGTCGCTCTGGTCCCGGGCGAACTGGTCGATAGCGGCCTGCTGCGCCGCCGACGGCCCGCTGGGCACGAACTCGTGCGTGAGTCCCTCGGCGACGCCCATGAAGGCCCCGATCAGCACCGGGTACTCGACGTACGACGGTGAGCCGGTGGGCGTCTCGTCGTCCAGGTACGGGATCTTGCCGGTGTCGAGGTGCTCGCCGTACCAGAGCGCCAGGACGTCGGTATAGCAGAGCCGGGTGTACTGGTACTCGTGGCGGTAGCCGTGCGTCGCGCAGCTCGACTTCTCCATCGTGCCGAGCGTCATCGTCACGACGGCCAGCAGCACCAGGACCCGGATCGGGGTCCACCAGCGGCTGTCGCCGAGACGTGCCCGGAGCCCGACCGGCCCGCCGAGGGCGGTGCTGACCGCTCCGACGAACGGCTCGGCGACGGTAGGGGTCTGCTCGCGCCGCGCGGGACCTGTCCAGGGCGGATCGTCCGGCCCGTCGGATCCGGCGGCCGGCGGCCGGCCCGACGGCAGCGTCAGCGGACCGCGCGGCGGCGCCGCGCCACCACGGGGCGCTCGCCGAAGACCGCCCTGGTCACGAGGTGGTTCCACGAGCAGTGGAGGCAGACCTCGACCTCGTACGCGGTCAGCTCCCCGTGGGTCCGGGCGAGTTCGGCGACGGCGCGCGCGGCGCAGGCACGCCCGGAGGCCTCGCGCAGGCCGTCGCCGTAGACGTGGGTAACACGTACGAGCGGATCGGCGTTCCGACAGACCGGGCATGGCGTCTCGGTGGCCTCGCCGTGGTGGCGCGCGGCCCGCCGCAGGTCGGGGTGGGCGTCGCAGACGTCCAGCAGCGAGACCCGGCCCCGGCGCAGGTCGGCCAGGACCGCCCGGCGGGCGAGGGCGTAGTCGATCACCTGGCGGGGCCGGGGATCGGGCACGCCGCCAAGATTAACGCCGCCGGGCCCGCCGCGGTGGGAAACCCGTGCCCCGGCTCGACCACGGCTCAGCCGTCGCTTCCCGCACCGGGCGGGACGAGCGCGTGGGCCGGGGCGTTCACCCCACCGACACGCCGGCGACACCCGCAGCTTGCACGGCATCCACCTCTTGTCGTATCGTGCACACCTATCGCGGCGATACGTCATCCCGTTAGGTCGTCCCGGTACGTCCGCCTCGCACCCCCCCCGGGTGCGACCTCGACGGAACACCTCAGCCACACCCACGAGCATCGCCCAGGAGACCTGATGGCCCCCGCGCCGATCCCCGCGCCGAGCACGCCGGTGAGCGTGCTCGACCTCGCGGTTCTCGGCCTGCTGCAGGAGGCGCCGCTGCACGGCTACGAGCTGCGCAAGCGCCTCAATGCCTCGCTGGGCTCGCTCCGCGCCTTCTCCTACGGGTCGCTCTATCCCTGCCTGCGCCGCCTGCAGCAAGCCGGGCTCATCGAGGTCGACGACTCCGCCGCGGCGAGCACGCTCACCGGCCGCAGCAAGGTCGTCTACACGCTGACCGCCGACGGCAAGGACCGCTTCGCGGAGATGCTCGGCGAGGCCGGGCCGGCCTCCTGGGAGGACGACGCGTTCGGCGTGCACCTGCGCTTCTTCGGGCTGACCCCGGCCCCGACCAGGCTCCGCATCCTGGAGGGCCGCCGCAGCCGCGTCGAGGAGCGGCAGGAGGGCCTGCGCGCCGACCTCGACCGGGCCCGTGGCCGCATCGACTCGTACACGCAGAAGTTGCAGGAGCACGGACTGGACTCGGTCGAGCGAGAGGTCCGCTGGCTGAACGAGCTCATCGACTCCGAGCGGCTGTCGCAGCAGTCCGACCGACCGCCCCGGCGCGGCACCACCAGCACCACGAGCACCACGAGCACCACGAGCACCACGAGCAGCACGAGCACCTCATGAGCACCACCCCCACCCCCGCCGGTCGTCCTGACCGGCACGAGACATCCGAGGAGACCCGCATGGGTTCCGAGCGCCCCACCGTCCGGGTCGCGATCGTCGGCGTCGGCAACTGCGCCTCGTCCCTGATCCAGGGCGTGGAGTTCTACCGCAACGCCGATGCCGCACAGCGCGTCCCAGGGCTGATGCACGTCCAGCTCGGCCCGTACCACGTCTCGGACATCGAGTTCGTGGCCGCGTTCGACGTCGACGGCAAGAAGGTCGGCCGCGACCTCTCCGAGGCGATCGTGGCCAGCGAGAACAACACGATCCGGATCTGCGACGTGCCGCCCACCGGGCTCGTCGTGCAGCGGGGGCACACCTTCGACGGGCTCGGGGAGTTCTACCGCGACACGATCGAGGAGTCCGACGAGGCACCGGTCGACGTGGTGGCGGTGCTGCGGGAGACGCGGGCCGACGTGCTGGTCTCGTACCTGCCGGTCGGCAGCGAGGAGGCCGACCGCTTCTACGCGCAGTGCGCCATCGACGCGAAGGTCGCCTTCGTCAACGCCCTGCCGGTGTTCATCGCCAGCGACCCCACCTGGGCCAAGAAGTTCGTCGACGCCGGGGTCCCGATCGTCGGCGACGACATCAAGAGCCAGGTCGGCGCGACGATCACCCACCGCGTGCTCGCGAAGCTCTTCGAGGACCGGGGGGTCGAGCTGCTGCGCACGTACCAGCTGAACTTCGGCGGCAACATGGACTTCAAGAACATGCTGGAGCGCAAGCGCCTGCAGTCGAAGAAGATCTCCAAGACGCAGTCGGTCACCAGCCAGATCCCGCACGAGATGCGCAACGCCGACGTGCACATCGGCCCGTCGGACCATGTGCCGTGGCTCGAAGACCGCAAGTGGGCGTACGTGCGGCTCGAGGGCCGCTCGTTCGGCGACACCCCCTTGAACCTGGAGTACAAGCTCGAGGTGCACGACTCGCCCAACTCCGCAGGGGTGATCATCGACGCGATCCGCGCGGCGAAGATCGCGCTCGACCGCGGCGTCGGCGGTCCGGTGTTCTCGGCCAGCTCCTACTTCATGAAGAGTCCGCCGGTCCAGTACAGCGACGACGAGGCCCGCGACGCGGTCGAGGACTTCATCGCCGGGCGCCGCCAGGACTGATTGACGCCGCACCACCGGACGGCGCCGCCTCGCCGGCGGGGGACGGCGAGGCACCCGGCGGCGCGTGCACAAGGTCGAAAACCTCGACCCCACACGCCTACCACCCGCCGCAGCCCGTGCACAAGGTCGAACACCCCGACCCACGACCGCGTTCACCGCCCGCAGCCCGTGCACAGCGTCGAACACCCCGACCCACGCGCGGGGCCAGCACCCGCACCCCACCCCCTCGCAGCCCCAGGGCTAGGGGCGGGCTGCCGGCGGCACCGGCACCCCGTTCGCCTCCGCCCAGCGCAGCAGCTCGGCGACCGCCTCGGCCTCGGGCAGCGGTCCGCGGTCGAGGCGGACGGCCAGCATGTGCCGGGTGGCGGTCCCGACCAGCGGACCCGGGGGCAGTTCCAGCAGCGCCATGATCCGGTTGCCGTCGAGGTCGGGGCGCATGCGCTGCAGGTCCTCCGCGGCAGCCAGCTTCGCGATGCGGTCCTCGAGCTCGTCGTACGCCGCCGCGAGCTGTGTCGCCTTGCGCTGGTTGCGGGTGGTGCAGTCGCTGCGGGTGAGTACGTGCAGCCGGGGGAGCTCCGCGCCGGCGTCGGTCACGTAGCGGCGCACGGCGGAGTCGGTCCAGACCGCCTCGCCGTAGCCGTGGAAGCGCAGGTGCAGCGCGACGAGGTCCCCGACCGAGGTGACGACGTCCTTGGGGAAGCGCAGCGCCCGCAGCCGGGCACGAGCCATCCGCGCGCCCACCACGTCGTGGCCACGGAAGGAGACCTTGCCGCCGGGCAACAGCTCCTTGGTGGCCGGCTTGCCCACGTCGTGCAGCAGCGCCGCCAGCCGGACGACGAGGTCGGGGCCGCCCCCGGGCAGCCGGTCCTCCAGCGCCATCGTCTGCGCCAGCACCGTGAGCGTGTGCCGGTAGACGTCCTTGTGCTGGTGGTGCTCGTCGATGGACAGCCGCAGCGCCGGCAGCTCGGGCAGCACCACCTCGGCGAGACCGGTGTCCACCAGCAGCTCGAGACCGGCGACGGGATCCTCCGCGCACATCGTCTTGACCAGCTCGTCGCGGACCCGCTCCGGCGCAACGATCCCCAGTCGATCGGCCAGCGCGCTCATCGCGGCGAGGACCCCGTCGTCGGGTTGCAGGCCCAGCTGCGCGGCGAAGCGCGCCGCCCGGAGCATCCGCAACGGGTCGTCGGAGAACGACTCGGTCGCCGGTGCGGGCGTACGCAGCCGTCCCGAGGCCAGGTCCGCGAGCCCGCCGTACGGGTCGGCGAAGACCAGCCCCGGCACGGATACGGCCATCGCGTTCACCGTGAAGTCCCGCCGCAGCAGGTCGCCCGTCAGCGAGTCACCGAAGCGCACGGTCGGGTTGCGTGAGTCCGGCTCGTAGACCTCCGACCGGTACGTGGTGACCTCGCAGGCCACTCCACCGAGCTGCAGGCCGACCGTGCCGAAGGCGATGCCGACGTCCCAGGGTTCGGCGCCGAGCCCTCGCGCGACCGCCAGGACCTGCTCGGGGCGGGCGTTGGTGGTGAAGTCCAGATCAGGGCTCGTCCCGCCGCGGCCGATCAGCAGGTCCCGCACCGAACCACCTACCAGGTGCAGGTCGTGGCCCGCTGCCGTGAAGGCCGCGCCCAGCCGGAGCGCCGTCGTCGGGACGTCCAGCAGATCGGCCACGGCCTGCTCTCCGCCGTCACGCGGGGCACGCAGGTCGATGGTCACCACGGGGCCGAGGGTACGGCCGGGGACCCGCGCATCCACTGTCGTGACGCGTTTGCGGACGGCCGCGCGGCGGCGGGCGTTGTCTACGATCGCGACATGCCCGCCGTGCCGACGCCACCACCGGGCCCGCGCGACGGGGCGCCCCGGTCCGGTCGTCGCGTCGAGGAGATCTCCGCCGGCGGTCTGGTGCTCGACCAACTCGGCCCGGACGCCCGAGTGGTCCTGATCGGTCGGCACGACCGCCGCGGTCGCCTGCTCTGGTCGCTGCCGAAAGGACACGTGGAGGCAGGCGAGACCCAGGAGGACACCGCAGTCCGGGAGGTGGCCGAGGAGACCGGCATCCGCGGCCGGATCCTCGGCCGGCTGGGCAGCATCGACTTCTGGTTCACCGCCGAGGGCCGGCGGGTGCACAAGACCGTGCACCACTTCCTGCTCCTGGCCATCGGCGGAGAGCTGTCGGACGACGATATCGAGGTGTCGGAGGTCGCCTGGGTGCCGCTCGCCGAAGCCGGTGCGCAGCTTGCGTACCCGACCGAACGGCAGCTGCTGTCCCGCGTGCCTGCGGTCCTCGCGGAGAGCGCGTGAGGCACGTCGGGGCCGGGCAGCCCGAACGGTCGTGAGCCGGCCTCCGCCGGGCCGGACCCGCCGGCCCGGCCCCCCGGTCGTTGTGGTCGTGCTCTGCTTGGGACTGCTGGCCGCCGGCCTGCTGGCGCCGCCCGCCGCCACGGCGCGGCCGGCCGCGACCAGCGACGGTCCGGCGGTGGTCACGGTCGACGCGATGACGCCGGTGTCCGGTTCGGACGGCGCGACCCTCACCCTGAGCGGCACCGTCCACAACACCGGCAGCACTCCGCTGAGCGGTCTGGGACTGGTGCTGGGCGTGGGGCCGGTCCCCAACACACGGACACAACTGCTGCGGGACTTCACTGACCGCCCGGGCATCACCCGGGTGCTCACGAACTGCGCCGCCACCTGCCTGGTCGGGATGCTCGCGCCGGGCGCCAGCACGACCTACACCGTCTCGGTCCCGTTGGGGCGCGGTCTGGACCGCGGGGTCGTGGCCGTCTACCCGCTGATCGTCCGAATCCTGGCCGGCGACGGCACGGTCGGCGAGGCCGACACGTTCCTGCCGTACGTCCCGGCCCCCGTCTCGGCTCCGCTGCGGGTCAGCTGGGTGCTGCCGCTGGATCCGGCGCCGGTGCAGGCCGCCGACGGCACCATCGCGACCGCCGCGTTCCCGGCCGAGATCGACCCCGGAGGCAGCCTCGGCGGGGTGCTGGCGGCAGCCACCGCCCCCACCTCGACGCGCAGCACGATCTCCGGCCAGCCCGGCTTCGCGCCGGTGACCTGGGCGGTCGAGCCGAGCCTGCTCGCCGCGGCGACCCAGACGGCGCACCCGGGCTGGCGCCGGACCGGCGACGCCGACCTGCAACCGGCCGACCCCGGCAGCGCCGCCTTCCTGACCGCGCTCGCCGCAAGCACCCGCGGCAGCGGCGTCCTCGCCCTGCCGTACGCGGACCCCGACGCGGTGGCGGTCAACCGGGCCGGTCGGGGGCTGGACCTCTCGGCCGCCATCGCCACAGCTCGCGCCGACGTGCGGTCCGCCCTGCCCGACGCCGGGGTCCTGGCCGGGGTCGGCTGGGTGCCCGGCGACGCCGTCGACCGGGGCACGCTCGACACCTACGCCGCCGCGGGCGTCAGCACCGTGCTGCTGCCCGGTACGCAGGTCCCGCCCACGGCGGACGCCTTCCCGCAGACCCAGAGCGCGGTCACTACCTTGGCGACGCAAGGACCACCGCTGCAGGGCCTCGCGCTCGACCCGGACCTGCAGACCCTGCTCGCCGCCGGAGGGCGGGACGAGCCGACGGCAGGGATGTCGGCCGAGCGGCTGCTGGCTCTGCTGGCGTTGAGTCTCGGCGAGGCGCCGAACGAGCTGGCGAGCCGGGACGTGGTGCTGGCGCTCCCACGCGGCACCACGGCGTCCGTCCCCTGGTTGCGCGACGTGCTGACCGACACCGGCTCGGTGCCGTGGCTGCGAGCCATCCGGCTCGAGCAGATGCTGGGTGACGCGGCCGGCGACCGACAGGCCCTGGCGCCGTACCCGGCCTCGGCGCAGGCCGCCGAGCTGCCGGCAACCACGCTGACGGGACCAGGCGGCGTCGCGGACCTGCGCAGCCGACTCGACGCACTGGCTGCCGCCCTGCCCGACACGGCGCTGACCCAACCCCTGGACCTGGCGCTGCTGCGGGCCGAGTCCTTCGCCTGGCGTGCAGCAAGCGCCGGAGGAGCCGCCTTGCGCAGCGACGTGGGTCGCCATACGACCGCCCTCCTGGCCGACATCCGGCTCGCGGCGGCCAGCACCGTCACGCTCGCCAGCCGCGACGCGACCATCCCGGTGACGGTCGAGAACGCGCTGCCCGAGCCCGCGACCGTGCGGGTGACCCTGCAGGCCACCGACCGCACCAAGCTGAGCACAAGCTCGCGCGAGGTGGTCATCCCGGCCGGCCGGAAGCTGCGGGTGGTGCTCCCGGCCTCCACCCAGCGGGCCGGCACCTTCCCCGCAGCGGTCACCCTGACGACCCCCGGTGGGCTGCAGATCGTCCAGGTCCCGGTCACGGTGCACTCGCGGGCGTACGGGGCAATCACCCTCGTCATCACCTTCGGCGCGCTGGGCGTCCTGCTGCTGGCCATCGTCGTCCGCGCGGTTCGGCGGCTGCGCATCCGACGTCGACCGCAGCCCGCGGCGTGAACCACGCGGCGCCAAGGGGGCGGCCAGCGGCGGACGGCTCGACCCTGCTCCGCGGCGGCGCGGCGATGGCACTCGGCACGGTCGCCTCCCGGCTGACCGGCTTCCTGCGCACCGCCGTGCTGGTGGCGGCGTTGGGCTACACCGGCGTGCAGGACGCGTACACCGCCGGCAACACCATCCCCAACATCGTGTACGACCTGCTGCTCGGCGGCGTCCTGTCCAGTGTCGTGGTGCCGATCCTGGTGCGGGCCGCGCGCGAGGACGACGACGGCGGAGAGGCGTTCCTCTCGACGCTGTTCACCCTGATCGTCGGTGCGCTCGTCGTGGTCACCGTGGTCGGGGAGATCGCGGCACCCCTGCTGATGCGGATCTACCTGAACGACGCCATCCAGGGCCAGGAGCGGCAGCTGGCGGTGACGATCACCCGCCTCTGCCTGCCGCAGCTGCTGTTCTACGCGCTGACCGCGCTGTTCGGTGCGGTGCTGACCATCCGCGGCCGTTTCGGCGCCGTCGGCCTGGCGCCCACCGTCAACAACCTCGTGGTCATCGCCGTCACCCTCGTCTTCCTGCTCACGACTCGGCATGCGCACGACCCCGCCTGGGCGCACCTGAGTGGTGGGCAGGCCCTGTTGATCGGCCTCGGCACGACGATCGGGGTGGTGGCGATGACGGCGGCGCTGGTGCCACCGCTCGCGCGGGCGGGGGTCCGCATCCGGCTTCGATGGGACCCGCGTGAGCCCCGCCTGCGCCAGGCGGCGCGCCTGGGTGGCTGGGTGTTCGCGTACGCCGGGTTCAATCAGCTGGGCTATCTCGTGATCAGCAACCTGGCGACGTCGGTCGGCGGGAACGGCAGCGTCTACGCGACCGCCTACCAGCTGTTCTCACTGCCCTATGCGGTGGTCACGGTCTCGGTGATCAGTGCGCTCATGCCCGGCCTGTCCGGGGCCGCGCTCGACGGCGACACCTCGGCCGTCCGGGAACAGCTGTCCCGGGCGCTGCGACTGTCGGCGGTGCTGCTGGTCCCGGCAGCGCTCGGCATGCTGGCCCTGGCCGGGCCGCTCACGACGGCCGCGTTCCGGTACGGCGGAGCGAGCGGGCCACGCTTCGTCGACGTCGGCCGCACCCTCGCGGTGTTCGCGGTCGCGCTGCCGGCGTTCTCCGCCTACCAGCTGCTGCTGCGGGTGTTCTACGCCCAGCACGACAGCAGGACGCCGGCTCTGATCAACTTCTGGACCAACGCCGTCAACGTCGTGGCCGACCTCGTGCTGGTCGCGGCGCTGCCCCAGGACCTGCGCATCCCCGGCCTCGCGGGCGGGTTCGCCCTGTCGTACGTGGTGGGCACCGCCCTCGCAGTACTGCGGCTGCGGCGGCCGCTGGGCGGGGTGGACGGGCGGCGGGTGTCCCGGCTACTGGTCCGGGTGACCGTGGCCGCCGGGCTCGGGGCGGCGCTCGCGTACGGGGTGGCCGCCGCCGTCACGCACGCCGACGGCAGCTCCACGCCGGCGGCGGCCGCCGCGACCGTGGTGGCTGCGGCTGCAGGCGGCACGCTGTACCTCGGCGTGGCCCGCCTGATGCGCATCCGGGAGCTGGCCGACCTGCTGGGAGTCATGCGCCGCTGACCGGCGGCAAGTCAAGACGGGGGACCGGCACGCCGACATCTCTGCCGTGGTCGTCGGCTGGTTCACCTGCAGCACCGTGGCGCTCGTGCCGCCCGCGGTCGCCGGGCTGCGCGTGCACCCGGACGCCCCGGCCCGGTGAGCCGCCCCGGCCGCCTGCGCCGCGCCGCGCTCTTCACGGCGGGTGCGGCCATCGTCGCGCTCGGCGGCCAGGTGCTGACGCCGTCCGCCGCGCGCGCCGAGACCCCGCAACAGCGGGCGAGCGCCCTGGCCGCGCAGGTACGTGATCTGCAGTCCCAGGCCGAGGCCGCCACCGAGGCCTACGACGCCGCCGAGAGTCGGCTCGGCCAGGTCGTGGCCGCCGAGCTGGTCGCCCAGGAAGCCGTCACCACGGCGCAGCGCGCAGCCACCGGGGCAGTGGCCGGCGGCGCCGCGGCGGCGCGGTCGCTCTACGAGCTGGGCGGTCCCGCCGTGCTGTACACCTCGGCGCTGACCGGCGGCGGCGACCTGTCGCTGGTGCAGTCGCGGATGATCGCCGCCCGACGCATCCTGGGCGCCGACCGGTCGGCCGCCGACGCGAGCGACGCCCGGAGCAGCGCCGCCGTCGCGGCCCAGGCCCGGGCAAACGCCCTCGCCGACGAGCAGACCCGGCTCGAGGCGGAGCTCTCCACCCAGGCGCAGGTGGTGACGCAGAACCTCCACGACACGCAGGCGCTGCTGGCGGGCGCCGACGCGGAGGTCGCCGCACTCGCGCAGGCCGACGCACAACGACGCGCCGCCGCCGACCACACCCAGTTCCTGCGGCAGCTGGCCCTCGCGCAGGCCGGCACGCTCACCGCCTCGGACGTCATCGACCTGGTCGGCGCCGCCCCCGCATCCAGCCCACGGGCCGCCGCGGCGCTGACGGCCGCCACCGACCTCTCCGGGCATCCGTACCTGTGGGGCGGGACGGGGCCGGTCGGCTACGACTGCTCAGGCCTGACCGGGGCCGCGTATGCGGCGGCCGGCATCACCCTGCCCAGGACGGCGGCCGAGCAGTACGCCTCCGGGCCGCACGTACCCCTGGCGGACCTGGCTCCGGGGGACCTGCTGTTCTGGGCCATCGACCCGGCCGACCCCGCCACGATCCACCACGTCGCCCTGTATGCCGGCAACGGACTGATGGTGTCTGCCGATCACACCGGCGACGTCGTCCGCCTGCAGCCGGTGTGGTGGGACGGGTACGCCGGGGCGACCCGACCCGGTGCCTAGCGCGAGCCGGACGGCCGCCGCCGACACCCGCCCGGCAGGCCCGGAGACCGCAGGGGGCGGCCCTACAGTGGGACCGGTGGTGCGGGCGGCGGCGGAGGTGCTCGCTGCAGGCCACGTCCTGGGTGGTCGCTACCGGCTGGACCGGCTGGTCGCACCCGAGCTGGCGCCGCTGGGCAGCGGCCTCTGGCAAGCCACCGATCTCGTCCTGGAGCGGCCCGTCGCGGTACGCGTCGTCGTCGACGGCGACGACCAGGTGCGGGCGGCGCTGCTGATGGCGGCCGCGCGGGCGAGCACGGCCCGCGACCCGCGGATCGCCGCCACCTACGACGCGGCCGAGCACGACCCCGGTGACGGCTCCGGTCCGGTCGCCTACCTCGTCCGCGAGTGGGTCGACGGTCAGCCGCTGCGCCGTCAGCTCGCCGACGGCGGCCTCGACCCGCAGCGGCTGCACACGGTGCTGCGGCATGCGGCCGACGCGGTCGCCGCGCTGCACGCCGACGGTGGTTGGCACGGCCGCGTCCATCCCGACAACCTGCTGGTGCTGACGGGTGACCGGGTGCGACTAACCGACCCGGGCACCGCGGTGGCGCTCGCAGCGGTGGGACGACCGGCCTTCGGCAGGGTCGGGAACCGGGATGGACCGCCCGCGCTGCCGCCGGCGATCGTGGCCGACCTGGCCCTCGGCGCCCGGCCGCTTGACCCGGGCGGCGACCCCGCGCTGCTACGGCGCTGCCAGCGTTACGACACCTGTGACCTGGGCCGGGTGCTGTACGCGGCCGGCACCGGCACCTGGGTCGGCGGCCCGTGGCGGGGGATGCCCGCCGCGCCCGGCGACGGGGAGCGGCCGCACGCCCCGCGGCAGGTACGCGCTGCCGTCCCCCGCGACCTGGACGCGGTCGTCCGGCGCATCCTGCTGCCCAGCCCCGGCCGGCCAGCGGGGCTGCAGGACGCCGCCGCCGTGGCTGCCTCCCTCAACCGCCTCGACGCAGAACCGGTGCAGCCCGTGACCCTCACGACCCGGAGCCGGCGGCCGCGCCCGGTGGTCGTGGTCGGCCTCCTGGTCGCGCTGCTCCTCGTGCTCGCAGCGGTGGGCTTCGCTTTGGGCAAAAGGCTCGGCCGGGTGCCCGGCACCAACAACGGGCTGCCGGTCCTGACCCCAGCCCCGTCGGTCTCCGGCGCCGCCACTCCGAGCGCCGTCATCCGGCTGTCGGCGGTCACCGCCTTCGATCCGCCGCCGGGCGACGGCCAGGAGAACGACGACCAGATCCCGCTCGCCTACGACGGTTCCACGGCCACCGCATGGCAGACCCAGCGGTACGGCTCGGCCGCCCTGGGCGGCCTGAAGCCGGGTGTGGGGCTGCTGGTCGACCTCGGCTCGGTACGGAAGGTCTCCACCGTGCAGGTGGCCCTCGTCGGCACCGGGACCACCGTCGCGCTGCTCGCCGTCGACACCCGGTCTCCCGCGTTGGCCGGCTTCCCCCAGCTCGCCCAGCAGCAGAATGCCGGCACCACCGTCACCCTCACCGCCAACGCCGCCCATCGTTACTGGGTGGTGTGGCTCACGATGTTGCCGCGGGTTTCCGGCGGCTACCGGGGCGGCATCGCCGAGCTGGTGTTCCGGTCGTGAGCACCCACCCGCGGGGAACACGTGCTCGGTAGGGTCGGTTGCAGCACGTGGCCGTCCGGATCTCCGCGCGACCCGCACGCACAGGTGGAGGCGCACTGCGATGGCTGAGGGCACTCGCGACCAGCACGGTGAGTTGAGCACCGAGGACCAGGTCGAGAAGGTCATCGTCATCGGCTCCGGCCCGGCCGGCTACACCGCCGCCCTGTACACCGCGCGGGCGGAGCTGGAGCCCCTCGTCCTCGAGGGTGCGATCACCGCCGGTGGGGCGTTGATGACCACCACCGAGGTGGAAAACTTCCCGGGCTTCCCGGACGGCGTGATGGGCCCCGCGCTGATGGAGTCCATGCGCGCCCAGGCCGAGCGCTTCGGAGCCCGCTTCGTCGTGGACGACGCGGTGTCGGTCGACCTCGCCGCGGACCCCAAGATCGTCCGGCTCGAGGACGGCACCACCTACCGCGCGCGCACGGTCATCCTGGCCACCGGTTCGGCCTACCGCTACCTGGGCCTGGAGCGTGAGCAGGAGCTGCTCGGCCGCGGCGTGTCCGCCTGCGCGACCTGCGACGGGTTCTTCTTCAAGGACCGCGACATCGCGGTCGTCGGCGGTGGCGACACGGCCATGGAGGAGGCGACGTTCCTGACCCGGTTCGCCTCGTCGGTCACCGTGGTGCACCGGCGCGACGACCTCCGCGCCAGCAAGATCATGCAGGAGCGGGCCCGCAAGGACGAGAAGATCCGCTTCGCCCTGAGCAGCGAGGTCGCCGCGATCCACGGCGACGGCGCCGTCACGGGGATCACCCTGCGCGACGTCGACAGCGGGCAGACCCGTGAGCTGTCGGTCAGCGGGTTGTTCGTCGCCATCGGGCACGACCCCCGCAGCGAGCTCGTCCGCGGCCAGCTCGACCTCGACGACGAGGGGTACGTGCTGGTGGACCACCCGCGTACCACCACGAACATCCCCGGGGTGTTCGCCTGCGGCGACGTCGTCGACCACGTCTACCGGCAGGCGATCACCGCCGCGGCCAGCGGTTGCGCCGCCGCGCTGGACGCCGAGCGCCACCTCGCCGCCCTCGGCGAGACCACCGTGCTTCCCGACGAGATGTACGCCGCCGGCGTCGCCTGACCGCAGTCCTGCTCGCCCATCCGCGCGTCCCGCACGAACACCGATCCGAGGAGATGACCCCCATGGGTGCAGCAACGAAGGCGACCACCGACGCGACCTTCCAGGCCGACGTCCTGCAGAGCGACAAGCCGGTCCTGGTCGACTTCTGGGCCGAGTGGTGCGGGCCGTGCAAGATGGTCGCCCCGGTGCTCGAGGAGATCGCCGCCGAGCATGCCGACAAGATCCAGATCGTCAAGCTCAACATCGACGAGAACCCGGAGACCGCCCGCGCCTACCAGGTCATGTCCATCCCGACGATGTCGGTCTTCGTTGGCGGCGAGCTCGCCAAGAGCATCGTGGGCGCCAAGCCCAAGGCTGCTCTGCTGCGCGACCTGGAGACCTACCTCGCCTGACCGGACGAGCACCGGCCCGGGTCCGAGACTGCCGTGAGCGACGCCCCCACCCCGCCCTCCGGTGACGACCTCGTCGCCCGACCCGGGGACCGTTCGCCGGCCGTCCGGCAGATCGTCGGCTGGCTGGTGTCCCTCGACCTGTTGGCGACCCACCGCGGTGAGGACCCGGCCAGCGCGGACCGCTACGACGCCGACGTGGGCGCGGCGGTACGCACCTTCCAGCAGTCACGGGGCCTGCGGGCCGACGGGCTCGTCGACCGGCAGACGTACCAGTCGCTGGAGGGCGCGCGCTGGTCGCTCGGCGGTCGCGTCCTGCACCACCAGGTGTCGCACCCGTACGCCGGCGACGACGTGGTCGCGTTGCAGCGCCGACTGGCCGAGCTGGGCTTCGACGTCGGGCGCTGCGACGGCTACTTCGCGGGCCGCACCGAGGCCGCGCTCCGCGACTTCCAGCGCAACTACGGGCTCACCCCCGACGGGACCGTCGGACCGGCGACCGTCCGGGCGCTGCGCCAGCTCGACCGTACGGTGGGCCGTGGCATCGGCGTCAGCTCCCACGAGCTGCGTGAGGCCGAGGCGCTGCGCCGGCGTGGGCCGGCCCTGGCCGGCAAGCGGGTGGTGCTCGACCCCGCCTGCGGTGGTGCCGACCCCGGCCATCGCGGCCACGGGCTGCTCGAGCGGGACGTGACCGCCGACCTGGCCGCCCGGCTGGAGGGTCGGCTCGCGGCGGCCGGTGCGGCCGCTTACCTGACCCACGGCCCGGACGGCAATCCCAGTGCGGCGGAGCGCGCCCGCTTCGCCAACGAGACCGACGCCGACCTGCTGGTGTCGCTGCACTGTGACGGCGCGCCCGGCCCGGGGCCTTGCGGCGTCGCCGTCTACTACTACGGCACCGGACGCGACAACGACTCCGTCCCGGGCGAACGGCTGGCCGGTCTGATCCAGCGCGAGGTCGTCGCCCGCACCGGCCTGTACGACGGACGCACCCACCCGGCCACCTGGGAACTGCTGCGCCGCACCAGGATGCCTGCGGTGCACGTCGAGCTGGGCTACCTCAGCAACCCCGGCGACGCGGCGCTGCTGGCGGCCGAGAGCGTCCGTGACGTCATCGCCGAGGCGCTCGTGGTCGCCGTGCAGCGGGTGTTCCTGCCCGAGGACCAGGATCCGCCGACCGGGGTGCTGGACCTGACCGCGCTGACCCGGAGGCTGCGCTGAGCGCGGTAATCAGCGGCGGGTGGCGCGCCCCGGCCGGTAGCCTCAGCAGGTCAGGGCGCGCCACCGGGGCGCGCGTGGAGGTGGTCGTGACTGCGCACCCGTCGCACGGTGGCGTCCGACACGACCCGTACCTGGACCGCTACGCAGTCCGGATGCACGGCATGGCGACCTCGGAGATCCGGGCGTTGTTCTCGGTCGCCAACCGCCCGGAGGTGGTCTCCCTGGCCGGGGGGTCGCCGTTCACCGCCGCGCTGCCGCTGGACGCCGTCGGCGCCATGCTCGCCGACCTGGTGGCCGAGCGTGGCGCAATGGCGCTGAACTACGGGCCCGGACAGGGCGACCCGGTGCTCCGCGAGCAGATCTGCGAGGTGATGGCGCTCGAGGGCATCGCGGCGTCGGCCGAGGACGTCGTCGTCACCGTCGGCAGCCAGCAGGCGCTCGACCTGGTGAGCCGGGTCTTCCTCGACCCCGGCGACGTCGTGCTCGCCGAGGCCCCGTCCTACGTCGGCGCGCTGGGCACCTTCGCGGCGGCCCAGGCCGATGTCGTCCACGTGCCGATGGACGACGACGGGCTGGTGCCGGCGGCGCTCCGCGCGGCGCTGGCCGACGTCGCGCGCACCGGTCGCCGCGCGAAGTTCCTCTACACCGTGCCCAACTTCCACAACCCGGCCGGAGTGTCGCTGGCCGAGGTTCGGCGCGACGAGATCCTCGCCATCGCCGCCGAGCACCGCCTGCTCGTGCTCGAGGACAACCCGTACGGGCTGCTGGGTTTCGACGGTGAGCCCACCCGCGCGCTGCGTGCCCGTACCGACGACGGTGTGATCTACCTCGGCTCGTTCTCCAAGACGTTCGCGCCGGGGTTCCGTGTCGGGTGGGTGCTCGCTCCGCACGCGGCCCGGGAGAAGATCGTGCTGGCGTCCGAGGCCCAGGTGCTCTGCCCGCCGTCGTTCAGCCAGTTCGCGGTCAGCCGCTACCTCGCGACGCAACCCTGGCTCGAGCAGGTGAAGGTCTTCCGCGAGCTCTACCGCGAGCGCCGCGACGCCCTGCTGGAGGCGATGGACGCGCACTTCCCGGCCGACTGCCACTGGACCCGGCCCGAGGGCGGCTTCTACAGCTGGGTGACGCTGCCGGCCGGCCTGCACGCCAAGACCATGCAGCCGCCGGCGCTGGCGGCGCGGGTCGCGTACGTGCCGGGGACGGGGTTCTACGCGGACGGCACCGGCGGCCGGTTCATGCGGCTGTCCTACTGCTTCCCGCCACCCGAGCGGATCCGGGAGGGCGTCCGGCGGCTCGCGGCGGTCATGGAGAGCGAACTCGAACTGGTGGCGACCTTCGGCCCGGACGCCGCGAGCGGGGTGCGGCCGGACGCCGGCGGCCCCCCGCCGGATCTGGCCTAGCCGGTGACCGAGCTCAACCGCGCGCTGGTCCTGGCCGGCGGGCTGACCTACGAGCGCGAGGTGTCGCTGCGCAGCGGCCACCGCGTCGCGGACGCACTGCGACGGGTCGGTGTCGACACCACGCTCGCCGACGCCGACGCCGGGCTGCTCGCCCTGCTCGCCGACCATCGCCCGGACGCCGTGTTCATCGCGCTGCACGGGGGGAGCGGCGAGGACGGCGCGGTCCAGGCCGTGCTCGACTGCGCCGGTGTGCCGTACGTCGGCACCCCGCCAGCGGCCTGCCGGACCGCGTTCGACAAGCCGTCGGCGAAGGCGCTCGCGCGTCGCGCCGGGGTGAACACACCGGACTGGGTCGCGGTCGGGCACGCCACCTTCCGCGAGCTGGGGGCACCCGCGCTGCTCGCCCTGCTCGTCGCGCGCCTCGGCCTGCCCCTGATGGTCAAGCCCGCGGCCGGTGGGTCGGCGCTCGGGGCAACCGCGGTCCGCGACGTCCGCGACCTGCCCGCGGCGATGGTCACCTGCTTCTCGTACGGCGACACCGCGCTGGTCGAGCGCTACGTGGAGGGCGCGGAGTTGGCGGTGTCCGTGCTGGAGCTCGACGGGCCGGGGTCGGCGATCGCCCTGCCGGCGGTCGAGATCGCGCCGGACTCCGGGACCTACGACTACGCCGCGCGCTACACCGCCGGGGCGACGGAGTTCTTCTGCCCGGCGCGGGTCGACGACGCGCTCGCGGCCGAGGTGGCGCGGGTGGGACTGGCCGTGCACGCCGCGCTCGGCCTGCGCGACCTCTCGCGCACCGACCTGCGGGTCGACCTGACCGGCCAGGTCCACTTCCTCGACACCAACGTCTCCCCCGGGATGACCGAGACCTCGCTGCTGCCGCTGGCGGTGAGCGCCTCCGGCCGTGACCTCGGCGTGGTCTGCCGCGACCTGCTCGCCGCCGCCGCGACCCGAACTTCCTGACCTCTGGTCAGGAGGCTTCCTCGATCAGCGCCACGATGCGGGCCAGGTCGTCCAGGTCCGCTGCTTCGACCACCAGCCGGCTCCGACCACGACCGACCTCGACGCGGACCCGGGTGTCGAGCCGGTCCGCCACCCGGGCGCCCAGCTCTGCCGCCCGCGGGTCGGGCACCCGGGCAGCGGTCGTGGCCCGCCGGGTGCGCTCGGGTGACCGGCCCAGCACGACCAGCTCTTCGACGGCCCGGACCGACAGGCCCTCCGCGACGATGCGGGTGGCGAGCGCGTCCTGCTCGGCGGGGTCCTCGACGCTCAGCAACGCCCGGGCGTGCCCGGCGCTCAGCACGCCTGCCGCCACCCGCCGCTGCACCTGCGGGGGTAGGCCCAGCAGCCGGATCGTGTTGGTCACCTGCGAGCGCGACCGGCCGACCCGGCCGGCCAACTCCTCGTGGGTGACCTGGAAGTCCTCGAGCAGCTGCGCGTAGGCAGCCGCCTCCTCGAGGGGGTTGAGCTGCGCCCGATGCAGGTTCTCCAACAGCGCGTCACGCAGCATGTGCTGGTCGTCGGTGTCGCGCACGATGGCCGGCACGTGCGTCAGCCCGGCCACGCCCGCCGCGCGCCAGCGGCGTTCGCCCATCACCAGCTCGTACGTGGCCCCCTCGGTGTCCGGCGCAGTGAGGGGGCGGACGACGACCGGCTGGAGCATGCCCACCGCCTGGAGTGAGGCGACGAGTTCGGCCAGCGCGTCCGCGTCGAAGACGGTGCGCGGCTGCCGAGGGTTCGGCCTGATCCGCTCGCGCGCGATCTCCTGGTACGACGACCCGGAGGTCTCCGCGGCCGGCTCCGGCGCTGGCGGCAGGATCGCCCCGAGACCCCTGCCCAGGCCACCGCGCGGACTCATCCGCCGCCCCGCTCCCCGCGCGCCCACAGCTCGCGGGCCGCGGCCAGGTACGCCTGCGCGCCCCGGGAGGAGGGGTCGTAGGCCAGCACGGACTGACCGTAGCTGGGAGCCTCGGACAACCGGACGCTACGCGGCACGACCGTGTCCAGGACCGTGGCGCCGAAGTGGGCCCGCACATCGGCGGCGACCTGCTCGGCGAGCCGCGTCCGGGCGTCGTACATCGTCAGCAGGATGCCACCCAACTGGAGCGTCGGGTTGAGGTGCGCCCGGACGAGGTCGATGTTGCGAGTCAGCTGGCCGAGCCCCTCGAGGGCGTAATACTCGCACTGGATTGGGATCAACACCTCGGTCGCGGCGACGAGCGCGTTGACCGTGAGCAGGCCCAGGGCCGGCGGGCAGTCGATCACTACCACGTCGGGTGCTGCGGCCGCCGCGGACAGGTACGTGGTGAGCGCCCTGCGCAGGCGCGACTCGCGGGCGACCAGCGGCACCATCTCGACCTCGGCGCCGGCGAGATCCACCGTGGCGGGCACCACCGTGAGCTGGGGTGACTCCGGTGCGCGGAGTTCGACCTCTGCGATCGGCCTGCCCGTGACGATGACGTCGTACATCGACGGCGTGCCGACTGGATGGGCGACACCGAAGCCGGTCGAGGCGTTCCCCTGTGGATCGAGATCCAGGGCAAGCACGCGATGGCCCTCGAGCGCCCAGGCGGCGGCGACGTTCACGGCGGTCGTCGTCTTTCCGACACCGCCCTTCTGGTTGGTCACGGCGATGATGCGGGTGCCGCGGTCCGGTCTGGTTTCACGTGAAACCAGACGGGAGTCCGCATCCGGGACGGGGGTGGGCGGCTGGTATGGCGTCGTCATCCGCGGCGGGCCCGGACGACGCGGATCGGGCTCACGCCGTCGGGTTCGAGCGTCACGATCTCGGCATCCTGCCAGCCGGCCCGGCGTACGCCGGCCGCAGTCGCCGCCAACTCGTCCTCGGCACCGGCGCCGCGGATCGCGAGCAGCATTCCGCCGGGACGCGCCAGGCCCGCCGTCCAGGCAGCGAGACGCGGCAGTTCGGCGACGGCGCGAGCCACCACCACGTCCTCGGCGCGCGATATCTCCTCGGCGCGAGCGCGCAGCACGGTCACCCGGTCGGCGAGCCCCAGTTCCGCCACCGCCTCCGTCAGAAACACGATCCGTCGCAGCGCAGAGTCCAGCAACGTGACACGGACGTCGGGCCGCGCCAGGGCCAGCGCGATCCCGGGCAGCCCGGCGCCCGAGCCCACGTCGACGATCCCGGCGTCGGCCGGCAGCAGCCCGGCCACGGCGACGCTGTTCAGCAGGTGCCGGTCCCAGATCCGCTCAGCCTCGTGCGGACCCAGCAGACCACGGTCGATGCCTACCCGGCACAGCAGTTCCGCGTACGCCCGGGCGCCCGGGAGTGCGGCGCCGAAGAGCACCGCTGCCGCCGGCGGCGCGGGTGGTGCCGGCAGGGCTGAGCCGGCTGCCACCTCGACCGTCAAGCGGGCAGGACGACGACGCGCCGGTGCGGCTCCTCGCCCTCAGACTCGCTGCGGACCCCGTCGACCGCGGCGACGGCGTCGTGCACGACCTTGCGTTCGAAGGGGGTCATCGGAGCCAGGCGGGTCGGCTCGCCACTCGCGACGACGCCCTCCGCCGTCGTCGTACCGAGCGTGGTCAGGTCGGCCCGGCGGGCAGCGCGGTGGCCCGCGATGTCCAGCATCAGCCGGCTGCGCTGGCCGGTACGGGCCAGCACGGAGAGGCGGGTCAGCTCCTGCAGCGCGTCGAGCACCCGGCCCTTGTCACCGACGAGCTCCGACAACCCGGCGCCCACGATCGCCACCACGGCCCGGTCGCCCTCCACGTCCAGGTCCAGGTCACCGTCGAGGTCGCAGATGTCGAGCAACTCCTCGAGGTAGTCGGCGGCGACCTCACCCTCCTGCTCGAGCGTCACCGCGGCAGCGGCGGGCGCGGCCTCGGGGTCGGGCGCCGCAACGGAGTCGCCCGGTTCGGGTGCCGCAACGGTGTCCGCCGGGTCGGTCTCGGCAGTTCCCTCCGCTGGGCTGGTGACGCCGAGTTCGGTCACTGTTCCTCCTGGTGGCGCTCGTCAGCCGGCCGCAGCCGGCGGGCCGGTGCGCGCCGCGGCGCCGGTCCGAGATGGTTGTGGCGCACGGTCAGTGCCGGCCGCCGCGTCGGGACTTGCGACGGCGGGAGGCGGACCCGCCCCGCTGCGCCTTGACGGGCGGGCGGCTGCCCGAGCCCGTCTCGGGAACGCGCTGCTGGATCATGCGCGGCGCGACCGGTGGCTCCACGGGTGGCGGCGTGCGCCGGGCACCCCTACCGAGCTTGGGCGGGCTGCTGCCCCCCGGCGGCTTGGCAGGCGGTCCGGCCGCACTGCCGCCGGCCGCGCCGACGCCGACCACAGGCGGCATCCGCCGAATGACGATGAACTGCTGCCCCATGCTCCAGAAGTTGGTCGTGAACCAGTAGAGCAGTCCGCCGATCGAGATCCGGATGCCGAACACCGCGAGCGCCAGCGGTGAGGCGTACAGCAGGAGCTTCTGCGTCATGGCCTGGCTCGGGTCGGCGGCTGGGCCGTTGCGGCCGATGATCTGCCGCTGGGTGACGTACGTCGTCACCGCCATCACGATGATGAGCACGATCGCGACGATCTTCGTGGTCGCCGCGTTGCCGCCGAGCAGGTCCAGCGTCGCCTTCTTCGACAGCAGCGACGTGGCCAGCGAGGCGCCGAAGATCTTGGCGTGGGCGATCTGGTCGGCCTGGGCGACGGACAGGCCGTTCAGGTGCGTCGGGTAGTACCCGTCGAACCCCTGGGCGATCGTCTTCTGCGCCGTCGTGAGGTCGGACACCGACTTGGGTGAGAAGCCGTTCATCACCCGGTACAGGGACAGGAACAGCGGGATCTGCAGCACCGTGGGGAGGCAGCCCAGCAGCGGGTTGCCGTGCTCCTTCTGGAGCTTGATCATCTCTTCGTTGAGCTTCTGCTTGTCGTTCTTGTACTTCTCCCGCAGCTCCTTGACCTTCGGCTGCATCACCTGCATCGTCCGCTGCGTCTTGATCTGCTTCACGAAGATCGGGATCAGCACGAGACGGACCGCGGCCACCAGCACGATGATCGACAGCGCCCAGGCCCAGCCGTTCTCGCCCACCACGTGGCGCAGGCCCGAGTGGATGACCACAATGGCGCGGGCGACGAAGTTGTAGAGCCAGCTCAGCGTGAACACGAAGCACCTCCACGGGTCACCGCGGCGGTGCGGAGGACTGCGTGGTCGGCCGGCCGAGGCAGCGCAGCGGCGGGTACGGGGTCCCAGCCGCCGCGAGACAACGGTTGGCACCGGGCCAGCCGGCGCAGGGCGAGCCACGATCCGCGCCCGGCGCCGTGGGTATCCAGGGCCTCGAGCGCATAGCTGCTACACGACGGCTCGAACCGGCACCGCGGCGTCAGCATCGGACTGAGCAAGAGCCGGTAGCAGCGCACCAGGGCCCCTAGGACGCGCGCCAGCAGGCCGGCGGTCTGATTGCGTCGGGTCGGGCTCACCGGTGGCGCTCCCGCTGCTGGGCGCGGTCGAGGCAGTGGACGAGCGCGGCGCGCAACGCGGGCGTGCTCAGCTCCGCGACGCCGGCGCCGGCGCGGACGACGAGGTCCTGATCCGCGGACACGTCGGGCAGCACCTCCGCCAGCAGGTGGCGGAGACGTCGGCGCTGTCGGTTGCGGACGACCGCGGAACCGACCGGGCGCCCGACGACGACGCAGGCTCGCGCCGTGGCCGACGTCGAGACCGCCGCGTCATTCAGGCCAGGCCGACGACTACGTACCGTCACGGACAGGGCGCCGACGCGCGCCCGCGAACCCTGTCGCGAGACGCCGGAGATGTCCGGTCCACGATGCAGCCGGGAAGCCCGCGGGAGCATGACTGACGTCGCTTCACCCCACCGAGCCGCGCTCAGGCGGAGAGCTCGGCGCGGCCCTTGCGCCGGCGGTCGGACAGGATGGCTCGGCCGGCGCGCGTCCGCATCCGCAGCCGGAACCCGTGCGTCTTGGCGCGGCGACGGTTGTTCGGCTGGTACGTGCGCTTGCTCAACGAGGGCTCCGGACGACGAGGACGGCCACAGGGAAGGCCGGCCAGTCGCCGGTTCAACGCCGTCTAGGTCTGAACGGTAACGGGGCGCTGCCCGGCCGGTCAAACGCGGCGGGCGACCATCACCCGGGCGGCGGGAGGGGCGGGTTGTGGACCGGCCTCGACTGACAGGGCTGGACGCTGTTAGCGTCGCGGCTCGCCCACTCCGATTCGGTCGCCCGTCGAGACGGTGCGTCGCCGCTGTGCACACAGGGTGTGGATGAAGGTGTGGATGAGGGCTGGGCTGTCGGAAGTGGGCGAGCGAGGGTCATGACGACGTCACAGCCGGTCGAGTCGACCGGGGCACCAGAGTCCGCTGTCGGCGACGGGTCGTCGACGGGCGGCGCCGACACCCACGACCTGACGGCCGCCTGGCGCCGCGCCCTCGCCGGCCTCGCCGACGACGCCCTGTCGGGCGCCGATCGCGCCTGGCTGCGGCTGACCCGCCCGGTGGCCCTGATCGAGGACACCGCACTGCTCGCCGCCCCCAACGACTTCACCAAGGAGCTGCTCGACACCAAGCTCCGCGGGGCGATCGCGCGCGCCCTCGCCGGCGAGCTCGGTCGTGAGGTCCAGGTCGCGGTCACCGTGGAGGCGCTGCCGAGTGGGGCGGCCAACGACGAGGAAGAGGAGGAGGAGACCGACCCCGAGCTCACCGGTCCTCGCCTCGTCGCCGGCACGGGGCGCGGCGCCCCGCGCCCCGCGGAGCCGGCTCGGCTCAACCCGAAGTACCAGTTCGAGACGTTCGTGATCGGCTCGAGCAACCGATTCGCCCATGCGGCGGCGGTGGCCGTCGCCGAGGCCCCCGCCAAGGCGTACAACCCGCTGTTCATCTACGGCGATTCGGGGCTGGGCAAGACGCACCTGCTGCACGCGATCGGGCACTACGCGCAGCACCTGTTCCCGACCCTGCGCGTGCGCTACGTGAGCTCCGAGGAGTTCACCAACGACTTCATCAACTCGATCCGTGACGACAAGGCGGCGGCCTTCCACCGCCGCTACCGGGACATCGACATCCTGCTGGTCGACGACATCCAGTTCCTGCAGGGCAAGGAAGGCACCCAGGAGGAGTTCTTCCACACGTTCAACACCCTCCACAACGCCAACAAGCAGATCGTCATCAGCTCCGACCGCAGCCCCAAGCAGTTGTCCGCACTCGAGGACCGGATGCGGTCACGCTTCGAGTGGGGGCTGCTGACCGACGTGACACCCCCGGATCTCGAGACGCGCATCGCGATCCTCCGGCGCAAGGCCGCCCAGGAGCACCTGGCGGCCCCGCCGGACGTGCTGGAGTACATCGCCAGCCACATCGACCGCAACATCCGGGAGTTGGAGGGTGCGCTCATCCGCGTCACCGCCTTCGCCAGCCTGAACCGCGCCTCCACCGACGTCTCCCTCGCGGAGGTGGTGCTCCGCGACCTGATGCCCGACAACGGCGCGTCGCAGATCACGCCGGGCGCGATCATCGGCGTCACCGCGGCGTACTTCGGGCTGACCGTCGAGGACCTGTGCGGCTCCTCGCGCAGCCGGGTCCTGGTCAACGCCCGCCAGATCGCGATGTACCTGTGCCGGGAGCTGACCGAGCAGTCCCTGCCCAAGATCGGCCAGGCCTTCGGTGGCCGGGACCACACGACGGTGATGCACGCCGAGCGCAAGATCCGCAACCTGATGGCCGAACGCCGGTCGGTCTACAACCAGGTGACCGAGCTGACCAGCCGGATCAAGACGCAGAACCGCGGCTAACTGCCTCCCGCCTGCGTGCACAGCCTGGGGAGAAGTCTGTGGAAACCGGGGCTTGACGACCTCCGGCCCGGCCGCGGCCACGCCATCGAACCGGGCCGGTCACAACCGCCGCGACCCGGTGCACAGCTCGTCCCCGTCCCGTCATCGGTGCCGGACCTGCGAAATCACATGCCGGTTCACAGCAGGTCACCTCCCTACGACGACGTCGGTTCTCTGTTGTTCTCGACACACATACCGGGATCGGCGGGCGGGGCCGGGGCTGTGCACGGCTGCGCGCGGCGTCCCGGGGCGGGTTCGTCGCCAGGGTCCGCCCGGTACGGTGCCCTGCTGGCTGCGGACGAGGTGAGAGGGAGCGTGGATGAGGTTCCAGGTCGAGCGGGCCGAGCTGACCGATGCCGTGGCCTGGACGGCGCGCAGCCTGCCGGCGCGCCCGCCGGTCGCCGTGCTGGCCGGGTTGCTGCTGGACACCACCGGTGACGGCCTGACGCTCTCCGGCTTCGACTTCGAGGTCGCCGCGACCGCGACGGTGGCCGCGACGGTGGCCGAGAGTGGCCGCACGGTCGTGTCCGGGCGACTGCTGGCGGAGATCACCCGCAGCCTGCCCACCGCGCCGATCGAATGTCACAGCGACGGCAACAGGATCGTGCTGACCTGCGGCAGCAGCCGATTCACGCTCCCCACCATGCAGGTCGAGGACTACCCCCAGCTGCCGGAGCTGCCGGCCACCGCGGGGCGGGTGCAGGCTGGGGCCTTCGCCCAGGCGGTGGCGCAGGTGGTGGTGGCCGCCGGTCGTGACGACACGCTGCCGGTGCTCACCGGCGTCCGCGTCGAGTTCGACGGTGATCGGCTCACGCTTGCGGCGACCGACCGCTACCGGCTCGCCGTCCGGGAGCTGGACTGGCAGCGGGAGGCCAGCGACCTGCCGGCAGCCGCGCTGGTGCCGGCACGCAACGTCTCGGAGGCGGCCCGGGCGCTGGGCGGTGGCGGCGACGTCGTGATCGCCCTGGCCTCGGGTGAGGGCGGCGAGAGCCTGATGGGGTTCGCCGGCAACGCGCGGACCACGACGACCCGACTGCTGGACGGGGAGTACCCGCGCTACCGGTCGCTGATGCCCGACCACCACGACGCGGCCGCGACCGTGCCGACGGCCGCGCTGGTCGACGCCGTGAAGCGCGTGTCGCTAGTCGCCCAGCGCACGGCGCCGGTGCGCCTGTCGTTCTCGGCGGGGGAGCTACTGCTGGAGGCGGGTGCCGGCGAGGACGCCCAGGCCAGCGAGATCCTCGAGATCGGCTACGAGGGCGAGCCGCTCACGATCGCGTTCAACCCGCAGTTCCTGCTGGACGGGCTCGGGGTCCTGGACGACGCGCAGGCTCGGTTGACCTTCACCGACCCGAAGCGGCCCGCTGTCATGAGCGGTGCGAGTTCGAGCGGGTACTCGTACCTGCTGATGCCGGTGCGCCTGTCCGGCTGAGTGCTGCCGGGATCCCTCGACCGGCGTCGACGGGGCCGGGCGTGACGGCGCGATCGGGGGCCGGGTAGCGTCGCGCACGGTCGGGCTCCCCGCCGCACACCACACAGGTCGCGGCCCCGCCCACCGCGTACCCCTCTCGTGGAGGCTCTCGTGCACATCGGCATGGTCGGACTCGGTCGGATGGGCGGCAACATGGCCGAGCGACTGCGTCGCGGCGGCCACGAGGTCACCGGCTACGACCCGCACGCCGACGCCTCGGACGTCCCGACGCTGGCCGCCCTCGTGGACGTGCTCCCCAGTCCGAAGGTGGTCTGGATCATGGTCCCGGCCGGCGATGCGACGACCGAGACGCTGCAGCAGCTGGGAGAGCTGCTCGGCGACGGCGACATCGTCATCGACGGCGGCAACAACAAGTGGTCCGACGACATCGAGCACGGCGAGATGCTGTTCACCAAGAAGGTCAAGCTCCTCGACTGCGGCGTCTCCGGCGGCATCTGGGGGCTGACCGAGGGCTACGCCCTGATGGTCGGCGGCGATGAGGCCGACGTGGCGATCTGCCAGCCGATCTTCGACACCCTCAAGCCACCGGCCGCGGGTTTCGTGCACGCTGGCCCGCTCGGGGCCGGGCACTTCGTGAAGATGGTTCACAACGGCATCGAGTACGGGATGATGCAGGCGTACGCCGAGGGCTACGAGCTGATGGCCGCGAGCGATCTGGTCCACGACCTGGCCGGCACGATCGCCAGCTGGCAGCAGGGCACCGTGATCCGGTCCTGGCTGCTGGACCTGCTGGTGCGGGCCCTGGAGGAGGACCCCGGCCTGGCCAAGCTGCGCGGCAAGGCGGACGACTCCGGTGAGGGCCGGTGGACCGTCGAGGCGGCCATCGAGCACGGGGTGCCGATGCCCGCGATCTCGGCGGCCCTGTTCGCCCGGTTCTCCTCGCGGCAGGAGGACAGCCCGGCGATGAAGGTCGTCGCCGCCCTGCGCAACCAGTTCGGCGGGCATGCGACCACGAGCGAGGACGGCAGCCGCTCCGGTGTGCTGAGCGCTCCCCAGTAGACCGGTGCACGTCCGGGCGCTGGCCCTCACCGACTTCCGCGGCTACGCGGAGGCCGACGTCGCCTTCGAGCCCGGCGTGAGCGTGCTGGTAGGCCCGAACGGAGAGGGCAAGACCAACCTCGTGGAGGCGCTGCTCTACGCAGGCACGCTGGAGAGCCACCGGGTCGCGACCGACGCACCACTGGTGCGGACCGGCGCCGACCGCGCCGTCGTCCGGGTGGCGGTCGTCCGGGCCGGGCGGGAGGCCCTGCTCGAGCTGGAGATCAACCCCGGGAAGGCCAACCGCGCCCGACTCAACCGCAGCCCGCTGCCCCGGCCCCGCGAGCTGCTCGGGCTGCTGCGCACGGTGCTGTTCGCGCCTGAGGACCTCGCGCTGGTGAAGGGCGACCCGGACGGCCGGCGCCGCTTCCTGGACGTGCTCCTGACGGTGCAGCAGCCGCGCTGGGCCGGGGTCCGCGCAGACTACGACCGGGTCCTGCGCCAGCGTGGGGCACTACTGCGGTCCGCCGCTGCCGCCCGTCGGCACGGCGATCTCGGCACGCTGGCCGTGTGGGACGAGCACCTCGCCCGACACGGCGCGGAGCTGCTCGAGGGCCGGCTGGCGCTGCTCGATGCGCTGCGCCCGCACGCCGCGGCCGCGTACGAGGCGGTGGCGCCGGCGGGCGGCGGCTTGACGCTCACGTACCGGCACAGCCTCGGCGAGGGGTCGCTCGCCGGCCTCGACCGGGAGGCCCTGGCCCAGGCGATCCTTGACGCGCTCCAGCGACTGCGTCCGCAGGAGCTGGAGCGTGGGCAGTGCCTGGCCGGGCCGCATCGCGACGACCTGCTGCTGTCCGTCGGCGCCCTGCCCGCCAAGGGGTACGCCAGCCATGGGGAGTCCTGGTCGGCGGCGCTGGCCCTGCGGCTGGGGTCGTACGCGCTGCTGCGCGCCGATGGGGACGAACCGGTGCTCGTGCTGGACGACGTCTTCGCCGAGCTGGACACGGCCCGCCGCGGGGCGCTGGCGGAACTGGTCGCCGGGGCGGAGCAGGTGCTCGTCACGGCGGCGGTCCCGGCGGACGTCCCGGCGGTGCTCGCCGGCGCGCGCTACGAGGTCTCGGCCGGCTCGGTGCTCCGTGGCTGAGGACGACGGGGCCAGGATCGCACGGGAGGCGCTTGCGCAGGCGCGGTCGGACGCGGCCGCCCGTCGCCGCGAACACGAGGGTGCACGTGCCGCCCGCCGCCGCGCCCAGACGCGGACGGCCAACCAGAAGCCGCGGCCGCACGTGGTCGAGGGTGACCCGGTCGGAGTGGGCGCCGCGATCGAGGAGCTGCTGGCCGACCGCGGCTGGAGCACGGAGGCCTCCGTCGCGGCGGTGACCGCCAACTGGGTCGAGACCGTCGGAGCGGAGCTGGCCGAGCACTGCCGGCCGCTCGGGCTCGCAGCGGGGGTGCTGACGGTCGAGGCCGAGTCGACGGCGTGGGCGACGCAGATCCGGCTGCTGCAGCGTCCGCTGCTGGCGCGCATCACCGCGGTGGCGGGCACCGACGTCGTGCGCCGGCTGGTCGTGCAGGGTCCGACCGGCCCCAGCTGGCAGCACGGCCGGCTCCGGGTGCGCGGTCGCGGCCCGCGCGACACGTACGGGTGAGGGCGGGCCTGCAGACCCCGCGCCCGTGGGGGGACTAGGACCCGCCTCTGCGAGGCCGTACACGTCCACAGGAGGCGGCGCGGCGTGCCCACTGGCTCCGCGCGAAGGGTAGACTCGGGACACTTCGCACGAACCTCGACGTTCGGGTCCCTGGCTGTCGCTCCTTCGGGGGCACCCCCCGGCCCCGGCGTCGCTGCGTGCGGCCCCGAGGCAGGAGGATCGTGGCGCAGCCGCTGAAACAGACGTACGACTCCGGGTCCATCACCGTGCTCGAGGGCCTGGAGGCGGTCCGCAAGCGCCCGGGCATGTACATCGGGTCGACCAACACTCGTGGTCTGCACCACCTCGTCACCGAGATCGTGGACAACGCGGTGGACGAGGCACTCGCCGGCGTCTGCACCCAGATCGACGTCACGCTGCTCGCCGACGGCGGCGTCCGCGTCGTCGACGACGGGCGCGGCATCCCGGTCGGACGGCACAAGAGCGGCATGCCGACCCTCGAGCTCATCCTCACCACGCTGCACGCCGGGGGGAAGTTCGACTCCCAGGCCTATGCCGTCTCCGGGGGCCTGCACGGCGTCGGCAGCTCTGTGGTCAACGCCCTGTCCAGCCGGATGGCCGTCGTCATCCGACGCGACGGGTTCACCTGGTCGCAGGACTACGTGGCGCAGAAGCCGGTGGCGCCGATCGCCAAGGGGGCGCCGACCACCGAGCACGGCACCATGATCACCTTCTGGGCCGACGGCACCATCTTCGAGACGCTCGAGTACGACTTCGAGACGCTCTACCGGCGGATGCAGGAGATGGCCTTCCTCAACCGCGGCCTGACCATCGTGCTGCGCGACGAGCGCGGCGCGGTGACGCGCCTGTCCGACACCGGTGAGGAGATCCCCGCCGGTGCCCCCCGCGAGGAGCGGTTCCACTACGCCGGCGGCATCGAGGACTTCGTCCGGCACATCAACGCGACCAAGACGCCGGTGCACAAGAGCGTCATCGGGTTCGGCGCCGAGACCCGTACCGACAAGGGCGCGATGAGCGTCGAGATCGCGATGCAGTGGAACGACGGCTACGCCAACTCGGTGTACACCTTCGCGAACACCATCAACACCCAGGAGGGCGGCACCCACGAGGAGGGGTTCCGAGCCGCGCTGACCACGACGGTCAACAGCGTCGGGCGCACCAAGGGCTGGCTGAAGGAGAAGGAGGACAACCTCACCGGCGACGACATCCGGGAGGGGCTCACCGCGATCGTCAGCGTCAAGCTGGGCGAGCCGCAGTTCGAGGGCCAGACCAAGACCAAGCTCGGGAACAGCGAGGCCAAGTCGTTCGTCCAGAAGACCTGCAACGACTGGCTCAAGGACTGGTTCGACCGCAACCCGGCCGAGGGCAAGGACGTCTTCACCAAGGCCAGCAACGCCGCCCGTGCGCGGATTGCCGCCCGCAAGGCGCGGGATCTGTCGCGCAAGAGCCTGCTGGGCACCAACTCACTGCCGGGCAAGCTCGCCGACTGCCAGAGCGGCGACCCGGGCGAGAGCGAGATCTACATCGTCGAGGGCGACAGCGCCGGCGGCAGCGCGAAGTCCGGCCGCGACTCACGGACGCAGGCGATCCTGCCCATTCGCGGCAAGATCATCAACGTCGAGAAGGCGCGCATCGACCGGGTGCTCAAGAACACCGAGGTCCAGTCTCTGATCACCGCGCTGGGCACGGGCATCCACGACGAGTTCGACATCGCGAAGCTCCGCTATCACAAGATCGTGCTGATGGCGGATGCCGACGTCGACGGCCAACACATCCGTACCCTGCTGCTGACGCTGCTGTTCCGCTTCATGCGCCCGCTCATCGAGCAGGGTTACGTCTACCTGGCGCAGCCGCCGCTGTTCAAGCTCATGTGGTCGCGCGAGGAGGCGGAGTACGCGTACTCCGAGCGGGAGCGCGACGGCCTGCTCGAGCTGGGGCTGGCCGCCGGCAAGAAGCTGCCCAAAGAGGGTGGCGTGCAGCGGTACAAGGGCCTCGGCGAGATGAACTCCGAGCAGCTCTGGGAGACCACGATGGACCCGGCTACCCGGACCCTGCTGCGGGTGACCCTCGATGACGCCGCGACCGCCGACGAACTGTTCAGCGTCCTGATGGGCGAGGACGTGGAGGCCCGTCGCGGGTTCATCACCCGCAACGCCAAGGATGTCCGCTTCCTCGACATCTGACCGCGAGAGCGCCTGTGCCGCAGGCGTTCCCGTGCGCTGACCCACTGACCCAGACCGCCGCGCCGCGAGGAGAGGACCACCGTGGTCGACACCGTCCCGCCGCCACCCGGAGACCACGTCGAGCCGATCGGGCTCGAGGTCGAGATGCAGCGCTCATTCCTCGACTACGCGATGTCGGTGATCATCGCGCGCGCGCTGCCCGACGTCCGCGACGGGCTCAAGCCGGTCCACCGCCGCGTGCTCTACGCCATGTACGACGGCGGCTACCGCCCCGATCGCGGCTTCTACAAGTGCTCGCGCGTCGTCGGCGACGTGATGGGCACGTACCACCCACACGGGGACTCGGCGATCTACGACACCCTCGTCCGGCTGGCCCAGCCGTGGTCGCTGCGCTACATGCTCGTCGATGGGCAGGGCAACTTCGGCTCACCGGGCAACGACCCGCCCGCCGCGATGCGCTACACCGAGTGCCGGCTACAGCCGCTCGCGATGGACATGCTGCGCGACATCAACCGCGACACCGTCGACTTCAAGGCCAACTACGACGGGCGGTCGCAGGAGCCGACCATCCTGCCGAGCCGGTTCCCCAACCTGCTGGTCAACGGCGGCTCCGGCATCGCCGTGGGGATGGCGACCAACATCCCCCCGCACAACCTGCGCGAGGTGGCGGCGGGTGTCGGCTGGTTCCTGGCGCACCCCGAGGCGACCGACGCCGAGCTGCTGGACGCCTTGCTCGGCTTCGTCAAGGGCCCGGACTTCCCAACCGCCGGGCTGATCGTCGGCCGCGACGGCATCGAGGACGCCTACCGCACCGGTCGCGGCTCGATCCGGATGCGCGCGGTGGTCGAGGTCGACGAGGACAAGCGCGGTCGCACGCAGCTCGTCGTCACCGAGCTCCCGTACCAGGTGAACCCGGACAACCTGGCCGAGAAGATCGCCGAGCTGGTCAGCGACGGCCGGATCGCCGGCATCGCCGACATCCGCGACGAGAGCTCCGCCCGGATCGGCATGCGAATCGTCGTCACGCTCAAGCGCGACGCGGTCGCCAAGGTCGTCCTGAACAACCTCTACAAGCACACCCAGCTGCAGGACAACTTCTCCTGCAACATGCTCGCGATCGTCGACGAGGTGCCGCGCGTCCTGCGGCTCGACCAGATGGTGCGGCTGTGGGTGGCGCACCAGATCGAGGTCATCGTCCGGCGGACCCGGTTCCTGCTGCGAGAGGCCGAGGCGAGGGCCCACATCCTGCGCGGGTACGTGAAGGCGCTCGACGCGCTGGACGCCGTGATCGCGCTGATCCGGGCGTCGGAGTCGGCCGACGTGGCGCGGACCGGGCTCATGGGGCTGCTTGAGATCGACGACCTGCAGGCCCGGGCCATCCTGGACATGCAGCTGCGCCGCCTCGCGGCGCTCGAGCGGCAGAACATCTACGACGAGCTCGCCGAGATCGAGCGGGAGATCGCCGACCTCGAGGACATCCTCGCCAGTGAGCCCCGGCAGCGTTCGATCGTCCGGGACGAGCTGACCGAGATCGTCGACAAGCACGGCGACGAGCGCCGGACCCGGCTGGTGGCCTACGAGGGCGACCTCTCCAACGAGGACCTCATCGCGCAGGAGGACGTCGTCGTCACCGTGACGCGCGGCGGCTACGCCAAGCGCACCAAGGTCGACCTCTACCGCCAGCAGCGCCGCGGCGGGAAGGGCGTCCAGGGCGCGACTCTGCGCGAGGACGACATCGTCGAGCACTTCTTTGTCACCACGACGCACCACTGGATGCTGTTCTTCACGAACAAGGGCCGGGTCTACCGGGCCAAGGCGCACGAGCTGGTCGAGCAGGCGCGGACCGCCAAGGGGCAGCACGTCGCCAACCTGCTGGCGTTCCAGCCCGACGAGAAGATCGCCCAGGTCATGACCATCAAGGACTACGACGCGGCGCCGTACCTCGTGCTCGGCACCCGCCGCGGCATCGTCAAGAAGACCGCGCTGCGCGAGTTCGACTCCAACCGCAGTGGCGGCGTGATCGCGATCAACCTGCGCGAGGACGACGAGCTGATCGGCGCCGAGCTCTGTGAGGCGGCCGACGACCTGCTGCTGGTGTCCTCGAAGGCGATGGCGATCCGGTTCCGCGCCGACGACGAGCAGCTCCGTCCGATGGGACGCGCCACCTCGGGTGTGGTGGGCATGCGCTTCGCCGACGGCGACGAGATGCTCGCGATGACCGTGGTCCGCGACGACGCGAGCTTCCTGCTCACCGCGACCGAGGGCGGCTTCGCCAAGCGGACCAGGCTCGCGGAGTACGCCGCCCAGGGTCGCGGCGGCAAGGGCGTCTTCACCATGAAGATCGTGTCGACTCGTGGCAGGATCGTGGCGGCCCTGGTGACCGGCGAGGAGGACCAGCTCTTCGCGATCACCTCCAACGGTGGGATCATCCGTACCTCCGCCCGTGAGGTGCGCAAGGCACAACGGCAGACGATGGGCGTACGGCTGATGAACCTCGACGACGGCGTGACGCTGCTCGCCGTCGCCCGCAACGCCGACGAGCCCGAGGACGCCGGAGCCGGGGACGGCTCGTGACCGAACCTCGGCCGGGCGTGGGCGAGGGGCGGGGACCGGTCGGTGCCGCCGGGTCGCGCTCCGGCCAGCCCGCGGCAGGCGCCGGGACGAGCGGGTGGACGGGACGCCACGTGGTGTCGCCGCCGCCCGAGGAACCTCCGTCAGCGCCTGAGCCGACGGCGGAGGGGAACGCCCCGGGAACGCATCCCGCGGTGGAGGAGGAGACGATCCGGTCGGCGGGCGCCGCCGGCGACCATGCCGTTCGGTCAGCGCCGTCGGCCGGGGACCACGGCGTCCGCTCTGCGCCGTCGGATGGCGACAACGCCTCCCGCTCGACGCGACCGGTCGGCCACAACGCCAGCCGTCCCGGCTCCCCTGCCGCTGCCCTCAGATCGCTCGCACCCGACCCGACCCCGGGTCTCAGCTGGTCGGCTCCGCGGCCGGCGCAGCCTCCGGTGACCCCGCCGCAGCCGTCCCTCCGTCCAGGCGCCGAACCCGCGGCCGCGCCGGTCCGCCCGCCGGGTCCCGCCCGCGCTCCGCGCGAGCCGGGCAGCCCGCCGCTGAGCGTGGCGCCGGTCGCCCCGTCGGCGCCGGTGACTCCGCCGACGCCGGTGCCTTCGTACCGGCCCTCGGTCGGGGCTCCGTCCGTGCCGGCGCCCGCAGGGCTCGGGCAGGCTCCAGCGGACACCCGGCAGCAGTTGGCCGCCACCCACCGGCAGCAACCGCCGGCCACCCGGCAGCAGCCGCCGACCACCCACCGGGACCAGTGGCCACCGTCCGCGGCGGCACATCAGCCTGCCGCGCCTCCGACCGTCGCCCGGCCGGCACGGCGCGGGGCCCGGCGCGCCCGCCTGCGGCTCACCCGCGTCGACCCGTGGTCGGCGCTCAAGGTCAGCCTCGTGTTCGCAGCCTTCCTGTTCGTCGTATGGGTCGTCGCGGTGATCGTGCTGTTCAGCGTGCTGTCGGGTGCCGGGGTGTTCACCTCGGTCAACTCCACGCTCTCCGACGTGCTGGGCACGCACATCAACTTCAGCGGCAAGATCATCGTGGGGGGTGCCGCGGTGATCGGCGCGCTCTCCGTGGTGATCGTCACGGCGCTCGGGACGGTGGCTGCCTTCGCGTACAACATCACGGCGTCGCTGCTGGGCGGGCTCGATGTGACGCTCACCGAGACGGAGTAGCGCTGGGCCCTGACCCGGGTGGGGCCCGTACGCGCTGAGGTAGCCTGCCCCGGCCCATCGCGGACCTGTAGCTCAGCCGGTTAGAGCGCTTCCCTGATAAGGAAGAGGCCGGAGGTTCAAGTCCTCCCAGGTCCACCACAAGACCCCAGGTCAGCGCCTGGCTAGGGCCTCGCCGCTCACGGATGTCTGCGGGCCCGTGGAGATCTTGCAAAGGTGCCTCGGACCTGCAGACGTCCGGGTAGTGTCAGTGCGATTGGGCTGCGCTTGGGGAGCAGAGCCACCGCGCGCGCCGACTGGACGGAAGCTCCATGCCGGTTGTCGCGATCCCCTCCGCTGCCGGTACGAGATCGTTCCGCCGCCGTGGGTCGGCGTTCCAGCTCTGGGTCGCCGTGGCCGTCGTCGTCATGCTCGGTGGCACCGCGGGTGCGGTGGTGGCCGCGCGATCGATCGCCAGTAGGCAGGTCGGCGACTCGCGAGTGGCGTTCACGACAGCGTCGGCGCAGGTTGCCTCCACACTTCAGTTGGCGATGCAGCATGAAGAGGACCTCATCTACGCCGCGTCCGAGTTCCTCGCCGAGAAGCCCGACGCCACCGCGGCCGAGTTCGCGCGCTGGCAAACAGCAGAACAGGCCCTACGACGGTATCCCGAACTGCTCGGTCTGGGCCAGGCGGTCATCGTTCCGCGGGCCAAATTAGCGGCCTACGCCGCCGCGGTCGCGCCGAATGGGTCGTTCCGCGTCATTCCGGCCGGCGTGCGGCCCTTCTATTGCTTCGCCAGGGTCGGGTTTGGCCGCCCGGGGGTGCCAATCCCCCCCGTCGGGGATGACGGCTGCGCCGGAAGCCTGGCGAACGCGAGCCTCGCCAGCAGGGACACCGGGCGCGCAGACTACATACCGTTCGCGTCCGACGCGTCCGGCGCCTCGACGGTACTGCTGGTGCGTAGTCCGGTATACCGAGACGGCGTCCCGCCCCCGACGGTGGCCGGCCGGCGTGCGGCGTTCCTTTCTTGGGTCGGCATCGAGGTCGAGCCGAGCGTCGTCTTGGCACGGGCGCTGGCGGCCCATCCGGGCCTCTCGGTGACGTTTACCTACGCCTCGGGTTCGTCCCATGTCGAGTTCCGCAGCGGCACAATTCCCCGCAGTGCACGAAGCATCACCACCGACCTGCGCAACGGGTGGACGGTACGCACGTACGGGGACAAACCTGCAGTCGGAATCTACGCGAGCCGCACCGCGCTGATCGTCCTGATCGGAGGCATCCTTCTTAGCGCCGTCCTGGCTGTGCTGTTGTTCGTCTTGGCCACCGGACGGCGGCGAGCGTTGGCTCTGGTGAGCGCCAAGACTGATGAGTTACGCCATCAGGCTCTGCATGACGCGTTGACGGGCCTGCCGAACCGCGCCTTGATCCTGGACAGGATCGGGCATGTGCTGGTGCGCAATCTCCGTTTGGATGTCGTGGGTGCTGTGCTGTACGTGGATCTCGACGGCTTCAAGATTATCAACGACACCCTGGGACACGGCGTCGGCGACAGACTGCTGGAGGCGGTCGCAGCCCGCATGACCGCCGGGCTGCGCGAGGCAGACACGATTGGCCGGATGGGCGGCGATGAGTTCGTGATCCTGCTCGACGACGTCTCCGTGTCCGGTGCGCCGGAGACGGTGGCCCAGCGCATACTGGATATCTTCCGGCAGCCATTCCACCTTGACGGCGTCTCAGATCCCATGCCGATCACTGCCAGCGTCGGGATAGCGGTCGGACATCGGGAGACGCCGGAGGCGCTTTTACACGAGGCTGATATGGCGCTCTACCAAGCCAAGGCTGCCGGCAAGAACTGCTACGAGGTGTTTCATCCTGAGATGGGCACTGAAGTGCAGCGTCGGGACGAGCTCGAGTTCGATCTGCGCTCGGCGTTGGAGAGCAACCAGTTCCGGCTCGCCTACCAGCCGATCTACGACCTCGACGACCTCTCCGTTGTCGGGACCGAGGCACTCCTTCGTTGGGACCACCCCACAAGGGGACGCATTCAACCCGACGAATTCATTCCACTGCTCGAATCGACAGGGCAGATCATCGACGTCGGTCGCTGGGTACTGCACGAGGCATGTCAGCAGATGATGCAATGGCGAACGCGCGGCAGCAACCTGTCAGTCTCCGTGAACGTTTCCGGACGGCAGCTGGATCGTCAGGTCATCGTCACTCACGTCCGCGAGGCCCTCGAAGCCAGCGGCCTCGACCCGGCCGCACTCACTCTCGAAGTGACCGAGACGGCACTCATGCGCAGCGTCGAAGACAGTGCAGCCCGCCTACGCGAGTTGAAGTCTCTTGGCGTGTACGTCGCGATCGACGACTTCGGGACTGGATACTCAAGCCTCGCCTACCTCCAGAAGCTGCCCGTCGACTGCCTCAAGATCGACCGCAGCTTCACTGATTCGATGTCGCGCTCACCGGAGTCTGCGGCGCTCGTGCGCACTCTGGTTCAGCTCGGCAAGGACCTTGGCCTCAAGATCCTCGCCGAAGGAGTCGAAACACCAGCGCAAATGGACTATCTGCGCAGCCAGGACGTCGATGAGATCCAAGGCTTCCTACTCGCCCGTCCGCTCGAACCCGAGGCACTCGAGAACCAAATCCTTCGACCCGATTCGGCCAGACAGCCCTTCGCGTCACGCCAAGGCCCCACTGACTTCGGCGACCGTATCGGTTGACTGGGTGTTCACGGTCCTGCCTGGTTCATGCAACCAGTACCTCGGCCGACAGGGCCGACTGGTCGGACGGGATACGCCGGACGCGGAATGACGTGCAGAGATCATCGGCGGGGTTCCAGGCCATGCCGGTAAGCCCGTGCGGCCGGACGAGCCGCCGCTCACCGAGCAGCGCGACGCCTGGGTCGAGGAGTCGACGCCATACTTCCTCCGGCTCGCCGAGGGAGGCGAGCGGGCCCATCAGTTGGTCGTGGGACGAACCGTCGTGGTGGTGGAGTGCGCGGGCGAGAGGTACGTAGCGATAAGGCCTTCACCGGGTACGGCCACCAGTCGGCGCAGCGCAGTCCGGAGCGCTGTCCGGTAGGCGTGCATCGGACCCCGCGGCTCGAAGGGGAGGCGCCGCGTGCTCCACGCAACGACCTGCGCTGCGTCCCCGTCGACGCCGTACACCTCCGGGCCGACCTGCCACATGCGGGACATTCGACCACACGCACCCGGCGGTCCACAGCGTACTGATAGCATGGGCTATCAGACCCTGGAGGTAAGCATGAGCGACCTGCTGATCCGCGACGTCCCCGCGGACGTGGTGGCCGCGATCGACGCGAACGCAGCGAGGATGGGCCTGTCGCGGACAGAATACGTACGCCGCCGACTGGCACAGGATGCCGCCACCGGTCTGATGTCCGTGAGCCTCGCTGACCTGCGCGCCTTCGCAGCGACGTTCGCCGACCTGGGCGACGCGGACGTCACCGCCGCAGCGTGGCGATAGCTGCCTGGCTGATCGACAAGTCCGCGCTGGTCCGCCTGGCGAAGAGTCCCGACGCGCACGAGTGGTCCGGGCGGATCGAGCGGGGGCTCGTACGGATCAGCACGGTCACGCGTCTTGAGGTCGGCTTCTCGGCTCGCTCCGGAGCCGACGCACGGCTTGCCTTGCGCGCAGCTCCGGTGGGAGCGATGCCGGTGGCGTACCTGACGCCGACGGTCGAAGACCGGGCCGTGCAGGTGCAGTTGCTACTGGCTGATGCGGGGCAGCACCGTGCGCCGTCGATCCCCGACCTGATTGTCGCCGCGGTGGCCGAGGTGTCCGGACTGACCGTGCTGCACGTCGACAAGGACTTCGACCTGATCGCCAGCGTGACGGGGCAACCGGTCGAGCGCCTGGCCACGTAGGTGGCAGGCTCGATGTGGACGGCAGTGCCGCGCCCCCGCCGCTAGGCTCGCGGTGTGCGAATCCTGGTCCTGCTGGGCGCTCTCGGCGCCGCCATCGCCGTCCGGCGCCGTGCCGCTCGGCCGTCCGACGACTTGTGGCAGCGGGCCACGGCCGAGGCCGACCGCGTACGCGGCAGCCACCCGGGGCCGTAGCTCAACTGGCAGAGCACCGCCTTTGCAAGGCGGGGGTTAGGGGTTCGAGTCCCCTCGGCTCCACTTTGTGTCACGAACAGATGTGGCCCGCGTTGGGTGTGGCGCGTGCGCAGTCTCGTGGTGCGAAGGGCTAGGTCGTCTGTGGCGGTGTAGGCGAAGTCCGTGTTGCAACTCAAGCTCATGTGCTACCGTGAAGCACATGAGTGAGGTGGGCATTCGCGCGCTGAAGCAGAACGCGTCGGCGGTCGTCGCCAGCGCGTCGGCCGGCGAGAACGTCACGATCACGGATCGGGGGCGTCCCGTCGCACAGTTGACACCGATCCCCGCATCGAGGCTTCAACAGCTGATTGCGTCCGGCCGCGCGCGGCCGCCCCGAACGAGCGGTGCGGCTGTTCCTTCCCCGGAACCGGGCCCGGAGCTGAGCGCGGAGCTGGCTGCGATGAGAGGTGGCGAGCGGTACTGAGGTGGCGCATTACCTCGACACCTCAGCGCTCGTGAAGCTCGTCGTCGCCGAGCCGGAAACTGCGGCGCTACGCACCTGGCTCAGCGAGGCGACCCGCGAGCCAGTGGCCTCCGACCTAGCGCGCACCGAGCTGCTCCGCGCGGTGCGCCGAGCCGCCCCACATCGCGCTGTGCAGGCCCGCGCCGTCCTCGACTCCATCACGCTCATGCAACTACCCACTGCGATCTTCGAGGCAGCCGCCCGTCTGGAGCCGACAACTCTCCGCAGCCTCGATGCGCTCCACCTCGCCGCCGCGCTAGACCTGGGCGACGACCTCGACAGCCTGGTCACCTACGACGACCGACTAGCCGAGGCCGCGCGCGCCAACGGCATCGTGGTGACAGCCCCGCGCTGAAACCTCGGCATCGGGCGCGGGTCGATGCTGGTGTGGGCGAGGGGCTCTGAGAGGTTGACGAACGCCCGAAGTTGTTTCGAACTAAGCCTGTAAGGACCACGTGTGTCGCTTCGGCCGCGATTGGGGTGGTGCCTGGATGACCCGGTACGTGCTCGACGCCGTGACCCTCCTGCGGCTCGTCGCCGACGGTGTCCAGGTCAGCCCGGAGCATCAGCTCGTCGCCCCGAACACGATCCGATCCGAGGCTCTCGACCTGCTGTACGAGGCCGTGCAGCGCGGGACTCTCACGGAGTCGGCGGCGCTCCGGCACCACGAGCGCCTGACGGAAGTGAAGATGCGACTGCTCGGCGACCGGATGTCGCGCCGTACCGCCTGGAAGATCGCCCGCGAGCAGGGTTGGCCGTCGTTGCGCGACGCGGAGTACCTGGCCGTGACAAGACTTCAGGCCGACGCTCTCGTCACTATCGATGCGGCGCTGGCGGCAAAGGCGGAGGGCCTCGTGCCTATGGCCCCCGTGAGCGCGCTGACAGCGCCCCCGGTCTGCGGCGCCGACGGCCAGTAGGTGAGGTCAACCGCACGTGCGCTCGTAACCGATCCCGACGGGCGCCTGCTCCTCATCCGCATTCACGATCGCCAGAGCTCAGTCAGGTGTCTCTGACTGGTTCCGAGCGACTAGCGGTTCAGGAATTCCGGTGGTGGCGTTTGTCGGAGTTGGCCTTGGCCAGCGCTCGGATCTTCCCGGGCGAGTTCGTCGATGCCGCCAGACAGATTCTCGAACGTGGGCGACCAGCGCAGCCGATCTGGCTGAGCTGAGAGAGCAATGGCCGTCGTACGGAACCACCTTGGCCGCTCAGGAAGCGGGGTTGACGCTCTGGACCAGGAAGGTCGAGTCGTGGGCGCGCACGCGGCTGACCGTGGCGACCACAACTCCGCGCCGGACCTGCTGCACGGCCGTGCCCGTTGCCGGGCTGAGCGCCGCGTCGTCGAAGGTCGTCCCGGTGAACGACACCTCGCCGATGTCGGGCGCCCGGTCGCGACCGGCGATGCTGCCCGCAAGCACGCGCAGCGGCGGGTGCTTCAGCGGCGGCCCGGTCGTGATGGCCTCGCCCAACTCATCGTTGCCGATCGGGTAGACCAGTTGCGCGACCGTCACGTTGGGCTGCGGAAACAGGTACGCAGTGACCGGCGTGCCCGCCGGGAGCGGGACGTTGTCGGTGGCGCCGGTCTCCGGGTCGTGGGTGACCGCGGTCGCCGTGACGACCCCGGCGTGGCAGTGCACCACCACCTCGGCGAGCAGGGAGTCGTGCAGCCGCAGGCCGTCCGACCCGCTGAGCCCCAGCTGGGACGTCCCGCTCCCGGTGCACGAGGTCGGCACGGTGAACGAGGTCCGCGCCTGCGTCACGCCGTCGCCGCTGAGATAGCCCGCGCCGACGGTCGTCACGCCCGCCGCGCCAGCATGAGTCGCGAGGGTCGCCACTGCGGCCACCACGGCCAGCGGCACAATGATGAGTCGCATCGAGCTCTCCCTGGGTCGGAGCCGAGGATGAACCCCGTCGGCATCGCGTGTCCAGAGGTCCGAGCCGGTTCGAGCGCGACAGACTCGCCACGATGCGTACGCGGCAGGACGCCGCCCGCAGCGGCCAGGCGTTCGCTCATTTGCCATCAAAATGCTAGCATCCTGCAACATGAGGACGCTCTACCTGCGCAACGTGCCCGACGACGTCGTCCACCGGCTGGAGCGCCTCGCCGAGCGGGATGCGACCTCCGTCGGAGCGGTCGCCGTCCGTGAGCTCAGCGACGTCTCCCGTCGCGCCGACAACGCCGCCCTGCTCGGCGCGCTGCCCGACCTGGACATCGACACGACCGCCATCGTCGCCGCCATCGAGGACGACCGCGACAGGTGATCGTCGTCGACGCCTCGGCGGCGATCGCCGGTCTGCTCAATGCGGGCCCCACCCGGCAGGCTCTGGGTGCGCAGCAGCTGCACGCTCCGCACCTCGTCGACACCGAGATCGCCAGCGGGCTGCGCCGCCAGGTCGCCACCCACCAGCTCACCCCCACGCACGGCTGGGCCGCCCTCGACACCTGGCGTCGCCTCGCCGTCACCCGCTACCCGGTCCACGGCTTGCTCGTCCGCATGTGGCAACTGCGTGACAACCTGTCCGCGTACGACGCCGGCTACATCGCCCTGGCCGAGGAACTTGGCTGCACCCTGGTCACCGCCGACGCTCGCCTGTCCGCGGCCCCTCGCCTTCGCTGTCCGGTCACGCTCGTGCCCCGATGACAACCACCGACGGGCGGAGACCCGGGCGTACGCCAACGGACGCCGCTGACGATCCCTGCCGCTGAGGCTCAGGGCGCGAAGATCGCCTGCGCCCAGTGCGCGCCGCCGTCCTGGGTCAGCAGCAGCCGGGTGGTCGGCACGTCCTTGCCGCCGGCGGCGAGCAGCCGGGCGTACGCACCGGTGCTGCCGAGTACGACGCAGCCGTGCGTCGCATCGGTGAAGGCCAGGTCGAACAGGCCCTGCCCGAGCCCACCCACCGAGCTCGAGTACGTGAGCACCACGGTGTGCCCGGCGTCCGGGCTCCGGAGCAGGTCGTCGGCGGCGGCGGACGTCGCCAGCGCGAGCACCTTGCTGCCGGCCGCCGCGAACCCCGTGAGCCTGCCCTCGCCGCCGACGTGCCCGACCAAGGCGAAGGTGCGGCCGCCGTCGCCCGAGGCGTACGCGGTGCGCGGGGCCGCGCCACCGCGCACCGCTCCCTCGCACAGCGCATACACCCGCAGCGCGTCGGCGGCGGCGATCGCCGCGTTCTGCCCGTTGACGCACGGCAGGGCGGCGATGTGCCAGGCGACGTCGTCGTCGGTACGGGCGTACACCGGCGCGGCACCGGCGTCCGACGCCGTGACCCAGCCCGAACCGTCGGCCAGCGCAAGGGTCACGGTGGCCGGCGTACCGGGCAGTGCGAGGCCGGAGTCGGTGAACGTGTCCCGGCTGGCCGGGCTGATGTAGAGCCGCTCACCGGTGGCGTCGCCGGCCACCAGCACGACCCGCCCGTCGTCGCTGGCGAGCGCGCCCACGGTGGTGGTCGCGGTGGCCAGCGGCAGGGTCCGCAGCGCCCAGGTCCGGCCGCCGTCGTGGGTCACCGCGAGGGGGCTGCCGGGCCGGCCGTCGGTGGCGAACCCGTCGAGCGCGTCGGCAAACTGCAGCAGCGGGTGGTGCTGGGGATCGCCGAGCACCAGCAGTGGTGGCGGGACCAGGGCTGACCAGCTGCGGCCGGCGTCGGCCGTCCGCAGCAGGGCCGGGCACAGCGTCGTACCGTTCGCAACGCAGGGCGCCGCGCCGAAGGCGAAGCCCAGGTCGGCGTCGACGAACGACACCGCCGCCGGTGCGAACTGGGCCGGTGGATGCAGCCCGGCCGGCCCGCCGCGGGGGCCGGCCGCGGTGTCCCCGGTCGGGGAGGGCCGGGTCGCGGACGCGGCCCGGTGGCCGCCGCAGCCGGCCAGCACCAGCGATAGCAGCCCCAGCACCAGGGCTGGCAGCGCCAGCGCGAGCGGGATCCGCACCCGGCGCTCGGCCCGCACACGCACGTACCGGCCGGTGGGCATGGCGACCATCCAACCCCCCGCCGGGCTACAACAGCACCTGCCGCCCGGACCCGACCTTAGGATCGGAGGGTTGGGTCCACGTAGGCAGCACCGACCAGAAGGCAGGCCATGAGCGAACGGCTCACCGCGACGTTGCACACCAACCGGGGCGACGTAGTCCTGGAGCTCTATCCGGACCACGCGCCGAAGACCGTGGCCAACTTCACCGGCCTCGCCGACGGCAGCCGGGAGTGGACCGATCCCCGCACCGGGGCCGCCAGCACAGCGCCCCTCTACGACGGCACGATCTTCCACCGGGTGATCGACAACTTCATGATCCAGGGCGGCGACCCGCTGGGTACCGGCACCGGCGGCCCTGGCTACCAGTTCGCCGACGAGTTCCACCCCGACCTCGTCTTCGACAAGCCGTACCTGCTGGCGATGGCCAACGCCGGTCCGGGTACCAACGGCAGCCAGTTCTTCATCACCACCGCCCCGACTCCCTGGCTGAACCGCAAGCACACCATCTTCGGCGCGGTGGCCGACGCCGAGAGCCGCAAGGTCGTCGATGCCATCGGGACGACGGCGGTCGGGCCGCGCGACAAGCCGTTCGAGGACGTCGTGGTCACCTCGGTCACGATCGAACGCATCACCGACTGACGCCGGCGTGACCGAGTCGACGCCGGGGGGCGCGGCGCACCCGGCGCCGGCAGCGTGCTACCGGCACCGGGACCGACCGACGTACGTCCAGTGCGTGCGCTGCGCCCGGCCGATCTGCCCGGAGTGCATGCGGCCGGCCTCGGTCGGCTTCCAGTGCCCCGAGGAGGGCTCCGGCCCGCCGGTGCGGACCGCGCGGGACCTCGGCGTCGGTGGCCTGCGGCAGGTCGCGCCGGTGACGTTCGGGCTCATCGCCGTGAACGTCGTGGTCTTCGTGCTCTGCGTTCTGGACGGCTCGAGCCTGCTGGGCAGCTCGACCGGGTTACTCGGCGACCACCTCGAGCTGGTGTCGGTGACGACCGGGTACGGGGGCCACGTCGTGCTGCCGGGGGTCGCCGAGGGGCAGTACTGGCGGCTGCTCACCTCGATGTTCGTGCACTACGGGCTGATCCATATCGGCTTCAACATGCTGGCCCTGTACGTGGTCGGGGGGACGCTGGAGCGGCGGCTGGGCACCCTGCGATACCTCGGGGTGTATCTCGCGGCAGGTCTCGGCGGGTCGGTCGCCAGCTACCTGTTCGCCAACCCGTTGCAGGCCTCGGGCGGGGCGTCCGGGGCGATCTTCGGGCTCTTCGGCGCGTACGCGGTGCTGGCCCGGCGGGACCGGCTCGACGTCGGCCCGATCCTGGGGACCATCGGCCTGAACCTGGTGATCACGTTCACCATCCCGGGGATCAGCATCCTCGCCCACGTCGGCGGCCTGGTCGTCGGTGGGCTGCTCGGCGTGGTGATCGCGTACGCACCGCGTGGCCGTGCCGCCCAGGTCACGGCCGCGGCCTTCGTCGTCGTCGCGCTGTTGCTGGTGGGCCTCGCGGCGGGCCGGACGCACGTCCTGCGCGACCGCTACGGGCCGTTCAGTGCGCTGAGGGGGGCGACGGGGCCTGTCCAGTCGCAACCACCTGCCGGGCCCGCAGGAGCTCGGCCACCCGGTTCGGGCTGACCCGGCCGAGCAGCAGGGCGGGGACGGCGAGCAGCTGTTCGGCGGTCTCGATCTCCAGCGCGCGGGAACGGCGGCGCGCATCGACCAAGATCGCGCGGACCTCAGCCCAGGGGACGACGTGGGCCCGGAGCGCCCCTCTGATGCGGACGCCCCCGGCGTCGGCGGCGACGACCGGACCGCCCAGCAGCCAGCCCGCGGCGCCGACCGCACCGAACGCAGTGACCCCGAGCAGCACCCGGCCGGCGGCATCGACACCGAGTGCGACGACCGCACACAGCACGGCGAGCAGGATCAGCCCGGCCGCGGCGGCGCGCGGCGGCCCGAAGCGGAGTGGATTCAGCACTTGATCCACAGTGTGGACAGAGCCTGTGCACGAATCACAGCGGTGTCGTTCCGGGTCGGCGCTCAGGACCACTGGGTGAGCATGGCGAACCCGGCGATGATGAACCCGAACCCGACCAGGATGTTCCAGCCACCGAGGTGCTGCTGGCCGAGGATGCCGCCGCCGGTGATGTAGTAGAGCACCAGGTACACGATGCCGATCCCGAACAGCACCAGGATCGAGGCGCCGACCCACGGCGGGGACGGCGGGCGCTTCTTGCTCACCGGCGCGCTGGGCGAGCGGGTGGCGGTCGGCGGTCGCTTGCGGCCCCGGGACTCGGGCATCGCGGCGCAGCTCCCTCGGCATGGACGTGGGCGCGACGGTCGGCCCGGCTGACGCCAGCCTAACCGGAGCAGGGGGGGATCTTGCCGACCTGACTCCTGGCGGCCCCGGCGCCCGTACCATCGAAGTCGCCCACTCAGGGCAACCGGTGACCAGCGAAGGGCAGGCCTGTGACCGAGGCGTCGCACATGCCCGTCGCGGACCGCGCGGTCCACGGGCGCCATCTGCCCGCGTCGCGCAGCCGCCTGGGCCGCTTCGGCGACGGTCTCGCCCTGGGTGTACGCACCATCGGCGAGCTGGCGATGACCGCCGGCGTGGTGATCCTGCTGTTCGTCGTGTACGAGCTGTACTTCACCGGGATCGCGACCGAGCACGCCCAGTCGCACCTGGAGCGGACGTTCCAGGCAGAGGTGCGCAGCGGCATCGCGCCGTCGCGGACGCCGGCGCTCGGAGCGGGGATCGCGCTGATGTACGCCCCCGCGCTCGGCAGCCGCTCCTCCTGGCACTTCATCGTGGTCGAGGGCACGGGCGAGTCGCAGCTCGCGCAGGGACCGGGACACTACGAGTACCCGGCCGCGCTGGCCAAGGTCCTGAACCTCCCCCACGTTGCCGCCCGCGGCGACACGCCCAGCGCCTTCCCCGGCCAGGTCGGCAACTTCGTCGTGTCGGGCCACCGGACGACGCACGCCCACCCGTTCTTTAACGCCGACCGGTTCAAGCCCGGCGATGCGGTGATCTTCGAGACCAGCACGACCTGGTACGTCTACCGGGTCACCTCGACCGCGAGCGTGCTGCCCACCGACGTGGATGTGACCTTCCCGGTGCCGGGCAAGCCGGGTGCGACGGCCAGCCAGGCGCTGCTCACCCTGACCACCTGCAACCCGCGCTATTCGGCCTCGCACCGGCTGGTGATCAACGGCGTGCTGGCCTACTCCCAGCCGCTCGCCTCCGGCGACCCGGCCGCCTTCCTGACCGGGCGCGCCTGATGTACGGGTGGCTGTGGCGGCACCTGCCCGGTCGGTGGCCGCTGCGGCTCGCGGAGCTCGCCCTGCTGCTCGTCGGCGCGCTGGCCCTTCTGTTCTACGTGGTGTTCCCGACCACCGACCCGCACCTGCCCTTCAACCGGGTGACCATCGACCAGCCCGCCACGACGGTCACGACCACCCCCTCCCCCACGCCGACGAGCGGGACCGGCTGACGTCGGCGGTGGCAGGATCGTCGCCGTGACGGCGGCGACACGGTGACGCGCATCCTGGTGCTCGACAACTACGACTCGTTCGTCTTCAACCTCGTGCAGTACCTCCAGCAGCTCGGCGCGAGTACCGAGGTCGCGCGCAACGACGCGGTGGGAGTGTCGGACGTGCTCGACCGGGCGCCGGACGGGGTGCTGATCTCGCCCGGCCCCGGCCGGCCGGAGGACGCCGGCATCAGCGTGCCGTTGGTCACCGCCTGCGCCGGGGCCGGCGTCCCGTTGCTCGGTGTCTGCCTCGGTCACCAGGCCATCGGCGTCGCCTTCGGCGCGACCGTCGAGCGCGCGCCGGAGCTGCTGCACGGCAAGACCAGCGCGGTCGTGCATGCCGGGACGGGGGTGCTGCGGGGGCTTCCGTCGCCGCTCACCGTGACGCGCTACCACTCGCTGGCCGTGGACGAGGCCACCGTGCCGGCCGAGCTGGAGGTCACCGGCCGTACGCCGACCGGGGTCGTGATGGCATTGCGGCACCGCTCAGCCGCCCTCGAGGGGGTGCAGTTCCACCCCGAGTCGGTGCTGACGCAGGGCGGCCACCAGCTGCTCGCGACGTGGCTGGCCGGGTGTGGTCTCCCGGCCGCGGCAGGACGGGTCGAACCGCTGGCCGCGGGCGTCGAGACGCTGCGGCTGGCGGCCTTCCGCTGACACCTGCGTCACCGGTAGCGTGCGCGCCGACGCCACGGAGGTGCGGTGATGGCCGGGTTCCGCCTCGGTGACCTGGTACGCGGCGGCGAGGCCGCCCGTCGGGCCGCCCCGGCGCTGGTGCAGGGCCCGGTGACCCGCACGTACGCCGACCTCGACGCCCGCTCCAGCCAGGTCGCGCAGGCCCTGTTGGCCGCCGGCGTCCGCGCCGGTGATCGCGTGCCGGTGCTGGCGAAGAACTGCATCGAGCTGGTCGAGGTGGTCTTCGGCGCGCTCAAGATGGGCGCCGTCGCAGCGCCGGTCAACTGGCGGCTGACGGCGCCCGAGGTCGCGGCCGTCCTGGCCGACAGCGGCGCCCCGCTGGTGGTGGCCGGCGCCGACCTGGAGGCCGTGGCCCGGGCCGCCACCGATGGACGGGACGTCCGGGTCGTCGTCCTCGGCGAGGAGTACGAAAGCTGGCTGGGCGCGCAGCCCGCCACCGACCCGGCCTCGCCCGAGACCGACCACACCGTGGTCCTGCAGCTGTACACCTCCGGGACCACCGGCGCCCCGAAGGGGGTGATGCTCGACCACGCCAACCTGTCGGTGCTCGCCCGGGCGTCGTCGACGCTCCAGTTCGGCCCGGGCAGCGTCAACCTGGTCGCCATGCCGATGTTCCACATCGGGGGCATCGGCCCGGCGCTGATCGGCCTCTACGCGGGGGCCCGCAGCGTGGTCGTGGCCGAGTTCGAGCCGGTAGCCGTGCTGGACCTCCTCGAACGGGAGCGGGTCACCAACGCGTTCCTCGTGCCGGCCGCGCTGGCCATGCTGGCTGCGGTCCCGGGTGCCGCCGACCGCGACTGGTCGGCGCTGGAGTCCCTGTCCTACGGCGCCTCGCCGATCACCGCGACGTCCCTGCGCACGATCATGGCGACCTTCAGGACGCCGATGATGCAGGTGTACGGGATGACCGAGACGACCGGTGCGATCGTGCAGCTCGACCCGGCCGACCACGACCCGGGCGGTCCGCGCGAGTACCTGCTGCGCTCCGCCGGCAAGGCGTACGACGGGATCGAGCTGCGGATCGTCGACCCGGCCACGGGGGCGCCGCTGCCCAGCGGCACGGTGGGCGAGCTGCTGGTCCGCGGTGACGCGGTAACCCCTGGCTACTGGGGTCGGCCCGCAGAGACGGCCGCCGCCCGCACCGACGACGGCTGGCTGCACACCGGCGACGCGGGCTACCTCGACCCCGACGGCTACCTCTTCCTCACCGACCGGATCAAGGACATGATCGTCAGCGGCGCCGAGAACGTGTACCCGATCGAGGTCGAGAACGTCCTCGCCGAGCACCCCGACGTCGCCGACGTCGCCGTCATCGGCGTGCCCGACCAGCGGTGGGGCGAGGCCATCAAGGCGGTGGTCGTCCCCCGCGCCGGCGCGGTGCTCGACCCGGACGAGCTGCTGGCCTGGTCCCGCGGCCGGCTCGCCGGGTACAAGCGCCCGCGCAGCGTCGACATCGTGACCGCGCTGCCGCGCAACCCGAGCGGCAAGATCCTCAAGAGGGAGCTCCGCGCGCCCTACTGGGCCGGTGTCGGCCGCTCGATCGGCTGACGCGCCGATGGCCCCGCCGGCCGCCGTGCTAGGCCCGGCGGGCCAGCTCGGCCCGGACCCGGGACAGCTCGTCGCGCCGGGCGGCCGCGGTCTCGAAGTCGGCCCGGGCCGCCGCGCCCGTCATCTCCGCGGTGATCTCCGCCGCGAGGGTCGTCAGCTCGTGCCGGGTACGCGCGGCGAGCTGCACGTCCGCGGTCCTGGTGACCGCGGCGCCCTCGGCCCCCAGTACCGGCATGGCCGCCGGGGCCGCGCCGAGGTGGTGCTGGCGACCGGTCTCGGGCACGGCGCGCATCCGGGTGCGGCGGCGCACCAGGTCGCGCGCCCGACCGGGGGAGGCGGCGGCGGGTAGCTCGCTGCCCTCGTCAGGCCCGGGCACGGCGATCAGGCCGGGGGGCTGGTAGAGGTGCTCACGGGCGGGGACGAAGCCGTCGAGGGCGGCGGCGAACTCGAGGTCGAGGGCGGGGGGGACGAGCTGGTCGGCGGCCCGGTCGAGACGGTGAGGGTGATGGTCGTCCCGGTCGCCTGCGTGGTCCCGCCGTCCGGGCTCTCGCCGATCACCGTGCCGGCGGGCGTGGTGTCGGGCAGGGGGACCTCGCGTACCTGGAAGCCGGCCTGTTGCAGGGTCTGCGCCGCCTGGGCGTAGGTCTCGTTCCGGACGTTCGGCACCTGCTGCATGCCCGAGACGACGGTGAGGGTGACCCCCGTCCCGGCGTTGACGGTCACACCTGCCTGCGGGTTGACGTTGAGCACGGTCCCGGCCGTGCCTGCGACGTTCTCCTCCCGAACCGTCCCCACCGTGAGCTGGGCCTTGGCGAGCGCTGCCGACGCGTCGGCCTGGGACATGCCGACGACGTTGGGCACCTGCACCCGGGTGATGCCGGTCGAGACGAAGAGGTCGATCGCCGAACCCTTCTTGACGCTGAACCCGTCTATGGGCGCCTGCCGGTAGACCAGGCCCGCCTTCAGCGTGTTCCCGTCGTGACCCTCCGCCGTCATGGTGGTGTCGCCGACCACCAGGCCGGCGTTCTCGATGGTGGTGGTAGCGGCTGCCTGGGTCATCCCTCTCACGTTCGGGGTCTGCACCGACGGCGTCGTGCCGCCGGCGAGGCTCTTCACGAGCAGGGCGACCGCGACGAAGACGGCGAGCACGGCGAGGCCGAGGCCGACGTACGCGAGCCCGCGCAGACCTGAGCGCGTGTCGGCGTCCGGGCGCAGCAGGACGGTGGTCGGCGAGGCGGGCGGGATCGCCGCGGTGGACTCGGTGGGCAGCAACGGGGTGGCCTCGACCCGGCGGCCCGCGGCCGCGCGGTCGACGTCGGCCTTGAAGTCGGCTGCGGACTGGTAGCGGTTCGCCGGATTCTTGGCCATCGCCTTGAGGACGACGGCGTCGAGCGAGGCGGGCAGCTCCGGCTCGATCCGTGACGGCGGGATGGGGTCCTCGCGGACGTGCTGGTAGGCGACCGCGAACGCCGACTCGCCCTGGAACGGCGGCACGCCGCTGAGCAGCTCGTACAGCACGCAGCCGGTGGAGTAGATGTCGCTGCGCCCGTCGACGTACTCGCCGCGCGCCTGCTCGGGGGAGAGGTACTGCGCGGTGCCCAGCACCTGCGCCGTCTGGGTGACCGTCGCGGCGCTCTGCGAGGCGGCCCGGGCGATGCCGAAGTCCATCACCTTCACGTCGCCGCTGGGGGTGAGCATCACGTTGCCGGGCTTGATGTCCCGGTGGACGATCCCGGCCCGGTGGCTGTACTCCAGCGCCGCGCAGATCTCCCCCACGATCTCCAGCGCGCGGCGGGGCAGCAGCCGACCGTCCTCGGCAACCGCGTCGCGCAGCGTCCGGCCCGCCACGTACTCCATCACGATGTACGGGATGCCGTCCTGCGCGCCGGTGTCGTAGACGCCGACGATGTTGGGGTGGTTCAGCCCCGCCGCCGACTGCGCCTCGCGCCGGAACCGGGCCAGGAAGTTGGGGTCGCGGGCGAGGTCGGCGCGGAGGATCTTGACCGCGACGTCCCGGCCGAGCCGGGTGTCGTGCGCCCGGAACACCTCGGCCATGCCGCCGTACCCGAGCTCCTCGCCGAGCTCGTAGCGCTGCCCGAGCAGTCGGGTGTCAGCCACGACGGCTCCTCACAGGCGTCCTCTCCCTGGGCATGTGTACGTGGGTCACGGGCGTGCCACCACCTGCACGACGACGGCGCTGCCCGCAGGCAGGGCGGCCGGCAGCGGCGCACCGTCGCCCGACACGATCGTCACGACCGTACCCGGTGTCCCCGGGTCGGCGACCTCCTGCGTCGTCGGCACCAGGCCCAGGCTGCGCAGCCGGGCCACCGCGGTGGCGGCGGGTTCGCCCGCGTACGCCCGGGGGTTGACGGCGAGCCCGGAGCTGGTCGCGGACGGGTGCGCGACGGTACGGGGATGAGGCGGCTGGTGCCGGCCACCCACCAGCGCGACGACGAGTGCCGCGAGCAGCAGGCCACCCAGCACGAGCAGCGGCAGCCGCAGGGTGACCCGGCGCCGCGGCCTGGCCGCGACGGCGCGGGCGGCGACCGGCGGCGGGGGCAGCGGCGGCACGCGGGCCGGTGCGGGACTGCCGGCCAGCGTCTCGCGCAGCGCGGCAGCGGTACGCCCGAACGCGCCGGCCGAGCGGTGCCGCTGGGCCGGGTCCTTGGCCATCGCGCGCAGCACCAGCGCGGCGACGGCGGGCGGCACCCCCGGCGGCAGCGACGGCACCGGGTCGCGCTGGTGGGCCAGCGCGACCTCCAACGGCGAGTCGCCCTCGTACGGGCGGTGTCCGGCGAGGCATTCGTAGGCCACCACGCCCAGGGCGTACAGGTCACTGGCCGGGCTGGCCGAGTGGCCCTGGACCTGCTCGGGCGAGAGGTAGTGCGCGGTGCCCAACACCGTGCCGGTTCGCGTCAGGGACAGTGCGCCCGCAGCCCGGGCGATGCCGAAGTCGGTGATCTTCAGCCGGCCGTCGGGCGTCACGAGCAGGTTCGCGGGCTTGACGTCGCGGTGCACGACGCCGCCGTCGTGCGCGGCCTGCAGTCCCGCGCCGGCCTGCGTGAGCAGACCGAGCACGCGGTCGGTGCCCAACGGGCTCTCGCGGCGCAGGATGGCCGACAGCGGCTCCCCCTCGACCAGCTCCATCACCAGGTACGCGCCGGTGGGCTCGCCGTGCGGGCCGGTCTGCTCGCCGTAGTCGACCACGGCCGCGATGTTGGGGTGCTCGAGCCGGCCGGCGGTGCGCGCCTCGGCCCGGAACCGCTCGACGAACGCGTGCTCAGCGGCGAACTCCGGCCGCAGGACTTTGACGGCGACGGGTCGCTCGAAGTGCTCGTCGTACCCGCGCCAGACCTGACCCATCCCCCCCGTGGCGATGACACGCGCGAGTCGATAGCGGCCGGCGATGAGACGTCCGGGCGTGTCCGCTGCCGTGTCGTCGCGGCCGGCCGGCACGGTCACAGCTTCTCGGCCAGGAGCAGGGACATGACCCGCTGGGCGATCGGTGCCGCGACCGCGCCGCCGGTGGAGTCCTCGCCGCCGCCGTCCTCGACCAGCACCGAGATCGCAACGGTGGGATGCACGGCCGGGGCGAAGGCGACGAACCAGGAGTCGGGCTTCTGACCGGTGCCGTGGTCGGCGGTGCCCGTCTTGCCCGCGACGGCGACGCCGGCGATCCGGGCCCGGGTGCCGGTGCCGGCCGAGACGACCTTCTCCATCATGCCGGTCATCTCGGTGGCGACGGTCGGGTTGATCGGGGTGGCGTACACGGACGGCTGAGTCGTGCTGATGACCTTGAGGTCCGGGGCGGCGGTCGAGGCCACCAGGTACGGCTTCATCTCCACCCCGCCGTTGCCGATCGCCGCGGCGACCATGCACATCTGCAAGGGCGTCGCCGCGACGTCGTACTGGCCGATGGCCGCCTGCGCCGTCTGCGCCGCATTGGTGGGCGGGAACACGCTCTGCGCGTACGGCAGGCCGAGGTCCTCGATGCCGTTGCCGAACCCGAACGCCTGCGCCTCGGCCTTCAACGCGTCACCGCCGAGCGCGAGGCCCACGTTCGCGTACGCGGTGTTGCAGGAGATCTGCAGGGCACGGGTCAGGGTGATCTGCGCGCCGCCGCAGGACTCGCCGCCGTAGTTCGAGAGCGTCGCGGTGGCGGTGCCCGGGAGCTTCAGGACGTTCGGCGAGGCGACCAGTGTCTGGGGCGTGTACTTCCCGGATGCCAGGGCGGCCGCGGTGTCGATGAGCTTGAAGGTCGAGCCCGGCGGATAGAGCGCCTGGGTGGCCCGGTTGGTCAACGGCGAGTCGGCGTCGGTGGCGAGGGCGTCGAAGGCCGCCTGAGCCTTCACGCCGTCATGCCCGGTCAGGGTGTTCGGGTCGTACGTCGGGGTGCTGGCCATCGCGAGCAGTGCACCGGTCTGCGGGTTCATCGCGACCACGGCGCCGCGGTCGTGGCCGAGCAGGGCAGTGGCCAACGTCTGGGCCCTGATGTCGAGGGTGAGCGTGACGTTGCCGCCCTTCGGGGTGGCGCCGGACAGCAGCTGGCCGAGGCGGCTGATGGACAGCGAGATGCGGCTGTCGCTCCCCGACAGGATGCTGTCCTGGGCGCGCTCGATCCCGGTGGAGCTGAACAGCGAGTAGTAGCCCGTCACGTCGGCGTAGAGCGACCCCTGCGGGTAGGTCCGCAGGTACTTGAGCGAGTCGGTGGTGGCGCTCGACGCGGCCACCGGCACCCCGTCGACGATGATGTCGCCGCGCTGACGCTCGTAGGAGTCGATCAGCACTCGGCCGTTGTGCACGTTGCCGGTGAGCGAGCCGGCCTCGACGACCTGCACGATGTTGCTGTTGACCAGCAGGATCGCGAAGAGCACCGCGCAGAAGATCGCCAGCTTGCGGATCGGCCGGTTCATGCCGGCACCCCTGCGGCGGCCGCCGCCGGTCGCTGGGCGGGGTCGGCGACCGGCCAGCCCGCCGGCTCGCGCCCGGCGTCGGAGATGCGTACGAGCAGGGCCACCAGGACGAAGTTGGCCACCACGCTGGAGCCGCCGTAGGACAGGAACGGCAGCGTCAGGCCGGTGAGCGGGATGACCCGCATGACCCCCCCGATCACCACGAAGACCTGCAGCGCGAAGCTCACCGACAGGCCGGCCGCCAGCAGCTTGCCGAACGAGTCCCGTACCCCGATCGAGGCCCGGATGCCCCGGCTGGTCAGGAGCAGGTAGAACGTCAGCAGGGCCATCACCCCGACCAACCCGAGCTCCTCACCGAGCGAGGCGAAGATGAAGTCGGTCCTGGCCACCGGGACGATCTGCGGCTCGCCGCGACCGAGACCCGTGCCCAGGACGCCGCCGGTGGCGAACCCGAAGAGCCCCTGCACGAGCTGGTAGCTCGCATGGGTCGGCGCCGCCCCGACGAACGGGTGCAACCAGATCTCCACCCGCTCCCGCACGTGCGCGACTGCGTAGTAGGCGGCGCTGGCGCCGCCTACGAACAGGACCACGCCGATCAGCAGCCAGGAGACCCGCTCGGTGGCGATGTAGAGCATGGCCACGAACATCCCGAAGAACAGCAGCGCCGTACCGAGGTCGCTCTCCCGTGCCAGCACGAGCATCGAGGCCACCCACGCGATCAGCACGGGCCCCAGGTCGCGCGCCCGGGGCAGCTCCAGCCGCCCGATCCGGTGCGTGACGAGCGAGAGGACAGGACGACGCTGCACCAGGAAGGAGGCGAAGAAGACCATCAGCAGCAGCTTGGCGACCTCGCTCGGCTGGAACGAGAGCGGGCCGGCGTGGATCCAGACCCGCTCGCCGTTGATCTCGCTGATGCGCGCGGGTAGCAGGCTCGGCAGCAGCAGCAGCACGATGCCGGCGAGGCCTGCGGTGTAGCCGAAGCGCGACAGCACCCGGTGGTCGGGCAGCAGCGCCAGCAGCGCGACGAACAGCGCCACCCCGATCGCCGTCCAGATCAGCTGCAGCTTCGCGTCCGCGTTGATGTGCTGCCCCGGGTACGCCTCCTGCAGGCCAAGGTCCAGGCGGTGGATCATCGCCGTCCCGACCCCCAGCAGCAGCCCCGCCAGCGGCAGCAGCGTCGGATCGGCGTACGGGGCCCAGCGCCGGACCGCGAGGTGGGCGACGCCGAGCAGGGCGCCCAACCCGGCGACGTACCAGAGGACGGACAGCTCGACATGACCTTCCACGCCGAGCTCCACCGCGGCGCGGGCCGCCGCCGCCACGAGCAGGGCCATCATCAGCAGCCGAAGCTCGGCGCCGCGCCGCCGCGGACGCGCGACGGGGATCCCGATGGTCGCGGGGGCGGTCACGAGACGCTCATGTCAGCTCGGGACCGTCGTGGGCGTGCTGCTCGGCGATGGGGTCGCGGTCTGGTCGAGGCCGTCACCGCTGGTGGGCAGCGTGTTGCTCTCGACCTCCTCGAGGATCCGGACGGCCGCCCCGCGGCTGTCGGCGTCGATGCGCTGCGACACCTGCCGGCGCAGTTCCGGGGTCAGCGTTGCCAGCGCCGGCCCCACCTGCACGACCGAGGACAGCGTCAGCGGGCCGATGCTCCCCGGGACGCCGCGGAAGAGGGCGACGTGGTCGTGGTCCGGTCCCACGTACCACTGGCTGCGGACGTAGAGCCAGCCACCGAGCAGCGCGACCACCACGAGCAGCAGGACCGTCATGCCGATGCCGGGGACGAGCCACCGCGACCGGGTACGGCCACCGGCGACGGCTGGCTGGCTCCGCCGTCCCAGCCCGAGCCCGCGCGCCTGCCGGACCATCGGTGCGCCGGAGACGACGATCTCGTCGCCGGCGGGCTCGGCCTCGTCGGCAGCGGCGCCGGCCAGCGTCGGCGCGGCATCGGAGTCGCCCTCGACGACGTCGGCCACAACAGCGGTGACGTTGTCGATGCCACCCGCCCGCAGGGCCAGCTCCACCAGCCGGTCGGCCGCCGCCTGGGGGTCGGGCAGCTCCAGCGCGTCGGCCATGGCCTCGTGGTCGACGTAGCCGGACAGGCCGTCGCTGCAGAGTAGGTAGCGGTCGCCGAGCTGGCCCGGCCGGACCGACACGTCCAGCTCGAGCCGGTCCCGGCCGTCCAGGACCCGCGTGATGATGTTGCGCTTGGGATGCACGGCGGCTTCGTCCTCGGAGATCTCGCCGGCGTCGACGAGTTCCTGGACGAGGGTGTGGTCGTGGGTGACCTGCGTCAGCACGTGCTCCCGGAGCAGATAGCAGCGCGAGTCACCGACGTGGACGAGGGCCAGCCGGTCGTCGTCCGCGAGCATCGCGGTGACGGTCGTCCCCATGCCTGCCAGACGCTGGTCGTGACGCACCAGCGCGGAGAGGTCGCCGTTCGCGGCCCGGACCGCGGCGGACAGCGAACCGACGACGTCCGGCGCGCCGGAGTCGTCCTCCAGGCCGGCGAGCCGGCCGATCACCGTGCGGCTGGCCACCTCGCCCGCGACGGCGCCGCCCATCCCGTCCGCGACGGCCACGAGGCGCGGTCCGGCGTACCCGGCGTCCTCGTTGCCCTCGCGGACGTGACCGATGTCCGAGCGGACCCCGTACCGCAGCGCCCGGCTCATCCGCGCAGCTCCACGGTGGTCTTGCCGATGCGCACCGGTATGCCGGCCGGGACGAGCGTCGGCCCGGTCACGCGGTCGCGGTCGAGGTACGTGCCGTTGGTCGAGCCGAGATCCTCGACGAGCCACTGCTCCCCGCGCGGGGAGAACCGGGCGTGCCGGGTCGAGACGTAGTCGTCGGCCACCACCAGCGTCGAGTCCTCCGCCCGGCCGATGGTCACCGGGGCGGTGCCCAGGGCGATCCGGGTGCCGGTCAGCGGCCCCTCGGTCACCAGCAGCATCGCCACCTTGCCCTTGCCGCCCTTGCCGTTCTTGCCGTTCTTGCCGCCGGCCGAGCGGGGCGGTTTCGGGGGCCGCGCCCGGGCCCGTTCTCCGCGGCCGCCCGCACGCGCCACGCCCGGCCCGAACAGGTCGGCCCGGACCGCGAGCACCACGAACAGCACGGCCAGCCAGAGCAGCGCCAGGAAGCCGACCTTGATGGCGAAGAAGACGATCTCGGGCACGGGCCGGTGCCTCAGGCCCGGTAGGTGATCGTCGCGGCCCCGAGCGTGAGGATGTCGCCGTCGCGCAGCTCGGCACGCGCCACCCGCTCGCCGTTGACGGAGGTGCCGTTGGTCGAGCCGAGGTCCTCGAGGACGAGCCGATCGGCCTCCACATGCAGCCGGCCGTGTCGCCGGCTCACGCTCGCGTCGGCGAGCCGGACGTCGGCCTCGTGTCCGCGGCCGAGGACGAGCGGCTGCGAGGCGATGGTCACCCACTCCCCGCCCGGCAGCTCGAGCTGCCCGTACGTCCGGGTGGCCGCGGGGATGGCCGTGGTCATGGCCAAGTCGGGTCGCGGCGCGTATGGCGCTTCGACCACCGGCGGGGGGGCGTACGCCAGGTCCGGGGGGCCCGGCGGCGCCTCGGCCGCCGGCGGGGAGGGGTCCGGCGCCGGATGGGTGTCCGCCTCCACCCGACTGCCCACCCGGTAGGCACCGGTGTGCAGGTCCTCGGTCCGCAGCAGCGTGACCTCGACCGGCCCGACCGTCTCGTACCGTTGCTCGCTGGCGTGCTCACGGACCATCTCCGCCAGCTCGTCACCCAGGGTGAGCCGGTACGGGGCGAGCCGGTCGTAGTCGGACGGCCCGAGGTCGATCTCGTACTGGTTGGGGATGAGGGTGCGGGTCGGGCCGACGGTGCGGTTGGCGTCGGCCTCACGCTTGAGGGCCACCGCCAGCTCGACCGGTTCGACGCGGCTGCGGAACACCCGGGCGAAGCCGCCCTCCACCGCCCCGCCGAGCCGCCGCTCGAAGCGGGAGAGCACTCCCATCCGCCCGCTCCCTCCGCTGGTGGCCCCGGTCGTCGCCGACCCGGTGATTCGGGTGCCTGCCCCGACAGTCTGCCGCGTCCGGCGGCGCTCGGCGTCGGCGACGCGTGCCGACGGCGTACGGGATGCAGGCGGGCGGCGGCGCGACGGCCGGCTGGTAATCTCGGCGGGCTCACTCGGGCGAGTGGCGGAATGGCAGACGCGCACGGTTCAGGTCCGTGTGTCCGAAAGGACGTGGGGGTTCAACTCCCCCCTCGCCCACCCCGTGCGCGCGCATTTTTGTTGGTAGGTACGCTCAAGGCTACAACGCCGGCGCATCAGAACGCCGCGTTGCCAACCTCTTGCCAACCTGCGAAGACCGTCACAGGCGTCCGGGCAGGCCCCTGCCCCCACGTGCATGGCAGCTTCGACCGCGCGGTACGAGCCCGCCGCCGCGCCTCGGGGCGCCGTCCGGCCGACCGTGCCGGCCGCCTGGCAACGCCGCCGCGGACCTCGACGGATCATGCTCGAGCCGGCACATCGCCCACCCAGGTGCTTCGCAGGGCTACCCACCCGCAAGGCACCCTGCGAGGCACCCAGGGATGATCTTCGTAGAGCTGCGTGCGGGGCGTGGGCCCCCGCTGACCTGCTCGTTCACGGGCGGGGGGTGTCGGTCGTGTGACTAGGTCGGGACTCCTACGCTGCGCTCCGGACCCCCGACCTAGTCACACTCCCTCGTCAAGAACTAGAAGAAGAGAGAGAAGCAGGTCAGCGGGGGCAGAGCAAAGAAAGAAAAAAGAAGGAAGTGAAATGAGAAATGTGGGGTGAGGACATAAGAGAGCGAGAGCAAACGGAGAGTTGAACACGTGAGGGCCGGAACATCAGAGATACAAGAGCATAGATAATACGGAATAGGTAGGGGCAACGGCGGGACAATCAGGTTGACGGGGAGCCGAGACAGGGTGCCAGCCAGCGGTTAGTTAGGGGGCCCAGAACTCGAGCCCGCAACGGCGCAATTGCCCGCGGGGTAGGCAACGACGGCGTACACGGAGACGGGGCGCCCCCGTCCTGGCTCCGCCGCGACGCCGTCTCCTCATCGCCAAGGGTCTCTACGGCTTTCCCCCGGCGTCCAGCACCAAGTCGTGGGCACGCCCGTTGGCAGCCTGGTCTGGGTACTTGGCGCTGGACCCCTCCTCCGACCCGTGAGGACGGCGACTACGAGGAGCCCAGGAAGATCAAGTCGACCAGTGAGCCACGACGGCCGCAGTGCTGAGAACGTCGGTAGCCCACCGGAAGCTCAATGGTCTTGACCTCGCATGACCAGCCGATTTCTCCTGCCGCTGTGAACCCGAGACCAGGGGTCCTCGACGTTCCGCGGCGGCTGACAACCATTCCGTCACCTGAGTGCATCAGTGCGGTAACAGGCAGCGAGAGGGAGGAGGCGAATGTCAGACGACGAAGAGTTCCGGCAGTTCGCCCTCTCCCAGGCTGCCGTTCTTCAGCGCGTCGCCTACGGGCTGTGCGGGGACTGGCAGCACGCAGAGGACCTCGTCCAAGCCACGCTGACCGACGCATTCGTTCACTGGCGTCGCGTTCGCAGCGCCAAGAGCCCAGAGGCATACGTGCATCGCGTCCTCGTCAACAACGCTCGCAGCCGATGGCGGCGGCGAAGCAACAGAGAAGTACCTAGTACGGACGCTGCACAGTCATCAGGTCCGGGAGACCCGGCGATCGAAGTCATCGCGCGGACGCAATCAGATCAGCATTGCAGATGCTCCCGCCGCGGCAACGGGCCACGGTCGCTCTGAGACACGTCGCGGGCCTGACCGAGGCCGAGACCGCCGAGGTACTTGGCGTGTCGGTTGGGACCGTCAAGAGCCAAAACGCGCGGGCGCTAGCCGCGCTCCGCGCACGGCTGTCGGAGGCGAGTCGGACATGAACGACCAGAACATCATCGACCTGCTGAGCGACTTTGCCTCCGCGCCGCCGAGGCCGATCGCGATAGAGTTGTCCGTCCACCAGGGCCGGAGACGACGCAGGCAGCGCCGCGTCGCCTTCTCCGCACTGGGGGTTGCAGTACTTCTTGTCGTCGGAGCGGGTGTCTCGGCAGGAGTCACCGCGGCTGCGTCGCACCACGTTGACCGCATTCGGACGGCCGCACCGCCCTACTCCGCCACCCCGCCGTTTCCGGGATACGTCGTCGTGAGCGAGGTGCGGGTGCCCTCCAACCTGACCATCCTTACAGCGCGAGCGGTCGACGGTCAGGTGTGGGCGGTCAGCTACGGCAGCCAGCCGATCCTGCTGCGCTCCGCGGCTGGCGGCACTCTGCAGGAGGTCCGCCGCTTTGCGAGAGGGACCACCGTGGCGCTATTCGCCCGCGGCGACAACGTGCTGATCACCAGCGGCAAGGCCGACGACCTTGGCTCGGCCGCGGCAGGCACCGACCTCACGGTCTATGACGGTCGCAGCGGGACAATCCTGAGCACCACCGACCTCAACTCCAGGTACGGCGCAACGAGCGTGGATGTCGTCGCCGCCGATGCCGGTCTGGTGCCCGTGGGTACTGAGGGCGGCGACGGACCCCTCTCGATAGTCCTGACGAGCAAGGGTCAGGGCGGCAACCAGCTAGTACGTTCCGGGCTCGTCGCCGCAGACGGCAGCCTGAGCGATCTGACGCCCGCAGTTCCGATCGTCTATCCGACGCCCTTCCGCTCCTCCTTTGTCTACGAGGTGCTCGTGACCAGCCAGGGGGGACGGCCGCGCTACGCCTTCTCGTCGCTCGTCGGAGATGCGCACTACGTCGAGAGGCTCGATCTGCTGACCGGCGCGGTTGCCGAGGTCGAGGTCGACCCAGGTGGCCCCGAGAACGGTGTCGAAGCCGCGGCCGTTGGGGTCCTGGCGGACGGGCAGGTCCTGTACGAGAGCGCCTTCGGTTACTCAGAAGGTCCCGCGGCCTCGAACCGCCCGAAGCTCGTGGCGGGCAGCAACAGAATCCCGCGCGTGCTGCTCGTCGCCGGGATTGCGTACGTGGTTCACAGCCCTGCCGCGGGCCTGCAGACCGTCCAAGCACTAGACCCCAGGACCTTGAAGCCTCGCGGCGGCGTCGTCTCCACACTCGGCGCAGATGTCTTGGGCGGAGACGGGGTGGCGTTCATCCAGCGACCCGCGACCACCGATGGCGAAGGTGGAACGCTGACGGCCTACGCACCGGGCTGAGCTGATGCCGTTGCGGGCACCGGCCGTGGGTGGGGCAGACGTGCCTCTTGTCACTACTGGCATTGCGGCTACCGAGCAACTGTGCGCCGGCAATCGACCGTGGCGCCTACGGAGCCTCTACCTCCGGCCTGACACTGCTAACTGACGGCCCTTGGGCCGTTCAGACGCCTGTAGACACCCTTCTGAGTCCGACCCGCATGCCGTGCGATCCCATCATTCGACTGCTTGAGGGCCTGCGTCCGCGAAGTCGATCAGGCCCGTGAGGTCTGCCTCGGCGGCGGGGATGTCCAGTCGGCCCTGCTCGCGGCCGGTCGTTGACGAGGACGTCGCAGACCAAGTGCGTGACGTCTCGGGATGCGACGTCACGACATGCAATGGGTCCAGCAGTAGCGACTGGTGCGCATGGAGCAGGTTGATGTTCCACGTCACGCTGACCTCATCGCCGAGCCTCTCGATCTGGGGCGCGTCAGGCCGCCGTACTGCGGGCATCGGGAGGATGAGGTGCTCGGACAGGCTTGGAGCTTGACAGCATGCTGGCGAGGCGTGGCTTGGGTCTACCGAACGGACGTGGGCGCGCAGACATGCTCTGGGGCTCAGCCACATCGTCGAGTTCCTGCATGATCACGTCGTGGCCGAGCACGCGGATCTGCAGGTCGTGCATGGGCAGCTCGCTCTTGTTGACCACCGTCAGGCGGATGACGCCCCGCCCGGACGTGGCCAGGAAGTGCAGCATCCACGCGCCGAGCTCCTGCTCGCCGCCGGTAAGGTAGGTCTCAACTTCTTGGTCGTAGTCGGCCCGGGAGCGGGTGTCCGGCTCTTGCAGCTTTCCGAGCATGCGGGCCATGTCCGCGCCGACGGCGCTGTGGGCCCCGGCCAGGCTCGGCTGCGTCTGCTGCTCGGTCAGTCCCGCGGCGCGTAGCGGGCGCGCCGGCTGCGACGGGTAGCAGCGACTTCTCTCGCGTTCACGCCACAGATTGCTGACGGTGGAGTACGAGGTCAGGACCGGGATCTCCGAGGGCTGTTCGACTTCGAGCGCGATGTCCAGGCGCGGTGGTCCTGCGGCCAGGTTCTGGACCACGCCGGCAGCCAAAGTCAAAACCGCGATCGCAGCGATCTCGAGCACCTGCGCCCAGCCGTGCGCGCGCGAAAGGACGTCGCCAATGACGCCGCTACCCGCCACCGCCGCAGGTGCAATCACCCGACCAGCAAGGCGACGGAAGCTCGCCGGCAGGTGCATAGAGCCAGGGTAGGGGCCGGCTGGCCCCCACTAGCCGCGCCGTTAGCGTCCCGCTGGCCGGGACTCTGGGGTCAGCGCAGGCGGGAGAGGCGCCGCACGTCCCGAATCACCGCGATGAGCAGGAAGGGAAGTGCCAGCAGACTGATGATGAGGCCGATCCCAGGGCGGCTTGGGCCGACAACGACAGTGCCAACGATCACGAGCAAGAGCATCAGGGCCGCTGTGCTCACGGTGATGGGGTCGGACAAGGAGCCACGCCAACGGCGGGCGATATCGCTGCGCGGCAACTCAGGCACACGACTATCATCCCATCCGGTCCACTACACAACAAGGCCGCTTGGCCGAGCAGTCCGGCGAGAAGCGGGACCGCGTCGGAGCTATGCTCCTCCGGGCGTGTTCGTCCTGAGACCTCGATAGGCAGACCTAGTGCCGCGATGGATGCTTGAGCCATGATGCCCGACTCTGGCGACTTCGGCGTCGGCCTGATCTACGAAGACTGCGCCTGGCATCCGGTGCTCTGCACGTACGCCTCAGAGGCTGACGACGAGTTGCAGGGCATTTCACTCATCGACGGTTCCTTTCCCCGAAGTTGCTCGCCCATTCACTGCGGCGTGGTGCCCCTGCGCCCCGAACAGGTGCTTTGGATCAAGGCGAACTTTTCGAAGTACGCCGAAGCGCGAGCTCGCGGGCTCATGCCCGACCAGATCACTCAGTGACCGCCGGCGCGTAAGCCGATCGGGTCACGCTACTGCCGGCGCTTCGCGTCAAGCCATTCGCGACCGTTCCAGGGCAGGAAGTCGCGGCGGCTGACGTCAAGGCGGAAGTCCGGATCATCGACGTGAAGTAGCCACACAAGCCGGTGCCCGAATAGGAGACCGGCTCGGGTCGCGAGCCCGAGGTACTCGGCTAGGGCTCGTGCCATCGTCGGGTGGCGGCGCGCGAAGATCCCGAAGCCGCGAACGACACAGAGCAGCCCGGTCGACCTCGAGGGTGACCACCCGTAGTCGCCGTGGGCGACGTCACTTAGGCAATCGTGCAGTGCGTCGAAGTTGCGCCCGTAGTAGGCCGGGAACTCCAATGCGGCAGCTACGGCGTCGTGCAGAGCGCCCTCGTCATTCCAGACACCGGCGTCAAGAGCAGTAAGCGCGTACCCCAGATCTTTGAGCCCTTGCTCCGCCTCTTGCAAGATGTCCTCGTTCAGGAACAGCACCACCCCGCCGTCCGCAACCAGTCGGAAGTCACGTGGGTGTTGCGTGACAGCATCGAGATCGAAGGCGGCCATGACGCCTAGGCTAGTGCTGGCGGAGGGCGTTCAGCGGCAACTGCAGTCACGCGCTCCCGGCGAGCACATCCGGATAGGGCAAGACATCCGATTGCAGCCCGGCGGCTGCGGTGGCCAGTTGCTCAGGCGACAGGCTCATCTGCAGCACCGTCGGGTTCCCAGCCCCGACACCAGCTCGGTTACTCGGTGCGCGGAACTCCAGGTCGAGCAAAATCGCCACGCGGTCGTGGTAGGCGTCGACCTCGAAACAGGCAAGCTCATCGAACGATGCGAACAGCAATCAGCCGAGGCTGCCAAAACGTCCTCATCCACAGGTATTGACGATTGCGCTGCCGGCGCGGCGGCAGAGCGTAGTGCAGCTGTCGGCGGTGCAGGTCGACCCGCAGTCGGTGTGGAAGATCACTCCGCGGACCTGCTCGCGCCCGCCGCTGCGGGTCAGCGCGCTCCGAGCCGCGTAACCGGCCAGCGCCGCGTCCGGATGCTCACCGATCGGGTGAGCGAGCAGCCGCCGCCCGCACAAGTCTTAATCCGGTTCCTCTGTCTTCCCCAGCTCTGAGGCGGTTGGTGCTGGTCGCTTCTCTTTCTGTCGTGAGAGTTTAATGTATCCTGGCGTCCCGCGGCTGCGCGACCATACAGATAGTAGACCGAACGTGCCAAAGGCTACGATGAAAGTCACGACAATAAGCACTACAGTCATAAATCTCTCCTCAACAGAACGAGCACGCCTCGAACCAACGGGCAGCATAGCGGACTTCCTGAAGGGGAAGGAGCAACAAGCAGTGGGCGAGCCAAGTGCTTTTGTCATTCTGCTCAGGACAGAGAGATTCTTCAGCCGTGTTTGGCTTCAGCACTGGGCACCCTGAATGCCGCTCTCAATCCGGGCGGCTCCTGATGGCACGTCCCCGGTCAGCAGCGCCGATGCCTTAGCCCCCAGCCTGCGGGCGTGCTCATCGCGGCGGGCGTCCGCGTCCCTCGAGCCCGAGGAGGTCTTCCGGCTAGGCAACGTGAGAACTCCCATCCTCGGAAGACTCGACCGCAGGCGACCGCCGCGCCGAGACCTAGACCCACAGATCGAACGAGCCGGTCTAGCTCAGGAGTGCCTACTTGTCTCGAGTATCGTGCGGGAACCAAGTTGGCTCGCAAGTGGTATATCGGTATAGAAAGCTTGCGCAGATGAGCTGCAACCAGATCCGCGCGCTATGTGTGAGGGACTGGGAACCAACAGAATAAGTACGGACGTCGACGTCTCGACGACGTCCGCCGCAGCAACTCGGCCGCAAGAGATGCTAGGAGCATCGACCCAAATGATCTGGATGCGTGCTGCTTCTGGAGATGCTGATTGAATCCTCCAAGGAGGAGCGGTCGTATCCGGCATCGACTGAGAGTGGAAGATCTGTAACGAGATTTCTGTTGCCCTGGCGATCGGTTGTCGAAGCGATGGAGCTGGAATCATATTGAGGCCCTCGGGAGAAGTATGGGAACAGGCGGCGGTGCAGCCAATTAACGATAGAACTAGGAGTGCGGCGACGACCGGTGGTCTCGCGTCACTACAGGCCTCGGAGCGCACGCTCGAGGTCACTTCCGTAGTCGCCCCAGAGAGTGATTCCGCCGTCGCGAAGGTCGCCCATCGCCCAGGTGCCCTCCCGCTCGAGCACGATGACGTAGTCATCGAACGCCAGCACAGTGGTCGTCTCAACGAGGTCGGACTCGCCTTCCCACGACGTTGGGGCTGAGCGATCGCCCCACGTGGCCGTGGGCGACTGGGCCACCGCCCTCACCCGCTCCAGCGTCCACCCATCGGGCAGCCACTGCTCGGTGCCAGCGTCGGGCATGGCCTCAGAATGGCACGGCCACGACCTGGGCGCTCGCGACGAAGGGACAAAACTATCTCCGGTCCGCCACCACCTGCGACTGGTCGACGGGGACCTCCGTCGGACCATCCTGATAGGCGACGTCGGGCACGCTGGCCCCAATGAACTGGTGCCGCAGCCCGTTGCCTCGTGGGGTTCGTCGGCCCCGTGCCGGGGAGCCGCCGCAATCCAGGCTCAGACTGACCAAGAGGTTCTGATTCGGGCTACGTCCCGACGGAGGGGATCTACCGACGCTCCCCGCGCAGGACGTTCCATCGGCCCTACGCCTCCGTAGGCGCCGTCCCGATCTCACGGAAGTCGCGGCCGCTTTGCGGGCACACCCATCGGCCTCGATCACCTACCACACGCGCGGTCAGGGGATGGGACGTCGGATGATCGGGACAGGCCGGCCAGTTGGTGGGCCGGTCAGGCCACAGGGCCTCCTCGATCGCCGCTTCTTGAACCTGGTCAGCCATCGCGACGATGCGATCTACCAGCGGAGCGTCGAGCGCCGTCTGGATGCCCGTCCCGCTTCCGTCCGGCAGCCACAGCACGACGCGGGCGTAGCCCTCTTCGTCGTGCCAGCCCGGGTCTTGGTCATCGAAGCGTGGCTCAGTGATCCCGGCTGACCGCCAATCCCGCATGACCGGTTCCACCGCTTCGGACATGGCCGGATGCACAGCTGCACGCTAACGCGAATATCCCAATCTCAGCGCAGCACTCACCGGACAGCCCACTGGACTCTCGTGTAGGAGTGTCGGTCGACGCTCCAGCCCCAGAAGTTGCGGCAATGGAACTGTGTTCATCGCGTCTCCCCAGACCTCGCCTGCAAGCGTCCTGGGCCACCGCGGCCAGGTGCGATCCCTCTGATCGGCGACCACGGCCACGGCTACCGCCGCGGCCGGCCGCCGCGGGCAGAACAGTCTGGGACGCGAGCACCGCTGTGCTGCTGCACGGGCCTCCCGCCCCGAAGACGGGGTCAGGCCCTGACCGCGTTGGCGCGTCCTGGAGCTGCCGGTAGCCCGTGTCGGACGCGCCGATGGTTGCCCGGCGCACAATATGCGTGTGGCTCGGGTTGACGCGGATGATGACGACGTGACCCGATAGTGATCTTCCACTTCGGCTACGACCCGCAGCGCCGTGAGCGGCGGCATCAGCTTGTAGCGGCCTTCGCAATGAGGACGAGTGCCGCCACACGCTTGAGGTGCTGAGCAGCGACCTGCGACGCGACGCGCGGACGGCGCCGCGATCGACGCGGGTGAGCACTACAGCTGCGCCGAGTGGGCCCCTGGGTACCGACGGCGTCAGAGCAACGGTCGGCTGCTGCGGCGGGCGATCCGCCGTGGCGTTGCACTGCAGGACAGAGCCGTGGCCGGCCTCGAGCTGCCGGCAAATGTTGGTGTTCTCCGCGGTGGTGGCCCTGCTGACGTCTAGGACTCGTCGGACTTCGCCGATGCCGTACCAGAAGTCGTAGTCCAAGCGAACAATCCGAACGGTCGTCGGCACTGAGTCGGCGTAAAGCCAGGTGCCCGTCGCGACAACGGTCTTCATGTGGCGATGGTCTCGCATCAACCAGCCAGGTTTCCGACGAGCAACGCCCCATAGCCGACGCCGAAGAGAACCCCTAGTGGCAAGAGGGCCAGAACGGCGGCTACTGCGAGCATCCGCCCCGTCTCGGCGAGGGTTCTCATCCCTGGCCAGTCCTCTGACGTCAGAACTGCTGCTGCCCCGATGAATGACAACAGGTAGATGACGGTGAGGCCAACCACGAGCCCGAGCATGCCTCAGTGTGCAACCGCTCCCTGGCCGTCGTCTGGCGATCCGTAGAGCTGCAGTTCTTGCGCACAGGAGAGCGCCTTGGCTCGGTGCTGTGGAACGAGATGTAACTGGCGATCGCAAGGTGCAATCCCCATCGTGCGGGTTCCGAGCTCGTGCAACCTACCGTCTGCGCCTTCGCCTGCGTCGCTCCGGAACGCGTCGTCACTCGTCGGCGGACGATCCCAGATCCCCGACGGACGACCCTTCACGCACGGTGTCGCCGCCTTCCCCATCGGCCCCAGCTGCTGAGACGGCAGCGTCCGGTCGTGGCAGGGTCGGGCCATGACGACAACACGGCTTGAGTCGGGGCTGCCGCCGTTGATCATCAACGGGCAGCCGGTGCCGACGATATTCGGCCTCGTGGGGCCTGCAGCGCAAGACAGGCGGGCACAGCGGCTGCCGACAAGCTTCATCGGGCCGGGCGCGCGCTCGACGCCCCCCGGGCGCCCTATACCGACGATGGGATGATTCAAGATGAGATCGGATGCCGCGTGGGCCAGGATGTCGGCTACGGCTGAACTGCTATCGGATCAGTACTGCAAAGGCGACTCGCTCAAGGTGGCCGCAAACCGTCGATCGACTGGGCTTCTCACAGTGGCAGAGGGACTCGCCGCCCAGGACAACTGGACCGACGTTTTTGAGCTAATGCGCAAGCGTCGCGTGTACCGCACCCATTGGACCGAGGTTCAGACGCTTGAGCAGGCGGCCGAGCGCATGCAGGTGTTTCTTCGAGAGCGCCCTGACCAAGCGCCCATTGAGCACGACAGCTGATTGACGATCTCTCGGCCGCGTTGACCTCGTGCGGGACTGCTGCAGGGATAGGTCAACTGCCAGGAGATGCGCCGCATGTCGCTGCTTGCGTTGGGGACGACCCCAGGGCTCAGCGCAGGCTGGAGAGGCTCCCACGTCCCGAATCACCGCGATGAGTGCAAAGGGTAGCGCCAGCAGACTGATGATGAGGCCGATCCCAGGGTGGCTTGGGCCGACAACGACCGTGCCGACGATCACGAGCAAGAGCATCAGGGGCGCTGCGCTCACGGTGATGGGGTCGGACAGGGAGCCACGCCAACGGCGGGCGACATCGCTGCGCGACAACTCAGGCACGCGGCTAGCGTCTCATAGAGATCCATTACTGCAGTCACGCGCTCCCGGCGAGCAGGTCCGGATAGCGCGCAACATCCGTTTCCAGCTCGGCAGCTGCGGTGGCCAATTCCTCAGGCGACAGGCTGATCTGCAGCACCGTCGGGTTGCCAGCCCGGACACCAGTTCGGCTACTCGGTGCGCGGAACTCCAAGTCAAGCTCGACCCGCAACATCGCCACGCGGTCGTGGTAGGCGTCGACTTCGAAGGCGAGGAGCGGCTCCGTGAACCCCGCCCGACGAGGACCTGACGCCGGCGTGATGCAGCCGCGGTCCGTCGCGGCCGCGACCGCGCGAAGCCAGGCGACAAGACAGCTCGACTCATCACAGGCCAGCGCCTGCCAGCGGAAGTCCCACGTCTGACCGGCGGCGGTGCGGGCCCGTCCCTGAACCATGTGCCAGCTGTCCCGCTTTCGTGGGTCTGCTGCGTCAGGGAATTGGTAGCCGACGATGGACAACTCGAGCACGTCGCCGCCGTCGACCCCCAATCGCACGAGGACAGTGTCGCAGAACCTCCCCCGCCAGGACCGATGGTAGGCATGGCCTCAGCTGATAGCGGCATCGCGGCGGCTTCTGACGGCCGTTCCGGGTCAGCGGCGACGGAACCTTGGCCCCTGGCTGCGGACAACCTCATCGCAAGCAGCCCACGTCAGCCAGGATCGCGTGGAACCGGCGGCTCTAAGAGCCCAGCCTCATCGGCGCTGTCGAGTGCTAGGCCGACATACCAGGCAGGCAGCTCGAGCTCAACGCCCCCGTCTCTCCAGCGGCCGTGTTCACGGATTGCCAACCCGATCAGCGCGAGTACGCCGGCTCGAGCACGTGCGCGAGCCTGCTCGGGTGTTTCGTCGCCGTAGGGCTTGTCGTCGTCCCGGTCCCAGGCCCGCATCGCCGCCTCCGCCAGGGCCCGCGGGATGTGAACGGTGACGTTGATGTCCTGGGAGAAGAAGACCTGTCCGGTTGCTGCAAGGACCGCCTCATCTGCTTCCCACGCGGTGTGCTGGGCGTGGGTCACTTGGCCATGGTGCCAGGAACGCAGCCACCCAATGGGACCGGTCCTCCAACGCCTCGGTCACGCAACCCGGGCGCGGAGGCTGGAGTCGACCGCCTCGACTTGCCACCCCTCGGCAGAGAGCACACTGGTCGGAATGCGAGCGCGAAGCTGCGGTTCTCCTCGGCGATCCTTGGGCGTAGCCTCCGAGCTATGTCGACCCCGCTCGGCCTCGAGTCTGGTGACACGCTTACTGTGCCGGCCGCGCTCTTTCGCCTGATTCGTTCAATCGCAAACAACAGCTCGCGGTTCTATGACGCGCTGATCGTCAACGCCGAATCATCATGCGAGGAGATCTCATGCCTTGTCTCGACGATGCGCAGTCTCCCGGAAGCCGGTTAATGAGCAAGTTGTGAGGTCGGTTCCCTACTCGGCGACGGAATGGCCGACGAATCCGCCGAGAGTTCAGGCACAGGCTACGTCGATGGTGACACCCTCCGGGTGCAATTGCCCCCACCAGTTGCCAATAGATGGTACGGAAGCGCTCGTGAGACCATTGGGTTTCTAGGCGACCCTGAGGCTTCCTACGTGACGGGTTATCCGACAGACGAACTTGAGAAAGCGGCAATGATGTTGCACCCGAGTCGCTGGCTCCGCGGTAACCACACTCAGGTCACGCCGACGGTTTAAGACCGCCCGGCCACGTCCATATGGCGCCCTGACGCGGCACCTCAACTTGGTGGCAGCCGCCCGCGTACGATCATCCTTGCAGCCAACCTCGGGCACACTGAGCCAGTGCATCAGGGCAGCCTCGTGACCCTCGTCGCGTTCCCGTGGCCAGTGGCCATAGCTGTGCTCGTCGGCCTCGCTGTGGCCTTGGGGTTGATCGTCGCGGCCATAGACCGCAGGGACCGCCGCAGACGTGGCCCGAGGCTATAAGCCGGACGGCGGTACCTCGCGACCTCCGCGACCGTATCGTTCGACCATGCCGAAACGCCGATGGCTTGAGGGCCTCTACCTTGCTGCGGTCCTGGCGTTGGTGGTCGCGTCCGCGGTCACAAAGAGTGTGCCTGCCTACGTTGCGATGATCGTCCTGACGCTTCCGGGTTCGCTGGTCGGCATCCCGATCTTCACCTTTGGAACTGTGGTCTCCCTGCTGCTGCTCGGCGTGCACAGCTCGGCCACCACCGGGCTGATCGTGGGGTCGGTGACCGTGTGTTGGGGCGTCGTGGTGTTCGGCGGGCTGGCGGTCGGCAACGTGCTGCTGGCTCGTGAAGCACGCGCCGCAGGCCAACGCTGCCGCCTGCGGCACTCCTTGCGCGCGGTCCACTGACCAGCAAAGCGCACGCCGGACGGCTGTTGGGGCCATCAGTGAAGCTTCCCGTCCAGCGGCCAGAGCAACAGAGGTGTCGGCGGCGGTGGCCCGGCCAGAGGGAGCCAGGTTCGGCAATCCGCATGCACCATGCTGACTTCGTGGCCAAAGCGCAGGAGGACGCAGACGTTCTCTGCCATCGTGGGCTGATCACGCGGTGAGTGGTGCAGATGTGGTCCTCCTGTTGCTGAGCGGGGCGTGCCTGATCGCTGCAGCGGCCATGGTCTTGGACTGGCATGCCATCAGCGCGCAGATGGAGGCATGGTTCCTGCGCTCGCTCGTCGGCCGGCGTTTGGCCAGCCGGCGGTCAGTCGGGACCTCCGCCCACCAGCTGCATACCGGCGCGGCGCTGACGATGCGTCTCGCTTTCGCTGCCTTCTTTGTGCTGTTCGCCGCGGCACTCATAGCGGCGGCAGTCGTCGGATCTCACTGACCCGACCGCCGCAGGACACCCGGCATAGGAACCCAGCCTTAGAGGCGCTCAGGGATAGGGCGCAGGCGCTCACCTGGGGGCAGGGAGTGCCCGCGCATGACCATCCTTACAGCCAACCTCGGGCACACTGGGCAGCATGCGCACGGTCACGGCCTCCTGCCACTACTGGGGTTGCGGCTACCGAGCCACTGTGCGCCGGCCGCTGGGAGCCGACCGCGGTGCCTACGCAAGCGACTGCTCCTGGGTATTTACCGAGCAGGAACACCCCGCACACCCTCCAGCGTCGCTCCGCCCGAGACGCTTAGACCCCGTCGAGTGTGAGCCTGCTACCTCGACCTTGACGCGGCCCTGACCTGCTGCGTCATGGACGGGCGCGACCGCCCGCAGTGAACCAGTAGAGCCCGTCCTGGCCGTCCCCGAGGGCGCGATCGAGGCGCCGGTACCGGTCGCGTCTCAGCCAAGGCGTCCACCGGCGTTGCACCCAGATCGTCAGGGCCCAACGACTGTCAAGGTCCAGCCTCTCCCACGTCTCGGCGGACGGCCCCTCGAAGCGCAGCAGCTCAGCCGGCGACCTCATGGCGCTCGGCGCGGACCATGGCGCACCCGAGACGGGAATTCCTGACGGAGTGGCGGGCTTTCGTGGGCCGCCGACGGCTCACCCGGGAGGAGCTGGCAGGCTGGCAAGCGGCACCTCGCGGTAGGAGGACGCTGGGGCACAGCTGTTGGGGGCTAACCGTTCACATCCTTTCGCGGGTAGCGCCTGTCGATGGCCCGCTTAGTTCGGACTACGAAAACCGCGCCCGCCAGGCTAATTGCGAGACCCGTAACTGCCATGGTTACTGCCAGTGGCCGTGAGCTGACTTGGGTGGCCCCGTAGAAGAGGACGGGCCCGACGATCAAGAAGGGCAGCATCTCAAGCTGTAGCCGCCGCATGGCCGCGCGGCGCCGCTTATCGACGGGACTGTTCTCCGCCTTCGCGGTGGCCTCTGGAGGCGCGGGCGACTGCCCCGACCCGCGCCCGTAGTTGCCATCACCGTTGATGCTCTGTGCGAGGACGATCAGCCACACCGCCACGCCGGCTCCGAGGGGAAACAGGCCACGGCCGGCGTTCTGGCCCCCGGCGACCAAGAGAGCGACCCCTAGCACGACCAGGGCCGCGCCGATGGCGTAGCCCTGACCAGCACCGGGGTAGCCCCAGGCCAACTTCCACAGCCGGCGGATCTCCGCGCGTCGGGTTTGCTTGGGGCCAGGAGCGGTCATGGTGGCTGACTGGCTGCGCGCAGTTCGGCGGCAGAGTCCGGTTGGCCGCTGGTCAGGAGGTGCTCGAGCCGGGCCAGGGATGCTTCCAGGCGATCGAGCCGGGCGGGCAGATCCTCGCCGGCGGGAGCTGGATCGTCTTGGACGTGCCTGACGAACCAGGCGGCGATGCTGGCTGTGAGGACGCCGAAGAGGCTGACCCCGGCCACGATGAGCGCGATGGCGATGACCCGGCCTGCTCCGGTGACGGGGTAGACGTCGCCGTAGCCGACCGTGGACACGGTGGTGATCGACCACCACAGGGCGTCGCCGTAGTTGGTGATGTTCGCGTCGTGTGCGTGTCGTTCCACCTGCAGGATCAGGACGCTCCCCAGCAGGGTGGTGGACCCGGCGACGGTGAGGGCATACGTGAGCACTTGGCCGTGCAGGGTCCGCTCCGCACCTTTGACACGCTTTCCGAGGAGCGCAGCGAGCCGGGCCGAGCGGGCGGCGCGAGCCAGGCGGGCCAGACGCAGCGGGCGGAGCATCGGCAGCGCGACGAGTGCGAGGTCGAACAGGTTGTGCCGGACGAACAGCGCCCGACGTTGAGCCAGGCGGAGCCGGATGAGGTACTCGACGACGAAGATCGCCCAGATCCCGTAGTCAAGCCCGGTGAGCAGGTCTTGCTCCGGCCGGCTCGGGCTGCTCACGACCGGGATCACTAGCACCGGGATCAGCAGCACCGACAGGACCAACAGCGGAATCTCGGCGCGAGCCGCGAAGCGGTCCAGCGCCGGGGTGCGCCAGAGGCCGGGGTCGGACATCTACGGCTCGTGGCAGCGGTCGCGGGTGGGGCTGTTCGGCGTGGTGTCGCAGACCAACGGGATGCCCTTGTCGGTCACCCCGGCAGCGCACCCGTAGCGGTGTAACCCATCATGCGACCCCCTCATCCGGGAGCAGTGTGCTGGCCCATAGCGCCGTAGGCAACACCCCACCGGGCCTCGCGCCGGGCCTTGGTGTTGAGCGTTGCCGCCAGAGACCAACGCTCAGCCCGAGCAGCGGTTAGATATCGCGCGGAAAGGCTGCGGCGGCACGGTGGGGACCCTAGGCGTGGCGACAACCAGCAACGCCCACCGGCCGATGCGTGCGGCGGCGCCGCTCGACGGGTCGCTAGCCATGGCAGAGCAGTGTGGCGAAGGTTCGGGGGCACACTGGACGGCATGGCACGCCTACCCCTGTTCAGGCGGCGACTCGGGCTCCGTGGCTTCCTGCTGATCGCCGTGCCTGTGACGGTCCTCGTACTTCTTGGCCTCTACGTGGCGGTGTCGCGTGGTCACTGGTGGGTGTTCGTTCTCTTCGCCGCCGCCCTGACGGTCGTTTCCGGCTACCGCGTAGTCAGTCCGCTGAGAGACAGCGGCCCACATCAGACCGCCGGGCTGGAGTCACCCGATGCTTGACCGAGACTCCGCTCTAAGAAGGGTCTGACCTGCACGTTCAACTGACGACGCCCTCGGGGTAGTGGTCGACGAGGAGCGGGTGGCCGATCACCGACCACCGCCTCCTCGCCGCTTTCAGTCCCGCGTGCGATGGTGGCGTAGTTCGGCTGGCGCGGGTGACTGGTCGGCTGAGGATCGACGACACATAATGCGTCTCGCGCGCCCGGTCCCGACCGCGCACCGGCGATGCCTGGGGAGGGTCGATGGCCTGGCTTTACAGATCGCCTCCCAACTGGCCACCCCCGCCGGAAGGCTGGGTACCGGCAGCCGGGTGGACAGCGGACCCATCGTGGGGTCCGCCTCCTGACGGTTGGCAGTTCTGGGTCGAAGACGGGGCGCAGACCAGCGCCCCGCCGGAAGTGTCAGGGTCGCGTCGGCGAGCCCCTCGCGGGGCTGCGGGGAGGATCACCGTCTTCAACGGTGCCGCACGGGCCCGCGAGCTGTCGGTCGAGGTCGAGCGCCTCCGCGGCGAGCTGGAACTCTCCGGTGCGCTGGAGGTAGCCGAGCTGCACGAGCAGGCAAGGCAGCTAGCAGCGCAGATCGCCGAGCAGCGCGCGAAACAGGCCCAGGATGCACAAACGCAGACCGCGGCGCTGAACGCCGACGTCGAGCGCCTCCGCGCGCAGCTGGCCGAGCTGGGCACGGAGGTCGTGACGACACAGGAGACTGCGCTGTTGCAGGAGGCCGGCGTCTACGACTACCACCACCCCTTGTCCGACGCGGTCGCCTACCAGGTGGAACTGCAGCGCCTGCAGACGCGGATCAAGCAGATGAACCTCAAGGACGGCGGTGCTGTCAGCGGTTCGACGAACTGGCAGGTCAACGGGTCCCTCCCCAAGGGCCGGGCCATGGTCCGCGACTTCTCCAAGCTCATGCTCCGTGCCTACAACGCCGAGGCGGACAACCTGGTGCGGTCGCTCAAGCCTTACAAGCTCGGAGCCGCGGTCGAACGGCTCGGCAAGGTCGTCACCACGATCGCGAAGCTAGGCCAGACGATGGGCATCCACGTCAGCTGGGACTACCACCAGCTGCGCGTGCAAGAGCTGCAGCTCACCGCGGACTACCTGGCGAAGGTGGCTGAGGAGAAGGAGCGCGACCGCGAGGAGAAGGCGCGACTGCGCGAAGAGCGGCTTGTTCAGCAGGAGATCGAGCGCGAGCGGGTGCGGCTGCAGAAGGAGAAGCAGCACTACCTCAATGCCCACCAGACCTTGGTCGCGAACGGTGATCACGACGGTGCCGCCAGGCTCCAGTCCCAGCTCGATGACATCGACAAGGCCCTCACCGACGTCGACTACCGGGCCGCCAACATCCGCGCCGGCTACGTCTACGTCATCTCGAACATCGGCTCCTTTGGCGAATCGATGGTCAAGATCGGCATGACGCGGCGCCTCGAACCGTTGGACCGCGTCCGAGAACTTGGGGACGCCTCGGTCCCTTTCAGATTCGACGTGCACGCACTGTTCTTCTCGCAGGACGCCGTCAGCATCGAAACGACCCTGCATCAACAGCTGGCCGCGAAGCGGGTCAACGTGGTCAACACGCGACGGGAGTTCTTCCGCGTGCCTCCGGCCGAGGTCAAGGTCCTCCTCGCCAGCCTCGCCGGTGACCTGTTGGAGTTCACCGATGTTCCGGAGGCGCTCGAGTACCGACAGAGCCTGACCGCCGTGCCCTCCGCCTAGCACGGCCCATCGGACTTCCCCGTCGACGAACGCATGCTGGGCCGGTGATGCGGCGGCCTCGCGTGTTGTCGCTCTCCTTCGCCCTTCGAACGCTTCGAGGACCTGACGCGGCGCTGCTGGCGGCGCCCGCTGTGAAGGTGGACCGCCGACGAGGGCGACGTAGGCCGTCCCAGACATCCGAGTAGCGCGAGCCCGGTGCGTGAGCTCGCCCAGCCGTGGCTCGTGGCAGCCCGGCGCGCCCGACAGAGCAGTATCGATGGGTCTGAGGAGCCGGGGTCGCGAGGAGACTGATGGCGTGACGAGTGACCTGGTCTTAGCCGTGTCCGCGGCGCATCGCCTCGGCCTGCCTGGGTCCGATCGGTGGCCGACTGTCACGGCGTACCTGCTCGCTGAGGGGCTCGACGGCGAGAGCCTCGTCGCAGGCAGCGCAGCAGCCCGAGGCGGCGTCCCGTGGCATGACGCCTGGATGGTGATTCGCGGTGGGGAATGACACTGCTGAGTCAGGCGCCACGATCAAGGTCCAGCACCTTCGGACGTGGTTCGGCGATCAGCGCCTCGGAGCGCTCCGACTCGCCCTAGACGGCCAGAAGGCCGGAGTGATCCTGCCAAGTCATTCCCTGCAGTTGACGGTCCCGCCAGGCCCACATGTCCTAGGTAACCGGCAGTGGTGGTACCGGAGCCAACCGGTAACCGTCCACCTCGACCGTTCCGAGTCCGTTCGACTTGACGCGGATGTAGTCCGATCCGGGGGCGGGATGCATCGATTCCTCATCCTGCTGTTTAGACCCTCACGGGCCCTCACTCTCGTTCGCAGCACCGATGGGTCGCTCCCGAACGGCACCTCGGCTGCGGGCACTGTCCGCGCTGTCGGTGATAGCCGATGAGCCGGCCGACGCAAGAGCAGGCCGACGAGTGGACGATCCTTCGCACCGAGGTCGGATCCCGGGTCCTCGGCGTCTCGGTCGACTCGACTGACGACCGGGACCTGCTGGCCATCGCCGTCGAACCGCTGGCATGGGTCGTCGGCCTCGCCGCAGGTCTCGAGCAGCCCCGCGCTTGGCAGTACCGGACGAAGCCGGACGGTGTTCGCTCTGAGGCAGGTGACACGGACCTGACGGTCCACCCGCTGCGGAAGTGGATGCGACTCGCGCTCGGCGGGAACCCGACGGTCCTGATGTCGCTGTTCGCCCCACCCGAGGCGGTGGAGGAGATGACCGACCTCGGCGCCGAACTGCGGGCCAACGGGCAGCGGTTCCGTTCCGAGCGGGCCCGTGATTCGTTCCTCGGCTACCTCCGGCACCAGGCCGCGACGCTGCGGGGAGCAACGCCGCCGAAGACGAACCGGCCGGAGCTGATCGGCCAGTACGGATTCGACACCAAATACGCCTACCACGCGCTCCGGCTGGGAGTGCAAGGGACGGAGTTCCTCACGACGGGGCACATCACTCTGCCGATGTCCGACGATCACCGCCGCTGGCTGCTGGGTGTCCGGACGGGCAAGTTCACGCTCGAGAGCGTCCTCCACGACCTGTACATCGTTGAGCAGGAGTTGGAGGCCGCTGGCCAGGGCGTTCCTGAGCACCCCGACGCCGAGTGGGCTGGGACGTTTCTGGTGAATGCCTACCGGGAGACCTGGCTCCGTTGACGTTCCCTAGGGCTAGCAGACCACGGCGCGCCCTGCCACTACACCGACAACCCACCCGCCGGGACCGCACCCGAAGACCCGCTCGCCGACGGGAGCAGCGACGGCACAGCACACCCGCCCCCGGCGACCCGCACCCCGACACCGCCAACAGCGCGACACTACCGTCAGACCACCGGCACGGCATCCGCCGAGCCGGCACTACCGAGCCTCCACTAAAGCCGGGGCGCAACACACTGAACCGCGGCGGAAGCCCGGTTCGCAGCGCTCACTGCAGGAAGCAGGACGGCTAAGCCGACCATCGATCCAACTGCGGAGATCACGAAGGCCGTTGAGGCACCAAATGCTGCAACTAAAGGGGCGCCCAGTACATACGCAAGTCCGATCCCAATCTGTGCCATAGTTCCCACCGCGCCAAAGGCACGGCCAAGGAGCTGCGGCGGCACCAGCTTTTGCACTATCGTTACGGTAGCTACCTCTTCAAGGCTGTTTCCGACTCCTGCGGTTGTCTGACCGAGCGCGGCAACGCCGATCACTGGTGCAAGACCCGTCAAGAGGGATCCCACAGCGGTGCTGGCGCAACCCAGCGGAAGTAGCCATCTAGCCCGTAAACGGGCTGACCTATAGGCCAAGACCGTGGAGGCAAGCACTGTTCCAGCGCCGAACGCCGTTTGTACGAGCCCGAATGTCATCGCGCCGCTGCTGAACTTCTGGCTGAGCAGGAATACAAGGGCGACATTGTCAATCGCTGCGAAAGCGATCAGGACTACGGTACCAAGAACTAGTGCGCGCAGCGGCCCATTATGAGCGACATAGCTCAAACCCTCACCCGTCGATGACCAGATCGTCCCCACGACCTTGCGACGAGGCGGTAGAACGGGAAGTGCACGAAGCAAAGCTGCCGCTATGAAGAATGTCGCGGAGTCGGCTGCGAAGGCCGCGCGCGGACCCGCAAGTCCAAAGATTAGACCCCCAACAGCAGGGCCGACGGCAAGCTGTAGATTCGAGGCAGTAGCGACCAGACCGTTGGCTGCTCCAAGGTGTCCCTCGAGGACCAGTTCCTGCACAGAACCCGAGCTTGCTGGACCGAAAGCGGTGGCAAACAATGCGGAGACTGCCAAGAGAGCTGCCAGAACGGGCACCGGTGGCAACGCGGCTGCTACTGCAAGTAATGCAACCCCCTGACCCAATGCACAGATCCGGAGCAACCTCCGACGGCCGGTGCGGTCAGCTAATGCGCCTCCAATCGGCCCAAGGAACCGAGGGGCGGCACTCGCTAGGAGCACGGCCGCAACTGCAGCCGCACCATGAGGCGCTGTGATGAGTAGCGCGGCGGTCCTACTAACACCATCTCCTAAGAATGAGATGGCCCGCGCTAGCCAGAACCGCCGGAAGGCACGGCCTCTTAAGACCTCTGGATACCGAACGATGAGTACTCCTGCCTCCAGACGGGGGCTACGAAGAAGCGCAAGTTCTCAGGGCTTGATAAACACAGATATTACGGGGCTATCCAATTCATCTGCAATGTCGTAGGCGTCGCACGCGGTCCCCCCGTTCCAGTGGTGTTGCTCACCGTGGTAACATTGCCATCTAAGTCATACCCGTAGGCGTAGTTGCCGTCAAGGCCATTGTGGAGGCGGGCGCGCACTGGACGGCGTACGGTGCCGCACGCCATCCCGCGATATCTTTACGTGATCCGGCCTCAATGGGAACGAGCCAGATAGATAGCGGGTCCGATTGCATACACGGTAAGATACCAAGCCAGAGTCCCAATTACATAGCCACGTCGCAATTCTGTCGTTATCCTCGATGACGCACCCGCGTGGCCAGGAGGCTGGCTGGCAAGATGTTCATGCCAGCGTTTGGAGAGGCGGCGTGATCGGGGATAGTCGAGCAGTGCTCCGAGGAATGAGGAGCCGAAGGCGAAGCTCCGCCATCTGCTTCCATCCTTCGCAATCACAACAAAGCCGTTCTCAGTATCAATAGCCTCGATCTCCACATCTGGGATCGAAACGGTCGTGATGAAGTTCACGAACTTCAGTTGTCTCCCGCTGACTACCACCCGCACGGATATGAAGACGTAACCTATAGCGCTGAGGGCAGCGAATAACAAGCCGCCGCCAAAGGGACCACCTGGCTGGATAGGACTGCCAGTTGACACCTCAATGATCAAGAATATCGGAAATAGAATGAGAGCAAGTCCTATGAGGATCAAGACTGGAGGCATGCGCCCGATCGTCTTATCGGCTGACATCGCGATCCTCCAACACCCCAAGCGCTGAGAGGGTTCAGCGGACGGATCGGTGTGGGCTGGCCGGGTCTCGCAAGCCGCGCCGGAAGTTGCGGATAGAGCCACCGACGATCCCGACCGAGGAAGGCACCGCCACGAGAGACACGCCGATCTCGCCCCACCCGCCCCCGACAAAGACTGCCCCGAAGATCGCACAGACGACGCCGGCGGCGCACGCGACCTGGAACATGCGGTCCCGCCAGATCGGCAGGTCGTAACCGCGCCACTGGCCGTACTTGTCGACACGTGGCCTCATGGTGCGAGTGTGCCTCATCAGGGCATCACGGCAGGACGGGCGCACCGCGGCCGGCTCAGGCTGGTCGCGCCTCGGTTGGCGACCACCGCCGCCCACCCCCGACCTCGCCCACCCACGTACCGACCATGCCGTCAACGGCGAGTGTGCACCAGCAGGAGCCGGACACGATCCGGGCACGATTGCGCGACGAGGAGACTGATGGCGTGACGAGTGACCTGGTCCTAGCGGTGTCCGCGGCGCATCGCCTCGGCCTGCCTGGGTCCGATCAGTGGCCAACCGTCGCGGCGTACCTGCTCGCTGAGGGGTTCGACGGCGAGAGCCTCGGCGCCCTGGCCGCGTTGTACCCGCATCCGAGCGGGTGGGAGGTCGACCAGCTGGTCCCCGGTGCGCTCGCCATAGGGCGCGGCAGCTGACGGCGGCGGAGGGCGCGGTGCTGGCCTTGCTGCTCAGCGTGGAGTTCTCCGGTGTCGATGTGTTGCGAGTGCAGGCAGGCTCTGCAACGGTCGTCGGAGGATGCAACTGCGGTTGTCCTTCGATCGCGATCGCGGTGCCCGACAACGCGCCCCGGGCGTTAGGTTTGACCTCCCGGCTTGCGCCGGCCGAGGGCGTCGTGAGCCCGCAGGGTGACGACGTGCCGGGCGAGATCATCTTGTTCGTCGATGACGGTCGGCTCAGCTACTTGGAGTACGTCTATTACGACGCCCCGCCGATGGAGTGGCCGGCGCTGGATCGGATCAGCGTGAGCGCCCAGCCTCGTTGAGCTATCCGGCTCGCTTGCGCCGGGCGGTGGTCTTGCTAGTGCGCAGCCGGTAGGACTGGGTGCCGGTTTCGAGGATGTGCGCGTTGAAGGTGACGCGGTCGACGATGGCGGCGACCAGACGCGGGTCGGGGAACACGGATCCCCATTCGCTGAACGGCAGGTTGGTGGCGATCGCGATCGAGGCTCGCTCCTCGCGTTCGGTGATGATCTGGAACAGCAGCTCTGCGCCGCGCGGGTCGATCTGGACGTAGCCAACGCTCGTCCAAACAGAGGAGGTCGGGCGGCCGTAGCCGCCGACCACGCGCGACAGGACCGTTCGTCGGTGGCCTCAACGAGTTCGTTCGCGAGTTGCGCGGTGGTGACGTAGCGGACTCGGCGGCCCCGTTCGCAGGCAGCGAGGCCGAGCCCGATCAGCAGGTTGGACTTGCCTGTTCCGGAGTCGCCGAGCAGCACGACGCGATCGCCGGCGTCCATGTAGTGCCCGGCGGAAAGCCGGCAGAGGTTGGTGGGCTGGATCGAGGGGACGGCGTCGACGTTGAAGTCCGCGAGCCGTTTCAGCCGCGGGAACTTCGCGTCGTTGATCCGTCGGGTCCGCCGTCGTTCGGTGCGGTCATCGACCTCGGCGGCGAGGACCTCAGCGAGATAGCGCAGGGTGTGTTTGCCGTTCCCTGCCGGCGATCTCGGCCAGTCTCGCGGCTTCAGTGCGGACGGTCGGCAGATACAGCTCACGTGCCGCCGCGCCGATCGAGGCCTGCGCCGCCGCATCGACCGTGCTCGTCGTGGTGGTCATGTTCCGCTCCCGGTGAGTAGTTGGTCGTAGTCGGCAAGGCTCGGTGTGGGTCGGTCGTAACGGGCGAGTGCGCCGATCGGGACGACGGGTGCGACCTGGGTGGTGTCGCGGCGGGCATCCATCAACACCACCTCGGGATCGAGGCAGCCGGACGCGACGGCGCGGTCCCACCAGGCGGAATGATCACCCAGGCGGGGCCAACATTCATGCAGAACGAAGACCAAAGTGGGGCCAGGTCAGGTGATCACGCACCTGTGCATCGCGCGATCAAGCGGGGAGCTTGCCGGGAATGATTTTGGCAAGGCGCTGGGCCGGTGCTCTCGCCTCTTGGAAAGGCGGGGCGGAATGGGTAACGTACTTTCATGATCGAGGGGGGATGGCCAGGCCGGGAAGAGATCGCGCAACGGGCCAAGCGCCGGTGGTGGATCTCGATGTCATTCGTCGTCGTCGTTGTGGCTGTCGTGGTGCCCGTCGTCGAGACCAGGCATCACCCTCGCAATACGCACGAACATCACAGCGTCGCGACCATCGTCACGGCCACCGTCGCACTAAGCGCGGTAGCCCTCCTGTTGCTCGTTGCGGCAGGGTTCGGCGTGAGATATCTGGTGCGCCACCGTGACAGTACGTTCGCCGCTCCCATCGTCGCGGGCCTCCCGCGACGTCAGCGGCGGGCGGTAGGGCGCAACGTACGCCGGGGCACTCCCAGCGACGACCCGTTGATGGCGTCCGTCGAGCGCGAGACGGCGCTGCGGACGGTGAGCCAGGCTCGCTACAGCATGATGGTGCTCGGTTGGCTGTTCATCGCCACGGCGTTCGACGCCGTCGTCCAGCATGGCGGCGCCCGCGTCTTCTTCGGCGTGTTCGACGTATTCTTGATCGCGCTGGCGTTGGGGTACTGGCTCGACTCGTTGCCCAAGGCCCGTCGGTACCTTGAAGCCGCCGAGAAGCGGCGCCTTGAGGGGTCTAACTCCTAGCCTTCGTCACCTGGGTGGCCAGGAGTTACGATCATCGCTGCTTCTGGACAGCGGCGACGGTGGCAGGGAGCTGGCGCTCGTCCTGAAGTACGCACGGCGCCTGCGACGGTCGGGAACTAGCCAGGACTTAGTCGCCAAGCGGGGTGCAATTCCGGTGCCTGTCGCAGACGCCGCGGCCCTGGGCAACTGCCCCGGCGAGTCACGACCCAAGAATCTGGGCTGCGACCGCGTTGGCGGCCTCGGAGTGCATCGACGGCAGGACGTGGCTGTAGATGTCGAGGGTGATCGTGATGTTGGCGTGGCCGAGGCGCTCGCTCACGATCTTCGGGTGGATCCCGGCCTGAAGCGCGAGGGAGGCCCAGGTGTGGCGCAGGTCGTGCAGCCGGATACGGCGCAGATGGTTCAGCTTGACGGTCTGCTCGAAGGTCCGGCTGAAGCGCTCGGGATGGACCGGACCACCGGTGGGCCCGCAGAACACCAGACCGTGGTCGTTGTAGTCGACGCCTGCCGCGAGCTTCTCGACAGCTTGGTTCGCGCGGTGCGTCCGGAGAGCGGCGACCGTCGCCGGGTCTAGGGCGATCGTTCGACGCGATTTGCTGGTCTTGGTCGAGGAGTACTGCGGCGCGTGGGTGACGCAGACCAGGCTCCGGCGTACGTGCAGTTTTCCGCCAGTCAGGTCGACGTCCGTCCACGCGAGGCCGAGGATCTCTCCCCGTCGCGCTCCGGTGGTGACGAGCGTGAGGTACGCCGCCGCGTTCCGGTGGCCGGCGATGAGACGCAGGAAAGCCTGCAACTCGGCAGGCGACCACGTCACCAACTCGGGTCGGGAGGTGAACTTCGGCCTCGGCGGGATCGCCAGCTTCCCGACGTTGCGGCTCACGAGTTGCCAGCGGAACGCGTCCTGAAGTGCGCGGCTGAGAATGTCGTGGATGTAGCGGACCGTCTTTGGTGCGAGCGGTCGCCCGCGTCCCTTCACGTCGAGCCGGCCGCCGGAGAGCAACTGCGCGTACAACAGATTGAGCGCGTTCGGCGTCAGCGCCTGCAGTTGGACGCCGCCGAGGGCAGGGAGCACATGGAGGCGCATGTTGCGGCCGTAACTGTAGTGGGTGGCGGGCCGCAGCGTGGGAGCGACCGCCGGGAGCCACTGCGCCTCGAGGTACTCGGCCAGGGTGAGCGCCTTCGGCGAGACGTAGCTGTGGGTGTCGATCGTGGCCAGGACCTGCCTCAGGGCGGCCTCCGCGCTGGCCTTCGTCGGGAACCCGGCCTTGGATCGCAAGCGCCCGCGTCCGCCGGTCATCGGGTCCGGCTCGCGGTAGAGATACTCCCAGCCGGCGCCGCGCTTGCGCGTGCCGCCCTTCACGCCGCTGCCGCCACGTACGACACTGTGGAGTGAGAAGTGCACGAGTACTGCACCGGAACCTCACCTCGGCCGTGAGGCTTCTGGGAGGTCTCGGTGAGGCCACTCGGGGGCGGCCCGACTTGCCAACCTGGCGCCAACCTGAACCCTTGGCAGCACCTGGACGAGGACGCACGAGGACGGACGAGAAAACACGGAAACGGTTGCGGCACAGACACTTTGGGCACCCGATCTCACGGGCGCGCACACGGGATCTTGAGGTTCAACTCCCCCCTCGCCCACCAGGCACGCGCACATAGGTGCCAACCTGAACGGCCCGTCTGTGGGCGGAACCATGCGGCGTGTCCGACCACCTGACATGGGCTGCCGTCGTCATCCCGGATGTCGTCCTCGGAAAGTCTCACGTGGTGGAGTGCCGTTCGCGAACGCCGGGATCGCGGCCCGTGGCTGTGTAGCCAAGCGGTCCCCGATCAGGCCGACGCGCGTGCCACTACTGGTCGTAGACGTCGGGTCGACGGCCAAGTCTCACGATGGCCACCACTAGCGTAGGGCCCCGGGAGACGAAGCGACGAGGGGAGACGCGCACAGCGTGATGAAGCCGCATGCCCGCGGTAATCTGACGGAAAACCGACGGAGCGGTGCTACCGTTAAGCCATGGCCGCCATCTTCGCCGAAGAGGCTGCCCGTATCCACCGGACCGCCGACCTGTCCGACTCGATCATCGCCGAGGCGGTGGGAGCCAAGCCGAGCACGGTTCGTGATTGGTTCAACGGCCGGAGTTCGCCAACCGGTTCACGGGCTCGCCGGCTCGCCGAGCTGGTCGAGATCACCGATCGGCTGACGCGCGTGGTCGAGGCCCGGTATATCCCGGTCTGGCTCGTCAAACCGGTGGAGGCCCTCGATGATCACACGCCGCTCGAGCTGATCGCACGCGGCCGCGCTCGGCAGGTGGCCCGGCTCATCAGCGCACTCGAGTCACCCGGCGCCGCGTAGCCGAGGTGGCGCTCGACGTCGACGGGGTGACCGCGCGGGGATCGTGGGTCCGTCACGTACCGGCTGATGCCGATCCAGCTGTGCGCCCGCAACCCCCCGGGGACAATCGCTGGCAGCGCGGTCGGGTCGCCGACGCGCTCTACCTCGCCGACGGCGAGCCGTGCGCCTGGGCCGAGTGGTACCGCTACCTGGCAGAGGCGGCTATCCCGCCGAACCTCGCGCTACCTCGGGATCTGTGGCACTACGACCTGCAGCCCCTTCAGGTAGCTGACCTGTCTGCTCCTGACCGGCTCGGGCGCGTCGGCCTTGCGCCCCCCCGTCCTGGACGGAGAGGCTGGCCAGCGTTTCAGGCGACGGGCGAGCAGCTGTACAGCGACGGCTGGCCCGGTCTGCTCGCGCCCAGCGCTGCCCGCCCGGACAGCCGAGTCCTCGTCGTCTTCCTTCGCGACGCCACCATCCCTGTCGAACTTCTCGCCGCCCGCTGCACACGGGTTGCTGAACCGCCTGTGCCACCGACCGGGATGCAAACGTGACCAGTCGTCGTCCGCCGGGCGGAGCAACCCGATCGCACGGCGACGCGGCGTCTGGCAGGTCGCCGCAGTCATTTCCTGTTCTTAGACGAGGACATACCGAGGCCCGGCACGCGCGATGCGTACCGGGCCTCGGTTATGCGGTAGTGCGTCAGCTGTTCGCCAGCGCCGTCTCGACGGTCTGTGCGAGCAGAGCCTGGCCCGCAGCGTCCGGGTGGATGCCACAGTTGCTACCGGTACGCGGGTCCGGGTTCTGCAGCGGGACCAACAGGCCGGCCTGGCACGGGCTGCCGTTGTAGTCGGCCGATGCGCTCTGGAACGCCCCGAAGCCGTCCGCGACGACGGCGTGGTACTTCGCGGCGTGGCCCGCAAGAGCGTTGTTGACTGCCTGACTCTGCAGCACGCTCGTGCTGTTGCTGTAATCGAGGGCGTAGTAGGTCACGAGCACGATCTGGCCCGTGTAGTGGTCGGCTCCACGCAACTGCTTGAGGATCGTGTCGATGTTCTTCTGAGCCTTGTTGATGACAGCAACCTGCTCGCTCTGGCACTGGTCGGGCGTCGTCTCCTGGCACAGCAGGCCATCGTTCGCGCCGATCTGGAGCGTCACCAGCTGAGTCTGCGGGTGGCTGCGCAAGAACTTCTTGGCATAGTCGGCCTGCGTGCCGGTGTAGGACTCGTGCAGCAGGTAGCCCTGTCGGTAGCCGGGGCCGGTCTGGCCGCCTTGGCCATCGGGGCTGTTCTCGCAGCCGTTGCTCGCGGCACCGACCTTGAGGTAGCTGCCGGTCGTCTCGCCCGGGCAGGCGGCATTGGCGACCTGGAGGTGCAGGTCCGACGCGACGTCCTCGGGATAGCCGACGAGCGAGCTCGCGTCCAGGTAGTTGGGGGGCGTCGTGGCGCCGGCCTCCTGGTAGCCGAAGGGGATCGAGTCGCCGAGAGCCAGATAGATGGACCCGGGGTTCGGGGTGGCCGCCAGCGCAGGGGCGGCGGCGAGGGCGGAGCCGATCATGGTTGCCGCGGCTACGGCCGCCAGGGCGGCTACGCGGCGCGGTGAACGGGATGGGAGCAGAGCGAACAAGGAGCACCTCGGAGAGTTGCGGCCGTCCCTACCTCGTTGCAGGGACTGTGACCGGCACCACACCATGTCCCGGTTGTTGCGGGGACGCAATGCGCCAAGCGGAGCAATGTGCGCATCCCGTGCTGGGCCAGGGCTCGCGAGCAGGCGGTAACGGCCGGTCATGGGTGCGGCGGGTGACCCGGTGGTCCGGGTCACCCGCCGCAGGCGATCGTGGAGCGTTGCTGCTAGCTCACGGCCTTCAGTTGCTGACGACGCTCAGCGTGCCGGCTGGCTTGGTCGACTGCACGTTGAAGTTCGCGGTGACCTCGACCTTGTCGTTGTTGTTGATGGCACCGAAGCACTGGCCCGTAGGCACCTTGCTGACGGTGACCTGGCGCGGGTTGGACGCAGCCGGGGCAATGCGCAGGACGTGCGTGGTGTTGTTGTACGTGGCGTCCAGCGTGCCCGTCGCGGTGAAGGAGCATCCACTGCCGGTGACCGTGGTGTTCACCTTGTTGATGTAGCCGGGAGTAATGCCACCCGAGGTCGGGCCGGTCCCGACGAAGGGCCACTTGCCCACCTGCTTGATCGTCAGGGTCAGGCCGACCGCCGGGACGGTGCAGCCGGTGTACGACGATTTGGTGATGGTAGCCAGCGTCTTGGCCTTGGCCTTCGTGCTGAGCTTGGCGGTCGCCGTGCTCGTCACCGAGGTGCAGGACGCGCCAACGCCGGAGGTCTTGTCGTCGAACTGGACGCCGTTGCTGTCGCTATTGGCGGACAGCGTCGCGGTGCCCGTCGTCGTCCCGTTCACGGAGACGGTGTAGGTCAGGGCCTTGGCGGTGGCGCTGGAGGCGACTGCACCGGCAATGGCCAGCCCGGCGACGGCGACCACGCCGACGCGGGTCACGTTCTTGCGGGAGATGACGGACATGTTGATCCTCTCGTGAGGCGGTCGTCTGCGACCGCCGGACCTATGCCCCGGATGGACTCCGGTCAGCCTCTTGCCGACGCGTGTGGGGGCGTGACGAAAGTTACACACGAGATGCGCCCCACGCCAGACGTCGACCCCGGTGGACGCACGGTCCTTCGATGCCTGCGTTGGTTCCGGGTCCCCGAATTGGGTCATGCGTACGAACGACGCCACCGGAGTGGGCTGTCTGCCACCGGCCTCACCATTGGCCCGGGAGCCTCCGCGGAACCCAGCCGCTGCGGGGTTGCCCGGCGACGGCCCGCCCACTTAGTCTCGCTCCGGATGTGACAGCCGTCGCATTCGACGAGGGGAGCGTTGTGAGCGGACTGCGCCGTCGAGCCCCGTCTCAGCGCACCCTGACGGTCGCGGTCGCAATCCTCAGCCTGGTCGTCGCGGTGGGTGCGCTGACGGCGCGGGCGGCGACGTCGCACGTCGCGTCCGCGCAGACACCGGTTGTCGACGTGCGCCACACGGTGGGACCCATCCCCAGCGTCAGCGTCATCGGCCCGTCGATCACGATCTCGAGCGGGGCAGACGGGGCAGGTCGCGGCGGCGGGGAGGCGGTCGGCGGCAAGAACGCCACCGTTATCACGCTGCCCGAACTCGACCTCGAACTCAACGCCACGTCCCGCCTGCAGTTCACCTCGAGCGGGACCATCATCTACAGCCGTGGGTGGGTCTTCCGCTATCTGAATCCGGGCTCGGACGGCGTCCCGACCGCGCGCTCGTACGGACAGATCGGACCGGTCCCCGTCAAAACTCTGGCGTTCGGCGCGATCCCGGTCTCCCTGAACCTGGAGCTGGACCAGACGGTAGTGAACGGACTTGTGCAGCCGCTGGACGTGCAGACCACGACCTTCGTGCCCTACGTCACGACACTCACCGGTTCACTCAACGTCCACGTCACTGATCTCACCGTGGATGGAAAGCCGCTCGTCCTCGGCTCGACCTGCAGAACCGTCACCCCGGCACGCCTGATTGCGCATGCCTACGGACTCGGCTCCTACGCGGCCGTCATCGGCGGGACCCTGGAGGGGACAACCATCATTCCCGGCTTCACCGGCTGCCTCAGCCCCACCGGCGAGGACGTCTCCACGCTTCTCGACGGTGTGGTCAGTGGTCCGCTCAATGCGACGTTCGTCTCCCAGAGCAACCTGTCCAGCATCATCGACCCGCGGTACCCGTACGGGTGCCAGGTCCCCTGTAGCGACCCTCCGCCGCTGCCCGTGATAACGGCTCCGATCACGTCCACGCCGACCGCCGTGCCGACAGGCTGAACCGCCCCACACGCAGTCATCCGGCCCACGAGATGGCACGGGCCGAACCGCCTCTGCCGAGCCCGTTCAGGCCGCCCCTGCCACGCGTTCCCAGGCAGGCAGCACGGACCGCAGGGCCAGCAGCAGTTCCACCCGTACGGACGGGTCGTGCAGGCCGGCGCCGAACATGTCGTGCAGGCGGGTGAACTGGTAGTGCACGGTCTGCCGATGCAGGCCGAGCACGTCCGCGATCTCTGCCTGGCTGCCCCCGCGCTCGAGCCAGGTCGAGAGCAGCCGCGCGAACTTCCACCGCTTCTGCAGGCTCAGCGCGAGCAGCGGACCCAGCCGGCGCTGGACCAGGAGCTCGACAGCGAGCGGGTTCGCCGCGAGCAGCAGGGTCGGCAGCTCGTCCTCGCACAGGGTCAGTGCGCGGTCCGGCAGCACGCTGGCACCGCGCAGTCGGGCGGCAAGCTGGGCCCACTGCAAGGACTGCCGCGCCTGCGTGAGCGGCACCGCGCAGCCCACGCTGAGGCGAGCTCCGCCGGCGTCCTGTTGCAGCCGGCCCAGCACGGCAGGGTCGAGCGGTGCGGGCACCAGGACCGTCGGGGGCGGGCTCTCCACGCCCGCCAGTGCCGCGGGCCCGAACAGCTCGCCCAGGGGGTCGGGCAGCAGCTCGCCGTTCCGGATGTCGATGACCACGACGCGCTCGGGCAGGGCCCACCCGATCTGCGCGGCCAGCTCCTGGATCGCTTCCATCGGCGTCGACGGTTGGTCGAGCAGCATCTGCAGCAGCCGGGCCCGGAGCCGGTGCACGTGTTCGCTGCGCCCCAGCATCGCCTGCTGGTGCCCCTGCACCGACAGGGCCGCCAAGTGGTCCACATAGCCGAAGACCGCTGCGGCCAGCTGCGCCACGGTGTCGGCCGGTAAGGGCATCCGCTCGTTGACGACCATCACCCGCCGCCACGCCGCCATCAGTCCGATCCGGTACGCGGCTTGCAGGCAGTCCAGGCTGCGGCCCGCCTGCGCCTCCGTCCGCCCCAGCGCCCGGAACAGCTGGTCGTGCTGGTCGCCGGCCGCGCTGTGCTCGCACACCTGTTGGAAGAAGGACTGGAGGGCCCGCTCCACCGCCAGCCGGGTCTGCCGGGTGAGCGGGCCGTCCAACGAGCGGCGATAGGCCGGGATCTCGGTACGGATCTGGGCGACGATGTCGCGCGCCATGCCGCGGAGTTCGCTCGCGACCAACAGCTGCGCCCACGCGCGTGGCAGCACCGGCCAGGTGGGGGCAATGGAGCCGGCGTCCGCGCTCACTGAGTGCATGGTCTGTCCTCGGACCGCTCCGAGCCGGCGCCGTTGTCGGCTGTCTGCCTCCGTCATACCTGCCGCCTCCGGGCCCCACAAGATGCGCACCTGCGCAGGGGGATCCCGGACTGGGTGAATTGCCCGGTTCATACCCTTATGTCGCCACGGACTGGTACGTGCGATCACTGAGCGTCGCCGGACTTAGTGCATCGGGACGAATCGGGGGCGCGCCCGCGTCCAGGCTCCGGCGCCACCTTGTGCGCTGCCGCACGCCCTCCTACTGTTCGCGAACGTGAGCTAGGTCGCATTCCGGTGCGGCATCCGCCCCGGTGTGTGGCGTATCGTCCCGCCGTCGCGCCGGCCGTCCCCATCGTTCCGGCAGATCCGCCCTCCGGGGCATCGTGATGAGCGTTCCGTTACTTCGACATGCGAGGTGGGTTGTGCGCCACGATCGTTGCCGCGCGCAGCCAGCGGTCGCCGTGAGGGGGGTGCGGAGATGACGTTGGAGCAGCTCCTCCGCCCCGGAGCCGCACGCACCGGCCGCCGCCGGGTCGGCCACGCGCCCAACCAGTACGACCCGCCGCCCGTGATCGTCCGCGGTCTCAACCAGATCGGCGCGCTCTTCGCGCTGGGCCTGGACGTGGTACGCCTGTCCTTCCGCCGCCCGTTTCAGGTCCGCGAACTGGTCGAGCAGTTCTGGTTCGTCGCCAGCGTGTCCATGCTCCCGGCAGCGCTGGTCGCCATCCCCTTCGGCGCCGTGATCGCGCTCCTGCTCGGGTCCCTGACGGTGCAGATCGGCGCGCAGTCGTTCACCGGTGCGGCGAGCGTCCTGGCGATCATCCAGCAGGCCAGCCCGATCGTGACCGCGCTGATGATCGCCGGTGCTGCCGGCACGGCCATCTGTGCCGATCTCGGCGCGCGCACCATCCGCGAAGAGATCGACGCCATGGAGGTGCTCGGCATCTCGCCGGTCCACCGCCTGGTCGTGCCACGGGTCTGGGCGGCGGTGCTGGTGGCGGTGCTGTTCAACGGCATGGTGTCGGTCGTGGGCGTGCTGGGTGGCTACTTCTTCAACGTCATCGTCCAGGGCGGAACCCCGGGGGCGTACCTGTCCAGCTTCTCGGCGCTGGCACAGCCCTCGGACCTGTACGTCGGGGAGTTCAAGGCAGCGATCTTCGGCTATCTCGCGGGCACGGTCGCCTCGTACCGGGGCCTGCACCCGGCGCCGGGCCCCAAGGGCGTCGGCGACGCGGTGAACCAGTCCGTGGTGATCACCTTCATGCTGCTGTTCCTGGTGAACCTGGTGATCACGACCGTCTATCTCCAGCTCTTCCCACCACGGGGGTTGTGAGCGATGGTCCGCGAACTCGACCTGCCGTTGTCCCCCGTACGCCAACTGGCGGCGCCCGTGACCCGCGGGGTCGACTCGATGGCCGGCCTGGGCTCGCAGCTCACCTTCCATGCCCGCGTCATCGGTTCGATCCCACGGTCGATCCGCCGCTACCCCCGCGAGGTGGCCCGGCTCCTGGGCGAGGTGAGCTTCGGTTCCGGCGCGCTGGCCGTGATCGGCGGCACGATCGGCGTGATGGTGGCGTTGACGCTGCTCACCGGGACGGTCGTCGGCATCCAGGGCTACACCGCCCTGAACCAGCTCGGCACGGCGACCCTGACCGGGTTCATCACCGCCTACTTCAACACCCGGGAGATCGCGCCCCTGGTCGCCAGCCTGTCGTTGTCCGCGACCGTGGGGTGCGGCTTCACCGCCCAGCTCGGCGCCATGCGCATCAACGAGGAGATCGACGCCCTCGAGGTGATGGCGATCCACAGCCTGCCCTACCTCGTGAGCTGTCGGGTCATCGCCGGCTTCGTCGCGGTGATCCCCCTGTACGCGGTCGGCCTGCTCACGTCGTACCTGGGGTCGTACATCGTCACCGTCGACTTCGAAGGGCAGTCCGCGGGCACCTACGAGCACTACTTCACGCTCTTCTTGCCGCCGCAGGACATCCTGTACTCGTTCGTCAAGGTCTTGATCTTCGCGCTGATCGTGATCTTGATCCACTGCTACTACGGCTACAACGCGTCGGGCGGCCCGGCCGGCGTGGGCGTCGCCGTCGGGCGTGCGGTACGACTGACCATCACCACGATTGCCGTGGCCGACTTCTTCATCTCGTTGGCGATCTTCGGCTCCTCGACGAGCATCCGGATAGCCGGATGACCAGGTCTCGCGATGCGCTGATCGGCGTCCTCTACATCCTGCTGGTCGCCTCGTTGATCGCGCTGTCGATCGCCATCTACAACCGGGACTTCGCCAGCGTGGTCAAGGTGTCGGTTCGGACCGACAACATCGGCTCGTCCCTGCAGAAGGGGTCCGATGTCGAGGTGCGCGGCATCCTGGTGGGGACGGTCACCGGAGTGACCACAGACGGCAACGGCGCCAAGATCAGTGTCGCCATCGACAAGAGTCGCGCCAAGGACCTGCCCTCCGACGTGACGGCGCAGTTGCTGCCCAAGACGCTGTTCGGCGAGCGGTACGTGAGTCTGGTGCTCCCGGCGACGCCTGGCGGGCCGTCGCTGCACAGTGGGCAGATCATCCGACAGGACACCTCCGCGCAGGGCATCGAGGTGCAGGACGTCTTCAACCATCTGCTGCCCGTCTTGCAGGCGGTTCAGCCAGCGGAGCTCTCGGAGCTGCTGGGTGAGTTGGCCCAGGGGTTGCAGGGCAAGGGCGTGGAGTTCGGCAACGCGGTCACGGCCTTCTCCTCCTACCTCACCGAGTTCGCCCCGAAGGTGCCCGAGTTCGCTGCCGACATCGCGGCGTTCGGCCGGGTCGCCGACACGTACACGGCTGCGTCGCCCGACCTGTTGTCGGCTCTGAACGACTTCACCACCACGAGCGAGACCGTCGTCGCCCAGCAGCAGCAGCTGCTGGCGACCTTCGAAAACGTCGCCGCGTCCTCCAACACCGTCGGCGGCGTCGTCGGGACGAACGAAGACAACATCATCAGGTTGAGCGCCGGCAGCATCCCCACCCTCCAGGTGCTTGCGCGTTACAGCCCCGAGTTCCCGTGCGTCGCGCAGGCGCTGACCGACTTCGTCCCGACCGCCAACAGCGCATTCGGGGCGGGCACCTCGCGGCCGGGGCTACGCGTGACCCTCCAGATCGTCCCCTCGCTGGGGAGCTACCTGCCCGGCCAGCGTGCCAGCACGTCGGCGAGTGGTCCGCCGAGCTGCCCGTACCTCGCCAGTGGCAGCCCCTTGGCCGGCACCGCGCTCGGCGGCCCTGCGGCCAAGACGGGCAGCGCGGAGGCCTCGGCCAAGGATGCCGCCCGGTATGGGCTTCCCACCTCGACCACGGCATCGGCCGACGACCAGGGCATCGGCACAGCCAACTCGCCCGCCGAGAACCAGCTGATCGCCGAGCTGGTGGCGCCGACCGTCGGGATGTCGCCGGCCGCGTTCCCCGCCTGGGGAAGCCTGCTGCTCGGTCCGGTGCTGCGCGGGACGTCGGTGACAGTGCGATGAGAAGCCTCGGCCCGACGCTCATCAAGAGCGCCATCTTCATCGTCGTCACGGTGTTGGCGACGGGGATCCTGTTGATCACGATCTCGAACCCCGGGGGCACCGGAAAGAAGTACGCTGCCGAGTTCAGCGACGTCACCGCGCTCACGACCGGGGACGACGTCCGCATGGCCGGCGTACGGGTGGGCGAGGTCACCGGCATCCACATCTACAACCACGACCACGCCCTGGTCGACTTCACCGTCCAGTCGAACATCCAGCTGGACTCGACCGTCAACGCCGCGATCAAGTACCGGAACCTCGTCGGTCAGCGCTACCTCGACATCGCTCAGGGGTCAGGCTCGACGACCCAGGCGTGGCCGGCCAACACCATGATCGGCCTGGACCGGACCACGCCGGCGCTCGACCTGACGGCGCTGTTCAACGGCTTCCAGCCGCTGTTCAAGGCGCTCGACCCCGGGGAGGTCAATCAGCTCTCCTACGAGGTCGTGCAGATCTTCCAGGGCCAGGGCGCCACCGTGACCGACCTGCTGACCCAGACCGCGTCGCTGACGAGCACCCTGGCCAACAAGGACGCGATCATCGGCCAGGTGATCGACAACCTGAACAATGTGCTGGGCGCGATCAACGCACACAACCAGGCGTTGGGGACGACGATCGACACCCTGCAGCAGCTCGTGTCGGGTCTGGCCGAGGACCGGCAGGCCATCGGTGCCGCGCTGCCGGCCATCGCGGACCTGACCACCTCGGTCAGTGGTCTGTTGCAGAACGGCCGGCCCGCGTTGCAGCAGGCGATCGACTCGCTCGGTGCGCTCTCCGGCAACCTCTCGCAGAGCGCATCGCTCGCGACTATCAACTCGTTCCTGCAGCATTTCCCGAGCAAGGTCAACGACATCGCCCGAACGGCCTCGTACGGGTCGTGGGTCAACGCCTATGTGTGCCAGCTGACGCCGATCACCTCCAGCGGAGTGCACCTCAGCCAGACGAACACGAGCTACGTCGGGTACGGCGTCGGCGTGGCGCCGGCCGCGTCGAGGTGCTCGGGATGAAGGCCTTCAGCGAGCGCAATCCCATTGCCGTCGCGATCACCGGGATGATGGCCCTGGTGTTGATCGTGTTCGCCACGTTCAACTCGGCCAACCTGCCCATCATCGGCGCCGGCCCCACCTACTCCGCCGACTTCCCCGAGGCCGCGGGCCTCACCAAGGGCAACGACGTGCTGGTCGCCGGGGTCAGGGTCGGCAACGTCAGCAAGGTCGAGTTGCAGGGGACGCACGTCAAGGTCCTGTTCCGGGTCAAGAATGCCTGGCTCGGTGACCAGAGCACAGCCTCGATCGCCATCGAGACCCTGCTCGGCCAGAAGTACCTGGCGATCGACCCGCTGGGCAGCGAGAAGCTCCACACCAGCGACACGATCCCGCTCAGCCGCACCCACTCACCGCTGGACGTCACGCAGGCCTTCGACGGCCTCTCGACCACCCTGACCGCCGTCAACACGACGCAGCTGGCGCAGAGCTTCACCGATCTTTCCGGCGCGTTCGCGAACACCGCTCCGGTCGTCCGCTCGACCCTGACCGGCCTTGCGGCGCTGTCGCAGACGATCGCCTCGCGGGACGCGCAGATCGCCCAGCTGGTGGCGAACACCAAGGCGGTCACGGGGCAATTGGCCGGAAACAACCAGCAGGTGCAGGCGCTGGTCACCGACGGAAACCTCCTCGTCACGGTGCTCAACCAGCGCAGCGCGGCAATCACCGCCCTGCTGAAGGGCACACAGACGCTGAGCGCCCAGCTCAGCGGCCTGGTGACCGACAACCAGAACACGCTGAACCCCGCATTGGTGAAGCTGGGCAAGGTGACGACCGTCCTCCAGGCCCAGCAGGCCAACCTGCAGAAGGGTCTCGCGCTGATAGGCCCGTACTACACGCTGCTCGACGACGCGCTCGGCAACGGACGTTGGCTCGACACGTACGCGTGTGGCCTGTTCACGCCTCAGGGCGTCCCGGACACCCGCGCGAGCGATCCGACCCGTTCCTGCAACCCGCAGACGACGACGTCGGGAGGTGCCTGAGCCGTGCACCTGCCCACCGTGAGCCTGCGCCGCGGCCTGACCACCCTGGTCGTCCTGGTCGTCGTGCTCGGAGGCTTCTTCTGGTACCTCCACAAGCACGACTCGGGTACCCACTTCAGCGCCGACTTCAGCGGCACGGTCGGGCTCTACCCGGGCAACGACGTCCGTGAGCTCGGCGTCAAGGTCGGCAAGGTCACGAGCGTCAAGGCGCACGGCACCGACGTGGTCGTGGGGATGCAGCTCGACTCGGGTCGCTCGGCGGCCGCCGGCACCGGAGCCGTGATCCTCTCGCCGAGCCTCGTCAGCGACCGCTACGTGCAGCTCACCCAGCTCTGGACCGGCGGGCCGAAGCTGGCGGAACACGCCGTGATCCCGGAGACGATGACCGCGACGCCGGTCGAGCTGGACCAGCTGCAGAGCAGTCTGACCAAGTTTGCCGAGGCTCTCGGCCCGAACGGCGCCAACAAGAACGGTGCCTTCTCCGACCTGCTGAACACAGCGGCCGCCAACCTGAAGGGCAACGGCAAGCAGTTCAACACCACGATCAACCAGCTCAGTCTTGCCTCGCAGACGCTGGCCAACTCCAGTGGCGATCTGTTCTCCACGGTGACGAATCTCAAGACCTTCACCGCGACGCTGCAGGCGAGCGACACGAGCGTGAGCTCGCTGAACACGCAGCTCGCGCAGGTCAGCGCCGTCCTGGCCAGCGATCGGCAGTCTTTCAACGCCGCCATCAACGACCTCAGCGGCGCACTGGGCATGGTGCAGACCTTCATTCAGAACAATCGCGCTGCGCTGACCCAGGACGTCGGCCAGCTCGCCTCCGTGACCAGGTCGCTCGCCGCCGAGAAGGCGTCGATCGCGCAAGCCCTCGCGACCGCACCGCAAGCCCTGCAGAACGTGCTCAACGCGTACGACCCGAGCTCCAACACTCTCGACGGCCGCGGTGACCTGAACGAGATCAGCATCTGGGCCGGCGCGCTGCACCAGGTCGCGCCCACGACGCCGGCCGTCGCCGGGACGGCGAGCACCGCCCGCCCCGGGAGCAGAGTCCAGAACGGCGCGATCGCGCCGCCGACCTTGCTGCCCAGCTCCGCGGGGCCGTCGGCCTCCTCGACCGGGACGGTCCAGTGATGGGCCGGCGCGCGCTCGCCGGGGCCGCTCTCGCGGCGGCCGGCATGCTCGGCCTGTCCGGGTGTGGCTTCAGCGGGCTCTACAACATCCCGTTGCCCGGAGGGGCCAACCTCGGTGGCCACCCGTACACCGTCACGGCGGACTTCTCCGACGCGCTCGACCTGGTTCCCCAGTCGGCCGTGCGGGTCAACGACGTCCCGGTCGGCCGGGTCGACTCCATCAACATCACCCCCGACGGGCGCACCGCCGAGGTCAAGCTCAAGATCAACGGATCGGTACGTCTGCCGGCGAACGCCACCGCGGCGGTGGAGCAGACGACCCTGTTGGGCGAGAAGTACGTGCAGCTCTCCGCACCCAGTGGGGGCGTCGCGCCGGAAGGCACGCTCGCCAACGGCGCCGTGATCTCCGAGGACAAGACCAGCGCCGGCATCCAGGTGGAGGACGTGTTCGGTGCGCTGTCCCTGCTCCTCAACGGTGGGGGTCTGGGTCAGCTGCAGAGCATCGACGATGAACTGAACAAGGCTCAGGCCGGGCACACCGCCGAGTTCCGCAGTCTGTTCACGTCGCTGGACAGCGTGGTCGGCCAGCTGAACGCCCACCGGACCGACATCACCACGGCGCTCGACCAGCTCGACACCCTCTCCGCCACGCTCGCGTCGAACGACAACAAGATCGACAACGTTCTCCAGAACCTGTCGCCGGGGCTGCAGGTGTTGGCGAACGAGCGGACCCAGTTCACCGCGATGCTGACGTCACTGCAGCGGCTGTCGACGGTGTCGGTCTCGACCATCCACGCGAGTCAGGCCGAGTTCATCGAAGACCTCACGCTGCTCAAGCCGATCCTCGACCAGCTCACGGCCGCCGGGCAGGCGTTGCCGGATTCGCTGCAGGTGCTGTTCACCTACCCCTTCCCGGACGCGGCCGTAGGTGCCATCAAGGGTGACTACCTGAACGCTTTCATCACCCTGAACCTGCACAGCAGCCAGGCCGATGCCGACACGCCACCGATGACCCGACAGCCCGGTCTGACGCAGAGCCAGGTCACCGCGGCGCAGCACGCCGCGCCGACCACGGCCGCGGGGCCATCGAGCAGGAGCGCACCCCCGACGCTGCTTCCTTCCAGCACCACGATCAGCATCAGCGCGTCGGGCTCGCCGCTCGGCACCTCCTCGAGCGGCTCGCCCACCCCGAGCGGGACGGGTTCTCCGTCCGGGGCGCCGAGCTCGAGTTCCTCGAGCTCCAGCCCGGGCGACTCCGTCACGCCCAGCTCGAGCGAGGGTGGTCGCTGATGCTGGCCCGCAAGATCCGGATTCAGATCACCCTCTTCATCGCGATCGCGCTGCTCGCGGTGAGCTACATCGCCATCCACTACGTGGGAATCCTGCACGACGTCGGCGCCACGGGATACACCGTGCGCACCGAACTGCCGTACTCGGGTGGCCTGTTCGAGAACGCCGAGGTGACGTATCGAGGCGTCCCGGTCGGGCGAATCGGCGGCATGCGGCTCAACGGCAACGGCATCGAGGTAGATGCCAACATCAGCTCCAGTTCGACCCACATCCCGAGCGACGTCACGGCCAACGTCGCCAACCGTTCGGTCATCGGCGAGGAGTACCTCAACCTCGTCCCCAACAGTGACGACGGCCCGTACCTGCACGACGGGTCGGTCATCGCGCAGGCCGACACGACGGTGCCGGTGAGCGCCAACCAGCTGCTCGAGGCGACGAACACGCTGCTGACGTCGATCCCCATCACGTCGTTGCAGACCACGGTCAGGGAACTCAGCGATGCGTTCCAGAACTCGTCACCTGACATCCAGCGTCTGATCGACTCGACGAACACCTTCTACCTGGGCGCGCAGGCCAACTTCGACGACACGTCGGCGCTGCTGGCCAGTTCCAAGACCGTGCTGGCCACCCAGGAAGCGAGCTCCCAGAGCATCATCACCTTCGCCCACAACCTGGCCTTGATCAACGCCAGCCTCCAGGCCAACGACGCCGGGCTGCGCAGCCTGATCACCGTGGCCCCCGGCGCGGCCGCCGAGGTGAACGGCGTTTTCACCGACATCAGCTCCACGTTCACCTCCCTGATCACCAACCTCACGGCCAACGCTGAGGTCTTCCAGGCCAATGTGGACGGGTTGCAGACCCTCCTGGTCAAGGCCCCGGAGGCCATCAGCCTGGGCAACAAGGTCGTCACGCCGACCGGGGCGAACCTGGGTCTCGCCCTGACCTTCTTCAACCCGTTGCCCTGCACCGCGGGTTACGGTGGAACGGTGCGTCGACCGCCTACCGATGTGAACGACAACGTGGCCGTCAACGCGTCCGCGGGCTGCCGCTCGACCAGTGCCGCCTCGGAGGTCAACGGCGCGAAGCTGCCCGCGATCACCAGCAGCACCGCTGGCCAGCTGGCCCGGTCGGCGGTGAGCGGCACCACGGCGACGACCCTGGCAAGCCTTCTCGGTGGGCAGGGGTGACGGAGGGCCCGCCCCCGGATCCCTCCACCACTTCCTCCGGGCCATCGTCCGGCGTCGAGCCCGAGGTTCCTGCGCCCGTGGCGCACGGCGATCTGACCGACGTCGGCCCTGGCCACGCTGCCGCCGCGCCGGATCCGAACGGTCCCGCCGGGTCGGAGGAGGCCGGAGTCGGGGGCACCGAAGCGGTCGACCGGAGTGCCGCAGCGCGGCCGGAACAATCGCCGGAAGAGCGAGCCCGCGCAAAGGTCGAGCGGGCCGAGGCCAAGGCGCGCAAGGCACGAGCGCGGGCCGAGCGGGCGCTCGCCCGAGCCCAGGAGGCGGAGGCGCTGGCACGCATCCGCGCCGCCGAGGCTGTCGCTTCGCCTGTGCCTGTGCCTGTGCCGACGACGGCATTCCCCGAGCCGGCCGAGGCGGTCGCGGCGACCCCGGCGGTGGGCTCGCCTGGGACGCCTGGGACGCCTGGGACGCCCGGGACGCCCGAGACGCCCGAGACGCCCGAGACGCCCGGGACGGCCGGGGTGCCCGCGCGCGGACGTCTGCCCTCCTGGCGCCGAGGCCGGCATGCCGGCTCGCGCGCCAGCTCCGACCCCGACGCGCCAGTCGTGGCCGCGGAGGCGGAGCCCCAGGACGCGCCCGAGGCGCGTCGACGGCGGCTGACCGGACGCCCGCTCGTCGCAGCGACCGCGGTCGCCGCCCTGCTTGCGGCCGGCTTCGCCTCGTACGCCGGCGTCACCTGGGCCGACGGCTCGGCGGGTGCCGGCGCGAAACTGGCCCGAGCCCGGGATGCTGCCGTGATCGCCGCGCAACAGGACGCTGCGATCCTCAACAGCCTCGACTACCGGAAGTTCGACGCAGGCATCGCCAGCTGGCGCTCGGTCTCCACCGGCAACCTGGCGGCTGGTTTCGCCAGCGTCCCGGCGGCCGACCGCACTGAGATCCTGAACGCGAAGACCGTGACCACCTCGAAGGTTCTCGACGCGGCCCCGATCTCGGTCGATCTGGGCGCCGGGTCGGCGACCGTCATCGCGAGCGTGGAGATCACCTCGACGCCAGCAGGGGGGGCCGCCAGCACGAAACGACAGCGCTTCGCCCTGATCATGTCGCTGGCGGACGGCGTCTGGAAGGTCAGCAACATCGCCACCGTGAACCTGTCGCTGTCATGACCGACATCCGCGCAAGCGAGCCGGAGCCGACGACGTGGCGCCGGTTGATGACCCTGCCATTCGTCCTCATCACGCTGGCGGCCGTGTTCGTCGTCGTGGGCGTCGTCTTCGAGATCCGCCACCATCAGACTTCGGCGTCGGCGCCGACCAACACGGCCATCGTCGACAGCGCCACGACCAATCAGGTCATCAGCCAGGTGAGCTCGTCGCTCAACACGGTGCTGAGCTACAACTACCGCAATCCGACGCCGACTCAGCAGGCCGCCGCACGGGATCTGACCGGCGACGCGGCGGGTCAGTACACGACGTTGTTCTCGGCGCTCAAGGCAAAGGCGCCGGGGCAGCAGCTGACCCTGGTCGCCAAGGTGCTCGACGCCGGGGTCGTCTCGCTGCACGGCGACTCCGCCCAGCTGTTGGTCTTCCTCGACCAGTCCTCGACGCGTGCCAGCGACAAGGCCACCTCAGCGTCGGCGGCCCAGATCATGATCTCCGCCGTACGCCAGCAGGGGCAATGGAAGATCAGCGAGATCGTCCCGCTCTAGCTGTCGGATCCACTGCAGCGCAGGGCATCGCGGCCAGCAGCCTGGCCACGGCCCGGTCGATGAACGGCCGCGGATCGGCGAGCTCGGGCGGTGGGCAGGCGAGCACGGCGCCCCCGGTCCGGGCGACGAAGTGCTCGACCTGGCCGTTGACCAGCGCACCCTCGTCCCCGGTTCGGCGCAGGTCCAGTCGGACGCCCACCACCGGAATCCCGCGGGCCGCCGCGTACCCGATCTCCGCAGCCGTACCCGAGTCGACGTCGGTGCCGTCGAGGACTGCCAGGACGCCCGCTGCGGCGTCGATGAGTGCCACGTTCCGGGAGCAGACCGCGTCCAGCGCCGGCCCCAGAGCGTTCCCGGTGGCCGCTGCGAGCGCCTGCTGCTCGGGGGCCGCCGGGTCCCACGGGTCGAGCGGCGTGCCGCCGGCGGCCAGGATCGCCGGCACCACGACGGCGGCGTGGAACGCGAGGCCTGCGGCGGTGAAGCCGTCCGGCCCGGCCAGGTAGATCGACGGCATGGACCGAGCCAACCACGCGGTCAGCCGTCGAACACGTACGGGGTCGGCGCCAGGCCGTGTCGCTGCCGCACGACCTCGGTCGCCTGCCACCAGCGCAGCGCCACCAGCGCCGGCGTCCGGGGCAAGGTGAGCACCTGCCCGCGCCGGCAGTACTCGTCGGACTCGTCCATCAGTTCGGCGATCTCCAGGGCGTCCCGTTCCGCGCCTGCCGGCAGCCACAGCTCGATGTACACCGGGTCCGAGCCGTCGGCCGGGGCTTCCTCGAGTCCGGCCGCCACGAGGGCGGCGCGCCCGTCGGTCGCGCCGCGCAAGGAGCCCAGGACGCGGGTGAGCCGTCGGGCCAGCTCGTCCGAGCCCGGCCCGCCGTCGGCAATCAGCCGGAACTCGCGCAGCAGCTCCTCGGTGCGCTCCACCCCGTACTCGACGAGGTTGCGGGGGATGCCGGCGAGGACGACCCGGAACCGTTCGCCGGTCACGCGGTCGCGATCTCGAACCACACGGTCTTCCCGTCGCCGTGGGCGTCTGCGCCCCAGCGGCGGGCCGACGCCTCGACCAGCGCGAGTCCCCGACCGGTGCCTGAGGCGGGGCTGTGGCGCCGCACGACTGGCGCGTGCGGCGAGCCGTCGCCCACCTCGACCCGGACCCCGTCCGACAGGAGCACGACCCGCAGCCGGATGGAGGTGGAGTCGGTGTGCAGGATGGCGTTCGTCACGATCTCGCTGGTCAGCAGGATGGTCTCGTCCGACAGGTCCTCGAGCGACCACAGGGCGAGCGTCGCGCCGACGAAGCGGCGGGCACGGCCCGCGCTGTTGGGTTCCACGGCGAGATCGGTGGCCTGCTCCGCGGGTGCGTGCGCCACCGTGCAGGTCACCTCCGCTCGCTCGGCGGCCTGGGCCGGCCGACTGAGACGATCATGCCGTGCTTCGCAGGTGTCCATGGTGCACTGCGTCCACCTGGTGTGTTTCGACCGGCTCCGCCGATGGTTGAGCGCCATGCCGCACCGCCGCACTCAGCGCAGGCGCAGCAGCCGCAGCGTGCCGGGCGTGAGCCCCGACCCGCTGTCGGTGATCACCGCCGGGTAGGGACCCAGCACCGCGCTGACGACGGTGTGGGCGGGCACCGCGTACGCGGGCACGTACGTCGCCGTCGCGAGCGTCACGCGGGCCACGCACCCCTGGTCGCCGGCGCCCGGGCAGACGGGGATGCTGTCCCCCGCCACGACCGGTCCGGTGAGCGTGGGGACGACGTTCGCGCCCTGCACCGTCGTGGCTGCCTGTGCCAGCGGGGCCAGGCTGCTCGCGTCGTACGTGACGAGCTCGGCGTCCAGGCCCTGACCAGGGTGCTGGGCTACCACCAGGGTGTGGCCGACGACGGTGACGGGGGTGACCGCCGCCGGCCCGGACAGCGCGACGTTCACCGTGAGCCCGGTCGGCGCAGTCGTCACCACGCCACTCGTGCTGACATGCACCAGCGTGCGACCGCCGGGCTCGACCAGGTACGCGCCGGTGGCGTCGGCGGCGATGCCCTCGACGTCCGCGCCCGGCGAGGCGACGACGCGTGGCGTGGCGGACGCCGGGTCGATCTCGACGAGCGTGCCCAGCGCGGTGTAGAGCCACAGCCGCCCGCCGGCGAAGGCGACGTCCCCCTGGCCCTCGTCCCCGGCCAGGGTCACCCGCCAGGTGCGGACAGGCGCGCCGGTCGTCCGGTCGTAGGACGTGACGTCCCGGGTCGTGGCGGCGTAGAAGTAGCCGCTGTCGGCGGCGACGGCCACCACGGGTGCGTCGAGGTGCTCGGCGACCTGCGGTGCGGAGGTGCCGTCCACGACGTAGGCCACCGTTCCCTCCCCGGAGGCCGGCAGTGGCACCGCGAAGACGGTCCCGTCCGGCGCCTCCGCGGCGAGGACGCCGACCGCGGTGCCGGGGAAGGGAGCCACCGCCGTCGCCGTGAGCGGCCCGCTGGTCGCCGGCGTCGGCAGGGTCGGGGGGATGTACGACGAGGACGGCACCGGGGCGGACGGCGAGAGTGGGGTGGACGTGGTCGTCGGCGGCGCCGTGGTCGGGGCGGCGGTGTGCGCGGCACCGCACGCGGCGACGAGCAGGCCGGCCGCGACGAGGCCCGCCGCGGACCTACGCATCCAGCACGGCGGCAGCCAACCGGCGCCAGTCCGCGACCGGCGCCGTCCCCACGTCCGGCCCGAGGACCTGGAGGCAGACGTGACTGGCCCCGGCGTCGAGGTGGGCGCGGACCAGGCCGCGGACGGCGTCCTCGCCGCCGCGTACGACCATGGCGGACTTGAGTCTGTCGCTCCCGCCGCGACCGAGGTCGGGCTCGGTGAACCCCTGCCGGAGCCAGGAGTTGCGGTAGTTCGGCAGCCCCGTGTAGATCTCCAGGAACTGGTGGGCGCGCTGCCGCCAGGTGTCCCCGTCGTCGGTGAGGGCCACCGCGTGCATCACCGCGAGCTCGGCGCCGTCACCGAGGATCTCCCGCGACCGTGCGGTCCACTCCGGGGTGACCAGGTACGGGTGCGCGCCGGCGGTCCGTTCCCGGGCGAGCGCGAGCATCTTCGGGCCGAGCGCGGCGAGCACCCGCGGCGGCGGTACCTCCGGGCCGACGGCAGCGAACGGCGCCGCGTCCATCGCGTCGAGGTATGCGCGCATCGTCGACACCGGCCCGGCGTACTCGTGGCCGCGCATCCGCTCGACCAGCGGGGCGTGGCTGACGCCGAGCCCCACCACGAGCCGGCCCGGGTACTGCGCGCCGACCGTGAGCGCCGCGCCGTTCATGGCCATCGCGTCGCGGCCGTAGATGTTGGCGATCCCGGTGGCGACGGTGATCCGGCTGCTCGCACCGAGCAGCATCGCGGCGTTGGTGAACGCCTCCCGGCCGTACGCCTCGCCGAACCAGAGCCCGCCCCAACCCTGCTCGTCCAGCTCCGCGACGGTCTCGCGGACCTGGGTCGGGGGCAGCGCGTCCAGCGTTCCGGTCCACAGGCCGACGGGGCCGCCCAGGAGCGTGGGTGCAGGCACCGGGCGAGCCTAGGCCCGGGCCCGACTCGCGGGGAGGACGCGCGCCGGCGCTAGGCCCGGTCGTCCTCCAGCCAAGCGAGCCGGGACCACACGACCTTGCCGCCCGTGGCCGGGTCGGGTCGCACGCCCCAGCTTCGTGAGGAGGCCGCCACGATCTGCAGCCCCCGGCCGATCTCGGAGTCGTCGTGCGCGACCTGGGCGGCGGGCAGGACCGGGGAGCGGTCGGCCACCTCGACGACCAGCTCGGGGCCTTCGCACCGGAGCAGCAGCGTCGCCGCGCCGTAGCCGTAGAGAACAGCGTTTGTCACCAGCTCGGACACGATCAGCACCACGCTGCCGGTCAGCTCCGCGCTACCCCGCCAGCTGACCAACGTCCGCAGCGCGAACCGGCGAGCATCGGCGACCGCGTGCACACCCAGCGGCAGGGCGCGATGCGCCTCCGCCATCGGTGACGGCGTGGTCGGGTTCATGGGCTCGCATCGGTCCGGCGACGGGGCCATGGTCGTCCCCGCGCAGGGTCGCTCTCACACGTCGCGGCCGCGGCGGCGACCAGCCGTTCGCGCTAGCGTCGGGCTCATGACGACCCCCGACACCGACGCAGCCACGGCGCCCCCCCGGCGGCGGGCACCGTCCCGTCGGCCCACCGCGGCCAGGACGCCACGGACGCAGTCCCGCCGGCCCGCCGCACCCTCGGCCCCGGAGACCACCCTGTGCATCGACGTCGGCGGGAGCGCCGTCAAGGGGGCGGCGGTCGGTGCCGACGGGCAGATGCTGTCCGAGCGCGTCCGGCTGACGACGACGTACCCGCTGCCGCCGGAGACGCTGGTGGACCTGGTCGCCGAGATCGCCCGGCGGTCGCCGACGACACAGCGGGTGTCGATCGGCTTCCCTGGCATGGTCCGCGCCGGGATCGTGCTCTCGGCCCCGCACTTCGTGACGAAGAACGGCCCGGGCACGGCCCGGGTGCCCGAGCTGGCTCAGCGCTGGAACGGGTTCCACCTGTCCGAGGCGGTGGACCACCGGTTGTCCCTGCCCTGCCGGCTCGCGAACGACGCCGACACCCAGGGGCTCGCCGCTATCGACGGCTCCGGGCTCGAGCTGGTGATCACCCTCGGCACCGGCATCGGCACCGCGCTGTTCCTCGACGGCGAGCTCGCCCCCCACCTCGAGCTCTCCCACCACCCGCTGACCAGGAAGTACACGTACAACGGTTTCGTCGGCGAGGTCGCCCGCAAGAAGGTCGGCGATAAGAAGTGGTCCCGGCGCGTCCAGGAGACGGTGGACGTGCTGAAGAGCCTGACTTTCTACGACCGCCTGTACGTCGGGGGCGGCAACGCCGAGCGGCTGACGCACGAGTTCACCCACACCGCGACGCGCGTCTCCAATGCCGATGGCATCCTGGGTGGGGCGAAGCTGTGGAACCTGCACCGGGTCCCGTGAGCCGGTGGCTCTGGGCACCGGCGGCGGGTGCGCGGGGGAGGTCGGCGGGTGCCTGAGCTACCCGAGGTCGAGGCGCTGGCGACGTTCCTGCGCGGGCGGGCCGTCGGGCTCGCGGTGGCCCGCGTCGACGTCGGCGCGATCCACGTGCTCAAGACCTACGCCCCGCCGCCGACCGCGCTGGCCGGTTCGCCCGTCACCGGCGTACGCCGACTGGGGAAGTTCCTGGACCTCGACGCCGATGGGCTCCACCTGGTGATCCACCTCGCTCGGGCCGGCTGGCTCCGCTGGAGCGAGCAGCTGTCGAGCGCCCGGCTGCGGCCCAGCGGGAAGGGGCCGATCGCGCTGCGGGTGCACCTCGAGGATGGCACGGGGTTCGACCTGACCGAGGCCGGTACGCAGAAGCGGCTGGCGGTCTACGTGGTCGCCGACCCCACCTCGGTCCCGGGCGTGGCGAGGCTGGGCATCGACCCGCTCGACCCCTCGTTCACCCCCGAGGTGCTGGCCACGCTGCTCGCCGCGGCCAAGGGCGCGCGACTCAAGACGGTGCTTACCGACCAGTCGGTGCTGGCCGGGGTCGGCAATGCGTACTCGGACGAGGCGCTGTGGGCGGCGCGGATGTCACCGTTCACGCCCTGCTCCTCGATGACGCCGGAGAAGGTCACGCTGCTGCACGACGCCCTGACCTCGACGTTGCGGGAGGCCGTGGGCCGCGCGGCCGGTCTCGCGGCGAAGAGCCTCAAGGCCGAGAAGAAGGCGGGCCTGGCCGTCCACGGGCGTACGGGTCTCCCCTGCCCGCGCTGCGGGGACACCGTCCGGGAGATCAGTTTCGCGGACAAGTCCTGGCAGTACTGCGCGACCTGTCAGACCGGGGGCGAGCCGCTCGCGGACCGGCGGCTGTCCCGCCTGCTGCGCTGACCGCACCCGTGGTCGCGCGACAATCCCCGCATGAGCTCACGACCAGGCGTCCCAGACGGCGCCTTCCTGCTGGATGTCCGCCGCGACGACGAGTGGGCCGCCGGACACGCCCCCGACGCCGTCCACATCCCCCTCGCCGAGCTGCCCGACCGGGTCGGGGAGGTGCCGGCGGACCAGCCCGTCGTCGCGGTCTGCCACGCCGGCGGACGGTCGGCGAAGGCCACCGCGTACCTGCGGGCCCAGGGGCGCGACGTGACCAACTACGAGGGCGGCATGCTCGCGTGGGCCCGGGCCGGTGGTCCGTTGACCTCGGAGAACGGCGCCGCGCCCACCGTCGACTGACGGATCGTCCGGACTCACGATGTCGGCCGGTCGGCGCGCCGGCTGACGGATCACGGTCGCGGCTGCGGCCAGGAGGACCGCTCGCGACGCCCGAAGGTCGCCGTGCTGGTGCCGGTAGGTTCGGTCCGTGAGTTCCAAGACCGCACGTCGCCCACGCCACTCCGCCGCCGGACCGGACGTGGAGGTGGCGGTGGTCGGGGCGCGAGAGCCCTGTCCCTGCGGCTCGGGCCGCCGCTACAAGGCCTGCCACGGCCGGGCGGCCGGGGTCGCGACCAACCCGCGTCCCTTCGCGGGACGCGTCGACGAGTGCGACCTCGTCGCGCTGCGCGAGGTCGTGCCGAGTGCGACGGCACCGCTCACCCTCGCCGACGACTCCGGGACGGCGGTGCTGCTCGGCACGGTGCTGCCGGTGGCCTGGCCCGCCATGGTCCGCGCCGACGGCACCCGCATGCTCGCGCTGCAGTCGGCACCCCGCAGCGGCGATCCCGACCGCGACCTCGGGCAGGCGCTGACAGAGCTGCTGACCCGCGAGAGCGGGCAGGGGCTGGACGACCTGACGGCGCCCGCGCCGGGGCCTGGCCTGGTGTCGCTGCTCGATCCGGCACCGCTGGAGATCACGGTCCACCCCGGTTTCGACTGGTGGCTCGACGGGGTCGAGGACCCGGGCGAGGAGGCGACCGCGGCGCTGGCGGAGGCCAATGGCAAGGTGGTCCCGACCGCGCGGCTGACCTCGGTGGCCGCGGCCTACTGGTGCCGGATCGGCGCGAAGACCCATCTGCGCTGGGCGCTCCCCGACGACGAGGAGCCCCTGCTGGACGCGCTCGCCCGGCTCCAGGCGCGGCAGTCGCTGACCGTGGGCGACGGCAGCAGGTACGTGGGTGCCTTCCGCGCGCTCGGCATCGTGATGCCGGTCTGGGACCTGCTGCCGGGCACCGAGGCGGCTGCGGTCGAGCAGCCCGCCGCGCAGCTGCGCAGGAGGCTCGATGAGGCGTTGGCCGAGTCGGCGCCGCTCACCTCCGAGGAGAAGCGGGTCCGCGCGGGGGTCGCCGCCAAGCAGCTGACCCTGCGCTGAGTCGGTGTACGACGTCGCAGTCGTCGGCGCGGGACCGGCCGGGGCCGCCGCCGCCCGCGCCGCCGCTGCCGCCGGCGCGCGGACGCTGCTGATCGACCGGGCCACGCCGCCGCGCTACAAGCGCTGCGGCGGAGGACTTCTCGGGGTCAGCACGGACGTCTCCGGCCTGGAGCTGCGCCAGGGCGTGAGCGGCCCCGGCGTGCGCCGAGGTACGGGCGGCGCCGACGTGCGGCCGGTGGTGCGCGACGAGGTCACCACCCTGACGGCGACGCTCGACGGCCGCTTCGGCTGGACTCGGCGCGCGGGTTCGACGATCTTCCGTACGGTCGATCGCGATACCTTCGACGCCGCGCTCGTCGACGCCGCCGCCGACGCGGGGGCAACGGTGCGCACCGGGGTGGTTGTTACCGGCGCCGAGGAGAGCCGCGCTCAGGTGCGGCTGCTGCTGCGCGGGCACCGCAGCGTCCTCGCGCGCAGGGTGGTCGCGGCCGACGGTGTCGCCAGCCGGCTGGCTGCTCTCGTCGGCGTCCGCTGTGCACAGACCGACCTGGGGTTGGAGGGCGAGTTCCCGGCGCCGCCCGGCTGGGCCGGTCGGGCGCTGCTCGACTGGGGTCCGGTGCCCGGCTCGTACGGCTGGCTGTTCCCCAAGGGCCGCCGCGTGACGGTGGGCGTGATCGGCGACCGGGCCCGGGCGAGCGCGCTGCGGGCGTACTACGCGGCGCTGGTCGCGCGGCTCGGCCTCGGCGTGCCCGAGGTCGAGGGCGGCCACCACACGCGCGTACGGGCGCCCGGGTCGCCGTTGGTCTCCGCCGGCGGCCGCATCCTGGTGGCCGGCGATGCCGCCGGGTTGTTGGAGCCGTGGACGCGCGAGGGCATCTCGTTTGCGCTGCGCTCCGGCCGACTGGCCGGCGAGCACGCTGCGGCGGGTACGGCGGCCGCGTACCCCCGCTCGGTGCAGCTCGTCCTGCAGCCGGACATCGACGCGGGGCGGCGGCTGCTCACCGGCTTCACCCGCTTTCCGGGGACGCTGCACCTCGCGCTGGCGAGCCCGGCCGGCTGGCGCGAGTTCCGCGCGCTGCTCGGCGGCCGCACGAGCCTGGCGACGCTCTCGAACCGGCTGCCCGTCCGCTTCGCCGCGGCCCTCCTGGACCACTGACCACCCCCCCACCGCGATCAGTCAGAGCGAGCCGTCGTCCCCACAGCGCCAGGTCCTGACTGATCGGGTGCTGGGAGGGGGTCCCGGGAGACCGGGCAGGACATGCACCGTGGCCCGCCGCGGCCCGAGCCCAGCTCGCTCCCAGCAATCGGCAGCACCTCGACGCCCGCGTCCGCCAGCCGCGCGTTCGTACGGACGTTGCGCTCGTACGCGACCACCACGCCCGGCGCGACGGCGAGCGTGTTGTTGCCGTCGTCCCACTGCTCGCGCTCGGCGGTGACCGGGTCGAGCCCGGTGTCGACGACGCGGATGCGCTCGAGTCCGAGCGCGTCGGCCGCCGCCTCCAGGAACGGTCGCGGGCCGCTGATGCCGGCGGCGGTGACCGTCCACGCCCGCAGGGTCTTGGCCACGAGGGGGTACATCACCACCGCGTCGACGTCGACCATCGTGCAGACGGTGTCGAGGTGCATCGTGGCCCGCTCCTGGGCGATCGGCACCGCGAGGACGGTGTGCGCCGTACCCGCCGAGAACGCCTGCAGCGCAAGCGTCTCCACGCCGGCTGGGCTCGTCCGCTGGCCGACGCCGACGGCGAGCACGCCGTCGCCGAGCACCAGCACGTCCCCGCCCTCCAGCCCGGTCGCGCCGCTGGTGTCGAGGGTCGGTGTCGCGGCCAGCCGCGGATGGTGGTGCCAGACCGCGGCGGTCAGGCTCACCTCGCGCAGCCGGGCCGGCATCGCCGGCCGGGTCACCGCGACCCGCTCACCCAGCACCACCGAGGAGTCCCGCGTGAACAGCAGGTTCGGCAGCGGGGGTACGACGAAGTCACCCGGCGCGGACAGTGCGGGCAGCAGCGAGCCGGCGGGCGCCGACAGCTCCCCGACGGTGATGCCGGCGACGAGCGCCGAGGCGAGCGTGGCCGGGGTACGGTCGAGCAGCTCGGCGCGCAGCCGCTCGGCGAGGATCGGGCCCACCAGCGCCGGGGTGACCGCGGCCTCGACGCACTCGGTCCGCGCGTCCGCGGCGGCGAGCGCCTCCTCGAGCAGTTCGCGCAGCAGCAGCACCTCGACGCCACGACCGCGCAGCGTGGCCGCGAAGGCGTCGTGCTCGGCCTGGGCCCGCTCCACCCAGGGAACGCCGTCGAAGAGCAGGTCGGCGGAGTTGCGGGGGGTCAGCCTTCGGAGCTCCTCGCCGGGGCGGTGCAGCAGGACGGTGCGCAGCCTGCCCACCTCGCTGGTCACGCCCACCAGTGGCCTGCCGCCCATGGCGGCGGACCCTAGCCGAGGGCCGACGCGGGGGCGTCGGCTTCCCTACGATGGGCAGCCGGCGCGCAGACGCGCGGGATCGCGGAGGCTACGTGGCGGTGTCGGAAGCGGCGTCCGAAGCGGCACCGGAAGCGGTGTCGGAATCGGCGCCGCAGGTCGTGCCGACCGGCCGCCGGGAGCGGGCGCTGGCAGCCCTCCGCGGCCCGCGGCTGTGGCTGTGGGTCGTGGCGATCGCCGTGGTCGCGCCGCAGCCGTGGCACCAGGTGCACGTCCGTGGAGACGTGCTGGTCGACCTGCATGTGTACCGACAGGCCGGCATCAGCCTCCTGCACCACCGGCCGGTCTATGTCGAGTACGTCAACACCCAGTACAGCCTGCTGCCCTTCACGTACCCCCCGACGGCGGCGTTGCTGGCCGTGCCGCTGGTCCTGCTCCCGCTGCGCGGCGACGGGGTGCTGTGGAGCATCGCCGTGTACGGGGTGCTCGCCGCGTCGCTGCGGCTGCTGCTCGTGCCGATCACCGCGCGACTGCGGGCGTCCCGACCACGGCTCGAACCGCTGCTGCTGCCGGCGGCCTTCGTACTGGCCGCGTACCTGCTGCCGGTCCGCCAGCAGATCCGGTTCGGTCAGGTCGGCATGTTCCTGCTCGGTCTGGTGCTGCTGGACCTGCTCACCCCCCGCCTGGGCCGCTGGCGCGGCGCGCTCGTCGGCCTCGCGATCGCCATCAAGCTCACACCCGGGGTGTTCGTGGTCGCATTCCTGCTGGCGCGCCGGTGGCGTGCGGCGGCGGTTGCGACGGCGAGCTTCCTGCTGGTCGCCGCGATCACCTGGGCCGTGGCGCCGAGCACGTCCGCTGCCTACTGGACCGACAACCTGTTCCATTCCGACCGGCTGGGCAACAACGCGGACCCGGCCAACCAGTCGCTGCGCGGCATGCTGCTGCGGACCGGTCTGCACGGGCCGCCGTCCACCGTGGTCCTGGCGGTCGCGACGGTCGCGGTCGCCGCAATCGGCCTGTACGTGACGACGCAGGCGTGGCAGCGCGGCGACGAGCTGCTCGGGCTCACCACCGCCGGCCTGCTCAGCTGCCTGCTCTCACCGGTCGCCTGGGTGCACCACTTCGTGTACCTGCTGCCGTTGCTCGCGTTGCTGCTGCGCGACGCCCGCTACCGGGTGGCGTTCGGACTCGCGGCGCTCTGGGCCCTCGACTTCGCCACCGACTACGACCATCACGTTGCGCAGGGAGGCCCCATCGGCGCGCTGTGGCAACTGGTCAGCGACGAGTTCGGGCTGACGATGATCGCGGTGGTCGTGTGGTTCGGGGTGTCGGCCTGGCGGGCCCGGAGCCGGCCTGGCGCGGCGGCCCGGACGGTCGCCGAGCCGGCGCTGGTCTGACCGCCACGTCGCTACGATGCCCCCGTGCTCCTCGACGCCCAGACCGTGCAGTGGGTCGCGATCGGCGCCGGCGCGGTCGCGGTGGTCGGCTTCGGCACCGCCCTCGGCGCGGCGCTGCGGCTGCGGCGGCTTCGACGGGCGTACGCCCATGTGAACGAGGCTGCCGAGGGCGGCGGCCTGCTGGAGCAGCTGGCGGAGCAGCGCGCCGAGCTGGCCGCCCTGCGGACCCGGATCGGCAGCCTCGGCACCGGTCTGGACGCGGTGCGCACCGACGTGTCCGACGCCGTGCGGCACGTGGCGGTGGTGCGTTACGACGCGTTCTCCGACATGGGCGGGCGGCTGTCCTACTCCGCGGCGCTGCTCGACGACGCCGGCGACGGCGTGGTGCTCACCAGCATCAACGGGCGGTCCGAGGCCCGGTCGTACGCCAAGGGTGTGAAGACAGGCGACAGCGACGCCCCCCTCTCGCCGGAGGAGCAGCAGGCGATCGGGTTCGCGCTGCGCGGCACCGGCATCACGCCGGCCGGCGCCCGCTCCCGGTGACGGCCGCCCGCGTCGGCTACCTCGGCCCACCCGGGACCTTCACCCACCAGGCGCTGCTGCAGCTCGACCCAAGCGCGGAGCCGGTCCCGCAGCCCTCCACCCCGGCGGCGTTGGCGGCCGTCCGCGAGGGCCAGGTGAGCGCGGCGCTGGTGCCGTTCGAGAACTCGGTCGAGGGGTCGGTCGCGGCGACCCTCGACGGCCTGGCCGACCTCGAGGCACCGCCCCTGGCCGTCCGCGCGGAGGTGCTCCTGCCGGTCCACTTCGCGCTGCTCGTTCGCCCCGGGACGGAGCTGACGGCCATCCGGACGGTCGCCACGCACCCGCACGCCGAGGCGCAGTGTCGCCGCTGGCTCGCCGCCCAGCTGCCGGCCGCCGAGGTCGTCCTGGCCGCCTCGACGTCGACAGCCGCGCGCGACGTGGCCGCCGGCGAGTACGACGCGGCGGTGTCCTCGCCGGTCGCCGCCGAGGTGCACGGGCTCGCCGTGCTCATCGACGACCTCGCCGACAGCGGCGGCGCGGTCACCCGCTTCGTCCTGGTCGCCCCGCCCGGGCCGCCGCCCGAGCCGACGGGGGCAGACCGCACCACCCTCGTGCTGTTCGAGCGGGCCGATGCGCCCGGCGCCCTGCTGGAGATGCTCACCGAGTTCGCCGCCCGCGGCGTCAACCTGACCCGGCTCGAGTCCCGCCCGACCGGCGCGGGGCTGGGCAGCTACTGCTTCCACCTGGACGCCGACGGCCACCTCGCGGAGGCGCGTGTCGGCGCGGTGCTGGCCGCGCTGCGCCGGATCTGCGCCGAGGTCCGCGTGCTCGGCAGCTACCCGCGGGCGGACGGCACGCCGACCCGCGCGCTGCGGGCCGGCAACGCCGACGGCGACTACCTGGCCGCCGACGCGTGGCTCGCCGCCGTCCGACGCGGGGAGTGGCGCCCGTGATCGACCTGCGCTTCCTGCGCGAGCATCCCGACGTCGTACGCGCCAGCCAGGCCGCGCGGGGTGAGCCCACGGAGGCCGTGGACGCGCTGCTGGCCGCGGACGAGGCGCGACGCGCGGCCGTCAGCCGGGCCGATAACCTCCGCGCGGAACAGAAGGCCGCCTCGGCGGCCGTCCGGTCGGCCTCGCCGCAGGAGCGGCCGGCCGTGCTCGAGCGGGCCCGGGCGCTCGCCGCCGGGGTAAAGGCGGCGGAGGTCGAGCAGGGTGCGGCGGAGGCCAACCTGCGTACGGCCCATCTCGCCGTCCCCAACGTGGTGGAGGACGGCGCGCCGCCCGGCGGTGAGGCCGACTTCGTGACGGTCCGCGAGGTCGGCACCATCCCGGTCATCGAGTCGCCCCGCGACCATCTCGAGATCGGCGAGCGGCTCCGGGCGATCGACACCGAGCGCGGCGCCAAGGTCGCGGGGGCACGGTTCTACTTCCTGACCGGCGTGGGGGCGCTGCTGCAGCTCGGCCTGCTGCAGCTGGCGATGGGCCAGGCCGTGGACGCCGGCTTCATCCCGATGATCACGCCCTCGTTGGTGGGGCCGCAGGTCATGGAGGGCACCGGTTTCCTCGGCGCCCACGCCGCGGAGGTCTACCGGCTCGACGCCGACGACCTCTACCTGGTCGGGACCTCCGAAGTGCCGCTGGCCGGATATCACGCCGGGGAGGTGCTGGACCTGTCGACCGGGCCGCTGCGGTACGCCGGCTGGTCCTCGTGCTACCGCCGGGAGGCGGGGTCGTACGGCAAGGACACCCGCGGCATCATCCGCGTGCACCAGTTCGACAAGGTCGAGATGTTCGTCTACGCCGATCCCGCCGATGCCCACGACGAGCACCTGCGGCTGCTGGCCTGGGAGGAGGAGATGCTCGCCAAGGTCGAGGTCCCGTACCGGGTGATCGACGTGGCGGCAGGGGATCTCGGGTCGAGCGCCGCCCGCAAGTACGACTGCGAGGCCTGGCTGCCGTCGCAGCAGACCTACCGCGAGTTGACGTCCACCTCGAACTGCACGACCTTCCAGGCGCGCCGCCTCGACATCCGCCACCGGGTCGACGGCCGGCCACAGACCTGCGCCACCCTGAACGGCACGCTCGCCACCACCCGGTGGCTGGTCGCGATCCTGGAGAACCACCAGCAGCCGGACGGCTCGGTGGTGGTCCCGGCTGCCCTGCGTCCGTGCGTCGGTGGCCGCGAGGTGCTCGAGCCGTGACGTGACGGTGCGGCTGGTGGCCACGGACCTCGACGGAACGCTGCTGCGTTCCGACGGCACGGCGTCCCCCGCGACGGTGGCCGCTCTCGCGGCGCTGACCGTCCCGTACGTCCTGGTCACCGGGCGCCCGCGGCGATGGCTGGGGGCGCTCGAGGGCGTGGTGCCCGACGGCGGCGGCGCGATCGTGGCCAACGGGGCACAGACCGTCGATCTGCACGACGGCGCGGTGCTCGACGTCCGCCCCCTCGCCGGCGTCGATGCCCGGGACTGTACGGAGGCCCTGCGCGCTGCGCTGCCGACAGCGCTGTTCGCGGTCGAGTACGCCGACGATCCGCCTTTCGCGACCGAGCGGGGCTATCCGGCGGTCCGTCCCGACCCTGCCGCGCCGGCGTTGCCGCTGGCCGAGATGCTGACCCGGCCGATACTGAAGCTGCTGTGCCGCAGCGGTTCCGGAGCTGCGAGACGTACCGCGGACGAACTCTACGAGGTGGCCGCCGTCGTCTGCGCCGGGCTGCCGGTGAGCCTGACCCACTCGAGCGGGACGCTCGGCCTGCTGGAGATCGCGGCCGCCGGCGTCGACAAGGCCAGCGCGCTGGAGCGGTACGCCGCGGCGCTCGGGATCACGGCGACGGACGTGCTGGCGTTCGGCGACGGCTTCAACGACGTCTCGATGCTCACCTGGGCCGGACACGGCGTCGCGGTTGCCAATGCGCACCCGGCGACGCTCGCGGCGGCCGACGAGGTCACCGCCACGAACGACGACGACGGCGTCGTCCGGGTGCTCGCCCGGCTGACGGCGGTGGGCGCTCTCCCCACCTGAGCCGGTTCGGCGGTACGGGGGCGGCAGGGCGGAGCAGTCTCGTGGCGCCGGCTCAGAGGTACTGGCCGGGACCCTCGGGCCGCCCGGGCGGTAGCTGCCGCCCCCGCATCTGCTCGATTTGGGCCCGGGTGGACATCTGCTGCGCGACCAGCGCGGTCTGGATGCCGTGGAAGAGCCCCTCGAGCCAGCCGACCAGCTGGGCCTGCGCGACCCGCAGCTCGTCGTTGCTCGGCACCTCGTCGTCGCCGAACGGGAGCGTGAAGGTCTCCAGCTCCGCCCGTAGGTCCGGCGAGAGACCGTCGGCGAGCTCGCTGACCGACCGCCGCTGGATCTCCACGAGGCGCTTGCGCGACTTGTCGTCGAGCGGCGCGGACCGAACCTCGTCCAGCAGCTGCTTGACCATGGTGCCGATCCGCATCACCTTGTCCGGCGAGGAGACCAGGCCGGACAGCGGGTTGTCCGGCGGGGCCTCATCGGCCGAGGGGGGCACCGGTTGGCCGTCGGGTCCGATCACCACGATGGGCGACTCCGGGTGGGTCATGCGCACCATCCTGCTCCGACGGTCACATCGGCTCGACGTCGACCGGGGCGCCGACGGTCACGAGGGTTCGACCTCGACGGGGTCGCCGACGCTGACGGGGCCGCCCTCCAGCACCCGGGCGTACACCCGGCTCCACCCAGGGTGCAGCGGGTGGCTCATCCGCCGGAAGTCGCCGCCGACGAACCAGCGCGCGTTGTCGCGGCACGGCACGGCCCACCCGCTCGTCTCGGCGAGCACGGGGCCGATGCGCACGCGCTGACCAGGGCCGACGGCGGCCCAGTCCAGCCCGCGCACGGTGACGTTCTCACCCGCGGACCCGTATGCGATCGGGTGACCCTCCGCCCGCAGCGCGTCGATCACGTCGGCGGACCACAGGCACAGTGCCTGCAGCGGCGACCCGTGGTGCCGCCGATCCGACTGCCGGTCGTCCTCGAGGCCACGGCGGCCACAGAACGCCTGCGGCACAGACAGTTTCGGAACGCCACCCGCGCTGCTGTTGACCTGTGCGACGACGCCGTCCTGGGTGGGCATCCCGGCCCACCTGGCCCGCCCGGCCCGCCAGAACAGGTGCTGTACGCCGTGCAGGTCGCCGCGTGGCAGGTCGGTGAGTTCGCTGTGGAGAGCATCGTCGTCGGTGATCTCGGCCAGCCATCGATCGGCCTGGCGCAGGATGCGGGCGCGGTCCCGCTTGTCCCAGTCGGCCTCGTCGAAGCCGCACTCGGGGCAGCTCACGGTGTCAGCACCACCTTGCCGACATGACTGCTGGCGTCCAGGATCCGGTGCGCGTCGGCGGCCCTCGACATCGGCAGCGTGCGGTCGACGACGGGGTGGATCCGGCCCGCCTCGATCAGCGGCCAGACTTCGGCCCGGACGCCCGCGACGATCGCCGCCTTCTCGCCGGGCGGCCGTGCCCGCAGCGACGCGGCGGTCACGACGGCCCGCTTCGTCAGCAGCAGGCCGAGGTCCAGCTCGCCCTTCCGGCCGCCCTGCAGGCCGATCACCACCAGCCGCCCCTCGATGGCCAGCACCTCGACGTTGCGCGCCAGGTACTTCGCCCCCATGTTGTCCAGCACGACGTCCGCCCCCCGGCCCTCGGTGGCCGCACGCACCTCCGCGACGAAGTCCTGGTCGCGGTAGTTCACCAGGATCTCGGCGCCGAGGTCGGCGCAGACCGCGAGCTTCTCGGCGCTGCCGGCGGTGACCGCGACGCGAGCCCCGAGGGCCACGGCGTACTGGATCGCGAAGGTGCCGATGCCGCTGCCACCGCCGTGGACGAGCAGCACGTCGCCGGCGGAAAGCTGCGCGGTCATCACGACGTTGGCGTGCACGGTGCAGGCGACCTCCGGCAGGCTCGCCGCGTCGGTCAGGCTGACGCCGGCCGGTACGGGGAGCAACTGGCCGACCGGGACGGCGACCTTCTCCGCGTACCCGCCGCCGGCGAGCAGCGCGCAGACGCGGTCACCCACCGCCCAGCTCGTGGCACCCGCGCCGAGCGCCGCGATGGTGCCGGCGCACTCCATGCCGAGGATGTCGCTGGCCCCGGGCGGCGGCGGGTAGTGGCCCTGTCGCTGTTGGAGGTCGGCGCGGTTGACCGCAGTGGCAGCCACGTCCACCAGCACCTCGCCGGGGCCGGGCTCCGGGTCGGGTACCTCCGCCCACCGCAGCACCTCGGGTCCGCCGGGCTCGTCGTACACGACCGCCTTCATGGGCGGGAGCCTACGGAGCCAGCGGAGCCGGTGGAGCCGGGGCTTACGGAGCCAGTGGAGCCAGTGCGACCAGCTCGGCCGCCAGCAGCGCAGGCACCTCCAGGTGCAGCACGTGCCCGGCGTCGACCTCGCGGTAGGGAGCCTGCAGCCGGCCGGCCAGCAGCCGTCCGGCCAACACCGGGACGTAGCGGTCGCGGCGGCCCTGGATCACCGTGACCGGGAACTGTTCGAACGGCGCGAGCCGATCCCACAGCGGCCCGGTCTCGCTGACCAGCACCCGCTGCTCCACCTCGAAGGCGGCCCAGCCCCCGCTCCGGCGCCAGTGGCGCGCGGAGCGCCTCGTCAGCGCCCGCGCCGCCGGGTCGAAGCGGGAGCCGGACGTCCACTCGAGCAGCCAGGCCAGCCGGGCGAAGGCCCAGGACGCGCCCCGGACCGCCACCGGCAGCGCCAGGAGGCGGTCGCCCGTCGCGACCGACCCCGGCGCGCCGACGCTCGCCACCAGCAGCAACCCCGCGGTCCGCTCCGGGTACGCCAGCCCGAAAGCCAGCGCCACCCCGCCCGCCCACGACACGGCGAGGATCCGCACGGCCTGGCCGGGCGCCAGCTCGTCCAGCAGCGCGGCGAGCGCCTCGGCGTTCCCGGCGTACCCGGTCGCGGCGCCGGGGTCGCCGGCGTAACCGGGCCGGTCCACCGTGAGCACCCGGAGTCCCTTGCGCCGCAGTGCTTGTCGTACGCGGATGAACTCCGAGCCGTCGCCGGGCTGGCCGTGCAGGAGCACGGCCAGCGGGCCGGAGCCCTCGTCGGCGACGACCCGCACTCAGGCTGCCTCGGTCAGGGTTTCGTACTGCTCATCGGTGAGGCGCAGCTCCGCGGCACCGAGGTTGTCCTCCAGGTGCGCGACCGAGGACGTGCCCGGGATCGGGACGATCACCGGCGAGCGCCGCAGCAGCCAGGCCAGCGCGAGCTGCGCGACCGTCGCGCCCTCGTGCTCGCCGACGACCGCGTCCAGCGGCCCGCCCGGCCGCGCGAGCGCCCCCGCGTTCACCGGGAACCACGGGATGAAGGCGATGTCGTGACTCTCGCAGTACTCGAGCGCGTCCTCGCTCTGCCGGTTGCCGAGGTTGTAGAGGTTCTGCACCGAGGCGACGGTGAGGCCCGCGGCCTGCGCCGCCTCGATCTGCTCGACCGTGACCTCCGACAGGCCCACCTCCTTGACGAGGCCCGCCTCGACGAACTCGGCCATCGCCCCGAAGGTGTCCTCGCGTGGGGTCTTGGCGTCGATCCGGTGCAGCTGCCAGAGGTCGATCTGCTCGACCCCGAGGCGTCGAAGCGACATGTGTACGCACTGGCGGAGGTACTCCGGCCGGCCGACCTGCTCCCAGATGTCCGGACCGCTGCGGGTGAGCCCGCCCTTGGTGGCGATCACGACGTCGCCGTATCCGGTGCCGTCGTGCAGGGCTTCGTGGATCAGGTCCTCGGACACGTGCGGGCCGTACGAGTCGGCGGTGTCGATGAAGGTCACGCCCAGCTCGACGGCCCGACGGAGCACCCGCACGCATTCGTCGTGGTCGGCGGGCGGTCCCCACACTCCCTTGCCGGTGATGCGCATCGCCCCGTACCCGAGCCGGTTGACCGTCTTGCCACCCAGCTCGATAGTCCCGCCGTCCGCCACTGCCATGAGGTTCCCTTCGTCGGTGTCTGCGGGCACAACCCCGCCCGCCCGGAAGCCTTCCCAGTAGCGTCGGGTTCGTGCCCGCCTACTACGAACCCCTGGGCGACGGTCGGTTCCGGTCGACGCCGGCCACCGTCGGCCCCTGGAGCGCCGACGACCAGCACGGCGGGCCACCCAGCGCGCTCCTGGCCGGTGCGCTGGAGAGTGCCAGTCCGCGCGCCGACATGGTGCTCGCCCGCCTCACCTGCGAGCTACTCGGACCGGTCAAGGTCGACGACCTGGTGCTGTCGGTCCGCGTCAGCCGTCCCGGCCGACGGGTCGAGCGACTCGAGGGGACGTTGGTGCAAGGCGGGCGCGTGGTGGTCGCGGCCAGCGCCTGGCGCATCGCCGCCACGGAACTCGAGACCCCGAGATCCGCTGCGCCGGAGCCGGTGCCTGAAGTCCGAGACCTCGACGACCGACCGGGCTATCTGGGCTCGGTCGAGTGGGCGCCGCTGCAGGGCAGCTTCGACGCACCGGGACCCTGCCGGGTGTGGACGCGCCTGCGCGGCCAGGTCGTCGACGGCGAGGAACCGACACCGTTGCAGCGTGTCGTGGCCATCGCCGACTCGGGCAACGGCGTCTCGTCGGTGTTCCCCTTCGACCGGACGTGGTTCATCAACCCTGAGCTCACCGTCCACCTCACCCGCGAGGCGGTCGGCGAGTGGGTGCTGCTCGACGCGGTGACGGCAGTCTCACGGGGCGGGTGTGGGCTCGCGACCTCGGTCCTGTCCGACGTGCACGGCCCGCTGGGACGGGGCGCGCAGTCGCTACTGGTCGCGGCGCGCTGAACTCACCGAACCTCGGCTCAGCACGGCCGACCGTCACGGCCGCGCTGCCTCCCGGCGTTCCCGCCGGCGGTCCGCGTCGGAGGCGTCCAGCGCGTCGGCAGCCGCCACCGTCGGGGCGCTGCCGCCCAGATGATGGGGGAGCCACCACGGACTGCCGGCCGGATCGGCGTCATACCCGCGCTGGGCCTCGTCCAGCAGCGCGCCCATCCGCGCCCGCAGAGCCTGGGTCATGACCTCAGGATCGCCGTCGGGGTCGACGACCATGGGCGGCCCGACGATGACGGTGACCCCGACACCGCGCACGCCGCGCAGGTTGCGCGGCACGCCCTTGGTCAGCACGCGGTGGCTGCCCCACAGCACGACCGGGAGCACCGGCACCGCGGCCTCCTGCGCCATCCGTACCGCACCGGTCTTGAAGCCCTTGAGGCACCAGCTCCGGCTGATCGTCGCCTCCGGGAAGACGCCGACCAGCTCACCCGCAGCCAGGGCGGCGACGGCGGCGCGGTAGGCGTCGGCGCCCGCGGCCCGGTCCACCGGGATGTGCTTCATGCCCCGCATGAGCGGTCCGCTGATCCGATGGTCGAAGACCTCCTGCTTGGCCATGAAGCGGATGAGGCGTCTGTGCGCGTACCAGAACGGCACGCCCGCCAGCGCGAAGTCCAGGTACCCGATGTGGTTCATCGCCACGACGGCGCCGCCGGTAGCCGGGACATGCTCCTGGCCGCGTACGTCCAGCCGGAGGCCGAGGGCGCGGAAGAGTCCGATCGCGGTGTGGATCACCGGGCGGTACACGGGCTCGCGCGCCATGCGCGCGACGGTAACTCAGCAGTCGACGTCGCGGGAGGGCAGCAGCGTGGACAGCGTGACCCGGGCTCGGGTCGTGACCAGGCCAGCTCGGGTGGCGCGTACGTGCACCCAGCCGTCGCTAGGGCCACCGACCACGCACCCCTCGCCGTCGGTGACCTGCCAGAGCGAGGACTGCCGCAGCCGTACCACCGCCTCGCCCGCCGTGACGAACTCCAGCTCGAAGGAGGACGTGCCCAGCTTGACCAGCTTCGCGGGCCCGGACACGAGTGGCTGCGCGTCCTGCACCCGCCACACCTTCCAGTGGGCGTCTGACCAGACCGGCACCAGGTAGGCGGGCGGATGGGTGAGCAGTGTCTCCTCGGCCTTGCCGCCGTAGTCGATGGGCGCGTCGGGCAGGGCGACCAGGTCGACACCGGCCGAGGTCAGCCAGGCCCGATACGAGGCCGCCGTGAGGGGTGCGTACAGCACGCTGTCGTACTGCAGGTCGGTCTGTCGCTCCCAGCCGCGCGCGATCGGGAACGCGGGAGCGACGCGGGCGGCCTCCCAGTGCTCCCGGGTGAAGGGGATCTCCAGCCGCCCGTCGGCGGGGTTCTGCGTGCTGAGGAACTGCAGCAGTCCGGTGTAGTACGAGGAGCTGACCGACGCGTCCCCCGCCGCGCGGGCCGCCGCACTCCCGATCGGGTAGAACTGCCACGCCAGCGCCGGCACGAGTGCCAGGGCCACCACCGGGAACCGCCGCACGCCGCGGTGCAGCATCCAGCACGCGGCGGGCACCGCCAGCAGTGGCCCGATCCGCACGACGTTGCCGCCCATCGGGTTCGGGACGACGAAGGAGATCAACGCCGCGAGCGTGTACAGCACCACGAATCGGCGCAGCAGCCGGTGCGGCCGGGGCACCAGCAGCAGCGTGGCGAAGACGAACACGAGAATGCCGACCAGGCCGGTCCACGGGAACGGAAAGGCCCCGCCGCCACCGCCGGCGACCAGGGAGACGACGGAACCGGCAACCGCCGCGCTCAGCGGCACGGCCCGTCGCCAGCCCACCTCCAGTCCCCAAGCCAGGCCGCCCAGCAGCAGGAACGCCCCGGCCAGCGGACTGCACAGGGAGCTCACGGCCGCCAGGAGCCCCACCAGCAGGGCGCCGCGTCGCTGGAGTGCGGCAAACATGGCCGCCAGCCCGAACAGCAGCCCGAGCAGGAAGGGCACCTGTCCCAGGAAGAGGTTCCCGGTCACGCACACGGCGAACGCAATGCCGAACAGGCGACGGCCCCGGTCGAGCGGCGGCAGCAACCGACCCACGAGCCAGGAGCAACCGGTGGCCGCCAGCACGCCGCTGAGGGCGGCGCCGAGGGCGGCGGCGACCGGCGGGAAGAGCAGTGAGTAGCCAGGCAGGGCGTGGCCGCCGTACCACTCGTCATTCCAGGCGGTCAGCCCGCTGCGGCGCGCCAGTGAGGCGCGGAACTCCTGGGCCGGCCAGTCCGGTCCCACCCGGGCCACCACGACCACCAAGACGCCGAGCACGAGCGTCAGCAGCCAGGGCCGGTCGGCCAGCCGGCGGGCATGCGGCCAGGGCGAGTGCCGCGTCGGCGCCGGTAGGGCGAGGGCGGTCATCGACCCTGCCGCGTCGCCGCGCGCGGGCACGCGGACATCGGGCTCCTCGAGATCATGGGCCGGGGCCCAACGCGGATGCGGAGGGCCACCCAGACGACCGAGCATAGGCGAACGGCTATCCGCGCGAGCGCCACTGGCGCGCCGCGCGGACAGCCACACCTCCGCAGTCCCAGCGTCGATCGACCGTGGATCGGCCGGTCGACGCCGGGGGTCGGCTCAGGAGGCCTGGTAGGCCTCGAGGACGGCCTTGGGGATGCGCCCGCGAGCAGGGACGGCGATGCCGCTGCTGGTGGCCCAGGCACGGACCGCGGCGGCCTCGCTCGTCGGTGCCGGCCCGGCGCGGCGCCGAGTCGGACGCGACTTGCCGCGCGCCTTGCGTGCGTGCGAGGACCACTTCTCGAAGTCCGTACGGATGGACTTCGCATTCTTCTTGTTCAGGTCGATTTCGTAGCTCGCGCCGTCGATCGTGAAGGCCACGGTCTCCGCGGCGGTGGAACCGTCGACGTCATCGACGAGGTGGACGATGACTTCTTGCTTTCGGGCCACAGGGATATGTCCGTTCTCTGGTGCGGTTGGTGGTGCCCATTTAAACACGTCCGGGCCTCATCCCACGCATTCTGGCGTCGGGCGACGAGATCCGCGTCTCCGGCGGCGCGTAAGCGTTGCACATTTCGGGCTGAAATGCCGCGGCCTTTGGTCGAGTCCGGCCGCTGCGGTCGTCGGCGGCGCAGCGCCGCGGGGGTGCTTTCCAAGTTCCAGCTTTATGATGGCAAGGGACGCGGTCAAGGACCACGGCGCCGTCGCATGGGTTACCTGCCGTAGCCTCGGCCCCTGGAGGGCTCGCCTAGAGGCCGATGGCGGCGGTCTTGAAAACCGCTACAGGTTTACCCCTGTCAAGGGTTCGAATCCCTTGCCCTCCGCTCCGGTCCGGGCTCGCTCAGACGGTGTCCGAGCGAGCCGCCGGACGCCAGGGTGGCCCGGGAAGGTCGGCCGTCTCGAACCGTCGCAGGATCTCGGCGGGAGCATCGCCGAGCGACTGTGCATCCAGCGCCGCGAGCTCGAGGAACAGCTCCTCATTGCCCGACGGGCTGCAGGCGAACAGGACCCGTCCTCCGGTCGCCGTCGTGAACGCGTGATAGCTGCCGCGAGGGACGACAACCAGGGAGCCGGGACCGCCCTCGAACTCGGCGGCACCGATGCGGAACTGGTAGACGCCATCGAGCACGTAGAGCACCTTCATGAATCCGCCGTGCGCATGAGCGGGGTTCTCCGGGATCACTGGATGCTCGAAGACGAACACACCCATGGCGCCGTCGCAGTCCGCGCCGCGAAGCAGCACCTCCAACGAGACGTCCGGGCCGAGGTCGACGTGTCGGCCCTTTCCGGGCGTCACGGACCAACCGTCCACTCCCCACTTCGCCATGCGACCAGTTTGCCCGACGGCGACCGTCCGGTCACGCGGGTGACTTCATCGGCGAGGCGCTGACGGCCGCAGAGCCGAGGTCTGGATAACGCGACCGAGCGACCGGGTCGGCCAACGGCGTGCCCGCCGGCGGTTGCGGTGCGGGTCCGGGGTCCTAGGGTCGTCGTCACATCTCGAGTCGCTTTGGAGACGGTCATGCCACTGGTCAGTAATGGGGTGTATGTCGACGGCCGTCGCACCGCCGATCCGGTGGGCCTCGCCGAGACCTACCAGGCGATGCGGGCCCGGCACGGCATGGCGTGGATCGGGCTCTACCGCCCCGACGCCCAGGAGATGCGGTCGGTCGCCGACGAGTTCGGGCTGCACGCACTCGCCATCGAGGACGCGGTGTCGGCGCACCAGCGACCGAAACTGGAGCGTTACGACGCCACGTTGTTCACGGTGCTACGCCCGGCGCGCTACCTCGACGATGTCGAGAGGGTCGAGTTCGGTGAGCTCCACGTCTTCACCGGAGCCGACTTCGTGGTGACCATCAGGCATGCCGAAGCGCCCGATCTGGGGCGGGTCCGGCACCGACTGGAGGGGAACCCGGAACTACTGGGCCACGGACCCGAGGCCGTTCTCTACGCGATTCTCGACCAGGTCGTCGACGAGTACGGGCCGGTGGTGGCCGGCCTGGAGAACGACATCGACGAAATCGAGGACCAGCTGTTCCAGGGCGATCGCAAGGTGTCGCGGCGGATCTACGACCTGTCCCGCGAGGTCATCGAGTTTCAGCGCGCCACCAGGCCGCTGCTGGATGTGCTGGCCGCTCTCGAGGCGGGATTCGACAAGTACGGCGTCGACGCCGAACTGCGCCGCAGCCTCCGCGACGTGACCGATCACGCCATCCGCATCGTCGAGCGCGCGGACTCGTTCCGGTCGCTGTTGCAGAACGCGCTCACCGTGCACAGCACGCTGGTCGCACAACAACAGAACGACGAGATGCGTTCACTCACCGAGACCAGCCTCGCTCAGAACGAGGAGGTCAAGAAGATCTCCGCCTGGGCCGCGATCCTGTTCGCCCCCACCCTCGTCGGCACCATCTATGGCATGAACTTCACGCACATGCCCGAGCTGCGCTGGACGATCGGGTACCCGCTTGCGCTGGGATTGATGGTGGTCACGTCGGTCACGCTCTACGCCGTCTTCAGTCGACGCGGGTGGCTCTGACGCGCGGCGGAGGCATGCCTGGGCGGAGCTGGACCCGTACCCTGCGGACGTGCCCGGCTCCGAGCGTGGACTGGTGCTGGTCGTCGAGGACGAGACGGCCATCGCCGATGTCATGCGGATGTACCTCGAGCGGGCCGGGTACCGGGTCGAGGTCGCAGCCGACGGCCTCATCGCGCTCGACCTCGTCCGCAGCCGCCGCCCGGACGCGCTGATCCTGGACGTCGGACTGCCCGGTCTCGACGGCGTGGAGGTCTGCCGCCGGCTCCGCGCGGCCGGCGACTGGACCCCGCTCATCTTCGTCACCGCCCGCGACGACGAGATCGACCGTGTCGTCGGTCTCGAGCTCGGCGCGGACGACTACCTGACCAAGCCCTTCTCGCCCCGCGAACTCGTGGCCCGCGTCAACAACCTGCTGCGCCGCAGTGCGATCGGCATTGTCGACGAGGCGCTCGTCGCGGGCGGCGTCCGGCTCGAGCCCGCGGCTCGGCGGGCGTACGCGGACGGACACGAGGTGCACCTGACCGCGACGGAGTTCGACCTGTTGGCGTACCTGCTCAGCCGGCCGGGACGGGTGGTGTCGCGGGAGCGGCTGCTCACGGAGGTCTGGGGCCACGCGGAGGTGGCCGGGACCCGGACCGTCGACGTCCACGTCGCCCAGCTGCGCGGCAAGCTCGGCGCGGCGAGCCCGATCCGGACCGTGCGCGGCGTCGGGTACGCAGGGGAGCGCGGGCCGGCCGCGTGAGGAGCCGCCGGTCGCTGACGGCCCGGATGGCCGCCCTGACCGCCGCCGTCGCGGTGATCACGGCGCTGATCGCCGGCGTCCTCGGCGTCGGGCTGATCCGGCAGGCCGACACCTCCGGTGCCCAGCAGGCGCTGGCCCGGGTGGCGACCGAGGTGGCGGCCGACAGCACGACGGCCATGGGCGACCGGCTCACGCTGCGCGCGCTGCGGGTGATCGGAGGCTCCATCAACCGCAACGGCCAGGTCGTGGCCAGCACCCGCTTCGCGCGCGACGCGCTCACACCGGCGGAGATCCGCCTGGTGCTGGCGGGGGGCTCGGTGTCGGCTCGGCGCACGGTCGACGGTGTCGCGGTGCTGGTGGTCGCGCGGCCCACCGCGAGCGGTGGGATCGTGGTCGTCCAGCGCCGGGCGGACGCCCTCTCCGACTACGACCGGGCCGTCCGGCGGTTGCTGCTCGCGCTGGCCGTCGCGGTGGTGGTGGCCGTGCTGCTGGGAGTGCTCGCGGCCCGCCGCCTGGCGCGACCCCTGCGCCGTACCGTGGCTGCCGCCCACGCCCTCGCCGCCGGCTCGCGCGACGTGGCTCTCGTGCCCGAAGGTCCGGCTGAAGTCGCCGAGGTCGCGGAGGCGGTCAACACCCTGGCCGCGCACCTGTCCGCCTCGGAGGCACGCCAGCGCGAGTTCCTGCTCTCGGTCTCGCACGACCTGCGCACCCCCCTCACGGCCATCGGGGGTTACGCGGAGTCGATGGCCGACGGGATGGTCGGCCCGGACCGCGTCCGCGAGGTCGGGACCACGTTGGGGGCCGAGACGCAGCGGCTGAACCGGCTGGTGGGTGACCTGCTCGACCTCGCCCGACTGGAGGCGCAGGACGTGCGGGTGGAACTGGTCGACGTCGACCTCGACGAGCTGCTGTTGTCGGCGGGTGCAGTCTGGGCGGACCGCTGCCGGGCGGCCGGCGTGCCGTTCGAGGTCGAGCGCGAACTCGGCGGACAGCGGCTGCGGACAGATCCGAACCGGCTGCGCCAGGTGCTCGACGGCCTGCTCGAGAACGCGTTGCGGGTGACGCCGCCGGGCCGCCCGATCGTGCTTGCCGCCCGTGGCGGACCGAGCGGTGGGGTGGTGCTCGACGTCCGCGACGGCGGCCCGGGGCTGACCGACGACGACCTGCGGGTGGCCTTCGATCGCTCGGCGTTGTACGAGCGGTACCGCGGCGTGCGGCAGGTCGGCACCGGCCTGGGGCTGGCGATCGTGCACCGCCTGGTGGACCGCCTCGGCGGTCGGGTCGAAGCGGGGCACGCCGCCGAGGGCGGGGCGCGGTTCACCGTCACCCTGCCCGCCACTCCTGGCGACGGCTGAGCCAGCTGCGTGCTCCTGCAACTGCAGGAGCTGACGCGACCGTCGACAGGCCGACGAGTCAGGCCGGGCGGACGCCCACGACGGTGACGTCCACGCTGCCGGCTGGCGCACCGTAGGAGACCTTGGTGCCGGCGGTGGCGCCGAGGACCGCCCGGCCCAGCGGGCTCTGCAACGTGATCACCTCGACGGACCCGTCGGCCTCGGCCAGGTGGCCGAGCAGGAACGTCTCGGTGCCTCGGGACTTCCCGAAGCGCAGGTCCAGCAGGGTGCCGGGACTGGCCACACCGGCTGGGGCGGCCGCCTGCGGTCGGGAGAAGGAGGCCTCCGCCAGCAATCCGCGGATGCCTGCGATGCGCTCGTCGAGCCGCTCCAGGAGCATGTCGCGGGCGGCGAACTCGGCGAGGTCGGCGGCGTCGCCCGAGCTTCCTATCGGCTCGGTCGCCCGCAGCATGCGCTCCTCGACGAGGGCGGCGAGCTCCTGCTCGAGCCGGGCGCTGGCGCCGGGCGAGAGAACTGGGCTGGTGCTGACTGTGCTCATAGGGTCGTCCTCGCTGGCTGGTGTGGTCGTTGCTGATGTGACCCAAAGCCTCGGTCCTCACGCCATGAAGCGCCTGAGAGCTAGCCATGAGCCGCAGATGGATCCGCAACGCCGCGTCGGCCCGGCCCCTTCCCGAGGTCAGCCAGGGCTCTGACCCGCGCTCGGCCGCAGGGCCGGCGAGGGGCTGTGCAGCGTCTTCTCCAGCAGGCCCAGCTCATGCCGGAGGAGATCCAGCAGCACCCAGACGTCCGGCTCCATCTCCCGGTCGGCGATCAGGCCGAAGTCGAGCCGGTCCTGATAGCTCATGACCGTGATGTTGAGCGCGACGCCCTCGAACAGCACCGACACCGGGTAGACCGTCTCGAGCAGCGCGCCGCCGCAGTACAGCGGCCACGGGGAGCCGGGGACGTTCGAGACCACCACGTTGATCGCAGGCGACAGTCCCTCGTTCGCGGCGAGTGAGTACATGCCGCGGGTGGCCCGGGTGAACAGCGCCGGCGGGATGAACTCGGTGACGTCCGACAGCAGCGTCGCGGGCAGTGCCTGGTGCCGGTCCTTGGCCATCCGCATGGTCCCGTTCAGGACCTTGAGCCGTTCCACCGGGTCGGCGACGTCGGTCGGCAGCGGGACGACCATCATCGAGATGCGGTTGCCGAAGGTGCCGAGTTGCTCGGGGCTGCGTACCGACAGCGGGACCATCGCGACCAGCGGGTCGGCCGGCAGTGCACCCAGCTCGACCAGTTGCGCACGGAGGCCGCCGGCGACCAGGGCCAGCACCACGTCGTTGACGGTCACCCCGTGCTCGCGCTTGACCGCCTTGACGGTGTCGAGCGAGAGCGAGCCGAACGAGAAGCGGCGGTGCGGGCCGATGGCCTTGTTGTACGGGGTGCGCGGGGCCTTCACCTCGGGCATCTCCAGGAGTTCGCCGTCGAGCACCGGCAGCACCCGGCCGGTGAGGCGGGCCACCCGGGTGTAGAGCCGGCTGGCCTTGGCGACGAGCGGGAGGTTCCGCACCGGCGGGACCGCATCCAGCGCCGGGAGCACGCGGGGCAGCGAACGCAGGCCGCGCAGCGGATGCAGCGGGAGGTGGGTCAGGCCGCGGACCACCATCTCCAGCTCCGACGGCGGCTGCTCCGTGCGTCGTACCTCGGCAGGCTCGATCTCCCGGCCGGTGGGCGCCAGGTCCAGCAGGGCGGAGAGGATCTCGGCGCCGCTCATGCCGTCCACCGCGGCGTGGTGGGTCTTGGTCAGCAGCGCGACCTTGCCGTCGGGCAGGCCGTGGACGATCTGCAGCTCCCACAGCGGCCGGGTGCGGTCCAGCTCGCGGCCCGCCTCGCGAGCGGCCATCGCCCCGAGGGCCTGCATATCGCCGGGCGGCGGCAGGGCGGCATCGCGGACGTGGTAGTCGAGGTCGAAGTCGGGGTCCTCGATCCAGTACGGGTGGTCCAGGTCGAACGGCACCCGTACCAGCCGCCAGCGGAAGGGGGGCAGGAGGTGGATCCGCTCGCTGATCACCCGCTTCATGCTCGCCGCGTCGAGGACGCCGCCGGGCGCGGTGGAGGGGTCGCAGATCGCGAGCAGGCCCACATGGCCGTGGACCCGGCCGTTCTCCATCGCGAGGAACTGGGCGTCCAGTCCGGTGAGCTGGCGCATCGTCGGGTCCCCTTCGTCCGGATTGGTGCGGCACATGCTGGCACCCGGACGTCGCCGGCGCGAGTGACCGACGACCCGTCACACTAGGTCTGGTGAAGCATCCGACGCTGCCGGGGATCTTCCACAGCTTCCTGGGCATCCCGGTGCAGCACCTGCTCGACCACTACGCGTACCTCGCGGTGCCGCTCTCGGTCATGATCGAGAGCTTCGGGATCCCGCTGCCGGGCGAGACGCTGCTGATTGCGGCGTCGATCTACGCGGGCGCCGGGGTGCTGAACATCTGGGTGGTCGCGCTGTTGGCCTTCGTCGCGGCGGTGGCCGGTGACAACATCGCGTACGCGATCGGGCGCTACGGCGGGCAGGCCCTGATCGCCCGCTACGGCAGGTACGTGTTCCTGACGCCGCACCGGATGGCCAAGGCGGACCGCTTCTATGCGAAGTACGGCGGGTTCGTGGTGCTGCTGGCCCGCTACGTCGAGGGGCTGCGGCAGGCCAACGGGATCGTCGCCGGCGCGACGGGTATGCGCTGGCGCACGTTCTTCACGTTCGACCTGGTCGGCGCAGCCTCCTGGACGGCGGTCTGGACCTCGGTCGGCTACCTCGCCGGGAAGCACATCGACACGATCTACCACGACATCTCGCGGTTCTTCCTGCTCCTGGTGGTGCTGGCGGTCGTGGGTGGGCTGGCGTACTACCTCTGGCGCCGCGCACACCACCGGGCCGAGGGCATCGAGCTCGACGGGTCGGGCCTCGAGGTCGAGGTGATCGTCGCGGAGATCGACGACGGCCCGGTCGGTCGCGCCGATGGCGGGGGGCGCCGCGCAGACGGTCGGTAGGATCACCGGGCGCCCGCGAGGGTCGCGTTGGAGGCTTCGCCTAGTCCGGTCTATGGCGCCGCACTGCTAATGCGGTTTGGGACTTCAATCCCATCCGGGGTTCAAATCCCCGAGCCTCCGCTCCTGCTTTGGCCGCATACCGCTGGGGTCGAGGTTTTCGACGCTGTGCACGGCCTGCGGCCTGGGCGCTGCTTCCGCGGTCAAGGTTTTCGACGTTGTGCACGGCCTGCCGTGCGCGGGGTGCCCGTCACGAGGGCAGGGTGGCGTGCAGACGGGCGGCGGCCAACGCCAGCTCCCGGACCGCGATGTCGCGGAAGGAGATCGCGCGCCCCGAGATGGTGGCGCGGGTCGCGACCACCAGCTGATCGGCGGTCACGTCGCGCAGCCACGGCTCGTCCCGCGCGAGGCTCACGTCGTCAGACGTCCCGAACAGCAGCCGGTCCCCCGTGCGTACCCGGACCAAGCCGGGTTCGGGCTCGGCGTGCTCCGGATCGAGCCAGGCGACGACGATGCGTACGTCGAGCGGCTCGGGCGCCGCCGTGTCGGCCGCCGGGGTGAAGACCACCCACCCGCGGTCGGCGTCGAGCCCGACGGTGAACCCGGCCAGACGCCAGTCGGCCGCGTGCTCGAGCCACCAGGCGTCGGCTGGCTCGGCGCCGAGCACCTCGGCCGCCCGACGGCGGGTGAGGGTGAGCGCGGGCCGGCCCTGCGCCGCGGCCTCGTGGAGCAGCGTGAGCACCGGCGCCGGCAGCACCGTCAGCTCACGCGGCCGCGGCGCGGCGTGCGCACCAGCTCCGGCAGCACTGTCAGCTCACGCGGCCGCGGCTCAGCGTGAGGACGGCGAGCGCGATGTCCGCGCCCGGGTCGCCCAGGGCATCCACGTACGCGCTGATGATCTCGTTCTCGCGGGCGTGCTGGATGCCGGGTCGGCCTTCGGCCCTGCGTAGTGCCTGGATCTGGCGGCTGGTCTCGGCGCGGCGTGCGACGAGGTCACGGATCGCGCCGTCGATCTCGTCGATACGGGCGCGGCCCTCGGCCACGTCGGTGATCTGGGTGTCGGTGCTCGTCACGGGTTGCTCCTGATGGGTGGAGGTCCCGGCGCGATCCGTCCCGCATCACACCGGGACGGAAGGGTTCGTGCGCTAGGCAGTGCGCACGCCGACCGGCCCTAGGCCCACGAACACATAGGCATAGGTGAAGCGCGGGTACGCGCGACCGGTCATGGCGGGAAGTATGCCAGGTCTGGCGCGCGGCGGGAGCCGAGTACGGCTGATTCGCCGAGGCGCCCATCGCGGTCGGGCCGGTACGCTGTCGCGGCACCCGCGCTCGTAGCTCAACGGATAGAGCACCTGACTACGGATCAGGAGGTTGGGGGTTCGAGTCCCTCCGAGCGCACCTTGTGATGTCTCGAGACATCGTTCGCACGTGTCTCGGGTGATAGTTCACACCTTC
>CAXTNT010000001.1:0-330296 GCA_964245825.1 uncultured bacterium | reverse complement strand
CGTTGGTCGGGATGTACGCCGAGACGTCGTTGCCCTTGGTCTCGATGATCGGGAGCCCCGTCAGCGACCCCCCACCGAGCTCGTCGGAGAGCTTCGCGCAGCGCTCGAGCAGCCGCGAGTGGAGGTAGAAGACGTCGCCGGGGTAGGCCTCACGGCCCGGTGGGCGGCGCAGCAGCAGGGAGATCGCCCGGTAGGCCTCGGCCTGCTTGGACAGGTCGTCGAAGACGATCAGCGCGTGCTGACCCTGGTACATGAAGTGCTGGCCGAGGGCCGAACCGGCGTACGGCGCGATGTACTTGAAACCGGCGGGCATCTCGGCCGGAGCCGCGACGATGGTGGTGTACTCGAGCGCATCGGCCTCTTCGAGGCGGGCCACCAGCGCCGCGATGGTCGAGCCCTTCTGGCCGATCGCGACGTAGATGCACTTCACCTGCCGGGCCGGGTCGCCCGACTTCCAGTTGTCGCGCTGCGCGATGATCGCGTCCACGGCGACCGCGGTCTTGCCGGTCTGCCGGTCGCCGATGATCAGCTGCCGCTGCCCGCGCCCGACGTTGGTCATCGCGTCGACGGCCTTGATGCCGGTCTGCAGCGGCTCTGTCACCGGCTGCCGCTGCACCACCGACGGCGCCTGCAGCTCCAGCACCCGGACGGCCTCGTGCTCGATGTCGCCCTTGCCGTCGATGGGCCGGCCCAGCGGGTCGACCACCCGGCCGAGGAACGCGTCGCCGACGCCGATCGAGAGCACCTCGCCGGTGCGGCGTACCTCGTCGCCCTCGCCGATCTCGTGGCTCTCGCCCAGCAGGACGCAGCCGATCTCGCGGACGTCGAGGTTCAGCGCCAGACCACGCAGGCCGCCGGGGAACTCCAGCAGCTCGTTGGTCATGGCCGAGTGCAGGCCCTCGACGCGGGCGATGCCGTCGCCGGCCTCCATCACCCGGCCGACCTCTTCGCGCTCGGTCTTCGGCGTGAACGACTCGACGGTCTCGCGCAGGGCAGCGCGGATCTCGTCGGGCGTGATGGCCAGCTCGGTCACGATCGATGTCCTTTGCGTGTACGTACGGGGCTATCGGGAGAGTCGGGCGCGGGCGTCGGCCAGTCGCAGCCGGACGGAGCCGTCGAACAGCTGCTCGCCGACCCGGACGACGACGCCACCGAGCAGGTCGGGATCGACCCGGGTCTGCAGGCGGACGCCGCTGCCGAGCACGCGGCCGAGTGCGGTGGCCAGCCCGTCGCGCTGGTCGTCGCTGAGCACGACGGCGCTGGTGACGACGGCGATCTCGCGGTCGCGGCGGGCGGCTGCCGCGGCCGCGAGCGCGTCGACGGCGCGGTCGACGGGGCGGCCGCGGGGAGCGGCGACGACGGCGTCGACGAGCAGCAGCGTCACCGGGGAGACCTTGGCGGCGAGCAGGGTGCGGATCAGCTGCTGCCGTGCCGGCAGCGGCAGGTCGGCGTCGGCGAGGGCGTAGCGCAGCTCAGGAGCGCCGTCGACGATGCGGGCGAACCGGAACAGCTCGTCCTCGACGTCGTCGAGGGAGCCGTCGGCGTCTGCGTCGGCGAACGCGGCCTCGGCGCCGAGCAGCTCCACCGCATCGACGAGGTCCTCGGCGGCTGACCAGCGCTGCGCGGTCACGGTCTGCAGCAGGGCCAGCAGCGCCGGTGCGACCTTGCTGCCGAAGACCGCGTCGACCAAGTTCTTGCGGGCTTCGGCGTCGATGCCCGGATCGGCCAGGGAACGGGCCAGCGCGCGCTCCACCGAGAGCAGACCGGCGACCTGCAGCAGGCCCTCGGCGATCGCCCGCGGCTGCTCGTCCGGGTCGGCGAGCACCCCGTCGAGCTGCTCCTGGGCAACGGCCAGGGCTGCCCTGCTCGCCCCGCGCACTAGCTGGTCACCGCCGAGGGGTCCGCGGCAGGCTCGGCAGCGGACTCGTCGAGCTCGGCGATGAAGCGGTCCACGACACGGCTCTGCCGGGCCTCGTCGGCCAGCGACTCACCCACGACACGGCCGGCCAGCTCGACCGCGATCTGGCCGACCTCCGCCCGCAGCTGGTGCACGAGCTGCGCCCGCTCGGTCTCCATCCGGGCCCGCTCGCGCTCGCTGATGCGCTCGGCCTCCTCCTGGGCGGTCTTGCGCATCTCGTCGATGATCTGCTGCCCCTGCGCGCGCGCCTCCTCGCGGATCCGCGCGGCGTCGGTACGGGTGGTGGCCAGGGCCTCCTTGTACTCGGCCTCGGCCGCCTCCAGCCGCTCCTTGGCCTCCCGGCTGTCCTCGATCGAGCGACGGATCATCTCCTGCCGGTCGTTCACCGCCTTGGAGACGATGGGCAGCACGTAGCGGTAGAGGATCGCGAGCACGATGAGGAACGCGACGAGCTCGGCGATGAAGGTGCCGTTGGGAACCAGGAAGTTGGTACTGGCGACCGCCACGGCACCGGGCTGTGTCGGCATGCGGCGCTACTTGCCGAGGACGAAGACGAACAGCGCCATGAACGCGAGGTTGATGAAGTACGCCGCCTCGACCAGGCCGACCGTCAGGAAGAAGATCGTGAACAGCCGGCTCTGCGCCTCGGGCTGACGGGCCACGCCGGCGATCGTCGCGCTGCCGGCGAGACCGTCGCCGATCGCGGCACCGATGGCACCGCCACCGAGCGCCAGGCCACCGGCGATGAGACCGCCCGCGGTCTTGATCGCGCCGACGAGTTGTGGATCTGCAGCCATCATCTGCCCTTCGGGTTCGTCATCGAACTACACGGACTGGGGTGTGCGGGCGGGCACTCATTGTGCCTGAAAGAACGCTGAAGCGCGCGCCGAGGCGACCGTACCAGCGATCCTCAGTGGTCCTCGCCCGGCGCCACGGCCTGGGCGAAGTAGATGATCGTCAGCAACGCGAAGATGAACGCCTGAATCGGGCCGAAGAAGCCGAACTCCAGCACCTTCCAGAACGCGTTCAGTGGCCACAGCAGGTAGGCCGGCAGCAACGCGATGATCAAGAGCATCACGCCGCCGGCGAAGATGTTGCCGAACAGTCGCAGCGCCAACGTGATCGGCTTGATCAGCTCCTCGACGATGTTGATCGGCAGCATGAACTTGTAGGGGCGGACGAAGTGGCCGAAGTAGTTCCGCGCACCTCGGAGGCGGATCGCCGTCACCCAGCTCAGCAGCACGACGAGAAAGCCCAGGGCGTAGGTCAGGTTGACGTCGGCCGTCGGGGGCGGCGCGAACTCCTTCGACTTGCCGGTGGCGAACAGCGCGAACCAGTTGCAGGTCAGGATGAACAGGAACAGGACCACGGCCAGCGGCACCACGAACGGGAACTTGGCGCGCAGGTCTGGGGCCACCTGCTCCTCGACCCGCTCGACCACGGTCTCGAACACCAGCTGCAGCTTGCTCGGCACCCCGGCCTGGGCCCGCCGCGCCATGTAGAGCCCGAGGACGACGATGATCGCCCCGGCCACCACCGTGGAGATGACCGTGTCGGTGTCGAACGCCAGCCCCAGGAAGCTGAAGTGCGGGTGGTCGCCGACGGTGATGTTCGCCGCGGGCATGGCCACCGCTGCGTGCAGGGAGCCGGGCAGCGACTCGTGCAGCGAGGTCGGCATGCTCATGCGCCGAACACCTGCGTCCGCAGCTGCCGGTACATCGCGATGCCGGAGAAGGACAGCAGGAGCAGCTGGTAGCCGGCCAGGCCGATGAGCAGGCCCCAGCCGAGCTGACGCACCAGCGCGACGAGCACGATCACCGCGACCGTGATCAGGCCGAGGCGGGCGAAGCCGCCCAGCACGAACTGCTTGCGCTGCGGCTTGGAGGCGCCGGTCGGGCCGGCGGCGCCGGCGGTGAAGCGCACCATCGAGGCCTGCAGCAGCTGGGCGTTGGCGGCCCCGAGCACCGCGCCGAGGCACGCGCCGATGCCGATGAGCCAGCGGCCGAGCACGGCGGCGGCGACCAGGACCGCGACGGCGAAGACGGCGGCCGGCACGCGGGCGCGGCGGGTGTGCGCGGAGACCTCGAACATCGGCGGCAGGCCGACCGAGCCCGCGTCAGCGGTCGGGACGACCGGCAGCGCCTCCACCGCTGGGCCCGGCACTGGTTCCCGATCCTCCTCGATCACTGCCTAAGTACCTGCGCACTTCCTTGTACGTGGACACCACGCCGAGCGCGACCCCGACGAACAGGCCGACGATGACGAACAGCGGGGTGGTGCCGAGGTGGCTGTCGAGCAACCAGCCGAGACCGAACCCCGTCAACCAGCACGCCGCGTTCGCGCCCCCGATCCCGAAGAGCACGAAAGGACTCGGCAAGCCCGGCGAAACTACCACAGGCGCGGGCGCCGATCCCGCTGGGACGGTGCTGCCAACGGGTGGCATCCGCGGCTGCTCGCCGCCGTCGCCGTCGGCCGGGACGCCGGTCACGACCGGTGCCGCGCGGCCCGCACCTGGTGCTGGAGCTGGCGCAGGCGCGGCATCCCGGACACGGCGATGATCGCCACCGAGGCGGCGATCAGGCCACCGACCGCGAACGCGCCGCCGGTGGAGAACGAGAGCAGGACGGCCCCGAAGCCGAGCAGCGCGGCCCATCCGTACATGAGCAGCACCGCCCGGCGCGGGCCGTGACCGATCTCGAGCAGCCGGTGGTGCAGGTGCTGCTTGTCCGGGCTGAACGGCGACCGGCCCGACCGGGTCCGGCGCACCACCGCGAGGGTCAGGTCCAGGAACGGCACCGCCAGCACGGCGAGCGGGATGACCAGCGGCACGTACAGCGAGACCTTGTCGAAGCTGCTGAGCCCGTTGAAGTCGACCTGGCCGGTGACGCTCGTCATCGCCGCCGCGAGGACCAGGCCGAGCGGCATCGACCCCGAGTCGCCCATGAACAGCTTCGCCGGCGCGAAGTTGTGCGGCAGGAAGCCCAGACAGGAGCCCAGCAGGATGGCCGAGAGCAGCACCGCCGGCGTCGCCGAGATGCCCTCCCCGAGGCTGAACTCCAGGTGGTAGCTGTAGAGGAACGTGGCCCCCGCGGCGATGGCCACGACGCCGGCGGCGAGCCCGTCCAGGCCGTCGACGAAGTTCACGGCGTTGACCAGGAGCACGACCAGCAGCACGGTCAGCGGCACCGCCTGGTCGGCACCGAGCGAGTACAGGTGCCGGCCGGGCAGCAGCACGTACGAGAGCTGGACGCCCATCAGGACCATCACGCCCGCGATGAACACCTGCCCGGCGAGCTTGGTCAGCGCGTCCAGTTCCCACTTGTCGTCGACCGCCCCGAGCAGGCACATCAGCGTCGCGCCGACGAGCGTGGCCTTCGGCTCGGAACTCTGCGCGAAGACCTTGCCCAGCGTCGGCAGGTGGCTGGCCACCAGCATCGCCACGAGCATGCCGCCGTACATCGCGACACCGCCCAGCCGTGGCGTCGGCGTGAGGTGCACATCGCGGTCGCGCACCTGGGCGATCGCGCCGACCCGCACCGCCAACCGGCCGACGAACGGCGTCAGCAGGTACGTGGTGATCGCGGCGGCGGCGATGCACACCAGGTACGCGCGCACCGGCCGCCTCCCTCCGGTGTCTGCTCAGCCCCGACGGGGCGTCAGGAGCCCGCGGCCCGAGGATAGGCGGGGTTGCGCTCCACCAGCGCCGACACGTCGGTGGCGACGGCCGCGGCGGCGGAGCCGTCCTCGTCCCGGACGGCGCGGGCGATCAGCCCGGCGACCTCCTTCATGTCGGCCGGGACCATGCCCTGAGTCGTCACCGACGGCGTGCCCACGCGGATGCCCGAGGCGACGGCCGGCGGCTGCGGGTCGTTCGGGATGGCGTTCTTGTTGAGGGTGATCCGGGCGGCGCCGCAGCGGGCCTCGGCGTCCTTGCCGGTCACCCCGACCGCACGCAGGTCGAGCAGCGCGAGGTGGGTGTCGGTGCCGCCGGAGACCGGCCGCAGGCCCTCGGCGGCCAGGGCCTCGGTCAGGGCCTGGCTGTTGCGGACGACCTGCGCCGCGTACTCCCGGTAGTTGGGCTGGAGGCACTCGCCGAGCGCGACCGCCTTGGCGGCGACGGCGTGCATGAGCGGGCCGCCCTGCGCGAACGGGAAGACGGCCTTGTCGATGCGGGCGGCCAGCTCGTCGGTGCAGACGATCATGCCGCCGCGCGGGCCGCGCAGCACCTTGTGCGTGGTGAAGCTGACCACGTCGGCGTACGGCACCGGGCTCGGGATCGCCCCACCGGCGACCAGGCCGATGAAGTGCGCGGCGTCCACCATCAGCCAGGCGCCGACCGAGTCGGCGATCGCGCGGAAGCGCGCGAAGTCGATCAGTCGCGGGTACGCGGTCGCCCCGCAGATGATCATCTTGGGTCGGTGCTCGTCGGCGAGCCGGGCCACCTCGTCGTAGTCGATCAGCTCGGTCTCCGCGTCGACCCCGTAGCCGACCGCGTCGAACCACTTGCCCGAGAAGCTGACCTTGCTGCCGTGCGTCAGGTGGCCGCCGTGCGGCAGCGACATCGCCAGCACGGTGTCGCCGGGCTTGAGCAGGGCCGCGTACACGGCGAAGTTGGCGCTCGCCCCCGAGTGCGGCTGCAGGTTGGCGTGCTCGGCCCCGAACAGCGTCCTCGCCCGCTCGATCCCGAGCAGCTCGGCCCGGTCGACGACCTCGCAGCCGCCGTAGTAACGCCGCCCCGGGTAGCCCTCGGCGTATTTATTGGACAGCGTCGAGCCGAGCGCCGCGAGCACGGCCGGGCTGGTGAAGTTCTCGCTCGCGATCAGCTGCAGCCCGCCGCGGAGGCGGGCCAGCTCGTCGGTCAGGATCGCCGCCACCTCGGGGTCCTGCGCCGCCAGCTGCTCGAAGTCGGGGCCGTAGAACGTGCTCACGCGTGGCTCCCGGGGGTCGGCGGAGGATGTGGCGCCGATGCTACCGACGTCGGCGACCGCCCGCGGCCGGCGGCGCGGCGCCCGCGTCCGCGGCGCTCAGGCCGTGGGCAGCAGCAGGGTGACCACCTGGGCGACGCAGGGCGTACGCGCGGCGGCGTCGCACTCGTACCGGAGCTCGACGACCGTGCGCAGCGCCGGCGGGTGGCGGTGCGCCGACAGCAGCCGGCCGTGTGCCCGGACGCGGCTGCCGACCGGCACGGGGGCGGGGAAGCGCACCCGGTCGAGTCCGTAGTCCACGTCCAGGCCGTACCCCTCGACCTCGAGCAGCTCGGCGAGGAACGGGGTGGCCAACGCCAGGGTGAGGTAGCCCGAGGCGACCGGCCGGCCGAACGGCCCGTCGGAGCGCGCCCGGTCGGCGTCGGTGTGCAGCCAGGGGTCTCCGCCGAGCACGGCCGCGAAGTGGGCGACGTCGTCGGGGGTGACCGGGCGCCAGGCGGTGGCACCGAGTTCGGTGCCGGCGGCGGTGAGCAGCGCGGCGGGGTCGGGAAAGCGCATCAACCGACCAGTGCGGGGACGACCTCGCGCAGCCGGGCGCCGTCGAGCGCGCCCAGCCGCAGCACGCGCGGGGACTCCTCCGGCCGGCTGACGTCGACGATGGTCGAGGGGACCGGGCCCGCCGTCGGACCGCCGTCGAGGTACACCGCGACCGAGGAGCCCAGCTGCTCGCGGGCCTGCTCGACCGTGACGGCCGGCGGCTGCCCGGACCGGTTGGCGCTGCTGACCGCCATGGGCCCGGTGCGCTCCAGCAGGGCGAGCGCCGTCGGGTGCAGCGGCATCCGGACGAGCACGGTGCCATCCGCCTCGCCGAGGTCCCACGCCAGCGTCGACACCTGGGCGAAGACCAGGCTGAGCGGCCCCGGCCAGAAGGCCTCGATGAGCTCACGGGCAGCTGGGCTCACGACCGCGGCCAGCCCGTCGACGGTGGTCCAGGACGGGACCAGCACGGGGACCGGCATGTCGCGGCCGCGGCCCTTCGCCGCCAACAGGGCGTTGACCGCGGCGGGACTGAAGGCGTCGGCGCCGATGCCGTAGACGGTGTCGGTCGGCAGCACGACCAGCCGTCCTGCGGCGACGGCCGCGGCGGCGCCCTCGATGTCGGCGTTCACGGCGCCATCCTGACGCCCGTCACATACCGGTCCCGACCGGTCAGGTCCCGATGCCCGACGACGCCGCCGAAGCCCTTGCCCTGCAGGCATTCCCGTACGGCGGCCTGATGGCTCTCGTCGTGCTCGAGGGCGAGCAGCCCACCCGGGCGGAGCAGCCGGGCCGCGGCAGCGACCACCCAGCGGATCGTCGTCAACCCGTCCGGTCCACCCCAGAGCGACGCCGCCGGGTCGTGGGCGCCGACCTCAGGCTCGAGGACCAGACCGTCCGGCAGGTACGGCGGGTTGCTGACGACGACGTCGACCGAGCCGTCGAGCTCGGGCAGCGCGTCCCGGACGTCGGCGGGGTGGACGATCACTAGGTCGCCGACGTTCCGGCGCAGCCAGCGCAGCGCCACCGCCTCGCACTCCACGGCGTGCACCTCGGTGCCCGGTCGCTCGGTCGCGACGGCCAGTGCGACCGCGCCCGAGCCCGCGCAGAGATCCACCACGACGCTGCCCGGGCCGGCCCGGTCCAGCACCAGGTCGACCAGCCCCTCGGTCTCGGGGCGGGGGACGAAGACGCCCGGGCCGACCGCGATCTCGAGGTGGCGGAACGGCGCCCGGCCGGTGAGGTGTTGCAGCGGCTCGCGCCGAGCGCGGCGCTCGACGAGCGCCTCGAAGCGCCGACGGGCGGGGGCGTCCCACGGCGGCGAGGAGCCGAGCGCCCGGTCGCACCCGAGCACGAAGCGCGCCAGCGCCTCGGCGTCGTGCCGGGCGCTCGCCACCCCGGCGGCACGGAGGGTCTGCGCCGCCCGCAGCACCGCCGCCCGGGCCGCCTCCGACCGCGCCGCCGCCGACGGCACCGCCGCCGACGGCACCGCCGCCACCTCGTCGGCGCGCCGCCCCGGCGTCACGTGCCGGTGTCGACCTGGGCGGCCAGGTCGGCGTCGGTCAGTGCCGTGATCACGGCGTCCAGATCACCGTCGAGGACGGCGTCGAGGTTGTAGGCGGTGAAGCCGATGCGATGGTCGGAGACCCGGTTCTCCTTGAAGTTGTAGGTCCGGATCCGCTCACTACGATCCACCGTGCGTACCTGCGCGCCCCGGGCGGCCGACTGCTCGGCCGCCGCGGCGTCCTGGGCCTGGGCCAGCAGCCGGGCCCGCAGCACCCGCATGCCGGCCTCCTTGTTCTGCAGCTGGCTCTTCTCGTTCTGCATCGAGACGACCGTGCCGGTCGGCACGTGCGTGATGCGCACCGCGGAGTCGGTGGTGTTGACGCTCTGCCCGCCCGGGCCCGAGCTGCGGTAGACGTCGATCCGGAGGTCGGCCGGGTCGATGGTCACGTCGACCTCGTCCGCCTCGGGCAGCACCAGGACGCCGGCCGCGGAGGTGTGCAACCGGCCCTGCGACTCCGTGACCGGGACGCGCTGCACGCGGTGCACGCCGCCCTCGTACTTCAGCTTCGACCACACCCCGCCCTGCTTGGCCTTGATCCCAACGGCCGCGTCCCGCCAGCCGCCGAGGTCCGAGGGGGTGCCGTCGAGCAGCTCGGTGCGCCAGCCCTGGCGCTCGGCGTAGCGCAGGTACATCCGCAACAGGTCCCCGGCGAACAGCGCCGACTCCTCGCCGCCCTCGCCCGCCTTGACCTCGAGAATCACGTCCTTGCCGTCGAGCGGGTCGCGCGGGCTCAGCGCGCCGCGCAGGACGGCGACCGCGTCATCCCGGGTGCGCTCCAGGCCCGGCAGCTCGTCGTGGAAGGAGGCGTCCTGCTCGGCGAGCTCCCGCGCGACGGTCAGGTCGTCCTCGGCGCGACGCCAGCGCAGGCCCGCCGCGACGATCGGGGTGAGCTCGGCGTACCGGCGACCGAGGTCCCGGGCGACGTTCTGGTCGGCGTGCACCGCCGGGTCGGACAGCCGCCGCTCGGTCTCGGCGTGCTCGGCGACCAACGCCGGCAGCTGCTCGAACATCCGTGATCCTTCCCAGGAGCGCCCGACCGGGGTCGGGCGACGCGCCGACCCCCGGCATGCGAACGGCGCCCGCCCCACCGGGGGACGGGCGCCGCGAGGTCGCTACTTGCCGGCTGCCGAGGTGCCAGGCGCCCGCTTGCCGAAGCGCTTCTCGAACTTCTCGACGCGGCCACCCACGTCCATGATCTTCTGCTTGCCGGTGTAGAACGGGTGGCACGCCGAGCACACCTCGACGACCATCTGGCCGCCGGCCTTGGTGCTGCGGGTGGTGAAGGTCGACCCGCACGAACAGGTCACCGTCGTCTCCGCGTACGCGGGATGGATGTCGGTCTTCATGTCGTCTCCTCCGTCGTCGGCAGCCGGGTCGGCGCGGATGCGTCGGGAACCGGCGGCCTGGGATGTGGTGCTGCGAGGGTAGTCAACGCACGCCGGGGGCGCGATCACTCCCCCGGCGTGGTCTTCGCGATCTGCTGCAGGAACTGGATGTTGGTGGGGGTCTCCTTGAGCTTGTTCAGGAGCAGCTCGATCGCCGACTGCGAGTCCAGCGCGTGCAGCACCCGCCGCAGCTTCTGCACCACCGCGTGCTCCTCGGGCGACATCAGCAACTCGTCCTTGCGGGTGCTCGACGGGTCGATGTCCACGGCCGGGAAGATCCGCTTGTCGGCGATCTTGCGGGAGAGGATCAGCTCGGCGTTCCCGGTGCCCTTGAACTCCTCGAAGATCACCGTGTCCATCGTCGAGCCGGTCTCGACGAGCGCCGTCGCGAGGATCGTGAGCGAACCGCCGTTCTCGATGTTGCGGGCCGCACCGAGGAACCGCTTCGGCGGGTAGAGCGCCGCGGAGTCGACGCCACCGGACAGGATCCGGCCCGAGGCCGGCGCCGCCAAGTTGTAGGCACGCCCCAGCCGGGTCAGGTTGTCGAGCATCACCACGACGTCGTGGCCCAGCTCGACGAGCCGCTTGGCCCGCTCGATGGCGAGCTCGGACAAGGTCGTGTGATCGGAGGCAGGACGGTCGAAGGTCGAGGCGATGACCTCTCCCTTCACCGACCGCTGCATGTCGGTGACCTCCTCGGGCCGCTCGTCGACCAGCACCACCATCAGGTGGCACTCGGGGTTGTTCTCGGTGATCGCGTTCGCGATCCGCTGCAGCACAGTCGTCTTGCCGGCCTTCGGCGGGCTGACGATGAGCGCCCGTTGGCCCTTGCCGATCGGCATGACCAGGTCGATCACTCGGGTGACCAGGTCGCTCGAGTCCGTCTCCAGGCGCAGCCGCTCCTGCGGGTAGAGCGGCGTGAGCTTGCCGAACTCAGGCCGGTCCCGCGCCTCCTCGGGGGTGACCCCGTTGATCGTGTCGAGGCGGACGAGGGGGACGTACTTCTCGCGGCGGGGACCCTGCTGCTCGCCCTCGCCCGCGTTCGCGCGGACCACGCCGGTGATGGCGTCGCCGCGGCGCAGGCCGTTGCGACGCACGAGGTTCATGGACACGTACACGTCCTTGGGACCGGGCAGGTAGCCGCTGGTCCGCAGGAAGGCGTAGCTGTCGGACATGTCGAGGATCCCGGCCACCGGCGCGAGGACGTCGTCGTCGCGGATCGCCGGCTCGGCGTCGGTCTGGCCGCCGCCACCGGGCCGGTTGGTGCCACGCCGACGGTCGCGGTAGCGCCCGCGGCGGCTGCGGCGGCTGTCGAAGTCCTCGTCGTCGTCGTCGCGCTGCGTCCCCGGACCGGTGCTCTGGCCGCCGGGATGGCTGGTGCGCGCCGTCCCGTTGTGGTTGGCCTGGCTCGTGCGGCCCTGCTCGCCACCCCGGTCGGGTCCCGAGTCCCGGGCCTGGTCGGTGCCCTGGTCCCCTTGTGCGGCGCGCTGCTCGCGCGCTCGCTGACGCTCCTCGTAGGTGCTGCGGCGACGCGGCCGGTCCTGCTGCCCGTCACCGTCCTGCCGGCTCTCACCGGTCTCCGCCCGCGGTGCCGGCGCCTCGTCGGAGCGGGAGGTCGCAACCGGCGGCACGGCTGGCGGGGACGGTTCCGCGGGCGCGGACGCGGTCGTCGTGGTCCCGCCGCGCGCCTCCTGGATGGCCGAGATCAGCTGACCCTTGCGCAACCGGGCCAGCCCGGAGATGCCCAGGCCGCCGGCGATCTGCTGCAGCTCGGGCAGGAGCTTGCCCGCCAGGCCGCCGGTGCCCTGGATGTCGGTGGCGCCGGTGCCGGCGCCCGTTCCGTTGGTGCCGGGGCCGGTGGTGCCGGTGGTGCCGGTGGTGCCGGTGCCGTTGGTGCCGGTGCCGTTGGTGCCGATGCCGTTGGTGCCGGCCGCGGCAACCTCGCCGACCGGTCGGCTGGCGCGGCGACGACGCGGTGCGTCGGCGCTGGTGCTCGTCCCCGTCGCGGTGTCCGCAGGGCCTTCGGCCCCGGCCGAACGGTCTTCGAGCAGGTCTGTCTCGTTCACGTGATCCTTTCCTGCCGGCCGGTGGGTCCGCCTCTGTGGCGGTCGTGGAGTGCCGGGCCGGGCTGGATGCCGAGCGGGTCGGGCTGGTGCAGTCCTGGTGCGGTCCTTGTGCGGTCCTCGTGCTGTACGCGGTGCCGTCCGTTGTGCTGTCCGTGCTGCCCTGCGTGGTGTGCCCCCCGCCGCTGCCGGCGGGGAACGCGGGACGCAGCAGGGCTGCGCACCGGCCGGCACGGTCGCCGTCCGCGCGCCGGCAGCAAGCCGGCCCGCGGGAGCGTTCGTGCCGCCGCCCCGGAGGGCGGAGTCTGGGGTGCCCGGGCGCCGCAGAGCGGCGGCCTGGCGGGGCTGATCTCCCGGCGCTCGCAGCCGGACCTGCCGGCTGGGCGCTGCGGGGGCTCAGGCACCGGGTTTTCTGCGCCCGCTGCGGCGTCTCGGGGAGTGGCGCCGGACCAGGTCCGCGCCCGGTTCCCTCCCGGTGCAGGGAAAGCGTACCGCTCGCCCTCGACGTGCGGCAACAACTCGCCCGAACAGCCCATTCCGGTCAGTCGGCGGCGCGCTCCGCGGGGGCCGCTCCTCGGGTGTCGACGTCCAACTGCAGCGCCGTCATCCCCCGCTGCGCGAGCCGGGCGGCCTGGGTCGCCTGCGCCGGCGAGGTCGCCAGGGCTAGCACGCTCGGACCGCTGCCGGAGAGGGCGGCGGCGATGCCGGCGGCCCGCAGCACCTCGAGCTGCGCGGCGGCGCGGGGCTGTGCGGCCAGCCGCGCCGGGGTGTGCAGCTCGTCCTCGGTCGCCGCCAGCAGCAGCGCCGGGTCCGCGCCGAGCGCGTACGCGAGCAGCGCGCTGCGGCCCGCGGTCCGGGCCGCCACCCCGAACGGCACGGTGGCCGGGAGCAGCGCACGGGCCGAGCGCGTGGACTGGCGCGTTGACCCGGGTACGAATGCGACCGGGTGGACCCGGCGGTCGACCGGCAGCCGCACCGCGTGCGGCGTGCCGGCCGCGTCGACCCAGGCCGCGGTGGCACCCCCCAGCAGACACGCGGCAACATTGTCGGGATGGCCTTCCAGGTCGGTGGCGATCCGCAGCGCGTCGGCGTCGGGCAGGCCACCCAGCACCACCCCGCGCGCCGCGCACACGCCCGCCACGATCGCCGCCGACGAGGAGCCCAGGCCGCGACTGTGCGGGATGCGGTTGGCGCAGGAGACCTCCAGGCCCCGGGGCTGCCCGCCGAGGGCGGCGAAGGTCTCGCGCATCGCCCGGACGACCAGGTGCCGCTTGTCCCGGCGCACGGTCTCGGCGCCCTCACCGGCGACGTCCACCGACAGGCCGCCGTCGGTGACCCGCACGGCCACCACGTCGTACAGGGCCAGGGCCAGGCCGAGACTGTCGAACCCCGGCCCCAGGTTGGCGCTGGTCGCCGGCACCCGTACCTGGACCACCCCGCCGCGGAAGGACGGAGCCATCAGCGGCTCACGCGAGCCCGAGCAGCGAGGCGGCGGCCAGCGCGTCGACCGGCACCCGCTGAGGCCGCGCGGCGCCGCTGATGGCCCACTCCGGGTCCTTCAGGCCGTGTCCGGTAACGGTGCAGACCACCGTCGAGCCGGCGGCGAGCGACGGTGCGATCTCCAGGAACCCGGCGACGCTGGCCGCCGACGACGGCTCGACGAAGACCCCCTCCTGCCGGGCCAGCAACCGGTACGCGGCGAGGATCGCGCGGTCGGTCACGGCCCGGATGTCACCCCCGGACTCGTCCCGCGCGGCCAGGGCCTGCGACCACGACGCGGGGTTGCCGATCCGGATCGCCGTCGCGATGGTCGACGGGTGGGCCACCGGCGCGCCCAGCACGATCGGGGCGGACCCGGCGGCCTGGACGCCGTGCATGACCGGCCGGCTGGCGGTCACGCCGTCCCGGGCGTACTCGACGTAGCCCTTCCAGTACGCGGTGATGTTGCCGGCGTTGCCGACCGGGAGCACGTGGTGGTCGGGGGCGCGGCCGAGGGCGTCGCACACCTCGAAGGCGGCGGTCTTCTGGCCCTCGATCCGAGCCGGGTTGACGCTGTTCACGAGGGTGACCGGGTACTCGACCGCCAGCTTCTGCGCCAGCTCGAGGCAGTCGTCGAAGTTGCCGTCGACCTGCAGCAGGGTCGCGCCGTGGACGAGCGCCTGCGCCAGCTTGCCGAGGGCGATCTTCCCGTCCGGCACCAGCACCGCGCAGGTGAGGCCGGCGCGGGCGGCGTAGGCAGCCGCGCTCGCCGACGTGTTGCCGGTGGACGCGCAGATGACCGCCTGACTGCCCTCCTCGACCGCCCGGGTCAGCGCCATCGTCATGCCGCGGTCCTTGAACGACCCAGTCGGGTTGTCCCCCTCGACCTTGAGGTGGACGTCGAGCCCGGTCAGGGCCGACAGGGCCCGAGCCGGCAGCAGCGGGGTCCCGCCCTCCCGCAGGGTCACCACCGGGGAGCCGGGGCTCACCGGCAGGCGGTCGCGGTACTCCTCGATCACGCCCCGCCAGATCTTGGTCGAGAGCCCTTGCGCCGCAGGAGTTGTCATAGTTCACCACCCTCGACGCGCAGCACCGACAGGACGGCCCGGACGGCGTCGAGGTGGCGCAGCTGCTCGACGGTGTCGGCGAGGTCGCCGTCGCGTGCGGTGTGGGTCACGAGCACCAGCGTCGCGTCGGTCCCGTGGCCCTCCTGCCGGACGGTACGGATCGAGACGCCCCGCGCCGCGAACGCCTGCGCCACCGCAGCCAGCACCCCGGGCCGGTCGGCGACGTCGAGCGACACGTGGTAGCGGGTGATGGTGTCGGCCATCGGCAGCACCCGCAGCTCGGCGTGGCGGGTGTCCGCGACCCGGTGCCCGCCGGACCCGAGGTTGCGGGCCACGGCGACCAGGTCGCCGAGCACGGCGCTGGCGGTCGGGCCGCCGCCGGCGCCGCGCCCGTAGAACATCAGCGACCCGGCGGCGGCGGCCTCCACGAAGACGGCGTTGAAGGCATCGCCCACGCCGGCGAGCGGGTGGCTGCGCGGCACCATCGCGGGGTGGACGCGGACGGCGATGCCGCTCTCCCTCCGCTCGCAGACGGCGAGCAGCTTGATGGTCGCCCCCATCGCCCGGGCCGAGGCGATGTCGGCGGCGGTGATGTCGGTGATTCCCTCGCGGTGCACCTGGTCGCCGGTGACGGTGGTGTGGAACGCCAGCCCGGCCAGGATCGCCGCCTTGTACGCCGCGTCGAAGCCCTCGACGTCCCCGGTGGGGTCCGGCTCGGCGTACCCGAGGGACGTGGCCTCCTCGAGCGCCTCGTCGAAGCCCGCACCGGTCTCATCCATCCGCGACAGGATGTAGTTGGTGGTGCCGTTGACGATGCCCAGCACGCGCTGGACGCGATCGCCGGCCAGCGACTCGCGCAGCGGGCGCAGCAGCGGGATCGCTCCCCCGACGCTGGCCTCGTAATAGAGGTCGACCCCGGCCCGGTCGGCGGCGGCGTGCAGGGCGGCGGCGTCGGCGGCGAGCAGCGCCTTGTTGGCGGTGACCACCGCCTTGCCCGCCTCGAGCGCGGACAGCAGCCACCCGCGGGTCAGCTCGACCCCGCCGACCAGCTCGACCACCACGTCGACATCCGGGCGGACGACCAGCGCCGCCGCGTCCTTGGTGAACAGGGCCGGGTCGACGGGCAGGTCACGGACGCGGTCGGGACGGCGCACGGCGATGCCGCGCACCACCAGCGGCGTACCGACGCGCGCCGCCAGCTCGGCCGCCTGGTCGTGCAGCAGCCGGAGGACCTCACTGCCCACGGTGCCGGCGCCCAGCACCGCGACGCCGATCTCGCGGCCGGTCACGACACGTCCAGGGCCAGCAGGTCGGCCTCGGTCTCGCGGCGGACGAGCACCCGCGCGCCGCCATCGCGGACCGCGACCACGGGCGGCCGAGGCACGTGGTTGTAGTTGCTCGCCATCGACCGGTGGTACGCGCCGGAGGCCGGGACCGCGAGCAGGTCACCCGGCCGCAGGTCGGCCGGCAGCGGGACGTCGTGGGCGACGATGTCGCCGCTCTCGCAGTGCTTCCCGGTGATCGTCACCGGCCGCGCCGGCGCGTCGGAGCGGCGCGAGGCCAGCACCGCGGTGTAGTGCGCGTCGTACAGGGCGGTGCGGATGTTGTCGCTCATCCCGCCGTCGACGGACACGTAGGTACGCAGTCCGGGCAGGTCCTTGACGGTGCCCACCTCGTACACGGTCACCGTGCTCGGGCCGGCGATCGCCCGCCCGGGCTCGACCGCCAGGCGCGGGGTCGCGAGGCCGGCCGCGGCGCACTCCTTGGCCACCAGGTACGTGAGCCGTTCGGCCACCTCGGCGACCGGCAGCGGCGCGTCGGCGCTGGTGTACGCGATGCCCAGGCCGCCGCCGAGGTCCAGCTCGGCCAGCTCCAGGCCGTGCTCGTCCCGGATCTCGGCGAGCAGCCCCACCATCCGGTGCGCGGCCAGGCCGAACCCGGCGGTGTCGAAGATCTGCGAGCCGATGTGCGCGTGCAGCCCGACCAGCTCGAGGGTCGGTGTCCGCAGCACCCGGCGGACGGCGTCGGCCGCGGCCCCGGAGGCGAGCGAGAACCCGAACTTCTGGTCCTCCTGGCCGGTGGCCACGTACTCATGGGTGTGTGCCTCGACGCCGGGGGTCACCCGCAGCAGGACTTTCTGCGGCGCGCCGAGGATGGCCAGCCGGTCGATCTCCTCGAGGCTGTCGAGCACGATCCGACCGACCCCGACCTCGACCGCGCGCTCCAGCTCGGCGACCGACTTGTTGTTGCCGTGGAAGGCGATGCGGGCGGGCGGGAAGTCCGCCGCCAGCGCCACCGCCAGCTCGCCGCCGGTGCAGACGTCGAGGGAGAGGCCCTCCGCGGCGATCCACCGGGCGACCGCGGTGCACAGGAAGGCCTTGCCGGCGTAGTAGACGTCGCCGCCGGCGAAGGCCCGTCCCCACGCGCGGGCCCGGGCGACGAAGTCGGCCTCGTCCAGCACGAACAGCGGGGTGCCGTACTCGCGGGCGAGGTCGGTGACGGCGAGGCCCCCGAGGTGGAGCACGCCGTCCGCGGCGGTGGCCGTCGCCGGCCAGACCGCGGGGTCGAGGTTCACATCCGCTCCGGGGCGCTGACGCCGAGCAGACCCAGACCCGTCGCCAGCACGATGCGTACGGCCTGCCAGAGCAGCAGTCGCGCGTACGTGGTGTCGGTGACCGCCTCGTCGCCGCGCGGCAGCACCCGGCAGTCGTCGAAGACCCGCTGCGCGGCGCGGGCCACCTGCTCGAGGTACCGGGCCACCCGGTGCGGCTCGCGCAGCTCGGCGGCGCTGGCCACCACCCGCGGCAGCTCGGCCAGCAGCAGCAGCAGCTCCTGCTCGCGCGGATGGGTCAGCAGGGCGACGTCGACGTCGGCGGGCAGGGCCAGGCCCATCTCGGCGGCGCCGCGGGCGATCGAGGCGGCCCGGACCCCGGCGTACTGCACGTAGAAGACCGGGTTGTCACTGGCCTGCCGGGCCCAGAGGTCGAGGTCGATGTCCAGCATCGAGTCGCTGGAGGCGCGCGCGAGGGCGTACCGGGCGGCGTCGACGCCGATGGCCTCGACGAGGTCCTCGAGGGTGATCACCGTTCCAGCCCGCTTGGACATCCGGACCGGCTCGCCGTTGCGTACCAGGTTGACCAGCTGCCCGATCAGCAGCTCGAGGGTGTGGTCCGGGTCGTCGCCGAAGCAGGCTGCCATGGCGCGCATCCGGCCGAGGTAGCCGTGGTGGTCGGCGCCCAACATGATCACGACCTTGTCGAAGCCGCGCTCCCGCTTGTCGAGGTAGTAGGCCACGTCACCGGAGAAGTAGGCCGGCTCGCCGTTCGACCGGACGAGCACCCGGTCCTTGTCGTCGCCGAAGTCGGTCGTCCGCAGCCAGACCGCGCCGCCCTCCTCGTACACGTGCCCCTTGTCCCGCAGCCGGGTGATCGCCTCGGTGACGCGGCCGGAGGAGTGCAGGTCGTTCTCGTGGAAGTAGACGTCGAAGACGACGCCGAAGTCCAGCAACGACGCCTTGATCTCGGCGAACATCAGCTCGACGCCGTCGCGGCGGAAGACCTCCTGCGCGGTCTCGTCGTCCCCGCCCAGGACCCCGGGGTTGCGGGCCACCACCGTCTGGGCGATGTCGGCGATGTAGGCGCCCCCGTACCCGTCCTCGGGTGTTGCCTCGCCCCGTGCGGAGGCGAGCAGCGACCGGGAGAAGCGGTCGATCTGCGCGCCGTGGTCGTTGAAGTAGTACTCGCGCGTCACCAGCGCGCCCGAGGCCGTCAGGATGCGGCCGAGGGCGTCGCCGACCGCGGCCCACCGCACGCCGCCGAGGTGCATCGGGCCGGTGGGGTTGGCGCTGACGAACTCGAGGTTGAGCCGCTGTCCGGACAACGACGCGTTCGATGCGTACGCGGGACCCGCCGCCACGACCGCGCGGGCGACCTCACCCAGAGCGGCGGCGGCGAGCGTGACGTTCAGGAAGCCGGGACCGGCGACCTCGACCTTCGCCACCCCGGCCGTCCCGCGCAGCCGGGCCGCCAGCAGGTCGGCGACCGCTCGGGGCGGGCGCCCGGCCGGCTTGGCCAGCTGGAGCGCGATCGAGGAGGCGTAGTCGCCGTGCTCGGGGTTGCGCGAGCGCTCGACGGCGATCTCCGCGGGCACGGGGACGGCTAGCTCGCCCGCGGCGACGGCGCCCTCGACGGCGCTGACGAGGGCGCGCGAGAGCTCGGCCGGCGTCATGGCGCAAGGGTAGTGGGACCTCGCTGCGGCGCACTCTGGTTCCGCGCTCGGCTCAGCTGACGATCGTGCCGCCGAGGTAGCCGCGCAGGGTCGAGATCAGGGCGGCGGTGGTGGTCTGCGGGATGACCACCCAGGTCGGCCGCTGCGGTAGCCTGGGCGGCCCCGGCCCCCGTAGCTCAGGGGATAGAGCGTCGCCCTCCGGAGGCGAAAGCGCAGGTTCGAATCCTGCCGGGGGCACCACGCGGATCCCAGCCATACCTGGCGAACCTTTGAGCGTGAGGCGGCCGTCGACTCGGGTTGGTGAGCAAGCCGGGCATGATCCGGTCGATAGCGACGCTTCACTTCGTCCGCTACTGCCGAGTTGAGGATGGTTGCTCGCCCACGGCTGCAGGCCCTCCGACCCCAACGGTGAGTCACTCCGCTCAGAATGACGCGAAGGGAGAATCGACAACTCGATGCCACCGCCTTCCGGCACACTGTCGGAGGGTTGCGACAAGGTGGAAGCCATGGACAGTGAGGACGCACCGGAGGCTGCAGCCGACCGGCCCGAGGAGCCGTGGGTCATGCCGCGCGAGTACGACATCGGCGGGGTGCGCTGGTTCAGCGGCGCGTCGCGGGAACTTGCTCGTGCTCTCCACCCGCTGCTCGCGCAGGTGACCCGGGAGGAGCTCGCCGAGGGCCCACCGCCGCAGGCCGAGGGCGAGGCTCTTCCAGCCGAGGCGTCTTCGCTCTACCGCCCGATAGCCATCCGGCACGAGTGGACGGTGTCGATCGAGGACGTGGCGGCGTTTAACCTGGACCAGTTTCTGGCGGACCTGTACGCGCTCGCCGACTCAATGGGCAGCCAGATGGTCCGCGGCATGCTTGAGCACATTTCCGCAGTAACCAACAAGTACGGCAACACCATCGAGGCCGGGGGCTGTGACTTCTTCGACGTGTTCGCGGAGACCCTGGAGACGATCGAAATGTCTTTCGACGACGAGGGTCACCCCAACCTCACGATCGTCATGCACCCGGAGCAGATCGCGAAGATGCGCGACAAGCAACCCACGCCCGAACAAGAAGCGCGTCTAGACGCGATCTTGGAGCGCCGAAAGGAGGAGTGGCTTGCTTCGCGACGTCGTCGGGACCTTCCTTGACACCCTGACCGAGCGCGAGTTCGACGGCCCACTGCTGGCCCTTCTCCACGCTCGCGGCTTCACCGACATTCGCTTCATTCACGGTGCCTTCGAGTTCGGGAAGGACGTCCTGGCGAAGAGAACCGACCCCGACAGGGAGGAGACGCGGCAGTACGTCATACAGTCCAAGGCCGGTGACATCGGCCAGCCCGAGTGGCGCGCGGTCCGCCCACAGTTGGAGGAGTGCGAGTACAACACCATTGGGCACCCGTCGTTCGACCCAGACCTCCCGCGCGTCGCGGTGCTCGTCACCACTGGCCGGTTGAAGGGGGCGGCCCCGGCCGACGTCACCGAGTATCGCAAGTCGGTGGAGGCCAGGGGCTTGGCCGACCTGGAGATCTGGGAGAAGCCCGACCTCGTCGAGTGGCTGTGCGACGACCCAATCATCGGCATTGCAGGTGACGAGATGCACGCCGAGCTGATGGGGATGCTGACGTCCGTACGGGACGGAGGGGTCACGGACCGGAGCATCGAGGCGTACGCGCGACGCTGGCTCCCGCCGACGGGCAGCGCACCGCGGGCGTCTGTTGAGGCCGCAATTCTCGTCAACGCTCTGCTGCGGACCAAGCGGCTCGACCTGGCGTTGTGTATCGCGCTCCAGCTGATCCGTGCGACCGAGCACGATCCGGCTGCTTCCGGCGACGCCAAGTCGGGGGCGAAGAGGTTGGCTCTCGGGTTGGCCTTACAGATCTGCGAACAGACCATGCCCTTGCTGGCGGACCCGCTCGACTTCGTACGTTCGACGGTGAGCCAGTTGGCAATGCTGACGTATCCGGTGATTTGCTGCCGGGTGGCGGAAGCCGTGGCCCTCGGACTGGCACTGGCTCGAGAGGCCGGGGACGGCGCCGCGGCGACCCGGTTCGAGGATGCGCTGCGCGGCATGGCCGAGCAACCCGGCGCTGCCCGCCCGGTCGGAGACCTCTTCGCGCCCTCGGTCGTCGCCGTCACCGTGATGCTTGCAACCTTCGATGCCGCGGCGGCGACGGCATACCTCGCACGGGTCGCCCGTTGGTTGCTCGATCGCTACGACGAGGAACTTGCCGGCCTCGGGCTGGCGTCTCTCGCCGAAGATGAGGAGAAGACCGCGGAGCGTCTGCTCGCGGGCTCGCTAGCGGGCACGACGTTGGAGCGCCGGACGTCGAGTTACCTCGCCACCGTCGTGCTGGACCTCGCTGTCCACCTGCGCGATAGGGACTTGTACGAGGCGGTGCGCGACAACCTCAACGCCCTCCGGATGGTTCCGCAAGCGACGAGCGCCGACGAGCGGAAGGCCCGGTGGGCTCGCAGCGGCACGAACGTCTGGCCGCTGCCGCGCGTCGAGTTCGAGCCTTGGGACGTCCAAAGTGCCAAGACCGTGACGAACGCGCCCACAGATCCCGTGCTCTCTTTGGTCCTCGGGGCCGCCTGCCGCTCGCGCCACTACCTCGGTGGTTGGGGCAACGCGCCGAGCGCCTGACTGCGCTCTGCGGTCGGGACCCGCTGGAGTCGCCGGCGTACCCTCCTGAGCGCGGTCAGCGCTTCGGCCCGCACGATCCTCACCGTGCGCCAGCCGCAGCCGTCCACTTCAGCGTTCTGCATAGCCCATTCCGCCGCGCGTAGGCCCAGCCACGACGTCCGCTTATGACAGCTCTGCTCGGTCGAGAGCGAGGCTCCTCCGCTCTGACTGGGGCCTGTCTCGGCGGTTAGGAGAGAGATGGCTGGCCTGCGCGACGCGCCTGTTTGTAGGCCGGTCACAGTCGGCAGCTACAGCGCGGGGGGAGGACCAGGACATGAGCGGAAGCGGTGAGGAATCGCCTGAAGAGAAGCTTGCCCGGCGTCGCCTTGAACCGAATGTGGGACCACTGGAGCCCGCTGATGTTCCTGGGACCAGCGGTCTCCCCGACTACAGGCTGGTCGACCCCAACGTGTCCGGCCATGTGGAGGTGACCTCCCGGCCCGACAAGCGCCGCAAGGTGCAGCGAGCGGCGACCATCAAGCATGGTGCGTTCACAGTGCCGACTTCCGGCGAGTGGACTCTCTACCTCCGCCCTCATGTCGACACGCGCGACGTGCCGCGAGTTCCCGGACTCAACACCGTCCTCGACGCCGCTAAGCAGGCAGGCCGACTGATCGCGCCCGGCAACTGTCCCATCGAGGTAGCTGAGCTCATGAACTCGCTCGGCATCGAGGCAGCCTCTTACCGGGAGGCCGAGGGCACGGCCGGCATCGTGAATCTCACCGGGGGCAGTACGGGAGCCAGAGGAGTCCAGGGCAGAGGCGTAGACGCCTGGTTGGCCGCCGCGTTTCGAGAGCCGAGCGTCATCGAGCACGTCCGGAAGCTTCGCCGCGCCGATGGTGACAAGCGGCACCTGTACCTACAGGTCGATAGCGCATCTGAGGCTGGGCTCGCCATTGCCCTAGCCCTGGACGCCAGCAACGATCCAGGGGCGGCGGCCTATGTCCTGCCCGCTTACGAGCCCCCCGACGACCTCACGGACCTGTGGGTTTGGCCAGACTGCCCTGGACCCGGGCTCCACTACCGGCGCGGCCAAGGCTGGGAGATCGTCCAGGACGTGCCTTGGGTGTAGCGCCGCAGGGCAGTGTTCACACGACGAATAGCGATGGTTCTTGGCAACGCCGAGTGGTGACCTTTGCCGAGTCCCGGGTGTCTGAGTACCCGCCTACCCTGTCGCCGTGACCGAGCCTCTGGAAGCCGCACGCGGCAGGCGCGGGCGTGACCCCGGCTACACGTCGAAGGCCACGCGCTGGGCCGAGTTCAAACAGCGCGTCCGAGCGCACGCGCCCTCTGAGCTGCTGCCCGCCGTCGCAGAGGCAAGCGCCCGCTTGTTCGACGGCGGACCGCTGAAGGTCGACCGCCGAGGCATGTACCCGTGGGCGCTCGCCGAGATCGCCCGCGAGTCCCTCGCATACGGCAATGAGCACCGCAGGACGCCAGTCACCCCGCAAGCACTCCGCGACCTTCACAACCGCTACAACGATCTGGCCGATCCGTTCCTCACCGAAGCCGACGGACCGTTCGACATGATTCTCCGGATGGTCTACAGCCAGGCGGACTGGCAGTCCGCCAGCTTCCCGGAGATGGCCCGTCTTGGCGCCATGTTCAACCGGCCCTTCGACGCGACGTACGAAGTGCTCACCTCGACCGCCGTCGTCGAGATGCTCGGCACCGACCCGAACACTTACTTCGGCGCAGCGCTGATCTTCACCGTCGGCGCGCAGATGAACGCCGGACGCCTCAACCTCGACTGGTTCTCGCAGCCCAACTTCGCCCCGGTCATCGCCGAGATCCCGACAGATGTGCTCCTCCACGTCTTCCACCGGGCGTTCGGTGCGGACTATGCAACCGTCGCGGAGCGCTCCCGCAGCAACAGGAACCCAGAGCCCGAGCTCCGCAAGTACGACCTGAACCCGCTCGTGGTCACGCCCTACGTCCGGATGCCCGACGGCACATACGTCGCGCCTGCGACCAAACTTGTCGCCGACAAGGCGAGCGTCGCCAGCGTTTACCACCTGGGGCAGAAGCTCTGGCAGGACAAGTTCACCCGAGACCTAGGGCGGCTCGTCGAGATGTACGTCGGCGATCAGCTTGCACTAGTCCCCGGCGCGGCCGTCACCCCGGAACGGCTCTACGGCAAGAACGGCGCGAGCAAGACCGTCGACTGGATCGTCGTCCTCCCCTCTGTTGTCGTTCTAGTCGAAGTCAAGTCGGCGAGGGTCTCGCAGGGCGGCCGCCTCGACGTCGAAGCGTTCTTCGACGACGTCAAGAAGGACGTCGGGAAGGGCTTCGGCCAGATCGCGACGACGGCGCAGATGCTGGCCTCCGGCCACACGGTGCTCGCGGACATCCCGACCGACCGGCCGGTCCGAGGGATGGTGGTCACCGCCGAGCCGCACCACCTCATCAACAGCCCCATCTACCGCGAAGGGCTGCCCGACCCCACCGTCCCGACACCCGTCCTGTCGCTGGAGGATCTGGAGAACACCGTCACTCTGACCCTCGCCACCGACCCGAGCGGTGTGCTGCTCGACATCACCGACCGCGAGTCTGACGCCGGCTACGACGTTGCCCGGACGATCGCCAAGTTGCACAGCGACGCAGGACTCGCAGAGTGGAACAACCCGATCCTGGACGCGGCGTACGCCCAGTACCCGTTCCATCCGGCCGTCTCTGGCGACTCATCTTGACGTCCGCTCGTGCCGCAAGGCGAGCGATGGCGACCGTTCCGGCACATGCCCAACGATCACTCCAGTCGAACGTCACTACCGATCGCTTCCCCCGCTCCCTCGGGCCGGGCGTGCCCCGTAGCCCTTGCGCCTGACCTTCGCGTGCCGCCCCGCCAAGACGACAGGCTCCCCGAGAACAAGCGCGCATGAAAAGTTCGCATTGTGTATGGCTGGGTGCACCACAGAGCTCTCCTCACACCTTCACCATGACGTAGCCGGGATGAAGGTCCTTTTCTGTCTGCTCCTGGCCGCTCAGCTCGCTGGCCCCGGATGTAGGTGACGTAGGCATCATGGACTCGTTACGTCCTGCCGGCAGTGCGGGCGTGGGAGCATTTCCGTGATGAGTGAGCGCCTGGCCCTCGCGTGCCAACCAGCGAGGCCGTGACCGGGCTTGACCTGAAGCGCTTGAAGTTGTGCACAGTGGACGCATGATGATTCACGAGGTGTCCGAGCGGACGGGGCTGAGCCAGGCGACGCTCCGCTACTACGAGCGCATCGGACTGGTCGAGCCAGTCCCCCGCGGGGAAAGCAGCGGGCACCGTCACTATCCCGAGGACGTCGTGCATGACCTGTCCTGGCTGGCTTGCCTACGGGCCACCGGGATGGGGGTCAACGACCTGCGTGCCTATCGCTCGCAACGGGCCGACGGCGACGCGCACGCCCAGCGGGTGCTGCTCGAGCGCCATGCGGTCCGGCTACGGGCCGAGCTCGACCAGGCGCAGGCACGGCTTGGATATATCGAGATGAAGACCGGACTGTGGGCGGCGCGGGAACGGGGCGACACCGACGCTGAGGCTGTGGTACTCGAGGAGATGCGTGCCTGGGCGGCGCGGGCGTGAGCAGCGTCCTCGTCACCGGCGGCTCCGGCTACGTCGGTTCCCACACGCTGGTCGCGGCGCTCCGTGCCGGGTACGGCGTACGGACCACCGTTCGTGACCTGGACCGATGTGAACAGGTTCGGGCGATGGTCACCGAGGGCGGCGCGCATCCGTCCGGTCTGGAGTTCGTGGTCGCCGACCTCACGGACGATGCTGGCTGGGCCGAGGCGGTGGCAGGCTGTGAGAGCGTGCTGCACGTAGCGTCGCCAATCCCCACGACGCAGCCCAAGGACGCCAATGACCTCGTCGTCCCGGCGCGCGACGGTACGGTGCGGGTCCTCACCGCGGCGCGGGCCGGTGGCGTCCGACGGGTCGTGCTCACCTCCTCGTTCGCGGCGATCGGCTACGGGCGGTCCGTGGGCCGCCCATGGAACGAGGCCGACTGGACCGAGCCGTCGGAGACGCTCGCGGCCTACCCGCTGTCGAAGGTCATCGCGGAGCGAGCCGCCTGGGACCTCGTCGCCGGCGGCGGGTTCCCTGAGCTGGTGGTGCTCAACCCGACCGGCATCTTCGGTCCCCTGCTGGCCCCGGTGGTAGCCAGCACCGTCAGCGCGGTCGCTGCCATGTTGACGGGCGGGATGTCCGAGGCACCGAGGCAGTCGTTCGGAGTCGCCGACGTGCGCGAGGTAGCCGAGGCCCATGTCACGGCGATCGGGGTTGCGGAGGCCGCCGGCAAACGGTTCCTACTCACGTCTCCGCCGGCGATCTCGTGGCTGGGCATGGGGGAGATCCTGCGCGACCGGCTCGGCGAACGAGCCGCGAAGTGCCCGACTCAAGAGGTAGCCGGCGATCCTGCGCCGGCGAACCAGTTCGACGTGTCCCGAGCTCGAGACCTGCTGGGCTGGGACCCACGCCCGGCCGCGGACACCATCGTCGACACCGCGGACAGTCTCGAAGGCTTCGGCCTGCTCACCGGCTGAGAGCCGCGGAAGCTACAAGCCACTTTCCCAGCTTCCTGGTAATATGGCTGTTGTGAAGACAACAGTAGAGTTGCCGGACGAGTTGATCCGAGAGGTGAAGGTGCGCGCGGCCAGAGAAGGACGGCGAGTCAAAGACGTCATGGCTGAGGTAGTCCGCCGTGGCCTGGCTGACCCACCCGGGCCCACGCACATGGCTCCACGTCGGGTCCGGCTCCCCTTGGTTCGGTGCGCCCACCCGGCGGCGCCAACCGAGGAGATGACCCCGGAGCGGACCGCTGCAATTCTGCTTGCCGCAGAGGCGAGCACAGTCGTGGCATCCGATGAATCTCTGCGATAGCAATGTGTGGCTGTCGCTGGTTCTATCAGCCCACGTCCACCATCGCGCGGCCCGGGATTGGTTCGACACGACCTCCGCGCCGCGATCTGTGCTGTTCTGTCGCGCAACCCAGCAGAGCGTGCTTCGGCTGCTCACGACGAGCGCGGTGCTGGCCCCCTACGGCAACCCACCGCTGACCAACCGCGCCGCGTGGCGGACATACGAGAACCTCTCGGCAGACGACCGGATCGATCTCATGGACAAGGAACCGGCCGGCATCGAAGCGGCCTGGGCTGAATTCGCCGTCACGGCGAAAGCTTCCCCCAAACGGTGGATGGACGCCTACCTGGCAGCATTCGCACGCTCGGCCGGATACACCTTGGTGACGACCGACGCCGCGTTCACCCAGTTTCCCGATCTGGACTTACAGCTGCTCACCGCTTGAACACCCGTCACGCCAGCAGCCGCCGTCCCCTCAGCCGCACCGATCTGCGGAGCGGAACGCAATTCGTACCTGCGCGATCTCCCACGCCGGCCGCGCGTTCGGCGTTCAGATTCGGGTGCTGCGGCGCTCGAGGAACAGGGTGTCGCGCCATCGGCCGTGGTGTTGTCCGATGCGTTCGCGTCGTCCCACGATCCGGAAACCAACGGCCTCGTGCAGGGCGATGCTGGCGGTGTTCTCCGGGAAGATGCCGGTCTGCAGGGTCCAGATCCCGGCGTGCTCGGTGGATTCGATGAGCGCGGTCATCAGTGCTTTGCCGACGCCCTGGCCGCGGGCCTCGGGTGCGATGTAGACACTGGTCTCGACGACACCCGCGTAGACACAGCGCTCGCTGACCGCCGAGCACGCCACCCAGCCGAGCACGGCGGCGTCAGCGTCCGTCGCGACGAATCGATGCTCTCGCAGGTGGCCCGCGTCCCAGGTCGTCCACGCCGGCGCTGTCGCTTCAAAGGACGCGTCATCGGTGTCGAGGCCGGCTTGATAGATGGTCAGCACCGCGGTGGCGTGTTCGGTGCTCATCGGCTCGACGGCCAGCGGAGCGCCTTCGGTGAGTTCGGCGAGCAGGGTCTGGACCCGGCGATCGATCTCGTCACGGATCGGGCGCACGTCATCGACCGAACGGCCGGCGGGGTCGGGTAGGTCCCAGTCGAGGTAGCGCTTGCCGGGGAAGATCGGGCAGGCGTCACCGCAGCCCATAGTGATCACGACGTCCGCTGCCTGAACCGCGGCAGTGGTCAGCGGCTTGGGGAACTCCTTGCTCAGGTCGAGTCCGAGTTCGGCCATGACAGCGATCACCGCTGGGTTGACCTGTTCGGCGGGCGTCGAGCCGCCGCTGCGCACACTGACCCGACCGGCCGCGTGGTGGTCGAGCAGGGCGGCGGCCATCTGGGACCGGCCGGCGTTGTGGACGCAGACGAACAGCACCACTGGCCTGGTCGCAGGCTTGGTCATGTCGCGAGCTCCATCGCGTCGGCGTCATGCGGAACGACCATCTGGTCGGCGGTCTCGCTGGCGTGGGGGTAGAGGACGGCGATGAGTACGAGACCCAGCGCGCCGCCGATCAGCTCGGCGATCACGAACCCCGGTACCGATGACGGCGCGATGCCGGCGAAGGTGTCGCTGAACATCCGGCCGACCGCAACAGCGGGGTTGGCGAACGAGGTTGAGGAGGTGAACCAGTAGGCAGCGCCGATGTAGGCGCCGACGGCCCAGGCGGTCTGTGCGGCTCGCCCTGACCTAGCCAACGCGACGATGACGAGGAGCAGCCCAGCCGTAGCCACGATCTCGCCGAGCCAGAGATGGGCACCGGTTCGTGAGTGCGTGGACAGGTGTTGGCGTACGGCGAACATCGCGTTAGCCAGCCACGCTCCCCCGATCGCGCCAGTGACCTGGGCCGGCAGGTAGGCGGCGACGTCGCGGGTGCTGATCCCCGATCTCCTCGCGCGGCCGAGCAGCCAGTCCGCGAGGGACACGATCGGGTTGAAGTGGCCGCCGCTGATCGGCCCGAACACCAAGATGAGCACCGGAAGGGCCGCGGCGGTCACGAGCGCGTTCTCCAGCAGCTCCAGCCCGCTGTCGGTGCTGAGCCGTTGCGCGGTGATCCCGGATCCGATGACCACCACAACCAACAGGCCGGTGCCGAGGAACTCGGCGAACGCCCGCCGGGCCAAGGGCCCGGTCATGCCCTGATCAGCGTACTGGTGAACAGGGCACCAACCGCGTCCAAGGCCTCACGCTGCGCCCGATACCAGACCCACGTGCCGCGCCGTTCACACTCGACCAACCCCGCCTCGCGAAGGACCTTGAGGTGGTGACTGATCGTCGGCTGCGACACCGCGAACGGCGCGGTCAGGTCACACACGCAGGTCTCCTCGGCCGCGGCGATGATCGACATCAGTCGCAGCCGGATGGGGTCGGACAGCGCCTTCAGCAGGCCGGCCACATGCTCGGCCTGCTCCGCGCTCATCGGCTCGACACCCATCGGCGCACAACACGCCACCGCATCCTCAAGCACCGGCAGCGGCGCTCGTAACTTCGACATCCGTCTATGTTGACAGATATCGATACAGGGCGCAACGTCGAGGCTCGTCTATGTGGCTGGAAGGCCTTTGTGTCTCGCGTGCCACGGCCCGGTTCGAAGATCCGGGGCGGTGGCTGGAAACCGACCCGCACAGTGCGGCCACACAATGATCTCTCCGCAGCGCCAGAGCTAGGGCACGTCGGGCACCCCGGGCAGTATCGGGGCGGCCCATCCGGGGCGGCGAACGAGGCAGAACGGATGCCCGGCCGGATCAGCGAACACGCCCTCGCCATCGAGCTTGGTCGCTCCCAGCTGCAAGAGGTGCGGAGTCGCCGCAGCAACGTCCTCCACCATGACGTCGAGGTGGAACTGTTGCGGGATCTCCGGATTCGGCCAGGTAGGCGGTTGATGTGCCGGAGCGAGCTGAAAGGCCAAGCCCGACGCCTTCGAGCTCGCCGACACCACGACCCAGTTCTCGCTGATGTAGGAGATCGGTTCGCCCAGGAGTTGCGAGTAGAAGCTCGCCAACACATGCGGGTCGGGACAGTCGAGCACGATGTGATGAAGACGACCGATCATGAACCGAATGCTGGCACGCGCCGCGCACCAAGTGGGCCCCACTCCCCCGGCAGAGACGCCCGAATGGGCCCGGCCCATCGATGCTTGCAACCCTTGCCTCATGGCAGAAGCTCCATCGCTCTATGACTTGGCAGGCGGCAGTGAATCCGTCGCGCGGTTGATCACCGCGTTCTGTGACCGCGTCGAGGCCGACCCGCTGCTCTCGCCGGCTCGGCGGCGCTCACCCGGTCTGTGCCATTCCGCCGTCGGCGAAGAGCTCGACGCCGGTTATGAAGCTGGAGGCGTCGCTGGAGAGGAAGACGGCGATCCTGCCCATCTCGCGGGGCTCGGCGAGCCGGCCGAGCGGGTTTCCCTCGCCCATCTTGGTTACCAGGGCGTCGACCTGGTCCGCGCCGGCGGCACCGGCGAGAGCGCTGCGCAGCGAAGGCGTGTCGACGGCGCCTGGGCTTAAGACGTTGATGCGTACGCCGGTGCCCTTGACGTCCTGGATCCAGGTTCGGACCATGGCGCGGACAGCGGCCTTCGCCCCGCCGTAAAGGCTCCCGGCTGGTGGCTGGATCGAGGCGGTCGAGCCGATGACGACGACGGTTCCGCCGGTGGCCTGCAGCAGTGGGAGCGCCGGCTGGATGGTGAAGAGGACGCCTTTGACGTTGACGCCGTAAACGAAGTCGAACTGCTTTTCAGTGATCTGCCCCAAGGGGTTGCTGTCACCGACCCCGGCGTTGGCGACAACGGCGTCGAGTCGCCCGTGCTGGGCGATGACCGTTTCGAAGGCCAACTCCATGGAGGCGAAGTCGGTGACGTCCGCGACGATGCCGGACGCGCCCTTGCCCAGTCTGGAGACGGCATCGTCAACGGCTGCCTGCGCCAGGTCGGTGATGAGGACCGAAGCTCCGTGGGCCAGGAACTCCTCCGCGATGCCGAAGCCGACGCGCCGTCGTCAACAATGCCCGCGCCTCGGCCTCCATCGAGCGGCCATGCTCGGCCGCCTGCACCCGCAACCGCGCCTTCACGTCCTCAGCCAGATCCCGGATCACCAGTGTGGCCACGCAGACCGCTCCTCACGCTTGCTACCAGAGCTAGCCCTGCTCGCGCCTGTTCCAGTCCGACCGGAGCTGTCCCAGCGCGATCTCGTCGACATACTCGCCGCAGACCCAGGCGTGCTCGCGGCGACGTCCCTCCTCGACGAACCCGGCCTTACGGCAGGCGCCGAGCGATGCGAGGTTCGTCGCCAGCGCGACGGCGTGCACGCGGTGCAGGTTGCGCCGGACGAAGCAGAACCGGACGACCTGGCGGAGCGCCTCGGTGCCGATGCCCCGGCCGCGTGCGTCGGCGAGCAGGGCGATGCCGATCTCCGCGTGGCGCGCCAGAGGGTCCTCGTCCATGACCGTGACCTGCCCTGCGAGCTCGCCGCCGGCCTCCACGACGAACACGACCACAGCTGGCAACCGGCTCTGACGGTCGCGGAACTCGGCAAGCGTCATCGCGGTCGGCGAACGCGGCGTGCGCTGCTCCCACGAGTCGAGATCGCTGGCCAGTGCGTAGAGGTCGTCCTCGTCGGACTCGCGACGGCTGCGCAGGGCGACGGTGGTCACGGGGCGGAGCGTATCCAGCCGACGGGTTCGATCTCCGAGCTCATCGTGCGGATGAGGTGCCGGGCTGCGCTGTCCCAGGTCGTCGCGGTTGGCATGATCGGCGGCATCATCCAGGCAAGCGTGACCAGCGTGATCGGCGCCGCCTGAGTCAACGACCAGCTGGACGATGAGTGATCAGGTCCGTGTGACGCGCCAGCACGTCGAAGTCAGCATCACTGTGGAGCACCGGCATGCCATGGCGAATGGCCACGGCGGCAATCAGGCAGTCGATAAGACGACGAACGGTTTCGCCCCGCTGGCGGCAGCGTCGATACAGAATTGCCGCGCTCAGGTAGTCGGCGGAGTCACAGTGGGCCATATCGGCGCGACCCAGCAGACCACGCAATTCGTGAAGATGCTTCTCGTCGCGCGCCCCCGCGAGCACCTCCATAGCGACAGCGTCAGTGATCGCTAGGTCCGCGTCGAGCAGACGGTCGACCTCGTCACAGACCGCGGATCCGGTGCCCCGCAAGAACTCGATCCACGCCGAGCTGTCCACGAGGATCACGGCGCGACTCGTGTCTGCCTCAACTCGCCCAAGTCACCGTCCCAACCAGAACCCTTGAGCCGACGGGCCTCGTCGACGGTCAACTCCGCTGCGAGTTCGCGCAGAGCAAGGTTGATCGCCTCTCGTTTGGTGTGAAGCCGGTAGCGACGCATCACCACCTGGCAGGCAACGTCATCGATATCCACGTTGGTGCGAGTCATACACCAACGATACACCAGCGGCGCGCGACTCCCGTCGAAGGCCCTGTCGCGAGATCGAGATCCGCCTGCCAGGGCACGATCGCGGCCGGTACGGGCCCCGATCGGCCCCCGCGCAGCGCGTCGGCTAGCGTGCCGCTCTGTTCGGCACAGCCCCTCACGCCCCGGAGACGCCATGGCCCCCACCGCGACGACCACGCTCGAGTCGACCGCCCCGATCGTGCCGCCGGAGGACGACCAGATCATCGCGGACATCCTCGTCGAGGAGGTCTCGATCGACGGCATGTGCGGTGTCTACTGAGCCGCTGGCCCTGACCCGGGTCCCGTCGTTCGACCTCGACGCCGCCTGGCGGGTGCACCCGCGCGTCTCGATCCGCCGCGAGCGGTTCGGCGCGCTGCTCTACCACTTCGGCACCCGCCGACTGTCGTTCCTCAAGAGCCCAGTCCTGCTCGCGGTCCTGCGCGCGCTCGACGCGGCCCCGACCGCCCGGGCCGCCTGCCTCGCCGCCGGCGTACCCGACCGCGACCTGCCGACCTACCGGGCCGCGCTCGCGACGCTGGCCGCCTCCGCCATGATCACCGACCGGAGCGAGCCGTGACCACAGCCCCGCTGCCGCTCGTCGAGCAGTTCCAGTACGGCCTCGACGCCCCCATCTGCCTCACCTGGGAGCTCACGTACGCCTGCAACCTCAGCTGTCGGCACTGCCTGTCCAGCTCGGGCCGCCGCGACCCCCGGGAGCTGTCGACCGCGGAGTGCAAGGCGCTGATCGACTGCTTCGAGCGCATGCAGGTCTTCTACGTCAACATCGGCGGCGGCGAGCCCACCGTCCGCCCCGACTTCTGGGAGCTGGTCGACTACGCGGCCGCCCACCACGTTGGGGTCAAGTTCTCCACCAACGGCATCAAGATCGACGCGGCCGCCGCCGCGCGGCTCGCGGCCAGCGACTACGTGGACGTGCAGATCTCCCTCGACGGCGCGACCGCGGAGGTCAACGACGCGGTCCGGGGCGCCGGGTCGTACGACACGGCTCTGCGGGCCATGCAGCACCTGGCCGACGCGGGCTTCCGCGGCTTCAAGATCTCGGTGGTGATGACGCGCCACAACGTCGGCCAGCTCGACGCGTTCCAGGCGATCGCCGACCGGTACGGGGCCCAGCTGCGCATCACCCGGCTCCGGCCGTCCGGGCGCGGCGCGGACGTCTGGGACGAGCTGCACGTCACCGACGCCCAGCAGCGCGAGCTGTACGACTGGCTCGTCGCCCGCGGCGAGAACGTGCTGACCGGCGACTCGTTCTTCCACCTCGCCGGGTACGGCGACGCGCTGCCCGGACTCAACCTCTGCGGCGCGGGCCGGGTGGTGTGCCTGATCGACCCGGTAGGCGACGTGTACGCCTGCCCGTTCGCCATCCACGACAGCTTCCTGGCCGGCAACGTCCGCGGTGCCGGCGGCTTCCAGCAGGTGTGGCAGCACTCGGAGCTGTTCGCCAGCCTGCGCGAGCCGCAGAGCGGCGGCGCGTGCCAGTCCTGCTCCGCGTACGACAGCTGCCGGGGCGGGTGCATGGCGGCGAAGTTCTTCACCGGGCTGCCCCTCGACGGCCCGGACCCCGAGTGCGTCAAGGGCCACGGGGCCCGCGCCCTGGAGTTGGTCGACGCCGCGAGCGCGCCCCGGCCCTCGCTCGACCACTCCCACCGCAGCCGGGCCGTGCCGCTGACCGCGGGCACCACCCTGCCGGTCGGCCCACCCGGAAGACCGGGGCGGGCCTGCGACGAGAGCCCCCTCACCGGGCTCGTCCCGACCAGGAGCGCCGCAGGATGAGCAACGCGTGGTTCGAGTCCGTCGCCGAGGCGCAGCGCCGCGCCAAGAGACGACTCCCCCCCTCGGTCTACAGCGCGCTGGTGGCGGGCTCCGAGCGCGGCCTGACGACCGAGGACAACACCGCGGCGTTCGCGGAGCTCGGGTTCGCGCCGCACACGGCCGGGCTCAGCCACACCCGGGACCTGTCGACGACCGTTCTCGGCCAGCCGGTCTCGCTGCCGGTGCTGATCTCGCCGACCGGCGTGCAGGCGGTGCACCCCGACGGCGAGGTGGCCGTCGCCCGAGCGGCCGCCGCTCGGGGGACGGTGATGGGCCTCAGCTCCTTCGCCAGCAAGCCGGTCGAGGAGGTCTGCGCGGCCAACCCGCAGACCTTCTTCCAGCTCTACTGGGTCGGGACCAAGGAGCAGATGGCCGGCCGGATGGAGCGCGCCCGCAAGGCCGGCGCGGTGGGCCTGATCGCGACCCTCGACTGGTCGTTCTCGATGGGCCGCGACTGGGGCAGCCCGCACATCCCGGAGCGGATCACGCTCAAGGAGGCGCTGCGGTTCGCCCCCGAGGCGCTGACCCATCCGCGCTGGCTGACCGCCTTCGCCCGTACCGGCGCGATCCCCGACCTGACCGTGCCCAACATGACCGAGCCGGGTGAGCCGCCGCCGACGTTCTTCGGTGTGTACGGGCAGTGGATGCAGACCCCCTCGCCGTCGTGGGAGGACGTCGCCTGGATGAAGAAGGAGTGGGGCGGCCCGTTCATGCTCAAGGGCGTCACCCGCGTCGACGACGCCCGCCGCGCGGTCGACGCCGGGGCCGACGCCATCTCGGTGTCCAACCACGGCGGCAACAACCTGGACGGGACGCCGGCCACCATCCGCGCCCTGCCCGCGGTCGCCGAGGCGGTCGGCGACCAGCTCGAGGTCCTGCTCGACGGCGGCGTCCGCCGCGGCGGCGACGTCGTGAAGGCGCTCGCGCTCGGTGCGCGCGCGGTGATGATCGGCCGCGCGTATCTGTGGGGGCTGGGCGCCAACGGCCAGGCCGGGGTGGAGAACGTGCTGGACGTGCTGCGCAGCGGCATCGACTCGGCGCTGCTCGGCCTCGGCCGCAGCTCGGTCGCCGAGCTGGACCGCAGCGACATCCTGGTCCCGGCCGGGTTCGAGCGCCGCCTCGGCGTGGAGGCCTGAACGCGATGGAGGACGCCGCGGTCGACGCCTACCTGGAGCAGGTCCTGGCGGTCGAGGACGAGATCCTGACCCGCGTACGCACCGAGTCGGCCGCCGCCGGTCTGCCGGACATCGCGGTCTCGGCGCTGCAGGGCCGGCTGCTGCAACTGCTCGTCACCGCGACCGGGGCCCGCGAGGTACTCGAGGTGGGCACCCTCGGCGGCTACAGCACGATCTGCCTGGCCCGCGGCGGGGCGCACGTCACCACCTTGGAGCTCGACGCGCACCACGCCGAGGTCGCGACCGCCAACGTCGCGCGCGCGGGGCTGGCCGAGCGAGTGGACGTCCGAGTCGGCCCCGCCGCGGACACCCTCGACGCGCTGGTCGCGGCCGGCGCCGGCCCGTACGACCTCGTCTTCGTGGATGCCGACAAACCGAGCAACAGCAGGTACGTGACCGCCGCCCTGGCGATGTCCCGGCCGGGCACGATGCTGATCGTCGACAACGTCGTGCGCGCCGGGCGCATCACCAACGCCGGCAGCGACGACCCGGGTGTCGTGGGCAGCCGCGCGGTGCTGGCGTTGCTGGGGGGTGACCCGCGGCTGGAGGTGACGGCGCTGCAGACCGTCGGCGCCAAGGGCTGGGACGGGTTCGCGGTCGCCCGCGTGCGCTGACCCCGCCCGGCGACCTCGCCCAGCGGGCTGGCACGATCAGGAAACTCGACGTCGCGCTCGTCGCTGAGCGCAGAACCCCCTGGAGGATCCGGACATGAGTGGCATCTGCGACGGCCGCGTCGTCGTCATCACCGGCGCGGGCGGTGGCATCGGCCGGGCGCACGCGCTCGCCTTCGCCGCCGAGGGCGCCCAGGTCGTGGTCAACGACCTCGGTGGGGCGCGTGACGGCACCGGCTCGGACGCCGGCCCGGCCCAGCAGGTGGTGGACGAGATCAAGGCCGCCGGCGGCGAGGCCGTCGCCAACACCGACGACATCTCCGACTTCGCGGGTGCCAAGAGCCTCATCGACCAGGCCGTCGACACCTTCGGCGGACTGCACACCGTGGTCAACAACGCGGGCATCTTGCGCGACAAGATGATGGTCAACATGGACGAGGCCATGTGGGATGCGGTCATCAAGGTCCACCTCAAGGGCACGTTCGGGCCAGCCCACCACGCCGCCGCCTACTGGCGCGACAAGTCCAAGGCCGGCGACCAGCCCGACGCCCGCATCATCAACACGACCTCCCCGTCGGGGATCTTCGGCAACGTCGGCCAGGCCAACTACGGCGCGGCAAAGGCAGGCATCGCGGCGTTCACGATCATCAGCGCGATGGAGCTCGCCCGGTACGGCATCACCGTCAATGCGATCGCGCCGACGGCCCTGACCCGGATGACCGAGGACCTCGCCGGCATCGTCGGCACGGCGCCGACGGAGGAGGGAGCCTTCAACCCGCTCGCTCCGGAGAACATCTCGCCGCTCGTGGTCTGGCTCGGCAGCAACGAGAGCGCCGCCGTCACCGGCCGCGTCTTCTCCGTCGTCGGCGGCACGATCGCCGTCGCCGAGGGCTGGGTGAACGGCCCGTCGGTCGACGCCGGCCGAAAGTGGGAGCCGGGCGAGCTGTCGGAGGTCGTGCCCGAGCTGGTCGCCAAGGCCGCCGCCAACGCGAACATGGGCGGCACCCGGGGCTGACCCGATGCCCGGTCCGTCGCGGCGGACCGGGCGGGCCTCTCCTCTAGCCTGCGCCCGTGCGTCGCGACGTGGTGGTGGTCGGCGGTGGTCACAACGGCCTGGTGGCCGCCGCCCGGCTCGCCCGAGCCGGTCTGACGGTGACGGTCTGCGAGGCAGCCGACGTGGTCGGCGGCGCCTGCCGGACCGAGCACCCCTTCCCGGCCGCGCCCGAGGTCGCCGCCAGCACCGGTGCGTACCTGCTCGGCCTGATGCCGCCGGAGCTGCTCGCAGCCCTCGAGCTGCGGCTGCCGCTGCGGCGGCGCGACCCGCACTACCTGCTGCCGGCTCGCCGCGGGCGCAGATCCCTGCTGCTCGGCGGGGACCCCGGCGCGAACGCAGCGGCGCTGGCCGACACGTTCTCCGCCGCCGATGCCCGCGCCGACGCGGCGCTCGGCGCCGAGATGGCGGCGCTGCGGGAGGACCTCGCGCCGTCCTGGCTGGCCGAGGCGCTGCCGGTGGAGGAGACCGCGGAGCGCTACGTACGGCCCGAACTGCGGCAGGCGTACGTGGACCTCGTCCGCGGCTCGGCGGTCGACCATCTGCGCCGGTTCGGGTTCGCCAGCGACGAGCTGGTCGCCATGTACGCCGCGACCGACGGCATGCCCGGCTCGGCGCTCGCCCCGGACGAGCCGGGCACCGGCCACAACCTGCTGGTGCACTCGATGTGCCGGCTGCCCGGCAGCGGCGGCACCTGGATGGCGGTCGAGGGCGGCATGGGGACGGTCACCGGCGCGCTGCAGTCGGCGGCGGTCGCCGCCGGGGCGGAGATCCGGCTGGCGTCACCGGTCGCGGCGGTCACGGTGGCAGCCGCCGGCGCCGCCGGCTCGACGTCGGCGGGGTCCGTCGACGGCGTGGCGCTCGCCGACGGCACCACGATCGGGGCCCGGGCCGTGATCGCCGCGGTGGACCCCTACCGGCTGGCCGCCCTCACCGGCGCGGCGGCCGACCCGCGGTGGGCCGCCCTGCCCGGCCTGACGCTGAAGCTCAACCTCGCGCTCTCGGCGCCGCTGGACTTCGGCGTCCCGCTGCCGGGCGCCGGCTCGACCGTGCACCTGCTGCCCGAGCCGGTCGACGGCTCGTGGGTGACGGCGCTGCATCGGGCGTACGAGCTGGCCCGGGCCGGGGTGTTGCCCGAGCAGCCGGCGGTGGAGGTCTACGCGGCGGCGGGCCTGGCCACCGGGGTCTTCGTCCAGGGGGTGCCCCACCAGATCGCCGGGTCGTCCTGGGCGGCGGAGCGGGACGCGTACGCGGGTCACATCCTGTCGCTCGTGGAGCGGGTCGCGCCGGGCCTGCACGACCGGCTGCGGGGGCTGCTGGCGCTGGCACCACCCGACATCGAGGCGCGCTTCGGCATCACTGGCGGCCACATCTTCCACGTCGACAACAGCCTCGCCACCGTCGACCGGGTGCCGCTGCGCCCCGGCCCCGAGGGCCTGTACGCCGGAGCGGCCGGGTGTCATCCCGCCGGCTCGGTGATCGGCGCGGCAGGCTGGATCGCCGCCGGCGCGGTGCTGGCCGACCTCGACGCCTGAGCTGCGGGAAGGGCCGTGACCGGCGCCCGCGGAGGCCAGCGTGGCCGGGCTCACGCGGGTAGCATCAGCGGGGCGAAATCCGCCCGTCGCGCGCGGCGTTCCACGTCCGGGTGCGGCCGGCGGTCCACCCGACGCCCTGACGAGACCCGATCAGCAGTGAAGAGGCGACACGCTCCGTGACCACGCACGTGGACCAGACCGGCTTCGGGATGAACGAGTGGCTGGTGAACGAGAAGTACCAGGCGTTCCTCGCCGACCCCGGCTCGGTCGACCCGGTCTGGCAGGAGTTCTTCGCCGACTACCACCCCGCCGACGACGCGCCGCCCGCCACGCCCGCGCCGACCGTGCAGCCGGTGGACCCCGCCCCGGCAGCGGCGCCGTCCGCACCGGCGGTCACGAGCAACGGGACCGCCCCCGCCGCCGCCAAGCCCGCCGATCCGGTCAGTTCGGCCGGCCCGGTGGGCCCGGCGGCCGCCGAGGGCGACGAGGCCACGACCCTGCGCGGCGCGGCCGCCCGGACCGCCCTCAACATGGAGTCCTCGCTGCACGTCCCGACCGCCACCAGCGTGCGGGCGGTGCCGGCAAAACTGCTGGCGGACAACCGGACGGTGATCAACAGACACCTGGCCCGGGGCCGCGGCGGCAAGGTCTCCTTCACCCACCTGATCGGCTATGCCATCGTCCGGGCCCTGGCCGACGTACCGGTGATGAACACCTCGTTCGCCGTCGCCGGCGGCAAGCCGGCCGTGGTCACGCCGGGCCACGTCGGGCTCGGCCTGGCCATCGACCTGGTCGTCGGGGCGAAGCGCAGCCTCGTGGTTGCCGCCATCCGGGGCGCCGACACGATGGACTTCGCGGCGTTCCTGGCCGCGTACGAGGACATCGTCCGGCGGGCCCGCAGCGGCAAGCTCACCGCCGACGACTTCGCGGGTACGACGATCAGCCTGACCAACCCCGGCGGCATCGGCACCGAGCATTCGATCCCACGGCTGATGGAGGGCCAGGGCACGATCGTGGGCGTCGGCGCGATGGAGTACCCGGCGCAGTTCGCCGGGGCATCGGCGGACACGCTCGCCGCGTTCGCCGTCAGCAAGACGATCACGCTCACCTCCACGTACGACCACCGGGTCATCCAGGGTGCGCAGTCGGGCGAGTTCCTGCGCCGCATAGAGCAGCTGCTGCTCGGCGCCGACGACTTCTACGACGACGTCTTCGCCAGCCTGCGCATCCCGTACGTGCCGGTCCGGTGGGTCGTGGACATGCCGGTCAGCAAGCTGGGTGAACTCGACAAGGGCGCGCGGGTCGCGGCGCTGATCCATGCCTACCGGGTACGCGGCCACCTAATGGCCGACACGGACCCCCTGGAGTTCAAGGTCCGTACCCACCCCGACCTCGACATCGTCGAACACGGGCTGACGCTGTGGGACCTCGATCGCGAGTTCGCGGTGGGCGGTTTCGCGGGCCACGACCAGATGTCCCTGCGGGACGTGCTCGGTGTGCTGCGCGACGCGTACTGCCGGACGATCGGCGTCGAGTACATGCACATCCAGGACACCGACCAGCGGGCCTGGATCCAGGACCGCGTCGAGCACGGGCACACCCCACCCGGGCAGAACGCGCAGCTGCACATCCTGGAGCGGCTCAACGCGGCGGAGGCCTTCGAGGCCTTCCTGCAGACCAAGTACGTCGGGCAGAAGCGGTTCTCCCTCGAGGGCGCCGAGTCGACCATCCCCTTCCTCGACGAGGTGCTGACGGCGTCGGCCGCCGACGGCCTCGACGAGGTGGTCATCGGCATGGCGCACCGCGGCCGCCTCAACGTGCTGGCCAACATCGTCGGCAAGTCGTACGCCCAGATCTTCCGGGAGTTCGAGGGCCACATCGACCCGGGCACGGTCTACGGCTCGGGCGACGTGAAGTACCACCTCGGAACGCGGGGCACCTTCGCGGCCCGCGGCGGCCACGAGGTGGCCGTCTCGATGACCGCCAACCCCTCGCACCTGGAGGCGGTCGACCCGGTGCTGGAGGGCATCGTCCGGGCCAAGCAGGACATGATCGACAAGGGCGAGTCCGGGTTCACCGTGCTGCCGGTGCTGCTGCACGGCGACGCGGCCTTCGCCGGGCAGGGGGTGGTCGCCGAGACCCTGCAGATGGGCCAGCTGCGCGGCTACCGCACCGGCGGCACCATCCACCTCGTCGTCAACAACCAGGTTGGCTTCACCACCGCGCCGGCCAGTGCCCGCTCCAGCGTGTACTGCACCGACGTCGCGCGGATGGTGCAGGCGCCGGTCTTCCACGTCAATGGCGACGATCCTGAGGCCGTGGTCCGGGTGGCCCGGTTCGCGTACGAGTTCCGGCAGGCCTTCAAGAAGGACGTCGTCATCGACCTCGTCTGCTATCGCCGCCGCGGCCACCAGGAGGTCGACGAGCCGTCGTTCACCCAGCCGTTGATGTACAAGACCATCGAGAGCAAGCGCAGCGTCCGCAAGCTTTACATGGAGTCGCTGATCGGGCGCGGCGACATCTCGCTGGAGCAGGCCGAGGCGGCGCTGCGCAACTACTCCGAGCACCTGCAGGAAGTCTTCAAGCAGACCCACGACTCCGGTGAGGGCACCGAGGGACTGGGCGGCGGCGAGCTGCCGCCGCCGATGCCGCAGCACGTGCAGACCGCGGTGCCGACCGAGGTGATCAAAAAGGTGATGGCGACGCAGACGTCGCTGCCCGAGGGTTTCGTCGTGCACAAGAAGCTGCAGCAGGTGCTCGCGGCCCGGGCCAGCGCGGTCGAGTCCGGCGGCATCGACTGGGCGACCGCGGAGCTGCTGGCGTTCGGCTCACTGCTGCTCGACGGGCACCCGGTGCGGCTGGCCGGCCAGGACACCCGCCGCGGCACGTTCGGACAGCGACACGCGGTGTTCGTCGACCAGGAGACCGGCGAGGAGCTGATCCCGCTCAAGACCCTCGAGGGGGCCGCGCCGTTCCACGTCTACGACTCGCTGCTCTCGGAGTTCGCCGCGATGGGCTTCGAGTACGGCTATGCGGTGGCCCGCCCCAACGCGCTCGTCGCGTGGGAGGCGCAGTTCGGCGACTTCGGCAACGGTGCGATGTCGATCGTCGACGAGTTCATCTCCTCCTCCGAGGTCAAGTGGGGCCAGCGCTCGGGTGTCGTGCTGCTGCTCCCACACGGGTACGAGGGGCAGGGCGCCGACCACTCCTCCGCGCGGATCGAGCGCTATCTGCTGCTGTGCGCCGAGGACAACATGACCCTCGCGATGCCCTCGACCCCGGCGTCGTACTTCCACCTCCTGCGCCGGCATGTGCTCGGCGGGGCGCACCGCCCGCTGATCGTGTTCACGCCGAAGTCGATGCTGCGGCTGAAGGCGGCCGCGTCCGACCCCGGCGACCTCACCGGCGGCGAGTTCGAGCCGGTGATCGCGGATGTCCGCGCGCCGGCCGCGGCGGCGGTCAAGCGGGTGCTCATCTGCAGCGGCAAGGTCTACTGGGACCTGGACAAGGCGCGCGTCGCCGGCGGGCACGACGACGTCGCGATCCTGCGGGTCGAGCAGCTCTACCCGACGCCCGAGGACGAGATCGTGCGGCTGGTCGACTCCTACCCTCACGCCAGCGACGTGGCGTGGGTGCAGGAGGAGCCGGCGAACCAGGGCGCCTGGGGGCACGTGGCGCTGGCCCTGCACGCCCGGCTCGGCCTGCGGCGCATCTCGCGTCCGGCCTCGGCCTCACCGGCGACCGGGTCGGCCGCCCGCAGCGACGCCGAGGCACAGGCCTTCGTGGCCGAGGCCTTCGCGGAGCGGTGAGCGCGTGTACGCCACCGACCGGGGCCTGGAGGAGCTGGTCGAGCGGCGGGGCGAGGAGTCGCTGACCTTCACCGCGCTGGCCGACCGGATGCGGGACTTCGTCGACGCCCACCCCGCGTGCGAAGCAGCCGTCGAGCAGCTCGCGACCTACCTCGCCCGCGACGACGCCGACGACTGACCCCCGCTCCGTTCACGAGCCCTTCCCCAGCCCTCCCCCCTCCCGCCGAGATGCGGCGTGTTCACCGCGACACGCGGCCGCGCGCGTACATCTGCCACATCTCGCGGGGAATCAACGCGACGGTACGCAGGAAGCTGCACGCTGCACGGCTCAGGCACGGGGTGTCGAGGTCAGCGGGTGGCTGCCTCCAGCAGTGGTACGGGGTCCGGCAGGCCGCGGGTCTCGCCGGCCCTGCGGGCAGCGGCGCCCATCCCGAGCGCCGCGTCGAGCGCGCGGCGGAAAGCGCTGCGGCGCAGGCGGTTCAGCCGTACGCCCGCCCCGGCCCGCGCGACCCGTGCCGCCACCTCCTTCTGGTCGCCGCGCCCTGGGATCAGCACCATCGGGACGCCTGCGCGCAGGGACGCGGCCACCGTGCCGTGACCCCCGGGCGCCAGGGTCACGTGCGCCGCGGCCAGCAGGGGGGCCAATCGCCCAGGCCCGGCGGCCAGCCACGGCGGCGGCCCGGCCGCCAACCACGGCGACGGCCCGGCGGCCCGTCGCCCAGGCCCGGCCGCCAGCCCCGGCGACGGCCCGGCGCCGGCCTCGAAGCGCGGGCTGACGACGCGCCAGCCCGGTGGCGGGTCGGCGACCACGGCGGCCAGCAGATCGGTCGTGTGCCCGCCGCTGGCGGTCGAGCCGACGACCAGCAGCAGCGGGCCGCTCCCGGCCGGGACCGCCAGGTCCACCTCGGCGGGCTCCCAGGTCGGCGGCGCTACCACGGTCGTCCGGGCCGGCCAGTCCGGACGCGGCGGTTCCAGCGCCGGCAGCGTGGTCACGAGCCGCTGCACGGGCGGGACGTCCACCAGGCCCGCCTCGGCCAGGGCGGCGTGCTTCTGCTGCTGCCCCACCCGCAACGAGACGGCGTTGCGCCGGGCGTACCGGCGATCGCGGCGTGGCCGCGGCTCCCACCCGGTCCCGAACGGCGGCAACGCCACCGACGGGTCTGGCAGCGAATGCGGGATCAGCTCGACCCACGGCAGGTCGAGGACGGTGGCGGCGACCGCCCCCGCCCGCGTCAGCGTGTCGGACACCACCAGGTCGAGCCCGAGTCCGCGCAGCTCGGCGGCGAGCGGAAGGCCCATCTGGACCGCCCGGGCGTGCAGCCGGTGACCCATGTCGTGGTCGCCGGGAGCCCGGTCGATCAACGGCAAGGACAGATAGCCCAGCCCGTCCCGACCGAGCGCGGCCGCCCAGCGATCGCTGGTCACGACGAGCACCTCGTGGCCAACGGCCTGCAGCTGCTGGGCCAATCCGGCGACCGGGAGCAGGTGGCCGGGGTCCGGCCCGCTGACGAGTGCGACCCGCACTCAGACCCGCACAGCTCAGACCGTCAGGACGAGCTTGCCGAACGTGTCGCCCGCTGCCAGCTGCCCAAAGGCGGCCCGCGCGTCGGCCAGCGGTCGCACCGTGTCGATGAGCGGCCGGGTCCCCGTCCGCTCGAGCAGCGCCAGCATCGCCGCGAGCTCGTCGCGCGTCCCCATCGTCGACCCGACGACCGACAGCTGCAGGAAGAACATCCGGTTGAGGTCGGCCGGCGGGTTCGGGCCGCTGGTCGCGCCGGACACCACCACGGTGCCACCCGGCCGAAGCGCGCGGAGCGAGTGGCTCCAGGTGGCCTGGCCGACGGTCTCGATCACCGCGTCGCACTTGGCCGGCAGCCGCTCCCCGCTGGCGACGGCCACGTCGGCGCCGAGCTCCAGCGCGCGCGTCCGCTTGGCCTCCTCGCGCGAGGTCACGAACACCGTGTGGCCGAGCGCCTTGGCCAGCACGATCGCTGCGGTGGCGACGCCGCCGCCAGCTCCCTGCACCAGCACCGTGCCCGGCCCGCTCAGGCCCGAGCGCGTCGCCAGCATCCGGTACGCCGTCAGCCACGCCGTCGGCAGACAGGCGGCCTCAGCCCAGGACAGGCCAGGCGGCTTGGGCAGGAGGTTGCGCCGAGGCACGACGACCTGCTCGGCCAGGGTGCCGTCGTGGAGCTCGGACAGCAGCGTCCGCTTCGGGTCGAGCGTCTCGTCGCCGCGCGGGCCTGGATCGCCGACCACCGCATGCACGACGACCTCGTTACCCGCCTCGTCGGTGCCGGCCCCGTCGCAGCCGAGCACCATCGGCAGTCGGTCCGCAGGGAGCCCGACACCGCGCAAGGACCACAGGTCGTGGTGGTTGAGGGCGCAGGCCTCGATCGTGACGCGGACCCAGCCCGCAGGCGCCTCGGGCTCGGGGCGCTCCCCCACCGTCAGCCCGGAGAGCGGGTCGCCGTCGGACTGGGAGGTGCACGTCACGGCGAGCATGCGTGCGACCCTAGCCGGCGGCGGACCCCCTGCGCCGCAGCGGTTGTGTCGCGCCGCGCGGCCGCGCTGACGCGACGGCAAGGACCGGCGAGCGATGCCGGACGGCTAGCGGCGCCGCGGGATGGCGAGCGATATCGCGGGACGGCACGCGAAGGCGGCATGGCGGGGGCGCCGAGCCGCAGCCCCGCCCGCCCCACCCATGCCGAGACCCGCATGTAACACAGACGTGGCACGATCCCGGCCAGCCGTCCCATCATCCGGAGGTATCCGTGCGCCGCACCCTCATCCGAAGCGCCACCCTCGTCGCCGTCGTCGCCGCCGGTGCCCTCGCACTGACCGCGTGCGGCTCCAAATCCAGCGGGTCCAGCAGCTCGCCGTCCGGCGTCGACTCGGCGGCGGCGGCGCTGTTGCCGGCGCAGCTCAAGAGCGGCGTCAAGGTCGCCAGCGACGCGTCGTACGCCCCGATCGAGTTCAAGGATGACAGCGGCAACATCACCGGGTTCGACTACGACCTGGGCCAGGCCCTGGGCACCAAGCTCGGCGTGCCGTTCCAGTTCACCGACGTCACCTTCGACGGCATCATCCCTGCCCTGCAGGCCAAGAAGTACGACGTCGTGATGTCGGCGATGACCGACAACAAGGCGCGCGAGGCGACGCTGACCTTCGTCGACTACTACACGGCCGGCACGTCGTTCGTGGTCAAGAAGGGCAACCCCGACAACCTGACCACGCTCGACGGGCTGTGCGGCAAGCACGTCGCCCTGGAGAAGGGGACGACGCAGGCCGACGTCGCCACGACGGCCTCCACCGCCTGCACCAAGGCCGGCAAGCCCGGCGTGACGATCGACGCGCTGCCGACGGACACCGCCGCGCTCCTGGAGGTCAAGTCGGGCAAGGCGATCGCGGACATCAACGACTCGCCCGTCGCCGCCTACATCGCCGAGCAGTCGGGGGGCAGCCTCGACTCCGTCCTCGTGTCCTCCCTCGGCACGGCCCCGTACGGCATCGGGGTGCTGAAGACCGACACCGGCCTCAGCTCCGCCATCCAGGCTGCCTTCAAGGCCGTCGTCGCGGACGGCACCTACGCCAAGATCCTCGACAAGTACGGGATCAGCGCAGGCAGCCTCACCACCGGCACCATCGACGGCGCCACCTCCTGACGCCCGGGCGATGACCACGAGCACCGACGCCGACGTCGACGCGGCTTCCCTGGTCGTCACACCGGTCCGGCACTGGGGCCGGTGGCTGGCGGGGACGGTGGTGCTGGCCGCGCTCGTGCTGCTCGTCGCCGGCCTGCTGGTCAACACCAACATCGACTTCCCGACCGTCCGGCACTACTTCTTCAACCGGCTGATCCTGCGCGGCATCCTGGTGACGCTCGAGCTGACGGTCGTGTCGCAGGCGATCGGGGTTGTGCTCGGCGTCGTGCTGGCCGTCATGCGCCAGTCCAAGAACCCGGCCCTGTCGGGGACCTCCTGGCTCTACATCTGGTTCTTCCGCGGCACCCCGCTGCTGGTGCAGCTGGTCTTCTGGGCCTATTTCGGGGCCGTCTGGTCGCACCTGGTCATCGGCATCCCGTTCACGCACGCCCACATCGCCGAGTTCTCGACGAACTCGGTACTCACGAACACGGTCGCGGCGTACGTGGCGTTCTCGCTGAACGAGGGCGCGTACATGGCCGAGATCGTGCGTGGCGGCCTGCTGGCCATCGGCGAGGGGCAGACGGAGGCCGCGCTCTCCCTCGGGATGGGACGGGTGCTGATGCTGCGCCGCATCGTGCTGCCGCAGGCGATCCGGGTGATCATCCCGCCCACCGGCAACGAGTTCATCTCGATGCTGAAGAACACCTCGCTCGTCGCCTTCATCGCCGGCGGCTCGGACCTCTTCGCGCGCGCCCAGGACATCTACACCAACAACCTCAAGGTCATCCCGCTGCTGGTCGTCGCGGCGCTCTGGTACCTCGTGATCACCTCGGTTCTCACGGTCGGGCAGTACTACCTCGAACGCCGGTACGCCCGGGGAGCCACCCGGACACTCCCCCCGACCCCCGTCCAGCGGCTGCGGCTGGCCATCCGCGCCGCCCGGCCGCCGGCGCCCTCGCCCGTCACCGGGCTCCGGCCGTGACGCCCGTCGTCTCGGCCCGCGGCGTCCGCAAGAGCTTCGGTGCCGTCGAGGTGCTGCACGGCATCGACCTCGAGGTCGCGGCCGGTGAGGTGGTGTGCCTGCTCGGGCCATCGGGCTCCGGCAAGTCGACGTTCCTGCGCTGCGTGAACCACCTCGAGCGGATCAGCGGCGGAGAGCTCGCCGTCGAGGGCGAGCTGGTGGGCTACCGGCGCAGCGGCCAGAAGCTGCGGGAGCTGACCGACCGCGAGACCGCGGCCAAGCGCGCGACGATCGGCATGGTCTTCCAGCACTTCAACCTGTTCCCGCACCTCACCGCGCTGCAGAACATCGTCGAGGCGCCGATCCGGGTCAAGGGCGTGTCGCGGACGAAGGCCCGGGAGCAGGCCATGGCGCTGCTCGAGCGCGTCGGCTTGGCGGATCGGGGCGCCGCGTACCCGAGCCAGCTCTCCGGCGGCCAGCAGCAGCGGATCGCCATCGCGCGGGCGCTCGCGATGGAACCGCGGCTGATGCTGTTCGACGAGCCCACCTCGGCGCTCGACCCGGAGCTGGTCGGCGACGTCCTGGCGGTGATGCGCGGGCTGGCCGCGGACGGCATGACGATGCTCGTCGTGACGCACGAGATCGGCTTCGCGCGTGAGGTCGCCGACCGGGTCGCGTTCATGGACGGCGGCGTCATCGTCGAGTGCGGGCCGCCGGCCCAGGTGCTGGGCAGCCCGCGCGAGGAGCGGACGCGCGCGTTCCTGTCCAAGGTGCTGTCCTGACCGCTCGCTAGGGTCCCGGGCGTGCAGATCGAGGAGCTGGCCTTCGGTGCCTTCGGGGTCAACCCGGTGGTACGGGGGGACGCACGGGGTCACTTCGCCGAGACCTTCCGCGCCGACGCCTTCGCGCGGCAGACCGGCCACCCGCTCACCGTCGCGCAGGTCAACACCAGCGTGAGCCGGCGCGGGGTGATCCGCGGGGTCCACTTCGCGCTCGTCCCGCCCGGGCAGGCGAAGTACGTGACCTGCGCGGCGGGCCGGCTGCTCGACATCGTCGTCGACGTCCGGGTGGGCAGCCCCACGTTCGGCGAGCACGTCGCGCTCGAGCTCGACGCCGACATCCACAACGCGATCTACCTGCCAGAGGGGTTGGGGCACGCGTTCGTCGCACTGAGCGAGTGGGCGACCGTCAGCTACCTCTGCTCGACGCCGTACGCTCCGGACCGCGAGTTCGGCGTGCATCCGCTGGACCCGGCACTCGCGCTCCCGTTCCCCGACACGGCCGAGCGGGTGCTGTCGGACCGCGACGCGGCGGCCCCCACTCTCGCCGAGGCCGCGCAGCTCGGGCGGCTGCCGACCTTCGCGGCGTCCCAGGCGTACCTCGCCGGGCGAAGCTCGTGATCCGCGCCGCCGTCCCCGCGGACGTCGCGGCGCTGCTCGGCCTCGTCCGCGACCTCGCGGCGTACGAGCGGGCGCCGGCGGCGGTCGAGATGGACGAGGTGGCCCTGGACGCGGCGCTGTTCGGCGCCGATCCGGTGGCCGGCTGCGAGGTCGCCGCCGCCCCCGGCGGCGAGGTCGTCGGGCTGGCGCTCTGGTACCGCACGTTCTCGACCTGGACCGGCGTCGCCGGCATCCACCTCGAAGACCTGTACGTCCGGCCCGAGCACCGCGGGACGGGCCACGGCCGCGCGTTGCTCGCCCGGCTCGCCGCGATCTGCGTCGAGCGCGGGCATGGCCGGCTCGAGTGGAACGTGCTGGACTGGAACTCCCCTGCGATCGGCTTCTACCGCGCGCTCGGCGCCGTGCCGCTCGAGGAGTGGACCACGTTCCGGCTCGACGGCGCGGCACTCCGCGACCTCGCCGCCCGCTGACCGCACCGGGTCGGCGACATGGTCGGTACCCGGTCGCGGCGCCCCCCCGCCGTACCGGACAATGGTGGTCACATCGAACGCGGAGGGAGACGGGAGTTGACCATCACGCAGGCCAGCACGCCGGGCGCGCCCGCGGCCAAGGACGAGGTCGTCGTCCGGCTCCCCGCCGAGGGCGCCTACCTGACCGTGCTGCGCATGGTCACCGCGGGACTCGCCGCTCGGCTCGACTTCACTGTCGACGAGATCGAGGACCTCAAGATCGCCGTCGACGAGGCCTGCGCGATGCTCCTCGCCTCCGCCGTCGCCGGTGCGGAGCTCACGGTGGCGTTCACCGTCGGGGACGGGGTCCTGCACATCGCGGTCGCGGTGCCCACCCATACCGGTGACGAGCCGAGCCGCGAGACCTTCTCGTGGACCGTGCTGACCGCGCTGGCCGGCGAGGTCGACTCCGCCGTGGACCCCGACCGCGTCGTGACGATCACCCTGCACAAGCACCGGGGGCAGGCGGCGTGAGCCAGGGACCCGTCACCGCCCCCCACCCGGGCGCCGTCGCTGACGACGTCGCGGAGATCACCGTGGCCGAGCCCGAGGTCCGGCTCATGCCGGAGGACCAGCAGATCGTCGCCGACTCCCGCAGCCAGGAGCGCGCCGCCGACCGCGCCCGGGCCAAGGAGCTGTTCCTGCGACTTTCTGCCCTGCCGCCTGACTCGACCGAGCACCGCGCCGTCCGAGACGAACTCGTCCGCATGCACCTGCCGCTGGTGGAGTACCTGGCGCGCCGGTTCCGCAACCGCGGCGAGCCCTACGACGACCTGGTTCAGGTCGCCACGATCGGCCTGATCAAGAGCGTGGACCGGTTCGAGACCGACCGCGGCGTCGAGTTCTCCACGTACGCGACCCCCACCATCGTGGGGGAGATCAAACGGCACTTCCGGGACAAGGGCTGGACCATCCGGGTGCCGCGCCGGCTGCAGGAGCTGAAGCTGTCACTGTCGAAGGCGACGAGCGAGCTGGCCCAGCGCAACGGCGGCTCGCCCACCGTGGCGGAGCTGGCGGCGCACCTCGAGCTCTCCGAGGAGGAGATCCTGGAGGGCATGGAGTCGGCACACGCCTACTCCGCAGTGAGCCTGGACGCCCCCGGTGGCGACGACAGCGACTCCCCCTCGGTGGCCGACTCGCTCGGCGTCCACGACATGGCCCTGGAGAGCGTCGAGTACCGCGAGTCGCTCAAGCCGCTGCTGGAGCGGCTGCCCGCACGGGAGAAGCGGATCCTGCTGCTGCGGTTCTTCGGCGGTCAGACGCAGAGCCAGATCGCCGCGGAGCTCGGCATCTCGCAGATGCACGTGTCCCGGCTGCTCGCCCGCACGCTCGGCCAGCTGCGCGCCGGCCTGCTCGTCGAGGACTGACGGCGGCCGCGGCCAGATCCGGTCACCCCCCGCCCCGGGCGCCCAGCAGCAGCGCGACGGCCGCGGCGAGAGCGGGCAGGCCCACGGCGGACGCGATCAGGGGTCGGTGCACCGAGACCAGCTGGCCCGCGACCCCGACGGCGATGACCTCGAGCAGCAGGATCGGGGTACGGGCACGGCGGTGCGCGCTGCCGTACCCGAGCAGGACCGCCCCGCCCAGCGCCGCCGCGATCTCGCTGACGACGAACGCCGGACCGAGCGAGGTGGGCGAGGTCGCGGCCAGCACGACGACGGCGATGCCCACCCCGACGAGTGCCACCGCCTGGGCGCGGGTGATCCACAGCGCGACCGGCGGCACCTCAGGACCGTAGTACGACCGCCCCGCCGGTTATCCTGGGCGTCGTGCGCGCGTTGCTGGTCGTCAACCCCAAGGCCACCGGGACGACCGCCCGCTCGCGCGACGTGCTGGCTGCCGCCCTCGCCGCCGATCTCAAGGTGGAAGTCGCCGAGACGGGGCACCGCGGCCACGCCACCGAGCTGGCCCGCCGGGCGAGTGAAGACGGCATCGACTACGTCGTGGCGCTCGGCGGCGACGGCACCCAGAACGAGGTGGTCAACGGGCTGCTCGCCAACGGGCCCGGCGTGCACGTCCCGATCCTCGGCATCGTCCCCGGTGGCTGTGCCAACGTGCTGGCCCGGTCCCTCGGGCTGCCCACCGATCCCGTCGAGGCCACTGCGGTTCTCATCGCGGGCGTGCGGGCCGGCCGGGTGCGCACGATCGGGCTGGGGCGGGCCGACGAGCGCTGGTTCACCTTCTGCGCGGGACTCGGCATGGACGCCGCCACCGTGCGCCGCGTCGAGGCCGGCCGGCACGGCACCAAGCAGGTCACGTCCTGGCAGTACGCCCGGGCAGCGATCCGCGAGTACTTCTTCCACCTCGACCACGCCGACCCCCCGCTGGTGCTGAGCCGTCCGGGCCACCCCGACGTACCCCTGTTCCTGGGGCTGGTCTGCAACACCTCGCCGTGGACCTATCTCGGGGAACGACCTGTCACCCCGTGTCCGGAGGCCTCCTTCGACGCTGGGCTCGACCTGTTCGGGCTGACCAGGATGCGGCCGCTGCCGACGCTGCGGGTCGTCGGCCAGATCTTCGGCAAGGGACCGCACGGCAAGCGGGTCCTCGGCCTGCACGACGAGTCGGTCCTGACCGTCCGCTCCGCCGGGCCACTCGCGCTGCAGGTCGACGGCGACTACCTCGGTGACACCGCCACGGTGACCTTCCGCGCGGTGCCGGACGCGCTGCGCGTCGTCGACGCCGGCTGAGCCCCGACCCAGGCAGCCCTTAGCGGCCCGTCCATTGCTCAGTCGCGGAGCGCCGCCGCGACGGCGGTCGGGTCGTCGCAGATCAGCCCGTCCACCCCGAGCCGAGCCAGGCGCCGGGCTGCGATCAGCGTGGTGATCGTCCAGACGACCACTGTCAGGCCGGCATCGTGCGCCCGCTCGACCCCCCCTCGGGTCACCGCCGACCAGTGCGGATGCAGCTCGGCGTGCCCGTGATCACGCGCATGCCCGGTCCCGGCGCGCATCGACATCCCGAAGGGGGTCAGGAACGCGGTCGGCGGTCCTTCGAGAGCGCGGACGGCGTCCAGCGAGAACCAGTCGAAGGAGGAGATGACGACGTCGTCGCCGGTCCTGGCCCCCAGCAGCGAGACCAGCGCCCGCGCGGTCGCGGAGTCCGGCGCGTCGTAGTCCGGGTCGCCCGGCCTGTTCTTGACCTCGCAGATGACGCGGGCGCCGCGGCACGCGGCCAGCACGTCGGTCAGCGGGGGTTCGCCGCCGCGGGGCGGGTCGTGACTGACCACCAGTCCCGCGGCCGTGCGCCGTACGTCGATCTCCACCCCGTCGGCACCGCCGGCCCGAGCCCCCGCCACGGCGGCGGCCGTGTTGGCAGGTCCGGGTCGCAGACTCCCCCGATGCCCGTAGACCCGCGGACGGTGGACTGCCGGCACGTCGCCAGCCTGGCAGACCCGCCCCGGTCGCGGTCACCGTCAGCCGTCGCGCCCCCGATGATCGGCATGACAAAGGTCACAAGGTCTGTTCACCTAGTTGCAACCTGCCTGAGCGGGTGAGAGGCTCAGATGGTCCTCGAAGGGGCGCCCCCGCGCCGGTGCACACGACTGCCGGTCTTAGGGCGAGCACGACAGGGCACGCGGCCAGTTCGACGGGCCGCACCCGGCCCAAGATCGTGTCGTTTCAACAAAAGCCGTCACGAGCCGCGGGAAGAACGCAAGGATACTCCTTGTTCCCCGCTCCGAGACGACGACGTCTGAGAGGTTGTGTCCGCATGGACTGGCGCCACGAAGCCGCCTGCCGTGACGAGGATCCTGAGCTGTTCTTCCCGATCGGCACCACCGGCCCTGCGTACGACCAGACGGAGGCGGCCAAGGCCGTCTGCCGGCGCTGCACCGTCACCGAGGCCTGTCTGTCGTGGGCCATGGAGACGGGCCAGGACTCCGGCGTCTGGGGCGGGCTGTCCGAAGACGAGCGCCGCTCACTCAAGCGTCGCAACGCCCGAGCCCGCGCCCGCGCCGCCGTCTGAGGCCGGCGACCGCCACGATCGAGGCTCAACCCGCGGCCAGCGGCATCTCGACGAGCTGAGCCGCGGGGAGGGCCACCACCGCCTCGGTGCCCCGCGGCACCGCCGGTCGCAGGACCAGGGTGCCCCGCATCTCCCCGACGACGAGGGACCGCACGATCTGCAGGCCCAACCGGGTCGAGCTCTCCAGCGCGAAGTCGGCCGGCAAGCCGGCCCCGTCATCCACGACTCTGATCTCCATCCCGCCCGCGTCGCGGTGCACGGCCACCAACAGGTTGCCGCCGGAGCCGGCGTAGGCGTGCTCCACGGCGTTCTGCAGAAGCTCCGAGAGCACCAGCGCCAGCGGGGTTGCGATGGTCGCGGGCAGGTTCCCGAAGGAACCCTCGCGGCGGACGGCCGCCCGGCGCCCGGTAGCCGCCAGCTCCAGCACCGTGGCCGTGACCTGGTCGGCCACCCCGTCGAAGGCCACCACCTCCTCCAGCGTCTGGGAGAGCGTCTCGTGGACGAGCGCGATCGAGGTGACCCGGCGGACCGACTCGGACAGCGCCAGCCTGGCTTCCGGGGCCTCCGTGCGTCGCGCCTGGAGGCGCAGCAGGGCCGCGACCGTCTGCAGGTTGTTCTTCACCCGGTGGTGGATCTCCCGGATGGTCGCGTCCTTGGACAGCAGGGCCCGCTCCCGGCGGCGCACCTCCGTCACGTCCCGCAGCAGGACGGCCGCCCCGATGAGCGCACCCCCCGGCAGCAGCGGCAGGGCCCGCAGCGTCAGCTCGGTGCCACCGCCCTCGACGTCACCCCCTTCGGGGCGCCGCGTCGCGAGCACCCGCCAGACCGGCGCGCCGACGATCCGCAGGTTCTCGTGCGCGGTCCGCAGCCGCTGGCCCGTCAGGTCGCCCGACAGCCCCAGCCGGCGGTAGGCCGACAGCGCGTTGGGGCTCGCGAACGTCACCGTCCCGCCGGCGTCCAGGCGTAGGAAGCCGTCCCCCACCCGCGGCGGCTCCGCCAGCTGCTCGCTCTGCCGGGGGTAGGGGAACCGCCCCTCGGACACCATCTGCAGCAGCTCGCCGGCCGTCCGCAGGTAGGTCAGCTCCAGCTGGCTCGGGGTCCGCGCCGCCGACAGGTTGGTGTCGCGCCCGAGCACCGCGACGACCCGTCCCCCGTGGCGTACCGGGGCAGCCTCCTGGCGCAGCGGCACGCCACGCTCCCAGACCGGGTCGCTCTCCCGGAAGATGCGCTGCTCCCGCCAGGCGGTGTCCAGCGGCTCGTGCGACCCCGGCGGGCAGACCCGCTCGAGCTGGTCGGTCTCGTGCGCGGTGGCCGCGGTGACCGGCCGTACGTGCGCCACGCAGACCGCGTCCCCCTCCCCGCGGCGTACCCACAGCAGCAGGTCGGCGAAGGACAGGTCGGAGAGCAGCTGCCAGTCGGCCACCAGCGAGTGCAGGTGGTCGACCGCCGCGTCGGGCAGGTCGCTGTGGGCATGGACCAGCTCGGCCAGGGTCGTCATCAGGTACTCGTCACGTCGACCGCGGGCGGCGGACCAGGCCCTCCTGCACCACCGAGACCGCGAGCCGGCCGTCGCGGGTGAAGATCCGCCCGGTCGCGAGGCCGCGCCCCCCGCTCGCGCTGGGCGAGCGTTGGTCGTACAGCAGCCACTCGTCCGCGCGGAAGCTCCGGTGGAACCACATCGCGTGGTCCAGGCTGGCGCCCGCGAGAGTCCCGTCGGCGAACGACATCCGGTGCGGGATCAGGACGGTGTCGAGCAGCGTCAAGTCACTGGCGTACGTCAGGGCGCAGACGTGCACCAGGGGGTCGTCGGGCAGCGCGGTCCGGGCCCGGATCCAGACCCGGGAGGCCGTCGGCACGGGCTCCCCCGGGTCGGGCGCCGGCAGCACGCCCGGCCTGTCCACGTCGCGCCGATCGATGAGCATCGGCCACTGCTCCCAGCGCTCGAGCACGTCCGGGTACGGAGCCAGGAGGGCTGACAGCGTCGGCAGGTCCTCGGGGGGCGGGACGACGGGCATCTCGTCCGCGTGGTCGAAGCCGTCCTCGGCGACCTGGAAGGACGCGGACAGGTGGAAGATCGCACGCCCGTGCTGGACGGCCACGACCCGCCGGGTCGTGAACGACCGGCCGTCCCGGATGCGGTCCACCGTGTAGATCACCGGCACGGCCGGATCTCCGCCGACCAGGAAGTAGGCGTGCAGCGAGTGCACGGCGCGGTCAGCGGGCACGGTCCGACCGGCCGCGACCAGCGCCTGGGCAGCGACCTGACCGCCGAAGATGCGCTGCTGGGGTGTCTTCGGCGACATGCCGCGGAAGGTGTCGCCGGAGAGTCGCTCGAGGTCGAGCAGCTCGACGAGATCGGGTGGCCCGCCCCCGGCACGATCGTCGGCGACAGGGGGCACGCCCCGATCCTGGCAGACGCCCGGGGCCGGCTCTGCTAGGCGACGAGCCCGAGCCGGCGCAGCTCGACGGTGAGGTCGTGCGGGCTGGAGGAGGCGCCCATCGCGTCCTCCAGACTGATCACGCCGTCGCGGATGAGCGTCACGAGGTGCTGGTCGAACGTCTGCATGCCGTAGTAGGTGCCGTCGGCGATCAGCGCGGTCATCGTGTCGGTCTTGTCCGGATCGGTGATCGCCTCGGCGATCCGGCCGGTGTTGATGCAGATCTCCATGGCGACGCAGCGGCCCTCGCCGTCGCCCCGCGGCACCAGCCGTTGGCAGACGATGCCGCGCAGCGCGCCGGCCAGGGACAGGCGTACCTGCTTCTGCTCGTAGGGCGGGAAGAAGTCGATGATCCGGGCGACGGTCTCCTGCGCATCGGTGGTGTGCAGCGTCGACATGACGAGGTGGCCGGTCTCGGCGGCCGTGAGCGCGGCCTTGACGGTCTCCTGGTCGCGCATCTCGCCGACCAGGATGACGTCCGGGTCCTGCCGCATGGCCGCCCGCAGGGCCGAGGTGAAGTCCTCGGTGTCGACCCGCACCTCGCGCTGGTTGACCATCGCGCGCTTGTCGATGTGCAGCACCTCGATCGGGTCCTCGATCGTAACGATGTGCACGTCCCGCTGCTCGTTGATCGTGTCGACCATCCCCGCCAGCGTCGTGGTCTTGCCGGAGCCGGTCGGCCCGGTGACCAGGATCAGCCCGCGCGGCTCCATCGCCAGCGTCGCCAGCACCGGCGGCAGCCCGAGCTCCACCAGGGGGATGGCGCCGATGCTGACGCGGCGGAACACCAGCCCCGCCGCGCCGCGGGCGCGGAAGGCATTGACGCGGAACCTCCCGATGCCCGCGACGCTGTGCGCGAAGTCGGCCTCGTTGGTACGTCGGAACTCCTCCGCCAGGTCGGGGCGCACCACCTCGGCGACGATCGCCTCGGTGTCGGCGGCCGTGAGGTCGGCGGTCTTCAACCGCCGCAGGACGCCGTCGATGCGGACGCGCGGCGGCGAGCCGACCTTGCAGTGCAGGTCGGATCCTCCCGCCTGGACCAGCGCGCGGAGGTAGTGGTCGATCTGGCTCGGCACGACGTTCTCATCGGCCTGTGGCAGCCAGGTCTTGACCTCAGGCGATGACCGCGAGGAGGTCGCCCTCCTGCACGACGTCCCCTTCGGCCACGGCGAGCCGCGTCACCGTCCCGCCGGACTCGGCGAGCACGGGGATCTCCATCTTCATGGACTCCAGGATCACGATCGTGTCGCCGGTCGCAACGACGTCGCCTTCGGTGGCCACGACCCTCCAGACATGGGCGACCATCTCGGCACACAGCTCGGCCAACGCTCCTCCTCCGGTCGGGGTCAGTGGCCCGTGAAGTGCGGCGGCCGCTTGGCGAAGAACGCCGCCACACCCTCCTGGGCGTCGGCGGTCTGGGTCAGCAGCGACAGCTGGGCCTGCATCGCATCCAGAGCCGGCGCCAAGCCGGTTTCCTGAGCCGCGACGAAGGCGGCCTTGCCCAGCCGTACGGCCACTGGAGGCTTTTTCGCGAGGCTGCTCGCCAGCGCGGCGACGGCCTCGTCCAGACCGGCCGCGGGCACGACCCGCGAGATCAGCCCCACCGCCTCGGCCCGGCGGGCGTCGATGCGTTCGCCCGAGAGCATCAGGTCCAGGGCGACCTTGGGCGAGACGTGACGCGCCAGCAGGGCCGAGACCATGAACGGCCACAGCCCCAGGTCGACCTCCGGCAGCCCGAAGGCGGCGCTCGCCGAGGCGACCGCAAGGTCGCAGCCGAGGACGAGACCCACGCCGCCGGCCAGACACAGGCCCTGCACCCGCGCGACGATCGGTAGCGGGCAGGACCGCATGGCCAGCACCAGCCGCCGGAGGCCGCCCCGGGCCTCGTGCTGCGCCAGCCCGGTGGCCGCCGACGCCATCACCGCGAGGTCGGCGCCGGCGCAGAAGACCCGATCTCCTCGGCTCGCCACCACCACGACGCGGTCGGCCGGCCGCAGACCCGTCTCGAGGACGGCGATCATCTCCTCGAGCAGCTCCGCGGACAGCGCGTTGCGGTGCCGCTCGCGGGCGATGGTCAGCCCGAGCACGCCCCGGTCGCGGGTCACCGCCAGGTCGCTCATCGTCGCCGCCGCTCCGCGACGGCGGGGACCGCACCGAACACGCCCTACCTCCTCGTGTCGCACGCCGCCCCGACCGGACGCGGCCAGACTGTGCCACATGCTGTTCGTCCTGCTCGCCGTGCTCGGCGGCCTGGCGGTCGGGGCCGCCCTCGGCGGCTCGCTGCGGCGGCTGGAGTCGACCCGCCTGCGCCGAGTCCGACTGCTGGGCGCCGCGCTGGCCCTGCAGGTCGTGGCCGCATTCGCGGTGGGTGGACGGGCGTACGCGGCGGCGCTGGTCGCGAGCTTCGCACTGGCCGCGGGATTTCTGCTGGCCAACCCGCGGCTGGCCGGCCGGGGCCTGCTCGGCGCGGGGCTCGGCCTGAACGCGCTGGTGATCGTGGTCAACGGGGCGATGCCGGTGGACGTACCTGCCGCCGCCCGGGCCGGGGTGCACGCCGTCGGGCTCGCGGGCGACCCCCGGCACAGCGTCGCCGGCCCCGGCACGCGGCTGGCGCTGCTGGACGACCGGATCGCGCTGCCACTGCCGTGGCAGCCGCAGGTGCTCTCGACCGGCGACGTCCTGGTCGCCGCCGGGGCGGCGCTGATGATCGCGCAGGCGATGCGCCGGCGGGTGGCCCCGCTCCCGCCGCTGCGACCGGCCCGACCCGCCCGGCCGGCCTGGCCGCCGCGCCGCGGGTCTCAGGCCAGCAGCGTCTGACCGATCATGCCGCCGGCGGCGTACCCGGGCGGGATGGCGAACAGGCCGCTGGAGGTGTGCGAGATGTACTCGTTCATCGCGTCGCTCGTCCCCAGGATGCGCTGCAACGGGACGAACTGCCGCCGCGGGTCCTGCTGGTAGGCGAGGAAGAACAGACCGGCCACCAGCTCGCCAGTCTCGGGGTCGGTGCCGTCGGTGAAGCTGTAGCCGCGGCGCAGCAGGAAGATCCGGTTGGTGGTCTGGCTCGCCAGCCGGATATGCGCCCGCGCCGGGATCAGCAGCTGACCGTCCGCTCCCGTCTTCGACAGCGGCACGGTCGCGAACTCGTCGGTCTCCCCCAGCGGTGCTCCGGTGTCCTTGACCCGACCCACCACGTTCTCCTGGTCGGCGAGATAATCGCGGTCCCAGGCCTCCAGGAACATCCGGATCCGTCGGCTGACCAGATAGGAGCCGCCGCGCATCCAGGCCTGGTCGGTCTCGGCACCGACCCACACGTGGTCGGCCAGCTGGTCGCCGTCCTGCGACTTGATGTTGTTGGTGCCGTCCTTGAAGCCCATCAGGTTGCGCGGGGTGACCTGGCCGCTCGACGTGGAGGCGGTCTTGCCGAAGCCCAGCTGGGTCCAGCGCAGCACGGCCGTGCCCTCGGCGAGGCGCCGCAGGTTGCGCACCGCGTGGAAGGCCACCTGCGGGTCGTCCGAGCAGGCCTGGATGCAGATGTCTCCGCCCGACAGGGACTCCTCGAGGTTGTCACCGGGCAGCGGCGGGAGGTCGGCCAGCGCCGCCGGGCGACGGGCCGCGAGGCCGAAGCGGCCGTCGAACAGCGACGGCCCGAAGCCGACGGTGACGGTCAGGTTGCCCGCGCCGAGGCCGAGCGCCTCACCGGTGTCCTGCGGCGGTGACTGCGGGCTGCTGTCGTCGGTGGCCGAGACCTGCTGACCCGCGGTCATCCGCTCGATCGCCGCGGTCCACGTCCGGAGCAGCGCCACCAGCTCGCCGCGGGTCGTCGCGGTCAGGTCGAAGGACGCGAATGCCAGCCTGTCCTGGGTCGCGGTGGCGATGCCGGCCTGGTGGACGCCGTACGGACTGACCGTCGAGGAGGCCGTGGTGACCCCGGCGGCGTTCTCGGCCCGCGCGCACCCCGCGAGCACGACGCCGCCCCCGGCCGCACCCAGCGCGCCGAGGAACCCCCGTCGGGACAGACCCGGGGTCATGCCCTGACCACGACCCCCGCAACCTGCGACAGCGGCGCGGCGAGGGCGTCGACGGCTTGCGCGAGCGCCCGCCGGTCGGCCTGCACGACCGTGGCGTAGGACGCGTAGTCGGTCGGCCCCTCCCCCGTGGCGTACTTCGAGATCTGCCTGCTCACCGCGGCGAACTGGCGGTCGACCTGACCGGCCAGTGCCGGGTCGAGTACCACGACGGCCGGCTTCAGCAGCTCGTACGCCTGCCGGGAGCCCGCAACGTTGGCCGCCAGATCGACGAAGTCGATGTGGCTGTAGCGCTCCTCCTCACCGGTGATCTTCGTCTTGCCGACCTCGTCGAGCAGCGCCGTCGCCCCGTTCGCGAGCTGCGCGGGCTGGAACGTGACCGTCGCAGCCAGGCTCTTGAGCTGGGTGATGTCGGCGTCCAGGCCGTCGGCGATCGGGGTCATCCCGACAAGCGACCTGGAGACGTACATCGCGTACTCGAGCCGATGGAAGCCGGTGAGCTTCGCGAGCGAGCCCGCGTCGTCGATCCGGTTGTCGATCTCCGGGTCGAGGTTGCCGAAGGACTCGGCGACCGGCTCGATGCGCTCGTAGTAGACCCGGGCGGCCGGGTACGCCTGCTCCGCTGCGGGGAGATCGCCGGCGCGGACCGCGTCGGTGAAGGTCGTGGTGTTGGTCTTCAGCAGGGCGACCTGCTCCTGCACGTACGCGACGTAGCCGGCGTCCGCCGCGGCCAGCAGGCCGGAGACGGCGCCGGGCGAGCTCACCGCCCCGGCATCGGCCGCGACCGGCGTGACGGTGAGGGGAGCGCTCTGCGCGCCGCTGCCACCCGGGCAGTTGACCTCGTACGAGCCCGCCTTGACGGAGTACGCGAAGCCGACCCGGAAGCCGGCCGCGACGTTCTCCCGCTCGGCCAGGACTGTGCCGTTGCTGATCAGCTCGGCCTCGGTGACGGCAGCGGATCCCTTGTTGGTGATCTGGAACGAGACCGGTCCGGCAGGGACCGTGCTCCGGTCGAGCGTGCAGCCCTGGTCGGTGAGCGTGACCTGCACGACCGTCGTCCCGGGTGCCGCCTTGGTGGTACTCGCGCCGCAGCCGGCGAGCACGACCCCGAGGGCTGCCAGGACGACCAGCGGCACGAGCCCGGTGCGCCCCGCGTGACGGGTGGTCACGCGGCGACCGTGCGCTGGGCGGCTCCGTGCGCGGACCGCGGTGCGCTGGGCGGCCGCTTCTGCGGCCAGGCCACGAACGCGGCCAGCGGCACGAGATAGAGGACGTAGGCGAGCGTCTCGAGCACGACCGGCCGCGGCTGCCAGCCCAGCACGCCGGTGAGCACGCTCGAGACGACGGTTCCCGGGCGTACGACGTCGGTGAGGTTCATCGCCTGGGACTGCCAGATGTTCAGCCAGCCCGCCTCGTGCGCGGTGTGCGCCGCGGTGGCGAGCAGACCGGCCGCGACGAGGACCAGCACCAGGCCCGTGGCGCGGAAGAACTTGGCGAGGTTGATCGACACGCCGCCCCGGTAGATGCCCCAGCCGAGGACGACGGCGGTGGCGACGCCGAGCGCGGCGCCGCCGCCGGCGAGGGCGGGGTCGGTGCTCTCGTTGAATGCCGCGATGAGGAACACCGAGGTCTCGAAGCCCTCGCGCAGCACGGCGAGGAACGCCATCAGCACGAGGGCGCGGGACGAGCTGTGGGCGAGGGCATGGGCGGCGGCCCCCTCGAGATCGGCCTTGAGGTCGCGGGAGTGGCGCTTCATCCAGACGATCATGTACGTGACCATGGCCACGGCGATGAGCCCGACGACCGTCTCCAGCCCCTCCTGCTGTCGCTGGGGCAGGTCCCGGTTGAGGACTTCGAGCACGGTGCCGGCGGCGACGCAGATGACGACGGCGAGGCCGACTCCCAGCCAGACCTGACGCAAGGCGTCCCGGCGGCCCTGCTGACGCAGGAACGCGGCCACGATCCCCACGATGAGGGACGCCTCGAGCCCCTCCCGGAGCCCGATGATCAACGTAGGCAGCACCCCGTACCCTCCAGCCTCATGGTTGAGATGAGGTGACCCTAACTAAGGTTCGCCTCACCTGACAAGCCAAGGGCGCCGCGAGCAGGGCGCGCGGGCGTCACCCCGCTGGCTGGCTCCGTACCCAGTCGACCGTGCCGGTGATGCCGTAGGCGAGCGGTGTGTGCGGCGCCCAGCCCACCTGGCGCGCTGCCCGGACCTCCAGGGTGATCGCGGCCAACTCCCCGGCGCGCGGCGCGGCGAACACCGGCTCGTCCGGAGCACCTGCGGCCACTGCCACCAGCCGGTGGATCTCCCGCACGGTCGTGCCCACACCGCTGCCTACGTTCAGCCGTCGACCGCCCGCCGGGGGTGGTCGATCGGCGCTTCCACCGGCCAGCACGAACGCCTCGACGACGTCCGCCACGTGGACGTAGTCGCGGATCGAGGTCCCGTCTCCGAAGATCGTCGCCGGCCGGCCGTCGAGCAGGAGGCGGGCGAAGATCGCCACCACCCCTGCCTCGCCGTGCGGCGACTGCCGCGGCCCGTACACGTTGCCGAGGGCGAGCACCGTGAAGTCCAGGCCGTGCAGACCCCGGAACGCGCGGAGGTACGGCTCCATCGCTGCCTTGGCTGCCGCGTACGGGGAGAGCGGGTCCAGGCCGGCGCGCTCGGTCACCGGCTGCCGCTCGGGCGAGCCGTAGATCGTGCCGCCGGAACTCGCGGCGACCACCATCCGCGCGCCCGCGAGCGCGCTCGCCTGCAGCACCGCCACGGTGCCCAGCACGTTGGTCCGGGCGTCACCCACCGGGTCGCGCACCGAGACTCGGACATCCATCTGGGCGGCGAGGTGGTGCACGACCTCTGGCCGGGCGGCGGCCACGATGCCGTCGAGCCCCGGCGCGGTGATGTCGGCACGGATGAACGTGAACGAGCCCGGGCGCTCGAGGTTGCCGGCGCGCGCGTCGGCGAGGTTGTCCAGCGTGCCGGTCGACAGATCGTCGATGACGGTCACCTCGTCGCCGGCTGCGAGCAATCGGTCGACCAGCCAGGAGCCGATGAAGCCGGCTCCTCCGGTGACGAGCACGCGCACGGGGCGCAGCCTACCGGGGGCGACGAGCCTGGCTCAGCGCTCCTCGACGATGCGCTGGCTGACGGTGGTCGTGGTCGTGACGGTCGCGCCACCGCCGTGCTGCTCGACCACCGTCACGCTGCGCAGCGTGGACAGGACGCGCTCACGCAGGTGCGTGGGCGTCTCCTCCTGCCCGCAGCACCGGGCGATCAGCGCCTTCAGGCCCTGCTCCAGCCCGTACTTGCGCAGGCACGGGGTGCAGTCGTCGAGGTGCTGCTGGATCACCGTCCGACCCTGCCCGGTGAGCTCGCCATCGAGATAGCGGTAGACGTCCTCCAGAACCGACCGGCACTCCGTGTCGTCGTGCAGGTCGCCCGGGAGCCCGTCCCCGCTCACGCGAGGTCTCCGGCCTTGATCAGGCCCCGCTCGGCGGCGTAGTCGCGCAGCTGCTTCTTCAGGCCCTGCCGTCCGCGGTGCAGGCGGCTCATCACCGTCCCGATGGGCGTACCCATGATCTCGGCGATCTCTTTGTACGAGAAGCCCTCGACATCGGCGTAGTAGACCGCCATCCGGAAGTCCTCGGGCAGGTTCTGCAGCGCTTCCTTGACGTCGCTGTCGGGCAAGTGGTCGAGGGCGTCCATCTCGGCGCTGCGCAGCCCGGTGGAGCTGTGTGCCTCGGCCGCGGCGAGCTGCCAGTCCTCGATCTGGTCGGAGCGGTTCTCCTGCGGCCGGCGCTGGGCCTTGCGGTAGGAGTTGATGAACGTGTTGGTGAGGATGCGATAGAGCCACGCCTTGAGGTTGGTCCCGGGGCGGAACTGATGAAAGGCGGCGAACGCCTTGACAAAGGTCTCCTGCACCAGGTCCTCGGCGTCCGAGGGGTTCCGGGTCATCCGCATCGCCGCGGCATAGAGCTGGTCGAGGAACGGCAGGGCGTCCCGCTCGAAGCGGGCTCGCCGCTCGGAGTCGGTCTCGGTCTCGCGCGGGTCGAACTCTGGCGGAGCCGCGAGGCCGCCGTCGGGATCCACGGCGTCGGCGAGGTCGGTGCGGCCCGCCGCGACGCGGTCGGCGGTGCGCTCTGGTGGGCTGGTGGTGACGAGAGGCTCCTCGACGTCGGGATGGCGAGCGGTGCTCGCGAAGGCCGCCGGGCTCATGCCGGCCCCGACGCGGTCGCGGCTCGATGGTAGCGCCGGGCTCGGACGGCGGCCCCGACGGCAGGCGGCCGGCCTCGCCATCGGGCGGTGGTCGGACGGCGGGACGCGGACTCGGGTCACGGCGCGTCAACACCTGGCGCCGTCGTGCCGATTCCCGGTTCGGTCAGGTCGCGGAGGGCGCCGACCAGCCAGCGTCCGGCCCGCAGCGCCGCCGCCTCCGTCGGGGTGTGCGCCATGCCAGGTACGACGAGCGTGCGCACGCCTCGAGCCCGGGCCGGCCGCCCGAACGGGTCGCACGCGCCCTGGACCACCAGGACCGGGCAGGTGCGCGCACCTGCGCGCAGCTCCGCGCCGCGGTCGGGCCGGGGTGGTCGGCCGGCGGGCGTGGGCGGTCGCCAGGGGAAACCGAGCGCGACCACCGCCCGGGTGCGGGCCGCCGCAGCCGTGCGGCAGGCGACGCGCGCCCCCGAGGACCGCCCGACCACCCCCAGCGGGACGCCGGGGGCCAGCGCCCGCAGGGCGGGGAGGGCGTCCAGCAGGGCCGCGTCGAGCAGATGGGCGGGGTCGGGGGCGCGGCGACCCGCGGCGACGTACGGCTGGTCGAAACGCACCACGGTCAGACGGGCGCGGACCAGGAACTCCGCCAACGCCGGGAACGGCGGTGCATCGGACGCGGTGCCGGCACCGTGCAGCAGCAACGCGAGGCCGACCGGGCCCGCCGCTCCTGTCGCGGTCGCGCGCGCCGGCCCCCGCCGCGTCTCGAGCAGCAGCTCGGTGACCCGCGGCGTCGACACGTCGCCGGCCGCAGGCGGAGCGGCCGGGGCCACGGTCAGACGGCAGCGGGCTCGCACGGGCGGCTGCGCCGCCAGACCGCGCGCATCGTGCGGCGCTCGGTGGTCGTCGTCCCGCCCCAGACCCCGTCGATCTCGGCGCGGCCGAGCGCCTCTGCGAGGCACTCGCCGCTGACTGGGCAGCGCCGACACAGGCGGCGGGCGGGCTCCACCGCCTCGATCACCGCCGGGAAGAACAGATCCGGATCGGGGGCGTTCGTGCACACCGCCCGTTCCCGCCAGTCCGGGTCGGCGCAGGCAGTCAGGGCCGCGCGATAGCGCGGGTCCGCCTCCACCCGACGGGCCAGCTCGGTGGTGACGATGACCTTGCGCACTGGGCCTCCCCGCGGCCGGCGCCCGAGCGACCCCTCGCCCGGGCTCACCGACCTATCGTGGCGGTGCGGATACCCTCGGTGTCCGAGTTTCACACCCGGATTCCTGGCAGCCTTCCGAGTCGGGTCCCGGTCCGGGGACGGGTGCAGGAGGGCCCCGCCGCGTCTCGGGACCTCTAGCGTGTTGTCCGTGATCAGCCAGGCCTGGCAGGCCCCGCTCGCCACGGCCCCGGTCCGCGGCACCGTCGCGCTGCCGGGATCGAAGTCGCTGACCAACCGCGCGCTGGTGCTGGCCGCCCTGGCCGACCGCCCCTCGACCGTGAGCCAGCCGCTGCGGGCGCGGGACACCGCGCTGATGGCGGCCGGTCTGCGGGCGATGGGCACGAGGGTCGAGGACGTCGGCGCCGACTGGTGGGTCGAACCCGGCCCGCTGCGGTCGGCGCAGGTCGACTGCGGCCTCGCCGGCACCGTGGCCCGCTTCCTGCCGCCGCTCGCGGCGACCGGGAGCGCGCCCGTCGGCTTCGACGGCGATGCGCGCATGCGGGAGCGGCCGATGGCGCCGCTGCTGGCGGCCCTGCGTGCGCTCGGCGCAGACGTCGACGGCGGCGGACTGCCGATGACGGTCACGGGACCGATGTCGGGCGGGTCAGTCTCGGTGGACGGCTCGAGCTCCTCGCAGCTGCTCTCCGGACTGCTGCTCGTAGGCGCCGCGCTGCCCGCGGGTCTGGACCTCCGGCACGTCGGAGCATCGCTCGTCAGTCGGCACCACATCGCGATGACCGTGGCGCTGCTGCGGGAGAGCGGCGTCGTCGTGCACGAGTCGGTCGACCGGTGGGTGGTCGAGGCCGGCCCGGTCCGAGCCGTGGACCGGGTGGTCGAGCCGGATCTGTCCAGCGCCTCGGCCTTCCTGGCCGCCGCGCTGGCCACCGGCGGCGAGGTGCTGGTGCCCGGCTGGCCCATCAGCACGACCCAGCCCGGCGCGCAACTGCCGGCGTTGCTCACGGCCATGGGTGCCACGTACGGGATCGCGGTGGACGGCCTGCGGCTGAGCGGTTCCGGCGTCGTCCACGGTCTCGACGCCGACCTCCGCGACATACCGGAGCTGGCGCTGACGATCACCGCGCTCGCGGTGCTCGCCGACTCGCCGTCGCGGCTGACCGGCATCGCCCACCTGCGTCTGCAGGAGACCGACCGGCTCGCCGCCATCGCAGAGCAGCTGGGGCGGCTGGGTGCCCGCATCGAGGTGCTACCGGACGGCCTGGCGATCACCCCGGCGCCGCTGACCGGCGGTGTCGTGCTGGACCCGTACGCCGACCACCGCCTGGCGATGGCCTACGCCGTCGTCGGTCTCGTCGTCCCCGGCGTCGGCGTCGCGGACATCCAGACGACCGGCAAGACGGTGCCCGGCTTCGCGGAGCTCTGGGCGGGTCTGGTGCGGTGAGCCCCCGGGAGCTGGACGAGGACGACGTCCGCGTCCGGGCGGGACGCGGGTCGCGGCCACGGACCCGGCGTCGCCCGGAGTTCGCCGATGCCGAAGAGGCGATGGTGGTGGCCGTTGACCGCGGCCGGTGGACCGTGCGGCTCGGCGCGGACGGTGGTGGCCGGGAGCTGTTCGCCACCCGCGCCGGCTCGCTGCGGCGACAGCAGGTGGTGGTGGGCGACCGGGTACGGGTCGAGGGCGACACTTCCGGGCGCACCGAGGCGCTGACCCGCATCGTGGGCGTGGCGCAGCGCCGGTCGCTGCTGGCCCGGACGCCGGACGACAGCGAGGCGAGCGAGAAGCCGGTCGTCGCCAACGCGGACGCGCTCGGGGTCGTGGTCGCGCTCACCACACCGCCGCCGCAGCCGCGCCTGGTCGACCGGTGCCTCGTCGCGGCGTACGCCGGGGGCCTGGAACCGCTGCTGCTGTTGACGAAGGCCGACCAGGACGGCGCGGACGACGCCGAGCTGCGGGCGCTGTACGAGCCGCTCGGGCTGGCGGTGCTGACCGTCGCCCGGGACCGGCCGATCGACGACGTCCTCGCCGCTTGCACGGACCGGACCACCGTGCTGTTCGGCTCCAGCGGCGTCGGCAAGTCGACGCTCGTCAACCGGCTGACCCACGCCGGGCAGAGCACCGGCGTCCTGTCCGGGGCGGGCAAGGGTCGGCACACGACGTCCGCGGCGATCGCGCTGCCGCTGCCGTCGGGGGGGTGGGTGGTGGACACCCCCGGCGTCCGGTCCTTCGGCCTCGGCGGCGTGACGCCCGACCGGGTGGTGGCCGCGTTCCCGGACCTGGCCGAGGCGGCCGAGCAGTGCCCACCCGGCTGCGACCATCTCTCGCCGCGGTGCGCCCTGGGCGACGCCGACGCCGACCCGGCGCGGCTCGCCTCGCTGCGCCGACTGCTCGCCGAGCGCTGAGGAATCAGACGGCGACCGGGCCGCCCGTCCGCCAGTAGACGTTGTGGTCGCGGCCGAGCAGGTCTTCGTCGATCAGGGCCCGCCGGATCAGCGCGTAGTCGTCGTAGAACGCGCGGATCAGGGCGTCGACGTCGCGCTCCGGATAGCGCCGGCCGACCTCGAAGACGGACACGACGTGCTCGAGCACGATCCGTCGCTTCGCCCGCTGCGCGGGCACCGACACGAGCCGGCCGCCGGACAGGAACGTGCGCAGCACACTGGCCGACGGCGGGTCCGTGACGCCGTGGTCGTCGGCCGGGGCCGACGGCGCCGCATCGGCCGCGGCGCCGCGCAGGGCATCGGCGACGAGCTCGTAGCCACCCTCGGTCTCGCGGACCAACTCGCCCGCGACCAGCCGCGCGAGGGCGGTCATCGAGGTACGCACGTCCTGCCCCGTCGCGGCGCGGATCTCGCCGACGGTCCCGGCGCCCAGGGCCAGCGCGGCGACGACCCGCAGCCGGTCGGGCTCGGCGAGCAGGCCCAGCAGCCGGACCGCCTCGCGCGGGTCGTCGCTCACGCGCCGGTCCCGACCCGGCGCAGCAGCATGAGCAGGGCGGGCACCGCGAACCCGTCCCCGATCTCCCCGGCGTCGAAGGCGGCCTCGATCTCGGGCAGCGTCAGCCACGCCACCCGTTCCGCCTCGTACGGGTCGGCGGGCTCGCCGACGTGCTCGGCCGCGGTGGCCAGAAAGGCATGGAAGCGGGAGTCGGCGATCCCGGGCAGCGGCGACCAGGCAAGCAACGGCGTCAGTGCGCCGGGTCGCCAGCCGCTCTCCTCGAGGCACTCGCGGGCGGCGGCCGTCGCCGGGGTCTCGCCGTCCTCGATGCGCCCGGCCGGGATCTCCCACCCCGTTCGCCGGGTGATGAAGCGGTGCCGCCACAGCAGCAGCACCCGGCCGTCCACGAAGGCCACCACGCCCGCCGCGGGGCGCAGCCGCACGACGTGGTGGTCGGGCACGTGGTAGCCGTGCGGACCGGTCACGTCAGCCTGCGACAGGCGTACGAACGGGCTGTCGTACACCGTCGTCTCGGCGTGGATCTCCCAGCCGCTGGGGTGGCTCACGCGACCCGGGGCGGGACCGCTGGTCGGCATGCACCGACCGTACGCGAGGGCGTCCCTAGGGTGGTGCGGTGAGCCACGACGCCGACCTCGCCCTCGCCCTGGAGTTGGCAGACGAGGCGGATGCCCTGTCGCTGCGGCGTTTCCGGGCCCTCGACCTGCAGGTGGAGACCAAGCCGGACTCGACGCCGGTCACCGACGCCGACCGCGGCGTGGAGGAGCTGGTCCGTACCCGGCTGGCCGGCGCCCGCCCCGGTGACGCCGTGCTGGGCGAGGAGTTCGGGGCGACCGGCGACGGTCCGCGGCGGTGGGTGCTCGACCCCATCGACGGGACGAAGAGCTACGCCCGGGGGGTGCCGGTGTGGGCGACGCTGCTCGCCCTGCTGGAGGACGGGGAGGTGGTCGTCGGCGTGGTCAGCGCGCCGGCCCTCGGGCGGCGGTGGTGGGCCACCCGGGGCGGTGGGGCCTTCGTCGCCGACCCGACCGGCGTGCGGCGGCTCGGCGTCTCCCGGGTCGGGCTGCTGGGCGATGCGTCGCTGTCGTACTCCTCGTTCGGGGGCTGGCCCGACCGCGGCCGCTTCCTCGGGCTGTGCGACGCGGTGTGGCGGACCCGGGCCTACGGCGACTTCTGGTCCTACTGCCTGGTCGCGGAGGGCGCCGCGGACCTTGCGGCAGAGCCCGCGGTGACGCTCTGGGACCTGGCGCCGCTGGCCCTGCTGGTCGAGGAGGCCGGCGGCCGCTTCACCGGGCTGGACGGGGTCCGCGGACCCGACCGTGGCGCCGCGCTGGCGAGCAACGGCCTGCTGCACGAGGCCGCGCTCGCGATGCTGGCGTGACCTTCTGGGCCCAGGAGGGCGCCGACGTCCGGCTGGCGGAGGGCCCCGACGACCTGGCCGCGATGGCACCGCTGGCCGGAACCGTCGTCGTGGTCGACGTGCTGTCGTTCTCGACCTGCGTGTCGGTGGTGGTGACCGGCGGCTCGCGGGTGCTGCCGCTGCCGTGGCAGGACGACCGCGCGGGCCGGGCCGCTGCGGCCGCCGGCGCGCTGCTCGCCGGTCCCCGGTCGCATAGCCGGGCGTCGCTGTCACCCCCGTCGTTGCAGGGCCTTCCGGCCGGGACGACGCTGGCGCTGCCCTCGCCGAACGGCGCCGCGGCGAGCCTGCTGGCGGCACGCTCCGCCGCGGTGGCGGTGGGCTGCCTGCGCTCGGCCACCGCGACCGCGGCCGCGGTCGCCGACCTGCCCGGGCCGGTGGTGCTGCTGGCTGCGGGCGAACGCTGGGACGGCGACCGACTGCGACCAGCGCTGGAGGACCGGCTCGGCGCCGGCCTGATCGCCGCCCGGCTCGCCGCGCGGGGGCTCCGCCTGTCGGCCGAGGCCGCGGCGGCGGCCTTGCTCGCCACCGGCACCGACCTTTCCGCGGCGCTGGCGGACTGCGCCTCCGGCCGCGAACTGCACGAGCGGGGGTTCGGCGCGGATGTCGCCTGCGCGGCGGACATCGACGCCGACCCGGTCGCGGCCGTGCTGCGCGGGGGCTACCTCATCAGGGCGTAGCCGCCGCCTCGAGCGGTGAGGGCGCGACCCGCAGCGGCCGCGCGAGCCACCGCGGCAGCGCCCAGTTCCAGCGGCCGAACAACGAGACCAGCGCCGGGACCAGCAGGGCTCGTACGACGGTGGCATCCAGCAGGATGCCGGCGCCGAGTCCGGTGGCGAAGATCTTGATGTCGGTGTCCGGCGCCTGCGACAGCGACAGGAAGGCAAGGAACAGGATCAGCGCGGCGCTGGTGACGAGCCGTCCGGTCCGGCCGATCCCCGCGACGACCGCGGCGTCCGTGCTGCGGCCCTCGTCGTGCTCCTCGCGCATCCGGGCGAGGATGAAGACCTCGTAGTCCATCGACAGCCCGAACAGGAACGCGAACACCATCAGCGGGACGAAGCTGGTGATGGCGCCGGTCGCACCGATGTTCCAGATCGTCGACGACCCGTGCCCTTCCTGCCAGACCAGGACCAGCACGCCGTACGTCGCACTCACCGAGATCAGGTTGAGCACCACCGCCTTCAACGGCAGCAGCAACGAGCGGAACGCCCGGGCCAACAGCAGGAACGTCAGCACGATGATGACGGCGAGCATGATCGGGAACGAGCCGTAGACGGCGTGGTTGAAGGCCTGCTCGCCGGCGCCCGTACCGCCGACCCGGCCGCCGACCGGGGTGACCGCAGCCTTGACGACGTTGACGAAACTGGAGCCGGGCGGCTGGCTGGTGTCCGCCCGCGGGATCACCTCGACCGTGACCGCACCGGGCTTGCTGCCGCTGATGACCGAGGTCAACGCGCCCGGCAGGTGCGAGGTCGCGGCGACCACCGCAGTGCCGTCGCCGCCGGTCACGAGCACGTCGATCGGCGTGAGCGCCCCGCCGGGGAATCCCGCCTGCTGCAACCGCTGCAGGCCGTCGTAGGCGGGGCCGGCCTTGGACAGGGTCGAGGCCCGGGGCTCGCCGACCGCGATGCTGGTGGCGGCGTAGCCGAGTGCGCCCAGGATGACCAGGGCGAGCCCAGCGGCGGCCCAACGGCGGCGTACGACGACCCGCGCCCACCGTTCCCAGGGGCTCGCGCCGTCGGCCTGCCGGCGGCGGCGGCCGCCGAGCCGGTGTCGGTCGAGCCTCGGGCCCCACCAGATCAGCAGCACCGGCAGCAACGTGGTCGCCACCAGGACGCTGACGAGCGGGATCAGCACCCCGCCGTAGGCGACCGACCGCAGGAACGGCACCGGCAGGAAGACCAGCGAGAAGAGGCCGACGGCGACCGTGACGCCGGAGAAGACGACGGAGTGCCCCGCCGTCCGCATGGCCTTCTGCACCGCCTCGAGGTCGGAGGCGCCCCGCTCGCGCTCCTCGCGCCAGCGCGTCACGACGAGCAGCGCGTAGTCGATCGCCACCCCGAGACCGATCAGCGCGATGAGGAACTGGACGATGAACGAGACGCTGGTGACCGTCGTCAGGGCCGTCACCAGAGCGAACGTGGTCATGATCGACACCACCGCCATCAGCAGCGGCAGCAGGGCCACGAACGAGCCGAACACGAACGCGAGGATCACCAGGGCGCCCACCCCGCCGAGCAGCGTCTCGACGAGGACGCCGCTGCCACCCCCGCCGGCACTGTCGTCCGCCAGCGCCTCCACACCGGTCACCCCGACCGTGGCCCCCGGCATAGAGCGGTCCAGCGAAGCGCCGATCCTGGCGCGGATGCCGGTGCTGAGGTCGGGGGTGTTGAAGCCCTGCTGAGGCAGCAGGACCAGACCCAGCGCCGCGTGGCCGTCTGCGGACAGCAGCTTCGGGTCTGACACCGAGCCGGCGGCCCCGGGCGTCCCGGGGTAGACGACCCGCAGCGGCTGCGGTCGCCCGAGCGGGGTGACCGCGGTGAAGGCCGCCGTCAGGGCGGTGCGTGCCTCCGCCGTGTCGAGGCGGGCGTTCGGCGCGCGGACCACGACGGTCACCGGATAGCCGTTGCCCCCGTTGCCGTACGCCTGCTCGATGGCCTGGTTCGTCTCGTACGCCGGCTGCCCGGGGAGCGAGAAGTTGGCGTCGAGGCGGTTCGACAACCCGGGCGCCGAGGCCAGCCCGCCGATCAGGAGCACGGCCCAGATGCCGACCACCCACCAGCGGTGGCGCAGGCAGAGCTCGGTGAGCCGGTCCACGGCGCTCCTCGGTGTCAGGCGGGTCGGTCCCGGTCGACGCAGATCATCCCAGCCACCAGCCCGCGCACGCGATGCGGGGCAGGCGGCGGAGTCAGAGCCGCGCGAGCACGGCGCCCAGGTCGACGCTGCCCGGCTGGCCACCGCGGGCCACCAGCGCGTTGGCTTCGCGCTGGAGCAGCGCGTTCACTGGCGTCGGGACGCCGTGCAGCCGGCCGAGCAGGACGATCTCCCCGTTGAGGTAGTCGGACTCGATCGTGGGCAGGCCGCGGGCCGCGCTCTGCCACGACGAGCCGCCGTCGCGCCCCTGTCCCTCCACCGGCGCGAACTCGACGTTGCGACCGCGATAGGCCTGCCACTGTTCGTCGCTGGTCCAGGCGATGCCGGCCGCGGCCAGCACCCGCTCCCCCTCCGCCCGCGCCAGCCGGTCCAGCTCTCCCGCCGCCTCATCCTGCCCGTCGCCGCCGCCGAGCGCCTGGACCGCGTTGCCGGTGTTGCGGAGCAGCTTGGCGTACTTCCAGGGCAACACGTCCTCTCGCGGCGTGCTGAGAAAACCGCTGCGGCGCAGCGCTGTCGCGATGGCGTCTGCCGTGTCGTCGAGGCCGTGGGGGTACCGGCCGAGATCCAGAGAGCCGGTGTACGGGGAACCCGATGCCGCGATCCGACCGGGCGCCAGGTGGGTCGCGGGCAACATCACGCAGACCCCGTACACGCGGGCGAACCGCCGCAGCGCGATCCGTTCGCCCGCGACCCCGTTCTGGGCGCAGACCACCGGCAGGCCGGCGGCATGCGGGAGCGCCGCCACCCGGGTGAGCAGCGGAGCCGAGTCCTGGACCTTCGTCGCCACCACGAGCACGTCCGCGGGAGTGAGCGCGAGATCGTCGGCGGTCGCGGTGGGGATCCGCCGCTCGATCACCCGATCGGGCAGCGCCAGCCGAAGTCCGCTGTCCTGCAGCACTGTCGCGTGATCCCCGCGGGCGACGAGCAACACCTCGTGACCGGCGTCCGCCAACCGGCCGCCGATGGTGCCGCCGACAGCGCCGGCCCCGAGGACGACGTACCGGGTCACCGCAGGCGCACCGGCAGCACCTCGTACCCGCGCAAGGTCTGGAGGTCGCGTCGCGTGCCCGGGCCGGTCCGCTGCAGGTCGGGGTATCGCTCGAAGAGCATCCGCAGGCCGGTCGCCCCCTCCATCCGGGCGAGGCTCGCGCCGAGGCAGAAGTGGATCCCGGCCGAGAAGGCGACGTGCTCCCGGGAGTTCGGTCGGTCCAGGTCGAAGCGCGCGGGGTCGGCGAAGACGCCAGGGTCGCGGTTGGCGGCCCCCAGCAGGATGAGCACGGACTCCCCCCGCGCGATGCGTACCCCGTCGACCTCCCGGTCCTCGTGGGCCACGCGGCCGGTCACCTGCACCGGGCTCTCGATCCGCAGCAGCTCATCCACCGCCTGCGGCCACAGATCGGGCTCGGCCCGCAGCCGGCCGCGGCTGGCGTCGTCCCCGGACAGCAGGGCCACACCGTTGCCGAGCAGGTTGACGGTGGTCTCGAAGCCGGCGCCCAGCAGGAGCATGGCCGTCGCCCGCAGCTCGTGGTCGGTGAGCCGGTCGTCGGGGTCGGCGTTCACCAGCTGCGACAGGACGTCCGACCCGGGCTTGCGACGCAGCTGGGCGAAGTGCCCGGTGAACCAGGCGTTCATCTCGGTGAGCGCCCGCTCCGAGTCGAGGTAGGTCCGGCGGCGCACACCCTGGTCGAGCACGGGGGCGATGCGGTGGCCCCAGCGCAGGAACTGCTGGTGCATGTCCTCGGGCACACCGAGGATCTCGGCGATCACGGCGACCGGGAGCAGTGCGGCGTACTCCCCGACAATGTCGACATCGCGACGACCGGCGAAGCCGTCGAGTAGCTCCGCGCACCGGGCCTCGACCCGGTCGCCGACCGCCGCCAGCGCCCGCGGGGTGAAGGGCTTGGAGACCAGCCGTCGGTACCGGGTGTGGTCCGGCGGGTCGCTCGCCAGCAGCGACGGCCGGTCGATGACGTTGGCCACGTCCGGGTCGGTGGGCTTCGCGGCCCAGCGCACCAGGCGCGGCACGAACTCGCTGTCGGCCAGCGCCACCCCGAAGGACGGATCGCGCAGGATCCCGGAGACCAGCGCGTGGTCGGTGGTGACCGCCATCAGCGGCGTGTGCACCAGCCGCCCGGCAGCACGGATCTCCTCGTGCAGCGGGTACGGGTCGATCCGGGCGGCCGGATCGACGAGCAGGCGCGCGACGGGCAGCCCGCGGCGTGCCTGGATCTGGGCGAAGGTGCGCAGTGCCCGGTGCATGAGCAGCCAGCGGCCCTCCCGCCGTACCGCGACGGCGGCGCGCGTCCGGACCCGTTCGGGGGCGAGCAAGGTCATCGGCGCCATGGAGTCTCCATCCGGTCGGGATACCGACGGTACGCGAGATCGCACCGCCGGGCCACTTGACCGCCGGTTTGATGCGCGGGCCGGCGCTGCCCTATGCTGGCAGCACCGACGCGGGGTGGAGCAGCTCGGTAGCTCGCTGGGCTCATAACCCAGAGGTCGCAGGTTCAAATCCTGCCCCCGCTACGAACAGAGGCCGGCCCTTCAGGGCCGGCCTCTTGCGTTCAAAGATCATTTATCCCCGCTCCACAGGTTCGCGCACCGGCGCCCCTGCCGAACGTCGGACTCTCACAGGAGAAGGGCGCGTCCGGCCCCGCTCTCACTCATGACCGCATGATCTCGTCGAGCGCGTCCCCGGCGAGCTGGCCGGTTCGGTCCCTCCCGCCCGCAATGCCGAACCGGTTCACGACACCCGCGACGCGACGTCCGCTAGAAAATGACCTGCGAGGGTGACTAGGGTCGAGCCGTGATCGGGACCAGGGCCGGGCTGTTCATCGTCTCCGTGGTGGCAGTCCTCTCGGCACTGGCGCTTGTAGGCAGCTTGATCGACACCGCGTGGGCGAGCGTGAGCGGCTCAGCGATCGTCCTGGCGCTGTGCCTTGGAGCGATCGGCAACCTGCGGGCTCGGGTGCAGCGGCTTAGTCGATAGGCGGCGTCGAGGCTCCCTGAGCGTTCTCGCCTACGGCAGGCGCGGAGGTTCGTGCGATCACCACTGCCTCGTCTGGGACGCCAACGGCCTGCTCGTCTCCGACGTGCATCGGCCGATGCCACGTGACTCTGACTGCCAATGACTCGCGCCACAATCTGCCCGGTGACATCGACGGGGCGGCTCATGGACACGCTCCAAGCCAAGCTGGACAGGAGGCTTCACAAGGGCTGCAAGAGCAGCACCGCGACGGAGGTGTGGACGGACGCCGGCGCTAGCGGCTGTCCAGGAGTGCGCAGAGCTGCTGACGAATCTTGCTTATGACGAGGCAGAGGACCACAGATTCACCAATCAGGTCTGACTGTCCACCGCTTCACGTAGGGCGGCAGGACCAGGCGGGTGTTCAGAATCCGATTGCGTCGCGTTCGCCCTCGGTCATCTCGAACAGCGTCAGCGAGACCGGCCCAACCTTCCAACCGCCGCCCGCGAATTCCAGGCCCGGCAGGTCCCGGAACTGCTTCGCGGCGATGGTGTCCAGGGCGTCCGACGCACTGACCGACTCGCTCTCAGCAGTCCCGCCGTGCTCGGACGCCCCATCCGGGAACGCCGACTGGTGGAGAGCTTCGGCATCCGCGACAGCGAAGTCCCATCGCCCCGTGATGCTGATGCGAGCTGCTCCCGCTGGCGGCGCGTACGGCTCCTCTTCGTCGTCCCAGCCCTCCGCGGCCCGGCTCAGCTCGCCCAGGTCCTGGAAGACGCTCCCGGCCCCGCACCGCTCGAACACCAGGTCCTCGTAAGCGGTCGCTAAGGCTCGTAGGGCTTCCGCTGCGGCCTCGATGGCGGGCACGTCCGACGACCGCACCGCCTCCGCGTGGGCTCGGAGAGCGTCGACGAGGCCGTCAACAGCCTCTCCAAGGCCGTCAGGCTCAGGCATGTCCGAAGCCTAGAAGCTTCTGGGCGAACCTGGGCCTTCGGGACCGGCTTCTCGGCGTCTGCGGTCGTATGCATGGCGGCAACATCGGGATGACGAACTTCCGTCCCCGGCGGCCCACCGGGACGCGCGCGGAACCCACGGGAGTCGCAGCGTGACCTGGCGCTCCGGGAGTCCCGAGGACAGACGCTCTTGCATTATCGATAATCGATATGTTCGGTGGCCGCACAGTCCTTACCGGCCAAGGAGAGAGACGCCCATGGCGGCCACCCCGATCGACGAGCGCACGGCGCTGGAGCCCCTGGCGGGAGCGTTGACCGTGGTCGGCGCCTTGCTGGCCGCCCTGGCCATCGCCGTCGCAATCGCTCTGCCGTTCGGGGAGGGCTCTGCCTTCGGCAGGGGCGAGACCCAGATCTGTGTCACCGCCCCGACCGGCGCGGTCCCGATCGTCAGTGACGGCCGCGGGATCCAGACCGTCGGGCTGCACTCAGGGGCTGCCGCGCAGTTTCTCAACGCCTACGTCTGCAAGAGCGGAGCCAGCACAGGTCTGCACGTTCTGCAGATGCTCACGTCCCTGCCGGACACCCTGGTCTTGATCGGCTCCCTGCTCATGTTCTGGCGTCTCATCCGCCTCGCCCGACGTGGCGGCCTCTTCACCTCGACGTTCAGCCGTGGGCTGCGGACCCTCGGCTGGTTTCTGCTGGTCGGCACAGTCGTTGCCAGCACCGCGCAAGCCATCGCCCGGACCGCGATCCTCACCCAGCTGATCGCCTACCAGCACCTGGGTGACTTCACCGGCCAGTGGCATATCTCGGTCGCGACACTCCTCGCCGGCTGCGCTCTACTGAGCTTTGCCCGAGTGCTGGCCGCCGGTGGGCGCATGCGCACCGAGCTCGACCTGACCGTGTGACCGACACGGGCATCGTGGTGCGCCTGGACGAGCTGCTGACGGACCGCGGCATGACTCTGACCGAGCTTGCGGACCGCGTCGACCTCACCCTCGCCAACCTCTCGGTCCTCAAGAACGGGCGCGCGCGGGCCATCCGCTTCAGCACGCTCAGTCGCCTGTGCGATGTTCTCGGCTGCCAGCCTGGCGACCTCCTGGCCCACGAAGCGGAAGGCTGATCTTCGCCACGCGGACATACGTGCTGCGCGAGCCCAGGCCGGGCAACACGCAGGGTGGCGCGATGCAGCGGACGCGGTGCATTCCGCGACATGCTTGCGTCGTGAGCGAGCCCAGCCCTACCCAGCTCGAGGGTCAGATCGGCCTCCTGATGGAGGAGTACCGCGCCCTGCACGACGACATCAACGGACGGATCACCGCGCAGACGACCCTGCTTGCCTTCGCGGGGGCCGGCCTCGCCGTCTTCGTCGGCACGAAAGACGCGCCGGGCTGGGTCTACGCACTCGTGGCCACCGTGGTGGCAGTCGTCGCGACCGGCGTGTACCTGTCCAATAACTTCTGGCTGCATCGGGCCGGAGATCGCGTAGGCGAGATCGAGGCCCAGGTCAACGAGTTGGCGCAGAGCGCGTACGGGCTGAGCCCTGGCACGGTCCTGCTGCGGTGGCAGTCTGACGTGAACACCCTCCGCGGTCCCGTGCTCACCCTCGCCCGGATCCTGAGTCGTCGCAGGGCCTGACGCCTGGTGGCGATCGCTCAGGCGCCCCGCTCCTCGCGGAGGCCGACGGCGTCGTAGGTCCCTTGCGTACGGCGGTCACGGCCGGCGCGCGCCCGGCTGTCGGTGCGGCCCAGCGGCGACGGCATCCCCGCAGTCTCACCGCGCGCCGGCGCAGCGGCTCACCGATGCGGTCGTCGCCGGGCTGCTCGCCAGGGTGCTGCCTCGCGAACAGCCTCGGCACACCGTCTGCTGGTGTGGCTCTGCGCCAGGGCTGCGAGTTGGGCGAAGATCCCAAGCAGTCGGGACGCTCGTCCGCAGACGGTGGGACAGCGACACAATGAGAGTGGACGAGCCGGCACCTGCCGGTACGCCCGGCCTCTTGCCGGCCTGTCCCTCGGAGGTTGCCATGTCTCGCTCCCGGAACTACACGATCGCGGCCGTGCTCGCCGGCCTGCTTTCGTTGGCGAACGCCATCACTGCCCTGGTTCTGCTTCCTCAGGGCTCGGCAAAGATCGATCACGACAGCAACCAGCCGCCGTACGCAGTCCTCCTGATCGAGGTCGTCGTCGGCCTGATCGGCATCGTCGCGGCCTACGGGGTCTTTCGGACACAACGTTGGGGCGTGGTCCTCACCATGGTCCTGATGGTCGTCAACGTGCTGGTCTCGCTGCCCGGGATCCCGTTCGGCCCGACGGCGTTCGACAAGGTCAGCTCGGTCGTCGGGCTGCTCGTCGCGGCGGCGGCGATCTACTTCCTGCTCCGCCGCGAGACCCGGGTCGAGCCGAAGGCGGAACTGAGCGCGTGATCTCCCTTGACGACGGGAGGCGAGCCCGCCGCCCCGCCAGCCCGGCGCAGTCGAGTCGTGCCGCCCGCTGGCTGGCGACGGCGCTCGTCTCCCTCGTCCTGCTCGGCTGGATCGCCACCGTGTACGTGCTGGTGCTGGTCGCGGACGGGCTCAGCGCCACGAACTCCCATGTCGACTGGTGGGCGCACGTCATCGCGATCGCCTTGATCGTCGTCACCATCGAGCCGGTCCGGCGATGGTTGCGGCTCGCCGTCGACGACGTGGTCTACGGCCACCTCGACGGCGCGTACACCGTGATGACCGAGCTCAACCGCCAAATCGACGTGACGGCGCCGACCGGCCCGACAACGGCCGACCCGTCTCTGGCCCGGATGATCGCCCGCACGCTGAACGTGCCTTACGTCGCGATCGTCGACGGCAGTACCGAGACCAGCGTTGTCGGCCTGCGCCCCACCGACCGCGATCTGGCCGACGTGCCACTGACCTACCAGGGGATCGAGATCGGTCACCTGTACGTCGCACCTCGCCACGCGGGAACGACCCTCTCCAACCGCGACCTCAAGCTCCTGTCCGACCTGGCACAGCAGCTCGGGGTCGCCCTGTACGCGATCCGCGCATCCGAGCAGGTGCAGGCCTCCCGGGCGGCGCTCGTGACGGCTCGTGAGGAGGAACGGCGCCGGATCCGCCGCGACCTGCATGACGGGCTCGGCCCGACCCTGGCTTCGATGAAGCTGCAGCTCACCGCGGTCGGCCGCCTGCTGGAAGCAGAGCCCGGACGGGCGGCCCAGCTACTCGGCGAGGTACGCGAAGGCATGGACGAGACCACGGCAGACATCCGCCGTCTCGTCTACGGCCTGCGCCCTCCGCTGATCGACGAGCTCGGCCTGATCGCCGCCCTGCGCAACCACCCGTCGGCCCACTCGGGCCTCGACGTCACGGTCGACCCGGACCGACTGCCAGAACTTCCGGCCGCGGTCGAGGTCGCGCTGTACCGGATCGCGTCCGAGGCGATTCACAACGCCGTCCGCCACTCCGGCGGCCAACGCTGCCGGGTGACTATCGAGGTCACCGACGACCAGGTCCACATGCGCATTGCCGACGACGGCCGCGGCCTGCCCGATCCATTGGTGGACGGCGTCGGGGTCTCCGCGATTCGCGAACGAGCGGCCGAGCTCGGCGGCACGGTGGAGTTGATCAGCAACGCCGGCACCACGATCACCACCGTGGTGCCGCTGCGATCATCGGCAGCACCGTGACCGAGGACGTGCTGCGGGTGCTGATCGCAGACGACCACACCCTGTTCCGCCGAGGCGTGCGTTCGCTGTTGTCGACCGTCCCCGGGGTCGAGGTCGTGGGCGAGGCAGCCGACGGTGAGACGGCGGTCGCGCTGACCGCCGAGCTCGCCCCGGACCTGGTGCTGATGGATCTGCAGATGCCGGGCGGTGGCGGCCTGGCGGCGATCCGTGCGGTCACCGAGCAGTCCCCCACCGCCAACGTCCTCGTCGTCACCATGTTCGAGGACGACGACTCGGTCTTCGCGGCCATGCGCGCCGGCGCCCGAGGATATGTGCTCAAGGACATGGACGCCGACGCCTTCGCCCGCGCGATCGTCGCGGTCGGGCGCGGCGAGGCCCTCTTCTCGAGCGGCATCGCGACCCGGATGATGCGCTTCTTCAGCGAGCCGCGGCCGTCCACCCGACCGTTTCCCGACCTGACCGACAGCGAGCGGAGCGTGCTCCGGTCGATGGCCACCGGCGCGAACAACGCGGCCATCGCCCGTGAGCTGTCGTTGTCACCGAAGACCGTACGCAACTACATCTCGAACATCTTCCGCAAGCTGCAGGTGGCCGACCGCGCCCAGGCGATCGTCATCGCGCGCGAAGCCGGGCTCGAGAAGTCCTAGACCGCCGACGCCGCCCCATCGATCAGTCAGAGCGAACCGTCGTCCCCACGACGTGGGGCTCTGACTGATCGAGACAGCCGGGGGGGCGAAGCGCCGTCCTCGCAGCTGGCCAACCGCTCTTCGGCGCCGCCGCACGCCCCCGGCCGGTGATCGATGAGGGCGGTGGGCGCAGCAGCTCCGTTAGCCGGCGCGGGCCAGCAGGAAGGTCCCGGCGGCGACGGCCACGAGCCCCACGATCCCGGCGGCGACGCCGTACACGGTGAACGCCGCCAGCAGCGTCGCGGCGAACGCGAGGACGCCGACGACCAGCAACACCAGGCCCCAGCGCCGTTGTCGGCTGCGGGTCGACGTCACCACCGGACTGCTCCCATCACGGCGCGCCTCACCCGACCAGCGCGTCGGGAGCCAGGAAGACGCAGAACGGGTGCCCGGCGGGGTCGGCGTACACCCGCAGCGCCTCCTCGGGATCGTCGCTGCGGTCCTGCAGCAACGTCGCCCCCAGGGCCAGCGCTCGCACGTGCGCCGCGTCGAGCTCGGCCGTGGTGGCCACCATCAGGTCCAGATGCAGCATCTGCGGGTACGGGCCCTCCGGCCACGTCGCCCCGGGCAGGTCGGAGACCTGCTGGAAGGCCAGCTTCGTCCCACCCGCGCCGGCCTGCAGCACGAGCCAGTCCCCACCGCGGGGGTCGGGCTGACCGGCGGGCGGCGGCTCGTCCCCCTTGCGGTAGGCCAGCCCCAGCAGCTGGCGGTAGAACTCGGCCAGCGCCCGCGCGTCGGTGGCGTCCAGGACGACCTGGCGCAGCCGGGGAAGCCCGACGTCCGAATCCAACGCGCCTCACCCTTCGTCCGCACGACCGCCGTCACCGAGGCCGTCGTCCTTCGCCAGCCGTGGCACAGCTCCCGCACGTGCGGAGACCCGTGCGGGTCAGGGCGACGTGGTGGGACTCGCCCGGGCGCCGGTCGGGCTGGCAGCTGGCGCGACGCCGCTCGCCGCCAGCAGCCGCGCGTAGTCGCTCTCCGCCCGCGCGACGGCGGTCTGGTAAGCACCGAGGTCGCCGGCAGCCAGCGCGGTCTGCGCCGCGGAGAAGTCGGCCTGCACCAGCGCCTGCAGTGCGGCGATGCTCGAGCCGGTCGTCGTCGTGGGGCCGGGTGTGGGCGTCGTGCTCGGCGACGTCGTCGACGGCGGACTGGTGCCGGTCGTCGTACCGCCTCCCGCGAGCGCGGCTGAGATCGCCCCCTGCAGAGTCGGGGCATACCCGACCTTGTCGCCGTACACGACGACGACGTAGCGCAGCAGGGGGAAGCTGTCGCTGCTCGCCGCGGAGACCGCATTGGCAGCCTGCGTGTAGAAGGGCTGCACGAACAGCAGCCCGCCGCCCAGGGGCAACGTCAGCAGGTTGCCGCTGATCACCTTGGACCCGGTCTGGTTGAGCAGGGTGAACTGCGCGGCGAAGCTCGCGTCCGACTTGATCGAGTTGTAGACGTTGGCCGGGCCCTGCAGCACCGTGTCGTCGGGCAGCTGCAGGACGCGCATCGTCCCGTAGTCGCTGGGATCGCTCGAGACCGCGACGAACGCGGCCAGGTTCGGTCTGCCTCGATAGGTCAGCGAGGTGGCGAGGTCGAACTCGGGGCTGGTCTGGCCCGGCAGCTCCAGCTCCTGGTAGTAGGGCGCCTGCGCGATCGACTGGTCGACCGGGTCGGCCGCGACCTGCCAGAAGTCCGTGCCCTGGAAGAAGGCCTTCGGGTCGGAGACGTGGTACCTCGCGAGCAGGTTCCGCTGGACGTTGAACAGGTCCTCGGGGTAGCGCAGGTGCGCGCGCAGGTCCGCCGGGATCGACGACTCCGGCTGCACGGTGCCCGGGAAGACCTTCTCCCACGTCCGCAGGAGCGGGTCGGGCACGCCGTTCTCGAACGCGTACAGCGTCACCTTCCCGGTGTACGCGTCGACGGTGGCTTTCACCGAGTTGCGGATGTAGTTGATCGACGCTGAGCGCTGCTCGCTGACGTTGCTCGCGCTGGAGGCGGCCGTGGTGGTCGCACCCGCCAGCGACACCCGCTGCGAGTACGGCACGTTGTCACTCGTGGTGTAGCCGTCCACGACCCACTCGATGTGACCGTCCACGACCGCCGGATAGGGGTCCCCGTCGAGGGTCAGCCAGGGTGCGACCTTGGCGACCCGCTGACGCGGGTCCCGGTAGTACATGATCCGCGAGCTGCTGTTCACCGACGAGGAGAACAGCAGGTTGTAGTCGCGGAAGTGCACCGCGAGCGCGAGCCGGGTGCCGAGCTTGCTCCCGACGCCGACCCCGCCCGGACCGTCGTAGTGGTAGCTCGCGGCGCCGGTGCCGTCCACCTCCACCTGCCCGGTGTCCACGATGGAGTACGACGGGGACAGCTCGCCGTAGTAGATCCGCGGCTGGGTGATGCTGATCGGCGGCGCGCTCACGCCGTCCGCACCGGTCGCCGGGATGCCCTTCACCGTGAAGATCGGCCTGCCGTTGGCGTCGACCTGGCCGGTCTCGGCAGCGACGAAGCCCTGGCCGTGGGTGTAGACGAGGTGGTCGTTGACCCAGTTGCGCTGGTCGCCCTGCAGCCCGCTGAGGTTGACGTCGCGGGTGGCCACCACGTACGACTGCTGCTTGCCGTCCAGGGTGTACCGGTCGATGTCCAGGGCCTGCGGGAAGCTGTAGTACGAGCGGATCTGCTGCAGCTGCTCGAACGTCTGCTGCAGCTGGTTGGGGTCTAGCAGCCGGGCGTTGGCGAGGTTGGCGCTGCCCGCGGTCACGGCCGAGGCGGCCGGCGCGCTCGGGGCGTCGTAGGTGGTCGTCGAGACGGTGCCCGACGACGTGCCGGAGGTCTGCGGCTCGATCTGGTACGCCTGCCGGGTCGCCGCGATCGAGTTGTTGATGTACTTCGCCTCGAGGTCGATCGCGTTCGGCTTGACGTGGAATTGCTGCACGAGGAACGGCACCAGGCCGCCCACGACGACGGCCGCGAAGACCATCGTGCCGAGCCCGGCGATGGCCAGCACCGCGCCGCGGCGGACGGCGTTGGCGAAGAAGAGCCCGGCGCAGATCAGCGAGATGAAGATCAGGATGGTCTTCGCGGGCAGCATCGCGTGGACATCCGCGTAGCCGGCGCCGGTCGTGGAGGTGGTGCCCTGCGCGGACAGCGTGAGCCCGTAGCGGTCGAGGTAGTACGCCACGGCCTTGAGCACCAGCAACAGGCCGATCAGCACCGACAGGTGCGCCCGCGCGGCCGCCGACACCCGCTCGCCCCGGGTCTGCAGCCGGATGCCACCGTAGAAGTAGTGCGCCGCCACCGCGGCGACGAAGCCGAGCACGACTGCCGTGAAGCCGAAGCTCAGCAGCGTCCGCTCGAACGGCAGGTCGAACGTGTAGTAGGACAGGTCGCGGTGGAACAGCGGGTCCTTGGTCCCGAAGCTCTGCCCGTGCAGCCAGAGCAGCACCGTCCGCCAGGAGTGCGCCCCGGCTACGCCGAAGGAGATGCCGACGATGATCCCGACCAGCGCCGCGAGCGGGCGACGCAGCGGCGAGAGCACCACGCGGTAGGCCTCGAGCTGCTGCTGCTCCGGCGACATCGGCACGTACGCAGGTCGGAGCACGTAGCCGAGGACGAGGTTCACCGTGACCGCCGCCGAACCGACCAGCGCCGCGATCGCGAAGAGCACGACCTTGGTCGTGAGGGTCGTGGTGAAGACCTCGGTGAAGTGGACCTCGCGGTAGAACAGCAGGTCCACGAGCAGGGTCGTGCCCACGGTCGCCAGCAGGATGACGACCACCACCACGGCCAGCACGGTGATGATCAGCCACGGCTTGGGCCGACCCCCGAGGCGGATCTTCGGTAGGCCCTGCGGCACCGAGAAGGTCACCCGATCGTCTTCCGTTCTGCGGAGCCTGGGCGGCGGGTGCCGGCCAGATGACGTCGAGGCTAGCCGCCGCGACCGACAAAGCGCGTCATCAGCAGCGCGGCAACGCCGAGAGATCTCCGGCGCGCACCTGCGCGAGCACGGCGAGCGCGGCCGTGAAGCTCGCCACCGGCACGACCCGAAGACCGGCCGGAACGGCGCCGCGGGTGTCCGCGCAGTTGTCGGCCGGCGCCAGGAAGACGGTGGCGTGGTCGTGGTGGCGGGCGGCGTACAGCTTCTGCTGGATGCCACCGATGGCGTCGACCTGGCCCAGGTGCTGCAGATCGAGCTGTCCGGTGCCGGCCACGACCGTCGAGCCGGCAAGGTTGCCGGGGGTCAGCCGGTCGTAGATGCCGAGCGCGAACATGAGGCCGGCGCTGGGGCCGCCGATGACCGTCGGGTCGAGGGTGACCTCGATCGGCACCGAGGGGGCGTCGGCGACCTCGATGCCGAAGACAGCCTTGCCGGCGATGATGGCTTTGTGCAGGGTGACGGTGTGGGGGGTCCCGTTCCGCTCGATCCCGATCTCGTACGGGGTCGTCGTGCTGGTCCCGCCGACGGCGGCGATGAACGCGGCAGCGCTGGAGACGGGCCGTCCGTCCACCGACAGCAACAGGTCCCCGACCCGCAGGACGCCGGTGGCGGGGCCGGCCTGCACCGTCTCGACCTGCGCCCGGTCGAGCCCCAGCGCCTGCTCGGCAACCACGACCGACTCGTCGGCCGCCCGCACCATGTCCTTGGTGTCCTGCTGCTGGGTAGCGTGTTCGGACTGGCCGGGCGGATGCAGCAGCTCACGCGGCACGATCGCGTGCCCGGGCAGCACCGCGTCCACGAGCGCCTGGCCCGCGGTGGGCTCGCCGTTCAGCTCGCTGACGGTTAGGAAGATCAACCGCGAGGTGCTCGGATGGTCGTACGCGGCCGGCACCGTGATCAGCGGCGCGTCGATGCCGGGCTTGCTGGTGGACGGGCAGTCCCGTGCCCCGGCGCCGACGGTGTTGCAGCTCGGCCCGGGGCTGAGCACGGAGAACGGCACGGGGACCACGAACAGCAGACCGATGAGCAGCAGGACGGCTACGCCCGCGACGCCGCAGGCACTCCGACGGGACACCCGCCGATGGTAGGCGGCCCGACGGCCCGCGCCCCCGGTCGGCAAGCTGGACCGTCCGGCACCCGCTCCGGGGACGGTCAGTGGACGAAGAAGCCCGTCCCACGGCCTCGCTGCGCTGATGGTGTGGGCAGCACCTCTGCGCCGGCGCGGCTCGGGTCTTCCGGCGCGTCGGGCCGGGTGGCGGGACCGACGTCCGGCGTCGTGGTGACCCCGTTGGTGGGCCCGGTGGGCGGCGCCAGGGTCGCCGACGCCGCGGGGGGATCGGTGCGCGCGTCGGTCGGGTCGGTGCGCGCGGCGGTCGGGTCGGTTCGCGCGTCGGTCGGGTCGGTTCCCGCGTCGGTCGGGTCGGTACGCGCGGGCGCCGGAGCCGGGCCGACCTCGACCCGCCACAGCTGCCGCTTCGTCAGTGGCACGGGCGTGAGGGAGAAGACGACGGCGTCGGTCACGCCGTCGTCGTTGCACAGCGCCTCGACCCGGCCCACCGCGGACGCGAGGCTCGGATGACGCTCGGCCTCCGGCGCGCCGTCGCCGGCCGTGAAGAAGACGACGTGCTCGTCGACCCCATCCGCCCCCGCGTCCGGTACGCCGTTCGGCGACGCCGAAGGCTCCGGGAGCGACGCCAGGGATTCGTCCATCCTGACCTCCGGGCTGGGGGGTACGGCCGAGGCGGGCACCTCGTTCGTCGGTGCGTCGAGTCGACCGGACGGCGACGTGAGTGGCGCCGTCACCGCCAGCGCATCAGTGCAGTGACGGCAGTCGTGGCTGCGGGCCAGACAGGGGATCGTGGGGCGCCTCCGCGACCCCGCCGGGAGCGAGGGCGGCGAGCCGACGGTGGTGGGCCGCGACCTGCGCCATCTCGTCCAGCGGCTTGGCAGGCTTGCGCGCCCACCGGACCCACATCAGGGCGAGCAGCAGGGCCGCGACGGGGATGACGAGCACGATCACGGTGCCGACCTTCGGACCTGGTAGCTGCTGGGGTGGCCACTTCACAGTACGCCCGGTTTGTACGTCCTGACAGCCGCCGAGCGCGGCCCACAGCCAACTGGGCGCCAAGGTGCCCGCGTACCGTGGAAGCCATGGCAGGCATCGGCTTTCCCATTGGCGGACCTAACTCCGGAGACGGCTCCGGCTGGCAGGACAAGGCCCCGTTGTTCGCCGAGATCGAGAAGCTGATGGCCTGGTCGGACGGCCCGGTCAACTGGGACCTCGCCCGGCAGGTGGCGGTGCGTTCGGCCGCCGATGGCGACGCCGACGTCACCGCCGACCAGGCTCACGCGGTCGCCGAAGCCGTCCGGCTGGCAGATCTCTGGCTCGAGAACGTCACCGACCTCGCGTCGGGGCTGTCCGCCGACGCCGAGGCGTGGACCCGGGTCGGCTGGGTCGAGGCCACCCTCCCGGTCTGGCAGCAGCTGATCGACCCGGTCGCCCAGCGGGTGGTCGACAGTCTCGGCGGTGCGCTCTCCGGCGGCCTCGGCGAGATCGCCGAGCACGGCCTGCCCGAGGAGCTGACCGCGGCGTTGCCGCCCGGGATGGCGGAGCTGCTCCCCCGCGACCCGGCCGCTCTGCAGGCAATGCTCGGTCCGATGATGGGCATGCTCGGGCAGGTCGGCGGGATGCTGTTCGGCACCCAGGTCGGGCAGGCCCTGGGCAGTCTCGCGGGCGAGGTGCTCGCCGCCGGCGAGATCGGCCTGCCGCTGGCCGGCACCGCAGCCCTGCTGCCCGCTGCGGTCGACTCCTTCGCCGCCGAACTGGCCCTGGATCCCGACCAGGTACGCCTCTACCTGGCGCTGCGGGAGGCCGCCGTCCGGCGGCTGTTCACCCGTGTCTCCTGGCTGCGCCCGGGGCTGCTCGGGGCCGTCGCCGAGTACGCCCAGGGCATCACGGTGGACCAGGAACAACTGCAGCGCAGCGCCGGCGCACTCCAGGGCATCGACCCAACCGACCCGGAGGCGCTCCAGCAGGCCCTCGGCGCCGACCTGTTCGCCGCGGCGGACACTCCGGAGCAGAAGCGGACCCTCGCCCGGCTGGAGGCGCTGCTCGCGTTGGTCGAAGGCTGGGTCGACACCGTGGTCGACACGGCGGCGCAGGGGCGGCTGCCGGCGGCGACCGCCCTCCGGGAGGCGGTCCGGCGGCGCCGCGTCACCGGCGGCCCGGCGGAGTCGACCTTCACCGCCCTGGTGGGGCTGACGCTGCGACCCCGGCGGCTGACCGAGGCGGCGACGCTCTGGCACGGTCTCACCACCGCCCGCGGAGTCGCGGGACGGGACGCACTCTGGTCGCACCCCGACCTGCTGCCCGGCGCCGACGACCTCGACGACCCCGGTGCGTTCGTGGTCGGCGTCGGCTCGGTGGCCGACCTCGTCGGGGATGACCCCATCGCCCAGATCCAGGCGCTGGCGGAGCGCGGTGACCGGGGTCCGGTGGAGGGCAGCACCGGCGGCGCGAGCGAGCGCGGGCCCGAGCCGCCGCCGAACTCCCCCGGCGACGCTGCCGCCTGACCAAGCCTCGTCAGAGTGGAGCCGCGGCGTGCTCGACTCCCGCCAGGAAGCCGCGGGCGCGCTCCACCAGCGGATAGCGGCCCACCCACGCCCAGAACGCGGGCGAATGGTCCGGCGCCAGCAGGTGCGCGAGCTCGTGCACCAGCACGTAGTCCACGACCCAGTCGGGCATCGTGGTCAACCGACGCGAGAGCCGGATGGCGCCGGTGTCGGTGCTGCAGGACGCCCACCGCCGCTGCTGGGCGTCGGACCAGCGCACAGACGCAGGCTGGGCAAGCCCGTCCAACCAGCGCACCGAGAGTGCCTCCGCGCGTGCCTGCAGGGCGGCGTCACCGGGCGGTGCGCCGCGCTGCTCGAGGCGCGCCACCATCCGGGTGACCCAGCGCTGCTCCTCGGCCGCCGACAGCCGTGCCGGCACCAGCACGACGATCCGGCCCTCGCTCCGGTACGCGGAGACGGTGCGCCGCCGCCGCGCGCTTCGACGGACCTCGACGGGCGGCTGCTCTCGCACGGTCGTGACCGTATCCGGCAGCAGCGACAACATGGCCCACGACTCGCGGCCCACGCTGGCTCCCCGCGCTGCCGGCGCGCTGATGCGCCGATTACGCCGTTCTGCCCAGGATCAAGCGGGGCCTGGAACGGGCCTGGGCTGGGGCAATCGAAAGGCGGCACCGTGCACATCCGGTTGGGCTCGTTCACGCAGGTGGGATGGGGTCAGGGTCGGGCCGGGCACCGCAGTCGTCCTGACCGTGTCCACACCCGCGGGCCACGTGCCGCACACGTCGTACACAGGGTTATCCACAGGTGTGCATGGACCGGCCTCTGGGAACGGCCTAGCGTTCCCCGGGACGAGCCCCCGGCGAGGGGCGTCGCGTCCGGAAGGGGAAGCCGGGCGGGGCGCCGCGGACCGGGGGCTCGTGCGCAGCAGGTCTCGGTCGCGCGGAACCGTGGCGGTGCGCAGCAGGTCGCGCTCAGGCCCCCGAGAACCGTGGCGGCCGGCGTTCCCCCGCTGCCGCCATCCCCTCGCGCAGGTCCGCCGTCGCCATCGTGATCGGCTGCGCCGCCGCCTCCCACTCCAACGCCTCGGCGAACGGCCGGTAGGGGTGCGCGAGCCCGGCCTTGGTGAGGCGGACGGCGATAGGCGCGGTCGCGGCGATGCCCCTGGCCACCCCGAGCGCGTGCGCCACCACATCCTCGGCCACCGCCGACGCCAGGCCCCAGGCCACCGCCTCCTCGGCCGGCACGACCCGCCCGGCGTAGAGGATCTCGCGGGCGCGCGGCATCCCCACGGCCTCGGGGATCAGCCAGGTCGCGGCCATGCCCGGGTGCATGCCCAGACTCGTGAACGGGGCCGAGAACCGGGCCTTGGGCCCCGCGTACCGCAGGTCGCAGGCGAGCGCGAGACACAGGCCGGCGCCCACGGCCGGGCCGTTGATCGCTCCCACCACCGGCACGGGCAGGTCTCGGACCGCCAGCCAGCTGCGGTAGAAGGGATACATCTTCGCGCGCAACCGGGCGGGAGTGACGTTCTCCGGCGCATCGCCGGTGATCCAGGACAGATCGCCGCCCGCGCAGAAGGCGGAGCCGGCGCCGGTGACCACGACCGCACGCAGGTCCGGGTCCTCCCGCAGGTCGGCAATCGTCTCCGTCCAGGCCGCGGTGAGCGGCTCGGTCATCGCGTTGCGGCGCTCGGGCGCGTTCAGGGTCAGCACCACCACCCCGTCGGCGTGGCGCTCGACGAGCAGGGGTTGCGCGGACACGTCGCTGGGCACGGGCGCTCCTCCGGTTGCGGGGCCCGAGCCTGGCACACGGTGCGGACAGGAAACGGCCGCGCAGCGTTCAGCCGTCCGGAGGGCTGCCCGCGACGAGCAACGGGGACGCGCGTCAGCGCGCCTGAGCGGGTGGCAGCGCGTGGACGTCTACCCTTCGTGCGACCGCAAGGGGCCGACCTGGCCCTGGCGTACCTGCGCGAAGGAGTGATCGTGGCCGAGAAGTACGAGGGCTACTGCGTCAAGTGCAAGGCGAAGCGTGAATTCGACGGCGAGGTCAGCGTCAGCGAGTCCGGGCGCCGGATGGCGAAGGGCACCTGCCCGGTCTGCAGCACCAAGATGAATCGGATCCTCGGCAAGGCCTGACCTCCGGCCGGCGCCCGGCCGGCACGACGCGCATCGACGAGGCCTCCACCCGCGGTCTGCCGCGGGCTGGCGTCCCGTCCGTGCGTGGTGATAACGGGGCGGCCGCTGCCCCGCCGGGTTGTGGATCGGAGCTCGTCCACACCCCCGCTCCTCTGCGACGGTGCCGGCATGGCTATCCCGGTCGGCACGCGACTGAAGTCCACGCACCGTCCGCTCTGGCGGGACGCGAGGACGGTGCAGCTGGCTCTGGGCGCGGACCGTGCAGTCGTGATCACCGACCTGACCGCCCCGACCGCCCAGCTGCTGCACGCCCTGGAACGCGGCGCGACGGGCACCGCAGACCCCGAGCTGGTGGCGCTGCTCGCGCGGGCGGGCTGTCTGGACGCGGCCGCCGAGCCCGCTTCGTATGGCCGGCTCACGCCCGAACGGGCGCTGCTGGGCTTGTTACATCCCTCGCCGAGCGCCGCCGACGACATCCTCGCCGCGCGCCGGGCGCGGCGGGTGCTGGTGGTCGGGGGCGGTCGCGTCGGTGCGGCGGTCGCCCACGTGCTCGCGGCCAGCGGCCTCGGCCGGGTGACCGTGCAGGACGTGACCCCCGTGCGGGAGGCCGACGCGTGCCCAGCCGGCAATTCCGGTGCCGACGTCGGCCTGCGGCGCGGTTCGGCAGCCACCGCCCTCGTGGTGCGCTGCGCCCCACCGGTGCTCGACGCCGGCCGGCCCGACGTGGCGGTGCTGTGCCCCGACGGGGCGGCGCCGCCGGACCCGGCCGTCTGGCGCCCCCTGCTCGAGAGCGGCAGCGCGTTGCTGTGCGCCACAGTTCGGGAGGGGGTGGGCGTGGTGGGGCCATGGACCCCGGCGTACGGCCGGTGCTGCCCCGGCTGCATCAGCCTGCACCGGGCCGACCGCGACCCGGCGTGGCCGCTGGTGGAGCGCCAGCTCGCCGACCCCGACCGGGCGCCGGCCTCGACCGCCGCGGCCGCCGCCGTCCTCGCTGTGGCCGCAGCGGCGGCCGACCAGGTCCTGACCGCACTCGACGCCGGCGTACTGCCGGGACCGGCGGACCCGCCCGACTCCCTCGGCTGCACGCTCGAGCTGCCGTTGCCCGGGTGGCGCTGGCGGCGCCGGCGGTGGGGACCGCACCCTGAGTGTCCCTGCCGCGACCTGCATCCGCCGCCGTGACACCCGCACCAGGCCGGGATCGGGGCGCCCGCAGCGCGGGCCACAATGAGTCATGGCCTCCGACCGGCAGTCCGACGACACCGGGGCGATTCCGCGGCGGGCGGTGATCCGGACGGCGAAGCTCGCCAGCCTGCCGATCGGCTTCGCCGGGCGTACGGCGCTCGGCGTGGGGAAGCGCCTGGGGGGCCGGCCGGCGGAGGTCGTCGCGACCGAGCTGCAGCAGCGGACGGCTGCCCAGCTGTTCAAGGTGCTCGGCGAGCTCAAGGGCGGCGCGATGAAGGCCGGCCAGGCTCTGTCGGTCTTCGAGGCGGCCCTGCCGGACGAGATCGCGGGGCCCTACCGGGCGGCGCTGACCAAGCTGCAGGACTCGGCGCCGCCGATGCCGGTCGCCACCGTCCACCAGGTGCTCGCCGACGAACTCGGGGGCGACTGGCGCAGCCGCTTCACGTCGTTCGAGGACAAGCCGGCGGCGGCCGCCTCTATCGGCCAGGTGCACCGCGCGGTGTGGTCGGACGGCCGCGCCGTCGCGGTCAAGATCCAGTACCCGGGTGCCGGCCGGGCGCTGGTCAGCGACCTCGACCAGCTGGCCCGCTTCGCGCGGCTCTTCGCGGCGATCAGCCCGGGGCTCGACGTCAAGCCGCTGCTCGCCGAGCTGCGCGAGCGGGTGGTCGAGGAACTCGACTACCGGCTGGAGGCTGCGTACCAGACGGTGTTCGCGGCGGCCTTCCGGGGCGATCCGGACTTCCAGATCCCCGAGGTCGTGCACGGCACCGCGCGGGTGCTGGTCGGCGAGTGGGTCGACGGCATGCCGCTGTCGAAGATCATCGCGTCCGGCGAGCAGGAGCAGCGCGACCGTGCCGGCAAGCTGCTGGTGCGCTTCCTCTACTCCTGCCCGGGCCGGGCCGGCCTGCTACACGCCGATCCGCATCCGGGCAACTTCCGGATGACCGCCGACGGGAAGCTCTGCGTGCTGGACTTCGGCGCCGTGAACCGGCTGCCCGGCGGGCTGCCCGAGCCGATCGGCCGGTTGGCACGGCTCACTCTTGCCGGAGACGCGGCGGCGGTGCTGGCGGGTCTACGCGAGCTCGGCTTCGTCAAGTCAGCGGTGCAGGTCGACGCGCAGGCCGTCCTGGACTACCTGGTGCCGATCCTCGACCCGGTGGCGGCGCAGGAGTTCACCTTTTCCCGGGCGTGGCTCCGCCGGGAGGCCACCCGACTCGGCGACCCACGCTCCCCCGCCGCGCAGCTGGGGCGGCAGCTGAACCTGCCGCCCGAGTACCTGCTCATCCATCGCGTCACGCTCGGCACCATCGGCGTGCTGTGCCAGCTCAACGCGCACGCAGCCTTCCGCGCCGAGATGGAGCGGTGGCAGCCGGGGTTCGCCGGACCGCGGACGAAGGCGGCCACGCTGGCAGCCGAGTCCAACAAGCCCGGCCGGCCACTGCCGGCGTTCCGGCCGCCGACGGGACCGCCGCCCGCCCCACGCCGTCGCCGGCACTGACCACTCGCACCTCCCGCCTCGCACCTCGCGCATCCCGCCGCGCCTCGCCTCGCCGCGCCTCGCGGCCCCGCCTCGCGCCGCGTTGGGTGCGCCTATCGCCGCCCTCGCACGGCGCGTCACGACGACACGCCGACCCAATCCGGCCGAGCCAGCCGTCCGACCCAGCCCGGGCCGAGCCCGCCAGGCCGACCACTCGGCCGAGCCAGCCCGCCGACCGAGCCCGCCGACCGAGCCCGCCGACCGAGCCCACCGACCGGGCCCGGCCGACCGGGCCCTGCCCGCATGAGACGGTCGCGGCACGCGGGGTCAGGGTCGAGCGACGAGCCCCACCCGACCGGCCGCGACGTCCTCGACGCGGTAGCCGCCGGGACCGACCCATCCTGCCAGCGCCCCTGGGTCCCGGACCGAGCCCGCGACCAGGGCCGCGGCGAGCGCTCCCTTCACCGCCTTGTTGTCGTGGCCCACGACCGTCCGGACCCCGTCGACGACGCGTTCGACGCGGACGGTCCAGATGGCGGCCGCCGTGTCCAGCGGACCGATCGCGGCCGCGTACGCCGCCGGGAGAAGCTGCCACACGACGGCGCCGCGGACGTAGTCGGCGAGCACCGGCGTCAGTCGCGGCCGCCACCACGGGGCGAGGCGGCCCAGGCCCGGAGGCGCCGCGCCCATCGGCAGCTTGTACGCCGGGACCGGGTCGTCGCCGCGCAGCAGGCCCCACAGACCGGACACGACCACCACGGACCGGTCGAGCCGCCGACGCAGCGGCGCCGGCTGGCCGGGATAGTCGAGAGCGCCGTACAGGACGCCGGTGTAGCGACGCAGCGCGGGCAACACCGGGGCGGTCTCCACGAGGCGGTTGACGGCGGTCGCCGCGCGAGCCGCGGCGGGCCCCACGTGGAGCTGCCGCTCGGCCTCGAAGTCCCTGCGGCGCAGGGCTCTCCGTACCTTCGCTCGCTCGGCCTCCAGCACCGCGAACGCGCCGGGCGACCGCTCGCCGGCACCCCCCGCCGCCTTGCCCTCCGACGGCGGCAGCAGCACGAGGACCCGGGTCATCCCGCGGTGCCGTGCCGCCGGGCGCCCGCAGTATCCCGGTCCTCGGCCTCGCGCCGGTCCGGCCGGTCCAGGGTGACCGGACGGTCGCGCTCCACCCGTACGCCCACCGCGGCAGCCTACGAGCCGGCCCTCCGTACGCGAGGATGCACCGATGGATGCGTGGACCCCGGCGGGCCACCTGGCCGGCGGAGGCGCCGACCTCGCCGAGGTTCGCCGCCTCGAGGATCTCTCCGCCCGGTCCTGGCCCGCCCTGGAGACGGCATCGCTGGGCGGCTGGGTCCTGCGCGCCGGCGGCGGCGTGACCCGCCGCATCAACAGCGCCTGGCCGCGCCGCCCGTGCACGCTCAGCACCGCCCAGCTGCTCGAGGCGACCCGGGTCTGGTACGCCCAGCGGGACCTGCCCCCGAGAGTGCAGCTGTCGCCCGCGAACGCACCGCCCGACCTGGCCGAGCATCTCGAGGGCTGGACCGTGGCGGGCGAGACGCTGGTCCTGGAGGGGCCGCTCACCGCAGCGCCCGATCACGCTGTGAAGGTGGAGGGCTGGCCGTCCGAACAGTGGTGGGCCGTCGCCCGGGTCACCGCGGCGCACCAGGTCGGCGGCGCACGCGAGGAGACGGTCCTGGCCGTGCTCGGGCGCATCTCGAAGCCGGCTGCCTATGCCGTCGCGTACGCCGGCGGCGCGGCCGTTGCCATCGGCCGTGGCGTCGTCGACGGCCGGTCGCTCGGCATCTTCACCATGGGCACGCTGCCCGACCACCGCGGTCGGGGTCACGGCGGGCGGGTGCTCGGGGCGCTCGGCGAGTGGGCCGCGGCGTTGGGGGCGACCTCGACGTGGCTGCAGGTGGAGGTCGGCAACGTCGCGGCGCGGCGGCTCTACGCCGGGCTCACGCCGGTCTACTCCTACGCGTACGCGACCCGCTGAGCGCCAGGGTCTCGGCCACCAGCGCACCCACCTGACCGGCCTCCAGCAGGAAGCCGTCGTGCCCGTACAGCGAGGTGATGGTGCGGACGTCCTCGGCGGTCGGTGCGAGGTCGGCGATCTCGCGCTGGAGTCGCAGCGGGTAGAGCCGGTCGGAATCGATGCCCGCGACCACGATCGGCACGGTCAACGTACGCAGGGCGGCGGCCGTCCCACCGCGCCCACGTCCGACGTCCCAGCTATTCATCGCGTCGGTCAGCACGACGTAGCTGCCGGCGTCGAACCGCTGGACGAGCTTCGCGGCGTGGTGGTCGAGATAGGACTGCACCGCGAAGCGCCCGACCCCGTCGGGGTCCTCACCGTCCTGCGGCTCGCGGCCGAAGCGCAGGTCCAGCTCCCGCTCCGAGCGGTAGGTGAGGTGCGCGAGCCGGCGGGCCAGTCCGAGCCCGAACGCCGGGCCGGGGCCGGCGCGGTCGAAGTCACCGCCGGCCCACCCGGGGTCGCCGGTGATCGCGTGGATCTGCGCTGTCTGCGTCCCGATCTGGTCGGCCGTAGCGGCCGCCCCGACGGCCAGCACGAGCGCCGAGCCCACCCGGTCCGGCCGCGACGCCGCCCACTCCAGCGAGCGCATGCCGCCCATCGAGCCGCCGATGACCGCGGCGAACGTGCCGAGACCGAGCGCGTCGGCCAGCCGAGCCTCGACGGCGACCTGGTCCCCGACGGTGATGCGGGGGAAGCGCGAACCCCACGCGCGGCCGTCCGGGGCCGGCGACCCCGGCCCCGTCGTGCCCTGGCAACCGCCCAGGACGTTGGCCGCCACCACGTACCAGCGATCGGTGTCCAGGGGTGCGCCCGGACCGACCACAGCCGACCACCACCCCGGCGTCGGCTGCCCGAGGCTGGCGGGACCGACCACGTGCGCGTCACCGGTGAGCGCGTGCTCGACGAGCACGGCGTTGCGCACCCCCCCGCCCGCGTCCCGGACCGGCTCCCCCCACGACTCGTACGCGACGCGGACGGCCGGTAGCGCGCCGCCGAGCTCCAGGTCCACTGGACCGAGCTCGATGAAACGGCGACCGGCGACGGGATCGCCCTCGCCCCAGCCGGCCACGGCTCGACCTTAGCCAGCGGGCGTCCGTACCTGGAGCGACGTCCCCCGGCCGCGGTCGCTGGGGGGAACGCCCAGGAATGCGGGGATGTGGCAGACCATCGGTATTTAGATAATGACGACGCTGCGTCGCCAGCCGTTGTTGAGAATCGGAACTCCATGCATACTGCGACAACTCCGGTGGTCAGGCCGGCTCATTGAAGGATTGGACCACCGTGCGCCGTCGGCATACACAGTTCCGTCCGCCGCGTCGCATCGCCGCGGTGTCCGCGACCCTGGCGCTCACCGCGGCAGCCGTGTTGACCCCGTTGGGCTTCACCGCCACCGCGCAGGCCGGCCAACAGGCGACCGCAGCCTCCGCGGTAAGCCGCCCGGTTGCACCGGTCGCCGTGACCCTCCCGACCGGCCAGAAGGTGCTGGTGTCCAACGACGGCCGGCACGTCACGGCCTCGGTCGAACCGGCCGCCCACGGCGCTGCAACGCCAGTCGTGACTGCCGCCTTCGGCGGGGCGACGTACGTCATCCCGGTGTCAGCCCTGCGCCAGATCGGCGGCACCTATGCCCTCGCCCAGTTCGACGTGTCCGCGCTGGCCGGGTTCAGCAAGGCGCCCGCGGCGGTGCACCCGGATTACCAGCAGTACACCTTCACGCTGAAGGGGATCAATGTGCACGGCCACGAGGCCGGGGCCAACAGCGCCTACGCCTTCGTGGTCAACGTGGACGACGAGACCGCCTACGACGGCGGGCAGAGCTTCTACCGCGGCGTCGCGAAGTTCAGCCTGCCCGTCGGCAACTACTTCGCCATCGGGTTCTTCTTTTCGGGTTCGGCTCAGCGCTCCGTCCTGTCCGTGCCGACCATCTCGCAATTCGCGGTCACGGGGCAGGGTCAGACGGGCACCCTCGATGCTCGGAACGCCACCGTCCAGCCCGCTCTGGTGACTCCGAAGGCGGCCACTGTGGCCGACGAGGAACTCACCATCACCCGCACCGACCCGGCCGGGCACATCAGCGGCTTCGGCATCGGCGACTTCGCCAAGACGCTCATCCAGCCGACCACGTCACCGGTAAGTGTCGGCGAATATGTGTCGGACGACTATTTCCGGGCGGTTGGCCCCGATTATCTCTACGACGTCGACGAGTTCTCGCCGGCATCGGAGCCGGTGCCGGCGGACCAAACCTATTCACCAGGCCAGAGCAGCTTCGCCACCGTCGCAGCCTCCTATGCCAGCGACGGCGGCACCCGCACGGTGCTGGAGTGTCGAAGCTCTTTTGGCCCCTTCTCCTTCGTGGTCGTCCGCGCGCTGCTCCCGATCACAGCCCCGGCCCGGCGCACCGAATATGTCCTTGGTGACCCCAACATCACCTGGAGCCAGTCAGTTGTGGCCGACCCGGACGACTTCGTGGGCGGCTACACCGACGGCTACCACGTCTATACAGCAGGCGAGGACGCCACCGTGAGCTGGCTCGGTCAGCCGTCGACGGCGACGCCCTACCCCGGTAACTTCTGCTCGGCCTGCCGACAGGGCAACACCCTCACCGTCAGCTGGGCTGACTTCGGCGACGCGGCCGGTCACGCCGGGTACGACGACCGCCACGTGCCCGGCCTCCACGAGTCCAGGGAGTTCACGGTCTCGCGAAACGGCAAGACCCTGGCCGACGAGCCGTACATGTTTGCGCAGACAAAGCTCCCCGGGTCGGCGGGAACGTATGTGCTCCAGCTGTCCACGGAGCGGGTCGGTGACGGCTTCAAGCTGTCCACTGCCACGAACACGGTGTGGACCGTGCAGTCTGCGGCGTCCACCGGCAGCGACGTCCCGGCCGGTGAAGTCTGCGCCGACGGCACGCGCACCGACTGCTCGGTGTTCTCCCTGCTGCGTCCGGTCTGGGATCTGCCCGTCGACCTGACCGGCACCGCGCCGGCCGGTCCCACCACGCTCGGCCTGACCCTGGTGGACCCACTGGGCCGCACCGTCAGCAAGGTGAAGGACTTGGCCGTGTCGGTCTCCTACGACGGAGGGACGAGCTGGGTGCCGACCACCGTGCAACGGGCCGGGGCTACCAGTACGGTCAGCTACGTCGCACCCGGGAAGTCCGGCTTCGTGTCACTCAAGGTCGTGGCAGGCACCGCCTCCGCCAGCGTGACGCAGACCATCACCAAGGCATACCGGCTCGGCGCGCCCGCGCCCAGCTCGGCTCCCGCCGTGTCCACAGCGCACAACGGCACCGCCACGGCCGCCGGGTGCGCGACTGCGGCCCACGCCGGCTGGGCGCACTGCGACGCACTCATCGCAAAGCCCGGTGCGGGCGGGCTCACCGCGAACGCGGCCGGCGTCGGGCCGGCTGGCTTCCACCCCGCAGACCTGCAAGCGGCCTACCACCTGCCCACGACCGGGGGTGCGGGCCGCACGGTCGGGATCGTCGACGCCTACGGGGACCCGAACGCGGCCAAGGATCTCGCCGTCTATCGCAAGACCTTCGGCCTGCGGGCCTGCACCACCGCCAGCGGCTGCCTGCGCATCGTCGACGAGCGCGGCGGATCCACGCTGCCCGCCCCGGACGGCGGCTGGGCCGAGGAGACCTCGCTGGACCTCGACATGGTCTCGGCAAGCTGTCCGGACTGCAAGATCCTGCTGGTCCAGGCCGACGACCCGACCTTCGCGAACCTGGGCGCCGCGGTGGACACGGCAGTCCGGCTGGGCGCCGTGTCGGTGAGCAACAGCTACAGCACCAACGAGTGGGGCGGGATGCACAAGTACTCGGCGTACTACGACCATCCCGGCGTGGCAGTCACCGCGAGCAGCGGCGACTACGGCTTCGGCCCGGCGCAGTTCCCGGCCACCCTGACCACGACGATCGCCGTCGGGGGGACCGCCCTGGTCCAGAAGCGCAGCGGCGCCTACGCCGAGACTGCCTGGAGCGGAGCAGGCAGCGGATGCAGTGCGTACGTCCACAAGCCGGCGTGGCAGACCGACACGCACTGCCCCGGGCGGACCGTCTCGGACATCTCGGCCGTCGCCGACCCGGACACCGGCGTCGCGGTTCGCGACAGCTACGACACCGGCTATTCCACCGACTGGCTGGTGTTCGGCGGCACCAGCGTCTCCTCCCCGCTCATCGCCGGGATGTACGGCCTGGCCGGGACCACCGCAGGTGTGACGGGGGCCGGCGGCATCTACGCGCACAGCTCGTCACTGTACGACGTGGTCGGCGGCTCGAACGGCGGCTGCGGCGGGGACTACCTCTGCACCGCCGTGCCCGGTTACGACGGCCCGACCGGCCTGGGTTCGCCGCGCGGCCTGGGGGCCTTCGCCCAGGGGAACTAGACCCCGGTGGTCCCGAGATCGTCGGGCTTTGGCACACCCAGCTGATATCCGGCCGGGCCCCACGACCGAGCAGGTCTCAGACGCCCAAGTAGAGGAATCCGTAGGCTTCGTCCCGGATTGCGACCCCCGCCGCGGCGAGGGCCTCATCCCAGTCGCCCCGGCAGTCCGGGTCGGCGGCGACCATGCCGTGGTCGGCGGTCAGCACGAACGCGGTGTCCTCGAACATGCCCCGCTCCACCAGCAGGTCGAGCAGCACCCCCAGCCGGCGGTCCGCGTCGACGAGGCCGGCCGTGGCGATCGGCGCGTGCGCGCCGCCGGCATGGTGCGCCGAGTCGGTGAGGGTGGTGTTCCACCAGGTCAGCCGCGGCGGGATGTCGGCGGCGTACAGGGTCAGCAGCTGGGTCAGGCCGAGCGCGTCGATCTGCGTGGACCAGGCGTAGTCGCGGTGCCCGAGGAACTCCGCGCTCGCCTGCGGATCACCCTCTGCCGTGGGCAGGGCACCGCCCAGCGAGCGGGCGCCGTCCGCGGTCCCGGCGGCGCGGACGAGCCCGAAGGTCGAGTACCCCGCGCCGCGGTCGATCGGCTCGTTGACGCACGCGGTGCCGACGTCGCCGGCCATCTCCCACAGCGTACGAACACCGGGGCGCAGCAGGTCACACGCCGTGTGCCAGGTGCTCCGGTCGTTGGCCACGACCGTCCGGCCGAACGCGCGGTCGTAGAAGGCGTTGTGCACGATGCCGTGCCGTCCCGGGCCGACGGCGGTCAGCGCGCTGGTGTGGTTGACCAGCGTGACGCTCGGGAACTCGGAGACCGCTCCCCCGGCGTACGCGCACCCTCGTTCGAGCAGCCGTGCGACGTTCGCCAGCAGTCCGGTCGCGGCGCCCTCGTACACGGCTGAGGCATTGGCGCCGTCCCAGAGCAGGCCGAGAACCCTTGCGGCGCAGCCACTCTGGTCTGATCCCGGGTTGACGAGCGCCCGGCCGTCGAGGCCCTCGGGCACGGGCAGACCGGTGAGGGCGAGCAGCGTCGGCGCGATGTCGACCATCCGGGCCGCCTGGGCGAGCAGGCCGCGCGAGTTGACGCCCGGGCCAGCCAGGATGAGCGGGGCCCGCGACTGCAGGACGCCGAGCGAGCCGTGCTCGCCCAGGTGACCGCCACGCTCGGGCCAGTGATGGGCGTCGGTGTGTACGACGGCGATGTCCGGTGCGCGGTCGGCGTCGGCGAACGCCGACCACAACCGCGCGGCCGCGAACGGGTAGTGGTTGCGGGCCGCCGACGGGTGCGGATCGGCGCGCTCGGTGGCCACCCCCCCGAAAGCGAGCGGGTCCTGCCGGGCCAGCGGGTCGGCGCCCGCCACCACGTCATGCCCGTCGGCCCGTAACCGGGCCGAGCCGGCGGAGTTGGCGACGGTCAGCGCGTCCGCCGCCGACCGCCAGGCCACCATCTCGACGATGTGCGCGAGCGCCGGGTCGAGCAGCACCTCGAGCGCACGCCGGAGGTCGGACGCGCCGCTGGTGGCGACGGTGGCGAAGACACGGTCCGGCAGTGGCACGGTTCCGACGCTACGACACCCGCGGCCCCGGACGCCGCGATGCCCCCGCCGGGTCGGACGGGGGCATCGTGGGACGCGGTCGCGATGCGCGACCGGGGACGCGGTCGCTAGAGGGACAGCGACCGGAGGTCCGCCTGGGCGCGGGACGCGCGCAGCACGGCGCGCCGTGCCTTGCGGTCGAGGCGCTGCGCGACGCGGACCGTGCGGGCGACGTTCGCCCGCTCGGCCTCGTCGCGCAGCCCGCGCATGTGCTCGCGAGCGAGCTGGTGCGAGGCGAGATACATCTCTGTGCTCCTGACGTGATCGTGGGTTTCGTGGGTCGTGGCGGGTGCGGTCATGCAGCCACCTCCTTGCGCCGGGGGGAGACCGGACGCGGGCCGATCGAGCCGTCCTTGCGGGGACGGCCCCGGGGGCGCTTGCGGCCCACCGCCTCACCGGCGGCGAACCACTCACCACCCCAGACGCCCCACGGCTCACGCCGCGTAAGGGCGGCGGCGAGGCAGAGCGCCTTGACCGGGCAGTCGACGCAGAGCGCCTTGGCGCGCTCCACCTCGACCGGCGACTCGGCGAAGAACAGGTCCGGGTCGTGGTCCTGGCAGGGCAGCACCAGTCCGGCCACCAGCGCGTCCTCGACACAGTCGAAGGCGGGCTCGGACAGGACATCGGTCGCGGTCTGCTGCGGACAGGGGATGACCTGCGCGTCCCGGATCTGGTCGGGTCGGCAGGTCGCCTCGAGCGTCACGGTGGGTCACCTCCTCGTGGGTCGTGATCTCGGGTCGTGCTTCCGGTGCTCGGGCTCGTGGCCCTCGCTCCGGTCGATCGGTGCGGACAAACAAAGAGGCCGCGGACTCCCTGTCGGGGATCCGCGGCCTCGAGGCCTTGCGCCGGTAGTTCATACCGGAGCGGGCCCTCGAGGTCGGTTCCCCTGGACGTCGTCGATGCGGGCGGCCGGCTTGCCGGCGAACGCCACGCCGAAGACGTCGGCCGTCATGGCAGTCGCCATGGCGGTGTGGGCCGTGCCGAACGTGCCGAACGTGCTGGCCGCCGCGGCCTGCGGACGGGCCGAAGACAGCCGGGTGCCCCGCGTGGTGCTGAGCGTCGTGCTGAGCGTCGTGCTGGGCATCGTGCTCAGGGTGTTTGCCACGGGGGTCACCTCCTGGTCTGTGGTCGCGTACCTGCCGGGGCACGGTACCGGGCTCGGCCGGTCGCGGTCCAGCGCTTTATGCAGGCGAGTTCGGACCATCACGAGGGACGTCCTCCGGACGGGCGCCGGCGACGAGTGCGACCACGGCCGCGCCGTACCGGGAAAGCTTGGTGGGCCCGACCCCGCTGACCCCGCCGACAGCCCCGATCGACGCAGGCCGCGTGGTCGCGATCGCGGTGAGCACCGCGTCGCTGAACACGATGTACGGGGGCATCCCGAGGTCGCTCGCCACCAGCGAGCGCCAGCCGCGCAGCCGGCCGAAGAGCTCCTCGCCCGCCGGGTCGAGGTGCCGCACGGCCTTCACCCGGGCCGGGGCGGCGACCTCCGGCGCGAGGCCGTCGAGGAACCGTGAGCGCTTCCGGGAACGCCGACCGTCCTCGGCGCGGGCCGCCGCCCACGACAGCGCGAGGTGCTCGCGGGCGCGGGTGACCCCGACGTACAGCAGCCGCCGCTCCTCCTCGACCTGCGCCGGCGTCTGCGCGTGGACCAGCGGCAGCGTGCCGTCGACCAGCCCGACGAGGAAGACCGCGTCCCACTCCAGGCCCTTGGCGGCGTGCAGGGTCGCGAGGGTCACGCCGGCGACGGCGGGCGCATGCTGGCTCGCCGCCCGCTCCTCCAGGTCACCGACGAAGGCCCGCAGGTCCGGGTGCCCGTCGGCGATGTCCACCAGGGCCGCGATGTTGTCCCAGCGCTCGCGCGCCGCGCCCCCACCGACTGGTGGGGCGTCCGCCCGCCAGGTGTCACGCAGGATCTCGGCGACCTGACCGGGCAGGCCATCGCCGCCGGGGGGCTCCGCGCTGACCAGGCTGCCGCGCAGCAGCCGCACCGCCTCGCGTACCTCCGGGCGGTCGAAGAAGCGGGCGCCACCGCGAAGGACGACCGGGATGCCCGCGTCGGCGAACGCCGCCTCGTACGCCTCCGACTGCGCGTGGATGCGGTAGAGCACAGCCATCTCGGCGTACGGAATCCCTTGCGCCGCAAGCACTTTCACCCGGGCGACGACGGCTCGCGCCTCCGCCGGCTCGCTGTCGGAGCCGGTGAAGGTGGGCTCGGGGCCGGCCGGCCGCTGCGCCGCGAGCCGCAGGCGCGCGCCGGCGGGCACGTCCGTCGCGCCGGCGATCACGCCGTTGGCCAGGGCGACCACCTGGGGAGTGGACCGGTAGTCGCGGACCAGCCGGACCACCGTCGTCTGCGCGTACCGCTGGGGCATCCCCAGCAGGTACGCCGGCGACGCCCCGGTGAAGGAGTAGATCGTCTGGTTGGCGTCGCCCACGACGGTGAGGCTGTCGCGGTCGCCGAGCCAGGCGTCGAGCAGCGCCTGCTGCAGCGGGGTGACGTCCTGGTACTCGTCCACGACGAAGTGCCGGTACTGCGCGCGGACCTCGCTCGCGACGTCCCGGTGGTCGCCGAGGATGCCGACCAGCAGCAGCAGCAGGTCGTCGAAGTCGAGCACCTCCCGGCGGCGCTTCACCTCCTCGTACGCGGCCATCAGCCGGCCGATGTCCGCGGGGGTACGGGGAGGCTCGCGACCCGCCGCAGCCGCCGCCGCGGGATAGGACGCGGCGTCGTGCATCGTCGCCTTGGCCCATTCGATCTCCGCGGTCGCATCGCGCAAGTCGCTGCCGGCCAGCCCGAGGCGCAGCCGAGAGCCGGCCTCCGCGACGAGCCGGATCTTGCCTTCGGCGATCTGCGGCAGGCCACCGCCCACCGCACGCGGCCAGAAGAACTGCAGCTGCCGCAGCGCCGCGGCGTGGAAGGTGCGAGCCTGCACCCCAGGCACGCCGAGGGCGCGCAGGCGCGAGCGCAACTCGCCCGCGGCGCGGGTGGTGAACGTGACCGCCAGCACGTGCTCGGGCTGCGCCTGGCCGGTGTGCACGAGGTGGGCGATGCGGTGGGTGATCGTGCGGGTCTTGCCGGTGCCCGCGCCGGCGAGGATCACCACCGGCCCCGGTGGCAGCGCCGCGGCCTCGCGCTGCTCGGGATCCAGGCCGGCCAGCACGTCCGCGGCAGCCGTCGTCACCCGCGCATCGTCCCAGCAGCCCCGCGTCCTGCCGAACGCCGTCCCCACCGGGAAGCAGTCACGGGCCCGCGCGGTTCGGGGTGGACATGACCGTGACGATGTACTCGACCCCGTGGTGCGGCTACTGCCAGCGGCTCAAGGGCCAGCTGACGCGGGCCGGCATCGACTGGACGGAGGTCGACATCGAGCAGGACGCCGAAGCCGAGGCCTTCGTGATGTCCACCAACGGCGGCAACGCCACCGTGCCGACGTTGCTCTTCGCGGACGGCTCGACCGCGACCAACCCCTCGATCAAGGACGTGCAGGCCAAGGTCGCCGCGCTCGCCTGAGCTGCGGCGTGGTGGGATCGGCGGCATGAGCACAGCGTCGGAAGACGTCGTCACCACCGGCGGCACCACGGTCGTGGTGGTGACGGGGTCCTCATCGGGGATCGGCGCGGCCTGCGCCCGCATGTTCGCCGCGCGCGGCGACGCCGTGGTCGTGAACTCCCGCAGTTCGGTCGCCGCCGGGCAGGCGGTGGCCGACGAGGTCGGCGGGACGTACGTGCAGGCGGACGTCGCCACCGAGGCGGGTGCGCAGCACCTCGTCGCGGCGACGCTGGCGGCGTACGGTCGCATCGACGTCCTGGTGAACAACGCGGGCACCACCGTCAAGATCCCGCACGGCGACCTCGACGCGGCCACCCCCGAGATCTGGCTGCGGCTGTACGAGACCAACGTCGTCGGGCCCTTCGTGACCACCCGCGCCGCACTGCCCGCGCTTCGGTCCTCGGGCGGCTGCGTGGTGAACGTCAGCTCGCTGGCGGGTGTCCGGCCGGTAGGCAGCTCCATCCCGTACGCCGCGAGCAAGGCCGCACTCAACCACCAGACCCGGCTGCTGGCCGCGACCCTCGGGCCGCAGGTGCGGGTGAACGCGGTCGCACCGGGCATGGTCGAGACGCCGTGGACGGCCGACTGGGCGGACGAGCTCGCGGCCGTGACCGCGATGAGCCCACTGCGGCGGGTCGCCAGGCCCGAGGACGTGGCGGGGGTCGTGGTCGCGCTGGTCGACGCCGCGTACACCACGGGCGAGGTCGTCCTGGTGGACGGCGGACTGTTCCTGCGCTGACCTCAGCGCGCCCAGCCCATGATCAGCGAGTGCGCGATGGACACCGAGGGCGGCAGCACCACCGCGCCGCCGGCGACCTCCGCGCGGGGGAACCAGCGCGCGTCCGCCAGCTCGCCGTCGGTCGCGGTCACCGGAGCCGCCGGGTCGGCGACGGCCCGGAACCCCAGCATCAGCGACGAGGGGAACGGCCACGGCTGGCTGCTCACCGGCGACGCATCGCGGCAGCGCACGCCGGTCTCCTCGAGCACCTCGCGGACCACCGCCTGCTCGGCGGACTCCCCCGGTTCGACGAAGCCGGCAAGACAGGAATAGCGGCCGGCCGGCCACGTCGCCTGCCGGCCCAGCAGCACCTGCGCTCCCGCCGGATCGAGCACGAGCATGATCACGGCGGGGTCCGTGCGCGGGAAGTGGTGGCTGTCGTCCACCGGGCAGTCGCGCTGGCTGCCGCCCTGGGTCATCACCGTGGGCGCACCGCAGCGCGGGCAGTGGCTGTGCGTGGCGTGCCAGTTGGCCAGGCCGACGGCGTGCGCGAACATCCCGGCGTCCCGGTCGTCGAGGTCGGCGCCGACCTCGCGCAGGTTGGCGGTGCGACCGGGTACGTCGGGGGTGACCCGCGCGAAGTAGTGGCCGGCGCCGTCGGCGCCGAGGTACAGCGCGTCGGTGGGGCGCGTCCCCTCCGTCTGGACGAGCGCCAGGGCGCCGAACCGGACCGGGGCACGTCCCTCCGCGGTGAGCGGGAGCAGCCGGGCGCCGGCCCAGGCGGCGTCCAGGTAGCCCTCGTCCGCCCGCTCGGGCGTGTGCCGGTCGAGGGTGCCGCGCGCGAGGACCGGCTGCATCAGAGGGTCATCGGCGTGACCGGCGCCAGCGCCGCGACGCCCTCGCCGATGACCCCGGCGTCGCCCACCAGCACCGTCGCCAGCGCGCTCGGCGCGAGCCAGTTGCGGGCCGCCTCGTGGGCGCTCTCGCGGGTGACCCGGGCCAGTGCCGCAGGGTGGTCGCGCAGCCACGAGGCACCCAGGCCGGCCTCGAGTAGGCGGCCGAGCGTGGTGGCGAGCCCCGACTGGGACGACGTGGCCAGGGCGAGCGTGCCGACGAGGTAGCGGCGGGCGGCGTCCAGCTCGTCCTGGGTCACCGGCAGCGCGGTCACCTTGGCCGCCTCGTACGTCATCTCGACCAGTGCCGGCGCGGTCACCTCGGTCGCGACGTCGGCCTCGACCGACAGCAGCGTCGCGAGGTCGGCGTGGTCCAGGACGGAGTGCGGGGAGTACGTGTAGCCCTTGTCCTCGCGGATGTTGGCCACCAGCCGCGAGGAGAAGTAGCCGGCGAACACGGTGTTGACCAGGGCCAGCGACGCGAAGTCGGGGGCCCCCCGCTGCGGCCCCGGGCCGACGATCCGGATCGCGGTCTGCACCGAGCCGGGGCGGTCGAGCAGGCTGATCCCGCCCGGCGTGAACGACGGCGGCGGCGACAGCGCGACCGGTGTGCGGTCGGCCGCCGACCAGTCGCCGAGCGCCGCCTCGGCGATGTCCAGGGCCCGGGCGGGAGCGACGTCGCCGACGACCACGAGCAGCGCCCCGACCGGGGAGACCTGCTGTGCGTGCAGGCGCCGCAGCGAGGCCGCCGCCACCGCTTTGACCTCGTCCGCAGCCGGCAGTCCCCAGCCGTACGGGTGGGAGCCGAAGACCCGGCGGGACAGCGCCTCCTCGGCGATCGTGGCCGGCGTCGTCAGCGCGATGCCGATCTCCTCGGCCAGCCGCTCGCGCTCGCCGTCCACCTCGTCGGCGGGGTAGGTCGCACCCCGCAGCGCCTCGGCGAGCAGGTCCAGCAGCGGCCGCAGGTTCGCCGCCAGGGCCGAACCGCCGACCGCCAGCCGGTCCGCATCGGAGGCTGTGCTGAGGGCTCCGCCCAGGGCCTGGACCGCTTCGGCGAAGCCGACCGCGTCCCGCTCGGCGGTGCCGGCGAACAGCGTCTCGGTGAGTACGGAGGTCCGGGCCAGGTGGGCCCGGGTCCGGCCAGCGAACGGCACCCGCAGGCGTACCTCGACCAGGGGCACGCCGCCCCGCCGGACGGCCGCGACGCGCAGGCCGTTGGGCAGAGTCCGCTCGCTGACCCGCGGCACGGCGATCGCGGGCTGCCGGCCGAGCTCGGGACGGCCGGTCATCGCGCACCGGCCGCATGCAGGACCAGGACGCTGCGCGAGTCAGCGGTCAGGGCTGCCGCGGCAGCGCGCACCTGCTCGGGCTCGACGGCGCCGATGCGGTCATCCAGCTCCCACACGGTCTCGGCGCGGCCGTGTTGCTGCTCGAACATCGTCAGCGCCAGCGTCCGTCCGATGACCTGGTCGCGCTGGCGCAGGAGCTGGGCCCGCAGGCGGGCCAGCACCCGAGCGAGCTCGTCGTGGCCGACGCCGTCGGCGGCGACCCGGTCGATCTCCTCCTGGACGTCCGCGACGACGCGATCGGTCCGCGTCGTCGGCGGGTGGACGGCGGAGACGGTCAGCAACGCGGGGTCCCGTTGCTCGAAGGGATCGCCGAACGCGCCCAGGTAGGCCTCGACACTGATGGCGGTGCGGTCGCGCAGCACCAGTCGCTGCTGCAGTCGGGCGGCGTCACCCTCGGCGAGCAGCTCAGCGAGTACGACGGTCGCCAGATGCTCGGCTGGCCGACGCTTCGGGTCCGGCGCCCGCCAGCCGACTGCGACCGCCGGGGCGGGCGCGTGCGCGTCGGTCACCTCCCCGCGCCGCTCCGCGGTGACCGCCGGCTCGCCGAAGCTCGGGAGCTTGGGGGTACGACGCCTCGGGACGGCCTCGAAGTGCCTGCGTACCAGGCTGATCGCGGCGTCGGGATCGATGTCGCCGCTGATGCCGAGCACCGCGTTGCCGGGGGCGTAGAACCGGCGGAAGAAGTCGTTCGCGTCGGCGACGGTCGCAGCCTCCAGCTCGCAGAAGTCGCCGTAGCCGTTGTGCGCGTTGGGAAAGGTGTCGAAGGCGACCGGGGGTAGCGAGATCCAGGGGAACCCGCCGTAGGGCCGGTTGAGGACGTTGACGCGGATCTCGTTCTGCACCACCGCGACCTGGTTGGCGAGGTTCTCCTCGGTCACGGCCGGGGAGAGCATCCGGTCGGCCTCGAGCCACAGCGTGAGGTCGAGGGCGCTGGTCGGGACGGCCTGGAAGTAGTTGGTGAAGTCGGGATGGGTGCTGCCGTTCATGGTGCCGCCGGCACCCTGCACCAGGCGCGGGTGCTCCATCTTGCCGACGTGCGCGGAGCCCTGGAACATCAGGTGCTCGAAGAGGTGCGCGAAGCCGGTACGGCCCTCCGGCTCGGAGCGGAACCCGACGTCGTAGTAGACGGCCACACCGACGACGGGAGCCGACCGGTCGGGGTGCACCACCACCCGGAGCCCGTTGTCGAGGGTCGTGCGTTCGATCGTCGGGCTGGCCACGGAGCCAACCTAATGCGCGGTGGACTCGGCCTGCTCTGCAACCGCCGCTGACGGCGATCATGGGCGCCGGTGAGCAGTCGATGTCGGCGTTGGGTCCGGGGACGGCGACCGGAGCCGGACACAACACCGACAATCGCCGCAGCCCACCTACCCCCGCGGGCCCGCCGGCGGCACCGGGCGGCGGATCACCGGGCCGCCGGCGCCCACGGCGATCATGGCGCGGTGTGCACTCGATGTCGGCGTTGGGTCCGGGGACGGCGACCGGAGCCGGACACAACACCGACAATCGCCGCAGCCCACCTACCCCCGCGGGCCCGCGGCGGCGCCGGGCGGCGGATCCCCGGACCGCCGGCGCCCACGGCGATCATGGCGCGGTGCGCACTCGATGTCGGCCTTGGGTCCGGGGACGGCGACCGGAGCCGGACACAACACCGACAATCGCCGCCGGCCCCCCACCCCCGACCGCCCGCCGCCGGCCCCCCGATCGCCGCCCGCGCCAGCGGTGGCCTGCAGGCCGTGGGCGGCCAGTCACCGGACCGTCGCCAGCTCCGCCCAGAGGTGCCCCGCGGCGACCGCCCCGGTGGTGAGCATCGGCAGCACGACGCGTTCGTTCGGCGCGTGGATGCGGTCGTCGGGCAGGCCGACGCCGACGAAGACCACTGGCGCGTCGAGGATCTCCGCGAGGTCCGCCTCCGGACCGCTGCCGCCCTCGCGGGTGTAGAGCACCTGCTGGCCGAACGCCCGCTCCATCGCGCGGGTGGCCGCCTGCAGCCACGGTGAGTCCAGCGGGGTGAGGCACGGCTTCACCCCGCCGCTGAAGAACGTGAGGGTGCAGGAGATCCCTTGCGGCACAGCGCTTTCCACGTACGCGCGCATCGACGCCTCGATCTCGGCGGGGTCCTGGTCGGCGACCAGCCGGAAGCTGACCTTGGCCATCGCGTCGGTCGGGATGATCGTCTTCTGGCCCGGCCCGGTGTAGCCGGCGTGCAGGCCGTGGACCTCCGCGGTGGGCCGCGCCCAGATGCGCTCGAGGGTGGAGAAACCGGCTTCGCCGGCGGTGGCGCGCGACGACGCCGGGCCGGTCACCCACGCCGGCTCGTCGAAGGGCAGCGCGGCGAGCAACTCCCGCTCCCGGGCGGTGAGGTCGGCCACCCGGTCGTAGAACCCGGGCAGCGTGACATGCCCGTCGGCGTCGTGCAGGCCCGCCACGAGCCGCGTCAGCACGGTCGCCGGGTTGGGGACCGCGCCCCCGAAGCTCCCCGAGTGCAGGTCGATGTCGGGGCCGTGCAGGTCGAGCTGGCAGTACGTCATCCCGCGCATGCCGACGCACATGCTCGGCGTCTCCCGGTCGAAGATCCCGGTGTCGCTGACCACCACGACGTCGGCCGCGAGCTCGGCGCGGTGCTCGCGCAGCAGGGCGGCGAAGTGCGCCGACCCGTCCTCCTCCTCGCCCTCGGCCAGGACCGTGAGGTGGACCGCGGGCGAGCTGCGGCCGCTGACCGCCAGGTGCGCGCGCAGCCCCAGCAGGTGGAACAGCAGCTGCCCCTTGTCGTCGATCGCACCACGGGCGAACAGCTCCTCGCCCCGGATCGTGGGTTCGAACGGCGGGGTGTCCCACAGCTCCAGCGGGTCGACCGGCTGCACGTCGTGATGGCCGTACAGCGTGACCCGCGGCGCGTCGGGGTCCTCGCTGGGCCAGTGCCCGAAGACGGCGGGGTCGCCGCCGGTCTCCCAGACGGCGACGGTCGGGAACCCCGTACGCCGGAGGGCCTCGGCGAACCACTCCGCGCCGCGCCGTACGTCGCCCGCGTGCTCCGGCGAGGTCGAGATGCTGGGGATCCGCAGCCAGGCGTCCAGATCGGCGTGCAGGTCGGCGAGGTGCGCTTCCACGTACGCACGAACGGGGTCGCTCATGCGGCCGAGCCTACGAAGGCCTCTAGCCTGGTGGGCGTGCGGGTCGCGTCGTTCAACCTGCTGCACGGGCTGTCCCCCGCCGACGGTCGGGTGGAGCCGGAGCGCCTGCGGGCGGCGGTCCGGGAGCTGGACGCGGACGTGCTGTGCCTGCAGGAGGTCGACCGTGACCAGCCCCGCTCCGGCGGGCTGGACCTCACGGCGATCTGCGCGGAGGCGGGCGCAGCGCCGTGGTCGCGGTTCGAACCCGCGCTGGGCGGCCTGCCCGGCGCGTGGGCGGCGGACACCGGCCCGCAGGCGGCGGACGACGCGGTCACCGGCCCGCAGTTCGGGGTCGCCCTGATCTCCCGGTTCCCGGTCGTCTCCTGGCACGTCCGGCGGCTGGCGGCCCCGCGGCTGCCGATGCCGATGCCGGGGCTGGTGCCGGTCGAGCGCCGTGGCCGCGTCCGGCTCGCTCCGCCGCAGCTGATCCGCGACGAACCACGCGTCCTGCTGGCCGCGGTGCTGGCGACGCCGGGCGGACCACTGGCCGTGGGATGTGCGCATCTGACCTTCGTGCAGGGACCGAACATCCGCCAGCTCCGTACGGCGGTGGACCTGCTGCGACCACTGCCGGGACCGCGGCTGCTGCTCGGGGACCTGAACATGGCCGGGCGGTTACCCGCGCTCGTCTCACGCTGGCAGCCGCTGGTGGCCGGCCGGACCTTCCCCTGCTGGCGCCCGCGCCTGCAGATCGACCACGTCCTCGCCGACCGGCCGCTTCCGGTCCGCGCCGCGCAGGTCCTCCGGCTGCCCGTCAGCGACCACTGCGCCGTGGTGGCCGACCTCGACTACTAGGCCAGCAGGTCAGCCAGCTCCGCCGCGGACAGCAGCGCCGGCGTGGTCAGCTCCCCCGTCGGCACGGCCAGGAACGAGGCGTCGACGGACCCGTCCGGGCACCCCACCTGCCGGGCCCACGCGGTGCGGTAGATCGCCAGCTGCACGGGGTCGGCCGGCTCGGTGCCGGTCTTCCAGTCGACGACGTGCCAGCGGCCGTCGCCCAGGTCGTACACCGCGTCGATCCGGCCGCGAACGAGCCGGCCCCCCAGCAGCACCGCGAAGGGCGCCTCCACGGCGTGCGGCACGCGCTCGCTCCACGGCGTCGCCAGGAACGCGGCCTGGAGGGCCGCCAGCTGCTCGTCGGTGACGTCGTCGTCGGCCGCGCCGAGCAGGTCGTCCGGCTCCAGCAGCGGCGTCACCGCGAAGTGCTGCTCTACCCAGGCGTGAAACGCGGTGCCCCGACGCGCCGCGGCCTGCGGGCGGGCGGGCATGGGCCGCACCAGCGACCGGGCCAGCCCGTCGGGGTCGGCGCGCAGGGTGAGCACCTGCGAGGCGGTGAGGGCGGCCGGCAGCGGCACGTCGATGACCGCGACCCGGTCGGCGCTCGCCTCGACCAGCAGCGCCGCCGCCTCCGCGTCCAGCGTCGCGAAAGCGGCGCGTTCTCCCGGCCCGAGATCGCGGTCGGCCCGTGCCACGGCGGCCGCCGGGTCGCCGAGGCCCGCCAGCACGAGGTCGCGCGCCGCCGCGCGGTCGGCCAGCCGCCCGGGATCCAGCGGCGCCGGCCAGACCAGGTCTGGGACGACCAGGTGGGGGTTGTCCTGCTTCGGGTCGGCGTCGGGCTCCCAGCAGACGACGGTGCCGTTGCCGGCCTCGGCATGCTCGCGGAGCCAGGTCAGGTAGCGCGAGGGCTGCCGCGGCCGCCGTTGCGTCAGCCCCCACACCGACGTGCTGGCGATCACTGTGAGCCGGGCGCGGGTGACGGCCACGTAGGCGAGCCGGTCGTCCTCCAGGTCGTCGTGCGCGCCGGCCCTGCGTTTGTAGGCCTGCTCGCAGTCCGGCGAACCCCACTCGGGGTCCGCGGGCAGGGCGTCCGCGTCGGACCGGAAGCGGGTGGGCAGCACGGGCAGCGCCTTCGGCCATCGGCCCGGCGCCCGGCCCGGGAAGACCTTGTCGGTCAGGTCGGGCAGGACCACGACGTCCCACTCGAGCCCCTTGGCCTTGTGCATGGACATCAGCTGCACCGCATCGGCCTCGCTCGGCAGGGCGCTGTCGAAGCCCCGGTCGAAGTCCTCGGCGGCACGCAGGTACGCCAGGAACGCCCGCAGCGACGCCTCGCCGTCGAGACCACCGTAAGCGGCGACCACATCGCCGAAGGCAGCGAGCGACTCGCGCCGGCGTGCCGACAGCGCCTCGGGGGAGGCTGCCACCTCCACGTCCAGGCCGATGGTCGCGACGACCCGCGCCACCAGGTCGAGCAGCGGCTCGCCGGCATGCCTGCGCAGCTCACGCAGCTCGGCGGCGAGCTGCCGCAGCCGCCGGGCCGCCTCGGCGCTGACCCGCGGCCCCGGGTCGGCGAGCGCGTCGGCGAGCGACACCAGGTCACACGGGTCGGAGCCGGTCGCCGCGTCCTCCAGCGGGTCGAGCTCGTCGTCGGCCGGTCCGCCGCCGGCGAGGTGGCGGGCGCGGGCGCCCAGCGCCTGGACGTCGCGCGCCCCGAGGCGCCAGCGGGGCCCGGCCAGCAGCCGCAGTAGGGCTGCGTTCGCGGTCGGGTCGTCCACCAGTTCCAGCACCGCCAGCACGTCGGCGACCTCCGGCAGGGCGATCAAGCCGCCGAGCCCGACGACCTCGACCGGCACGCCGGCCGCGACGAGTGCGGCATGCACCGCTCCGACGTACCGCCAGGTGCGGAGCAGCACGGCGATCTCCGCGGCCGGCGTCCCGGCCTCGATGCGCGCCCGGACCTGCTCGGCCAGCCAGGTCAGCTCGTCCCCGAGATAGCCGTGCCGCGCCACCACGACGTCGCCGACGTCCGCGCGGTCCGCTCGCGGCACCAGGACCGCAACCGGATGCTGCCATTGCAGCGCCGCCGACATCCGGTTGGCGAGGGTGAGCAGCCGGCCGCCGCTGCGCTGGCTGGTGGTCAGCTCGAGGCGGGTGAGCCCACCGAAGTGCGCGCCGAAGCGCACCAGGTTGTCGACGGAGGCACCCCGCCAGCCGTAGATCGCCTGGCACGGGTCGCCGACCGACGTCACCCCCAGGCCGCCACCGAACAGCGCTGCGAGCAGCATCCGCTGGGCCGCCGAAGTGTCCTGGTACTCGTCGAGCAGCACGGCGCGGAACCGGATGCGCTCGCCGGCGGCCACCTCGGGGCACTCGCGGGCGATCCGCAGGCCGAGGGTGATCTGGTCGCCGAAGTCGAGCAGGTCGCGCTCGCCCTTCGCCGCCCGGTACGCCAGCACCAGGCGGCAGAGATCCGCGCGCCGCCGCGCGGTCTCGGCGCAGGCCAGCAGGAAGGTCCGATGCCCCTTCTTCGAGGGCGTGCCGCTGCCGGCCTCACGCTCGAGGTCCTCGGCCAGCGCGAGCGACCAGGCGCGGACCTCCTCGGGATCGGCGATGTGGTCGGAGCACTCCGACTCCAGCGACACCAGGGCGGGGACGACGTAGGTCGGCGCGTGGCGCAATGCGGGCAGCGGACCGCGGTACGCCCGCACCACCGACCCGGCCAACTGGAAGCGGGTCGCGTCCGCCAGCACCCGGCTGTCGGGCTCGACCCCGACGCGCAGGCCATGGTCGCGGACGAGCGCACCGGCGTACGCGTGGTAGGTCACGACGGTCGGCTCGCCGCCCTCCTCGGCCGGGTCGGACCCCAGCAGCAGCAGGGCCCTGCGCACCCGGTCCGCCAGCTCGCCGGCCGCCTTGGCGGTGAAGGTCAGACCCAGAACCTCCTCGGGGCGCACCTGCCCCGACCCCACCAACCACACGACGCGGGCCGCCATCACCGTGGTCTTGCCCGACCCGGCGCCGGCAACGATCTGCAGCGGCGCGTCGTGCGGCGCCGTGATCGCGCGACGCTGCTCGCCGGTGAAGTCGACCTTCATGAGGTCGGCAACGTCCTGCCCGGACAGCACGGTCGCGGTCACAGCACCAGCTGCCCACCGCGCGGGCGCGCCGGGCAGCAGACCTCGTAGGGGCAGCGGCTGCAGCGCTGTTCCTCCGGCAGTGGCGGGAAGTGCTCGGCGACGACCTGACTGCGGGCCTCCCCCAGCTGCAGCAGGATCGGTTCGTGGTCGGCGACGGCCGGCTGCGCCTGGACCTTCGGGCCGCCGCCCGCCCCCTCGACCCGCAGCTGCCACAGCTCGGCGCTGCCCGACCGCGCCCCGGCAGGCACGGCATCGGCGAGCAGGCCCGCGTCGACCGCGTACTGGTAGAGGCGCAGCTGCGGCAGCGCCGCGACGGCCTTGTCGCTCGGCGGGGTCCTGGAGGTCTTCAGGTCGACCACCACCACCGTGCCGTCGGCAGCGATCTCGATGCGGTCGAGGCGGCCACGCACGCGCACCTGGCCTCCCGGCACGTCGACCACCTCGTCGAACTCGACCTCGGTCCCCACGAGCGTCCGGTCGCTGCGCCGCAGGTGGACGGCGAGCCGGGTCAGGGCGGCCCGGGCGGCGGCCCGCTCGTTGTCGGACTGCCAGACAGCTTCGTACCCGAGGAAGGGCCAGACCCGGTCGAGCTCGCCCGGCAGCGCCGCGTCGTCGAGCACCCCGCTGGCCAGGAGGTCGGCGAGCGCGTGCACGACCCTGCCGAACGCCAGCGCCGGGCTGGTCGCCGTGTCGGCGTGCACCTCGTGCGCCAGGAACCACTGCAGCGGGCACTGCTCGAGCCGGTCTATCGAGGAGGTCGACATCGGGAGCGGGACGTCGGGGTCGTACGGGGCGGGGCCGTCGGTCTGCGGCGCCAGGCCCCACCACCGGTCGGGGTGCGCCGCGGCCGCGAGCGGCGCGCCGGCATCGTCGACCGCCGCAGCAAGGACAGCGAGGCGGGCGGCGGCGGCGGCCCGCACCGCGGGCGCGCCGCTGACCGCGTGCACCCGGAGAGCGGCGACGAGGCCGACCAGGGTGCGTGGCCGCTGCGGCCGGCGGGTCACCACGCGCGGCTCGACCCCGAGGCCGGCCAGGAACCGCGAGGGCCGCGACCCGTCGTCGCTGGCCGCGTCCACCGCGGTGACCACCAGCCGGTCGCGCGCCCGGGTGCAGGCGACATAGAAGAGCCGGCGCTCGTCAGCCAGCAGGTCGGCGGTGCCTGGTGCTCCACCCGGACCGAGCGCATCCGGCTGCAGCAGGGTGCCCCGCGTACGCAGGTCGGGCCAGCTGCCCTCCTGCACCGCTGCGACCACCACGAGCGACCACTCCAGGCCCTTGCTGCGGTGCGCGGTCAACAGCCGTACACCAGGGCGGGCCAGCCCGCGCTCGTCCTGCGTGCCGGCCGGGATGACTTGCGCCGCCAGGGTTTCCAGCAAGGCGGACACGCCCACGCCACGTCGCTGCGCCTGCGCCCGCCCGAGCGCGGTGAACAGCGCGAGCACGGCGTCGAGATCGCGGTCGGCCGCGCGCCCGTCCGGGCCCCGGCCACCCGCCCGCTCGCTCAGCCGACGCGGCCAGGAGCTGCCCGCCCACAACTCCCACAACGCGTCCTCGGCGTCACCGCCCACCGCGAGCACCGCCCGCGCAGCCCCGAGCAGGCCGGCCAGCCGGTGCAGCGGTCGGGCGACCCGCTCCCCGAGCGGGGCCAGCAGCGCGGGATCGTCGAGGGCGTCGCGCAGCAGCCGCGCCGAGGAGGGCGGCAGCACACCGGGAGCGTCATCCCGGGCGGCCTGCCGCAGCGCCCGGCCGGCGCGGCGCAGGTCGCCGGCGTCGGCACCGACCAGTGGTGAGGTCAACAGCTCGGCGGCCCGGTCGGTGGTCAGCGCCGCCGGGTCGTCGGCGCAGCGCAGGGCGAGCAGCAGCGGTGCCACCGCGGGCTCAGCGGCCAGCGGCAGCTCGTCGCCCGCCACCTCGACCGGCACCCCCGCCGCGCCGAGCACCCGGCGAAGCAGGGGGATAGAACGCTGGCCCGACCGGACCAGCACGGCCATCTCCGCCCAGGGCACACCGTCGTCCAGATGCGCCCGACGCAGCAGGTCCGCGATGCCGTCGGCCTCGCCGCCGGGACTGGTGAACACCAGCGCCTCGACCGTCCCTCGGCCACGACCCGGGTCGGCCGTCAGCCTCCGGTGGGCGCGCCGATCGGCCGCCGGCAGGCCGGGCGTGGGCAGTGCCTCGGCGATGCGCCGGCCGACCTCGACGATCGCCGAACCGGACCGGCGGCAGGTCTGCAGCGAGACCATCGGCGCCCGCCCACCACCGACTCGGGGGAAGCGCGTCGGCAACTCGAGCACATTGCGCACCTCCGCGCCCCGGAAGGCGTAGATCGACTGGTCCGGGTCGCCGACGACGACCAGATCACGGCCGTCGCCGGCGAGCGCGCGCAACAGGGACTCCTGTTGCGGGTCGGTGTCCTGGTACTCGTCGACCCAGACCGCCGCATACGCCGAGCGGAGGGCTTCCTGCTCGGCCACGGCGAGCTGTGCCGCCCGGCTGACCAGCTCGCCGTAGTCGACCAGGTGCTGGAAGCCGAGCACGTCGAGATAGCGGGCGTAGAAGGCGGCGACGGCCTGCCAGTCGGCGCGTGCGCCGGCCGCCGCCAGCCCTTCGGGGCCGAGGCCGAGCGACTGGGCGCGGGCCATCAGCGCGCGCACCTCGACCGCGAGGCCTCGACTGTCGAGCACCCGGCCGAGCGGCTCGGGCCAAGGGCGGCCGTCGGTACGGTCGCCGCGTAGCAGCTCGCGCACCACCAGGTCCTGCTCTGGACCACCGACCAGCGTGGGCGCCTGCTGGGTCGCGTCGCCGAAGCGGGCCAGCAGCTGCAGACAGAACGCGTGGAAGGTCCAGGCCGCGGGCGCGACGCGTGCGTCTCCGAGCCGGCGCGCGAGGCGCTCGCGCAGCTCGGCCGCGGCCCGGCGCGAGAAGGTGAGCACCAGCTGCGCGGCTGGGTCGGCGCCGGCCTCGACCCGCCGCGCGACGGCCTCGACGAGGGTCGCCGTCTTGCCCGTGCCGGGGCCGGCCAGCACCAGCAGGGGCCCCGCCGGATGGTCGGCGACCTGCTGCTGCTGCGGGTCCAGCACGAGCCGCGCCGCGCGGGCCACCGGCTCGCGGCGCAGGCGGTACGTCACGGACACGTCGAGGATCAGACCATGGGCCTACGACACGGGACGGGCCGGGACGAGTCAGCGCCGGGGGCTGCGGCGCCGGCCGTCCCAGCGTGCGACGCGGAGGTCGATTCGCAGGCCGCCCGCCAGCAGCGGGACGCGCTCGACGTCCAGGCGCGCCAGCGCCTCGGCCGGGCTGGCCGGCGAGGGATGGCCGGTCGAGAGCAGCACCCGCCACCACGACACCTCGCGGCCGTGCAGGTGCAGCACGTTCCCGACCGCCCGGCCCGACCCGGCCCCGACGTACTCGGCCACGTCGCCGTACGTGAGCACGTATCCGCGCGGGATCCGATCGACGCAGGAAAGCACCAGCTGTGCGTACGACGTGGGCGGGGCGCTCCCCCGCAGCCGCGTCCCCAGTCCCGCCGAGGCGGAGACCGCCGTCACCCCGGCACCGAGGCGGCGCCGCGACCGGCGTCTTCCCGCACCTAGTAGGTCGGCAGCGACGGGTCGACCTGGGACTGCCAGGCCAGCACGCCGCCCTGCACGTGCACTGCGTCCTGGAAGCCGGCCTGCTTGAGCACGGCCAGCGCCTCGGCGGAGCGGACCCCGCTCTTGCAGTGCAGGACGATCTTCCGGTCGTGCGGCAGCGTGGCCAACGCGGAGCCGTTGACGATCTCGCCCTTGGGGATCAGATGGGAGCCCGGGATCGCCACGATCTCGTACTCGGCGGGCTCGCGGACATCGACGATGTACGGGTCGGAACCACCCTCGACCATGGCCTTCAGCTCGGCCGCGGTGATCGTGGAACCGGCTGCCGCCTCCTGCGCCTCCTCGGACACGGCGCCGCAGAAGGCCTCGTAGTCGATCAGCTCGGCGATCTTCGCGCCGGCCGGGTCGCGGCGGATGCGGACCGTCCGGTACGTCATCTCCAGGGCGTCGTAGACCATCAGCCGACCGAGCAAGGTCTCGCCGATGCCGGTGATCAGCTTCACCGCCTCGGTGGCCATGATCGACCCGATCGACGCGCAGAGGATGCCGAGCACGCCACCCTCGGCGCACGACGGGACCATCCCCGGCGGGGGCGGCTCCGGGTACAGATCGCGGTAGTTGAGCCCCTCGCTCTGCTCGCCGTCCGGCCCGACCGGCGGGTTGGCCCAGAAGACGCTGGCCTGTCCCTCGAACCGGTAGATCGACCCCCACACGTAGGGCTTGTCCAGCAGCACGCAGGCGTCGTTGACGAGGTAGCGGGTGGCGAAGTTGTCGGTCCCGTCGACCACCAGGTCGTAGCCCGCGAAGATCTCGAGGGCATTTCCGGAGTCGAGCCGGTCGGTGTGGAGGTGCACCGTCACGTACGGGTTGATCTCGGCGACGGAGTCACGCGCGGACTCCGCTTTGAGCCTGCCGACGTCGGACTGGCCGTGGATGACCTGGCGCTGGAGGTTGGAGGAGTCCACGACGTCGAAGTCGACGATGCCGAGCGTGCCGACCCCCGCGGCGGCCAGGTACAGCAGCGCGGGGGAGCCAAGCCCACCGGCGCCGACGACCAGCACCTTGGCGTTCTTGAGCCGCTTCTGGCCGCTCGTCGCGACGTCGGGGATGATCAGGTGGCGGCTGTAGCGCATGACCTCGTCACGACTCAGCTCCGCGGCGGGCTCGACCAGCGGGGGCAGGCTCACGATCTCCCTCTCCTCGTACGCGACACCGGTGTCTCGCCTCGCCCAGCGTGCCGATCCGGTCCGGCATTCCCGCCGGGTCAGCCCCGGCGGCGGAACAGCCCCCGCTTGCCCGGTGGCTCGAGCGGCGAGAGCCGCGACGCGGTGGCACTCTGGCCGGGGGCGCCGGCCGGCAGCTGCGCCGAGCCGTGCGCGGGCAGCTCGGCGGAGGCTTCGGCGGCGAGGGCGGAGGGGTCGCCGTCCAGCTCGTCCGCCGCGTCGGCGGTCCACTTGCCCTGCGCCCCGAACTCCTCGTCGGCAGGGAACAGACCCGGGAGGTCGCCGGCCGCCTCGTCGCGCCGGCCCGCGCCGGGATCGCCCGCCGCACCGGGGAACTCGCCGCGAGGCGCGGGCTCGTCGTCCTTGCTCCAGGCCGCCAGGTGCTCGAACAGCTCCTCGTCGGTCTCGTCCGCGACGGGTGCGGTGCCGACCCGACGGGCGGCGCGCTTTCCCCACTCCGGGGTCTCGTCGTCGTTGTCCTCGGCCCACCCGTCGTCGGCGGCTACCTCGAGCGCGATCTCGAGCGCGGCTTCGTGCGCCGCCACGACGGCGTCGGTGATCGGCGCCACCTCCCCTGTCGGCGGCCCGGGCTCGAAGACCAGGCCCTGCCCCGCGGGCGCGGGCGGGGCCTCGGGCGGCGCCGGTGACAGCGGCGGCGGCGGTGCGGCCGGTACGGCGGTGGCGCCCGGGCGGCGCCGCAGCACCGCCTGCGCCAACGCCAGGACCGCCTCGTCGACATGGTGGGCGAGCCGCTGCTCGCTCGCGTGCAGCTGCGCCAGCAGCGTGGGCGCCACACCGGCGGGTCCCTCCTGCGCGAGCCGCATCGCGGTGAGGTCGTCGCGGGCACTCCCCTGCAGCGCCTCCAGCGCGTCCATGCGTTCGCCCAACCCCGCCCCGAAGGCATCCAGGCGCTCGGTGAGACGCTCGTCGAGGACGGTCCCGACGTCGGGACTCGAGACATGGCTGGCTGCTTCGAGGGCGGCCACCCGGTCGCTGAGCTGCTGCAGCACGCCGGTGAGGCCGGCCAGCGGTGCGATCTGCTCGGACAGCTGATCCAGCAGTGGGCGGAGCTCGCCGGCCGGCGAGCTGGCGGTGTCGACGGCCTCGTGCAGCGCAGCGACCTGGCGGTTCGTCTCGGCCACGCCGTGCGCGACCGCGCTCGCGACCGCCGGTCCGATGAGTTCGGGCAGCGCGGACATGTCGGTGCGCACCCCGGCAAGCCCGTCGTGCACATCCTGCAGGCTGGGCTCCCCCGGCCCGGGGGGCGTCGGCGTCAGGGCGTCGAGCCGCGTGGAGAGCTGGGCGTGCGCGGTCGCCTGGGCCTCCCGGACCGCGGACAGCTCGGCCCGCAGTCCCTCGATCGCCTCGACGACGTCGGCCCCGGTTCCCACCTCGGCCGGGGAGGGCATGCTCAGCAGCGCGCCGCGGACGTCCACCAGGAGCTGCTCGAGCTGGCGCTGCTCCTGCGCCTGGGCGTCGATGGTGTCGCGCATGATCGCCTCGAGCCGGTCGTTCGACCACGGCGGCGTTGCGGCGTACGGGCGCGCGTACTCCTCGCCGTAGCTGCCGCCGAGGTCCAGACCCGCGCCGAGGCCGGCCAGAGCTGCGCCGGCAGTGCCGGGCTCACCGGGTGCGAGCGGTGCGGCGCCGGTCGGCGACCGATACACCGGCGGCGTCGGCGCGGTCGGCGACAGAGCCGGCTCGGTCGGCGTCGGCTCGGCGCGCGGGGTCGCCAGCTCCTCGTCCGGCGCGGGCGCCGTCTCGTCCGTCGCCGGGATGGCGTTGGCCGGTCCCTCGGGCAGCTCGTCGAACGCCTGCTCCGTGGCGGTCCCGCCGAAGTGGGCCGGGCTACCAGGACCGGGCTCGTCCAGGAACGCCGGCGCCAGGGGTGTCGACTCCTCGTGCACGTCAACCGGCGCCCGGTCGGTGAGCTGGTCTGCGTCGGCGTCCGACTCGACGGCGGGCAGGTCACCGGCCGGTTCAGCCGGCGCGAAGAAAGAGCTGGGCTCTGTGGGGTCCGTCACGCGGCCAGTATCTACGCTGGCAGGCCGTCGAGGAACGATCGCAGCAGCGTGGCGGTCCGATCCGGCAACTCCATCATGGCGACGTGTCCCGCGTCGGGGAACACCGCGAGCCGGGCGCCGCCCGCCGCTCGGGCGAACGCCGCGTGCGCCCGGCGTGCGACCGAGACGGGCACCAGCCGGTCCTGGGCCCCCCAGACGAGCTGCACCGGCGCCGTGACCGTACGGGCAGCCGACCAGAGCGACCGGCGCCCCGGCACGAGGTACGAGGTGATCAGCCCCCGGGCCGAGGAGATGAAGGCGGTGGTGGCCCAGTCATCGTCAGCGTGTCGCCGGGCGTCGGCAAGGGCCTCGGCCATCCGCTCCGGCGTGATCCTGGTCGGCTCGGCGTAACACAGCTCGAGGACGCCCCGGACGCGCTGCTCGGGCGTGACCCCGGCCATCATGCGGTCGGCCAGCCGAACGGCCCCCGGCAGCAGGAGCGGGAGCATGCGCAGGTCGCGGGCTCGGCGCGGGTCCAGCTGCGGGAAGGCGGGCGAGATCAAGCTGAGGCTGCGGACCAGGTCGGGCCGCCGCCGGGCGACCAGCGTGGCCGTCGCGCCACCGAGCGAGTTGCCGAGCAGGTGGACCGGACCGCGACCGGCGGACTCGATCAGCGCGACCACGGCGGCCACGTGGGTGGAGAGGCGGTAGCGGCCGTCGGGCGACGCCGGGCTGCGTCCGTGCCCAGGCAGGTCGGGCGCCTGCGAGGCCAGGCGATCGCCGAGCAGCCCCATCAGGTCGGTCCAGTTGGTCGAGCTCCCGCCGAGGCCGTGCACCAGCACCGCCGGCTCGCCGACGCCGTGCTCGCGGACGTGCAGCCGGAACGGTCCGGCCTGGCGTACCTGCCCGGGCCAGGGCGTCCACGGCGGCGCGGCGGCGGGTGCGGTCATGCGCTCCGCTTCCGGGGGCGCGCCGCGCCTGCGCCCTTCGCGGCCGGCTTCGTCGCCGCCGTCTTCTTGAGGGGCACCTTCGTCGCCGCCGTCTTCGTGGCCGCCGGCTTCGTCGCCGCCGCCTTCTTGACGGGCACCTTCGCCGCCGCCTTCGTGGCCGGCGCCTTCTTGGCGGGCGCACTGTTCGCCGACGGCCCCGCTGTGGACGCCGTCGGCGCCTCGGCGGCCCGGGCCTTCTTGGCGGCCTCGACACTGGCGCGCAACGCGGCCATCAGGTCGAGGACCTCCCCGCCCTCCTCGTCACCGGCCCCCGGCGGGGTCACGACCTGACGGCCCTCGACCTTCGCCGCGACGACCTGCTCGACGGCCTCCCGGTAGGAGTCGGTGTACGCGGCCGGGTCGAAGTCACCGGCCAACGACTCGATGAGCGACTCGGCCATCGCCAGCTCCTGCTTGCGTACCTGCACGTCCTGGTCGAGGAAGTCGAACTCGGCGGGACGGATCTCGTCGGGCCAGAGCATGGTCTCCAGCACGAAGACACCGTCGCGCACGCGCAGCGCCGCCAGCTGCTCGCGCCGACGCAGCGCGACCTTGACGATGGCGACCCGGCCGCTGGCCGCCAGCGCGTCGCGCAGCAGCGCGTACGGCTTCAGCGCGCCGGGGCCCTCCGGCTCCAGGTAGTAGGAGCGGTCGAAGTAGATCGGGTCGACCTGCTCGAGCGGGACGAACGCGTCGACCTCGATGGCCCGGCTTGTGGTGAGCGGGAGGTCCGCGAGGTCGGCGTCGGTCACGATCACCGTGTCGCCGCCGGGCAGCTCGTAGCCCTTGGCGATGTCGCCGTAGGAGACCTCTTCGCCGTCGGCCGCGGCCACCCGCTTGTACTTGATGCGCGACCCGTCGGTGCGACGTACCTGGTGGAAGGCGACGTCACGCTCCTCGGTGGCCCGGAACAGCCGCACCGGGATGCTGATCAGCCCGAAGCTGACCGCGCCCTTCCAGATCGCCCGCACTCGGCAGATGCTAAGGGGCGTGATCGCTGGGCAGGGGTAGTTCGTGGCGACAGGCATCCAGGTGACGGTCGAGGGGCGTTCCCTGACCCTGACCAACCTCGACAAGCCGCTCTACCCGGACGGGTTCACCAAGGGTGAGGTCATCGACTACGTCTCGCGGGTCGCCCCCGCGATGCTGCCGCACCTGGCTGGCCGCCCCGCGACCTTCGTGCGCTTCCCGGACGGCGTGGGCCACGGGTCGTTCTTCGAGAAGAACGCCTCCCGCGGCCGGCCCGAGTGGGTCCGTACCGTCCGGCTGCCAGCGCCCGGCTCGACCAAGGACCGTGAGATGATCGACTACGCGGTGGTCGACGACCTGCCGACGCTGGTGTGGTCGGCGAACCTCGCCGCGCTGGAAATCCACGTGCCGCAGTGGCGGGTCGGCCCGCGCGGCGGCGTGCAGCCGCCCGACCTGGTGGTGGTCGACCTGGACCCCGGGGCGCCGGCCACGATCGTCGAGTGCTGCCGGGTCGCGCTGCTCGTCCGCGACCGGCTCGGCCCGAGCGCGGTCGCGAAGACCAGCGGCAGCAAGGGCCTGCAGCTGTACGCCCGCTGGGGCGGCGGCGACAGTCGCGAAGCCATGCACGACCTGGCCCGCGAGCTGGAGGCGGCGCACGAGGATCTCGTGGTGTCCCGGATGGCCAAGGTGCTGCGTCCCGGCAAGGTGCTCTTCGACTGGTCGCAGAACAACACCGCCAAGACGACGATCGCGCCGTACTCGCTGCGCGGCCGGGACTCCCCGACCGTGTCCACGCCGGTGACGTGGGACGAGGTCGAGGCCTGCCGCCGGCCGGCGGACCTGGTGTTCACCGCGCCCGGCGTGCTCGCGCGCCTGGAGACCCACGGCGACCTCTTCGCCGGTCTCGGCCCCGCCCGACCGTGACGCCGTGGCGCGGCGCCGAGCCCGATGCGGGTGTGCCAGGGTTCGGACCGTGACCACCAGCGAGCCCGGGACGAGGCGACTGGGCCCCCTGCGGGCGCGGCTCCCCCGGCCGGTCCGGCGGGCGCAGCTGCTCGACGCGGCCCGCGACACCTTCGTGACGGTCGGCTACCACGCTGCGGCGATGGACGACATCGCCGAGCGGGCTGGGGTGAGCAAACCCGTGCTGTACCAGCACTTCCCGGGCAAGCTCGAGCTGTACCTGGCGCTGCTCGACCGAGCCGCCGACGACCTCGTCGGCGCCGTCCGCGACGCCCTGGGCTCCACCACCGACAACCGGCAGCGCGTGCACGCGACGACCGCCGCGTACCTGTCGTTCGTCGCCGGCGACGGCCTGCACCGGCTGGTGTTCGAGTCGGACCTGCGCAGCGACCCGCGGGTCGCCGGCCGGGTCGAACGCATGATGCGCGAGGCCGTCGAGGAGATCGCGATCACGATCGGCGCCGACACCGGTGTGGATGTGGCCGAGGCGCGGCTGCTGTCGGTGGGGCTGGCGGGGATGGCCGAGGTCGCGGCTCGATGGTGGCTCGCGCAGGGCGGCGCCGAGGGCGAGGTCTCGGCCGAACGCGCCGCGGAGCTGCTGGGGCAGCTCGCCTGGCGCGGCATCTCCGGGTCGCCCAAGCGGGTGTAGCCGTTCGCCGTCGGCGCAACGCCGAACGGGCGTGGGCGCACCGGTGCGCGGTTAGGGTCGGGACAGGTCGGACGGCGCCGGGCGTCGCGCCGAGGTGACGAGCAGAGAGGTCCCCGCGGTGGAGGTCAAGATCGGCGTGCAGTTCGCGACCCGTGAGCTCAGCCTCGAGAGCGCACAGACGCCCGAAGAGGTCGAGAAGGCCGTGTCGGAGGCGTTCACCGGCAAGGAGGGCGTGCTGCAGCTCGTCGACGACAAGGGGCGCCGGGTGATCGTGCCGGCCGCCAAGATCGCGTACGTGGAGATCGCCGACGCCCACGACCGCCGCGTGGGCTTCGGCGCCCGGTAGGTCTCAGCCGTCGCTCAGGCGTGTCGCGCATGAGAACGACGCCGGGGGTCACACTGTGCGCATGGGCTTCCTCGGCTTCATCCTCAGCCTCCTGATCAGCGGTCTCGTCATCGGCGGCTTGGGCCGCCTCGCCGTGCCCGGCCCCAACCCGATGAGCATCTGGGCCACGATCGGCATCGGCATCGCGGGCTCGCTGGTCGGCGGTCTCATCGCCGCCGCGATCGGCGGCGGCCTCGTCCTGGCGCTGATCCTCGAGATCGCGGCCTCGGCGGGACTGGTCGTGCTGATCTCCCGTCGCTCCGGTCGCGGCGCCCTGCGCTGAGGGTCAGCGCGCCAGACCCAGTGCCTCCATGCGCAGCTCGTGCTGGGTGATGATGCGGGCGAAGACGTCGCCTATCTCGGTCAGGTCCGTCGCGCCGGCGAGCAGCTCGCTGAGCGCATCCCGCTCCACCGCCACCCGCTGGGCCTGCGTGAGCGCCTCGCCGACCAGGCGCCGGGCCCACAGGCCGAGCCGGCCGCGCAGGGTCGGGTCGGCCTCGATGGCCGCCCGCACCCGCTCGACCGCGAACGCCGCGTGCCCGGTGTCGGCGACGACCGCCTCGATGACCGCGCGAGTCGACGGGTCCACGAACGCGGCGACCTCGCGGTAGAAGTCCGTGCCGATGCCGTCCCCCACGTACGCCTTGACCAGGCTCTGGATCCAGTCCGCCGGCGCGGTCTGCCGGTGGAAGGCGTCGACGGGCGCGACGAAGGGAGCCATCGCCGCGTCCGGGTCGATGTCACGCTCGGCGAGGTGGTGGTGTAGCAGCACGTAGTGGCCGTACTCGGCGACGGCCATCGCGCTGAGCGCGGCGGCATCCGCGACCGAGTCGGCGAGATCGGCGTCGGCGGCCAGCCGCATGAAGGCCGTGAGTTCTCCGTAGGCCAGCGCGCCCAGCAGGTCAGCCAGGGCAGCGGGCGAGGGCTGCTGCGGCACCGGGACGGGGGCAGGGGCGGTCACCCGGGCACGCTAGCGCGCGGCCTGCCCGGTCGCCGCCGCCCTGTCGCGTACCATCGGGGGCAGATCGGCGCAACGCTCCGGCGGTCGCCGTGAACGCCGCGCGCGACCCGCGCCCCGTCCGGGGCACGGCGTCGCCGGCCGCGGCGAGGCGCGAGACGCCCGTCGTCCCCCGCGCCGGAGCATGCGCGTGGAGGCAGGTCGCCGCCACGCTGGCGGAACCAGGAGCACTCCCATCAGTCCCAGTACTGCGACATCCGAGACCACCCCCAGCCCAGCGGCCGACGCCAACGTCATCCCCGACCTGACGGCCGACGTCACTCCCGACGTCACTCAGGACGACCTCCCCGAGGAGGTCACGTTCGCCAGCCTCGGCGTGCGCCCCGAGACCCTCGAGTCCCTGCACGGCATGAGCATCTTCACGCCGTTCGCCATCCAGGCACTGTCGCTGCCGATCGCGCTGAACGGCTCGGACGTCATCGGCCAGGCGCGCACCGGGACGGGCAAGACGCTCGCGTTCGGCATCCCCCTGCTCGAGCGGGTCGAGATCGGGCAGCCCCGGCAGATCGAGCCCCAGGCGCTGGTCGTCGTACCGACCCGCGAGCTGTGCGTCCAGGTCGCCAGCGACCTGACCCGCGCCGGCTCGGCCCGGGGCGTGCGGGTGCTCGCCATCTACGGCGGCCGTTCGTACGAGCCCCAGGTCGAGGCGCTGCAGAAGGGCGTCGAGGTCGTCGTCGGGACGCCGGGCCGACTCCTCGACCTCGCCCAGCAGGGCAAGCTCACCCTCGCCAAGATCCGCATGCTGGTCCTGGACGAGGCCGACGAGATGCTCGACCTGGGCTTCCTGCCCGACGTCGAGCGGATCCTCGCCCGTACCGTCGCCGAGGGGCGTCAGACCATGCTGTTCTCGGCCACCATGCCGGGGCCGGTCGTGGCCCTGTCCCGCCGCTTCCTGGTGCGGCCCACCCACGTCCGGGCCGAGATGCCGGACGAGAGCAGGACCGTCCCGGCAACCTCGCAGCACGTGTTCCGGGTGCACGCCATGGACAAGCTGGAAATCGTCGCCCGGATCATGCAGGCCGAGGGCCGCGGCCTGGCGATGATCTTCTGTCGGACCAAGCGCACCTGCCAGAAGGTCGCCGACGACCTCGCCGACCGCGGCTTCGCCTCCGGCTCCGTGCACGGCGACCTCGGTCAGGGGCAGCGCGAGCAGGCCCTGCGGGCCTTCCGGAGCGGCAAGATCGACATCCTGGTCGCGACCGACGTCGCCGCCCGCGGCATCGACGTCGAGGGCGTCACGCACGTCATCAACTACCAGTGCCCGGACGAGGAGAAGACCTACCTGCACCGCATCGGCCGCACCGGTCGGGCCGGCAATACCGGCACGGCGGTGACGTTCGTCGACTGGGACGAGCTGCACAAGTGGGCCCTGATCAACCGTGCGCTGGAACTCCCGTTCCCGGACCCGCCGGAGACCTACTCGACGTCCCCGCACCTGTTCGAGGCGCTGGACATCGCCGCCGGCACCCGCGGCGTGCTGCCCCGCGCGGCGCGGAGCCGGGCGGGCCTGTCCGCGGAGACGATCGAGGATCTCGGGGAGACCGGGCGGCACGCCGGCCGTCCCGCCCGCAGTGAGCCCAGACCCGGCGGGCGCGGCACCGACCGGGATGCCGGCAGGGGCGGCGACCGGACCGCCGACAGCGCGGCTCGTCCGGCCCGCGACCGTTCCCGGCGCCGTACCCGCGGAGGCGGTGCCGCACTGGCCGCGACCGGTGAGCAGCCCCAGGCCGAACCCGCCGGCGTCTCGACGCAGTCCGAGGACGGGGCTGCCCCGCGTCGCCGCCGCCGTCGCGGTGGTCGGGGCCGTGGCGCCGGGCCTGCCCTCGACAGCTGAGTGCGGCCGAGCGCCGGTCAGAGGCGCAGCGTGAGGTGGCACCACTCCCAGCGCGAGCACGCCGGGCACCGCAGGTACGAACGGTTCCGGCGCAGCAGCGGCAGATGCAGGCTGGGGACGAGGGCGCGCAGCGCCTGCCTGGCTGACAGCACGGACTTCGCCCCGCACCCGCCGCAGGCGACCGCCAGCGACCCGCGTGCCGGCACCGGCGGCGCACCGGAGAACAGCGCCCGCTTGCCGTCGACGTCGCTCGCGGGTGGCGGCGGGGGGACGCTGCTCGTGCCGCGGGCGTGCGCAGCCCGCGGCCGGACGCGGTCGAACGAGGCTCCCCGCGGCGGGCGGTCGCCACTCACGGTGCCGCCACGGCGACGGGCTCCGGCGGAGTGACGAGGCGGCGCGCATGCTCGCGGTACGCGCCCGCGCCCGCCCCGCGGCCCGCCGTCCTCAGTATCGACCGGCCCACCATCGGCGACTCGGCGAAGCGTACGGACCGTGGCACCGGTGGCTCGAGCACGGGCAGCCCGTAGCGTCCGGCGATGTCGGCGAGCACCGCGCGCGCGTGCCCGGTGCGGCCGTCGTACAGGGTCGGCAGGACGCCGAGGACGTGGAGCTCCGGGTTGGTCAGCCGCTGGACGTCGTGCACGGTGTCGAGCAGCTGCCCGACACCACGATGTGCGAGCGCCTCGCACTGCAGCGGGATGAGCACCTCGTCGGCGGCGGTCAGCGCGTTGATCGTGAGCAGGCCGAGCGACGGCGGCGCATCGAGCAGCACGTGGTCGTAGCGCTCGGCGACCGGCGCCAGCGCCTCCTTCAGGACATGCTCCCGATCCGTACGCCTCGCCATGGCGGTCTCGATCCCGGCCAGGTCGATGGTGGCGGGCAGCAGGTCGACGCCGTCCTCGGTGCCGACGACCGCCATGCCAGCCCCGGCCCGGCCGAGCAGCACGTCGTGCACCGACAGCTCGAGGCCCTCGGGATCGTGGCCGAGGGAGTAGGTCAGACAGGCCTGCGGGTCGAGGTCGACCACGAGCACCCGGCGGTCCAGCTCGGCCAGGGCTGCCCCCAACGACACCACACTGGTGGTCTTGGCGACGCCGCCCTTCTGGTTGGCGAGCACGATGGTGTGGGCCACGGATGCAGTGTTCCGGCTCGGCGCCGCGTGCACAACCGGCGCCGCCACGACTCCGCCGCCTTCCGGGCCCGGCTCCGTTTGCCCCGACGTACGCTGGCAGGCGTGAGCCGTGGCGCGCAGCGGGTCGAGGGACTGCCCGTCCGGCTGGTCGACGCGGGCGGCATCTCGCTGGCCGTGCTGGACGTGGGCACGGGCCCCGCAGTGCTCCTGGTGCCGGGGTTCACCGGCAGCAAGGAGGACTTCGGGCCGGTGCTGGCGCCGCTGACCTCAGCTGGCCATCGCGTAGTCGCCGTCGACCTCCGCGGCCAGCTCGACTCCCCCGGTGCCGGCCCCGTCGCCTCCTACGGTCCTGAGGGCCTGGCCGCAGATCTCCTCGGCCTCCTCGACACCCTCGGGCTGACCTCCGTCCACCTCGTCGGGCACAGCTACGGCGGGTTGGTCGCCCGCGCGGCGCTCCTCGCCCGCCCGGCCGCCTTCGCCTCCCTGACGCTGCTGTGCTCGGGGCCGGGCCCGATCGGCGGCCAGCGCGCCGCGACCATCTCGCGGTTGCGCGCCAGCATCACCCCGGGCAGCGCGGAGCGGCTGGTGACGCTGCTGCGGGCCTCCGGGGCCCGCGGCTTCGAGGCCGACCGGCTGGCCGCGAGCGACGCGACGGGGCTGTTCGGCATGGGAGAGGCCCTCCTGGACGCCGTGGATCGCACCGACGAGCTGGCCGCGGTGCTTGCGCGCGAGCGCATCCCCGTGCTGGTGGCCTGCGGGGTCGCCGACAACGCCTGGCCGGTGCCGGTGCAGGAGGAGATGGCCGCCCGGCTCGGCGCGCGCTTCGTCACCATCCCCGGCGCGGGTCATTCCCCTGCCGTCGAGGAACCGTCGGCGACGGCCGACCTGCTGGCGGGCTTCTTCGCGTGAGCGTGTCCGCCGACGTCGACTTGGGCCTGTTCGGCCCGCATTCGGTGGTGTGGCGCGTCCACAGCGACCGCTCGATGGCCGTCGCGGGCATGCGCGCGCTGCTGCTGCAGGCGGTTCACCCCGTGGCGATGGCGGGCGTTGCGCAGTTCTCCGACTACCGCGAGAACCCCTGGGGCAGGCTCGGGCGGACGGCGGGCTTCGTCGGCGTCACGACGTACGGCACCACCGAGCGCGCGGAGGCGGCCGGCGCCCAGGTGCGCGCCGTGCACGCCCGCCTCGTCGGCACGTTCGACGGACAGCCGTTCCGCGTCGACGACCCGCACCTGCTGCGCTGGGTGCACGTGTGCGAGGCCGAGTCGTTCCTGTCCACGTACCGCCGTTCCGGCGGTCGGCTCGCCCCCGGCGACGCCGATCGCTACTACGCCGAGATGCGGGAGGCCGCGCGGCTGGTCGGCTGCCACGACGTCCCGGCGGACGAGGCTTCGGTCCGCGCCTACTACGCCTCGATGCAGCCGGAGCTGGCGGTGGGTCGAGCCGCGCGGGAGGCGGCGCTGTTCCTGGCCCGGCCGCCGATGAAGCGCTGGGTCGCGTTCGCCACCCCGGCCCGCCCCGCGTGGGCCGCGCTCGGGACCCTCGGCTTCGCGCTGATGCCCAGGTGGGCCCGACGGTTGTACGCCCTGCCCGGCCTGCCGACCACCGACCTCGCGGCGTCGCTCGCCGCCCGCTCGCTGCGCTCGGCCCTCGCGGTGGTGCCCGCGTCGTACCGCGAAGGACCGGCCTTCAAGGCGGCCAGGGCCCGCGTGGGCGCCGCCTGAGCAGTCCGAGCAGTGCTCAGAGCGTGGCAAGCCGCTCGGCGGCCGCGTGCAGCGTCTCGAGCCGCTTGGGGAAGGCGAAGCGGATCGTCCGCCGGCCCGCCTCGGGGTGGGCCCGGAAGGACGATCCCGGTACGGCTGCCACGCCGACGTCACGCACCAGCCGGCGCGCGAAGGCCACGTCGTCGCCGGCCGGATCGAGTGCGGCCGTCCCGCACAGGACGTAGTAGGCACCGTCCGGCGGCCGGAACGTGAAGCCGGCCGCGGCCAGCGTCGAGCACAGCAGGTCCCGGCGCTCCTGATAGGCCGTCGCCAGGCCGGCGTAGTAGGACGGCGGCAACGCCATCGCGGCCACGCCGGCCGCCTGCAGCGGCGCCGGCGCCCCGACCGTCAGGAAGTCGTGCACCTTGCGGATGGCCGACGTGAGGCCGGCCGGCGCGATGGCCCAGCCCACCCGCCAGCCGGTGACACCGTAGGTCTTGGACATCGCGTTGATCGTCACGGTGCGGTCCTCGAGGCCGGGAACCGTCGCCGGCGGCACGTGCCCGCCCGGGCCGAGGTAGTGGATGTGCTCGTAGATCTCGTCGGTCAGCACGAGCACGTCGTGCTGCTGGCAGAGCGAGGCGATCAGCGCCAACTCGGCGCGGGTGAACACCTTGCCGGTGGGGTTGTGCGGCGTGTTCACGATGATCGCGCGGGTCCGGTCGGAGAAGGCCGCCCGCAGCTCGCCCTCGTCGATGGACCAGTCCGGCCCGTGCAGCGTCACGTACCGGGGCACGGCGCCGGACAGGATCGCATCGGGCCGTAGTTCTCGTACCAGGGATCGAAGACGATCACCTCCTCGCCGGGATCGACGAGCGCGAGCATCGTGGCGATCATCGCCTCGGTGGAGCCGCACGTGACCGTCAGCTCGGTCTCGGGGTCGACGACCCAGCCCGGGTAGGTCGCGGCCACCTTGCGGCCGATCGCCCCTCGGAAGGCGGCGGCGCCCCAGGTGATCGCGTACTGGTTGACGTCGTCGTCGATCGCCGCCTTGGCCGCCGCCTTCAGCTCCGGCGGGCAGGGGAAATCGGGAAAGCCCTGGGCGAGGTTGACCGCCCCGTGCGCGACCGCGAGCCGGGTCATCTCGCGGATCACCGATTCGGTGAAGGTCGCGGCCTTCGCCGAGACGCGTGGGGTACTCACGACCCCGCATCCTCGCCCAGCCCCGCCCAGGGCTGCTGCGCGGTGCTCACCGCCCGGCCCTCGACGCAGTGCTGGCGGTAGTCACACCAGCCGCAGCGGTACGACGGGGCGGGCGGGAAGAGCTCGTCCACCGGGCCGCCGGCCGCGACGGTGTCCTCGGCCAACACGATGTCCTGGGCCACGGCCGAGGCGCGATCGACCTGCCGGCGCAGCGAGTCCTGATCGTGTTCGGCGGCGAGAACCGTGCCGGTCGGCAGGTGGTGCAGCTCGACCCGGGTGCACGCCCGGCGGAACATCGAGGCCACGGCGACGGCGTACAGGGCCAACTGGGGCGAGGTGCGGGCGTCGTCGGGTGTCAGCGGGCGGCGACCGGTCTTGTAGTCGACCACCACGAGCTCGCCGTCGCGGTCGTCGAGACGGTCGACGCGGCCCGCCAGGGCCATGCCCGCGACCCGCATCGCAACCCCGCGCTCGACGCCGAGCGGCTCGTCGGCGGGGTCGAGCCCGGCTGCGTACGACGCGACCCACCCCCGAGCCCGCTCCCGCCAGGACGCGGACTGGGCTTCGTCGCGGAAGCCGTCGCCGGTCCACGCGGCGGCGACGTGCGCTCCCGCGGCGGTGGGGGTACGACGGGCGGGCGGGTCGTCGTACCAGCGCCGGACGGCCAGGTGCACCGCTGCCCCCAGGGTGCTGTGCGCCCACGCCGGGCCGCGGGCCGGCGCGGGCCGGGCCACGTACGCGAGGTGGTAACGCCGCGGGCAGTCGGCGAAGGTGGCCAGCCGGGACGGTGTCGCGCGCAGCAGCCGCCGGGGCAGACCGACCAGTGGCAGGGCCTCCTGGCCGGTCGACGACATGTCGGGATGCTCCCAGGCGGGACCGACGGACCTGTCAGACTCAAGGTGGCACGGCGCTCGACCGGAGTGCGCTGCCGAAGCCCAGGGAGACCACCGATGCTCGCCACCACCGCCACCCGGCGCGGCCTCGCGCTGACCGCGGTCGCCGCCGCAGCCCTCCTGACTGCGAGCGCGTGCGGCTCCGCCAGCCAACAGACACCCACCGAGTCCTTCGGCTCCGGCGCCGCGAGCCTCTACGCCGGAAACCAGCTCACGGTGTCGTTCAAGGTCGACGCCACCGCGGCCCAACTGGTCGCCTTGAGCGGCCCCGACGACCCGCTCACGACCGCGCAGGCGCAGCTCATCAGCGGCGGCGACATCACCGTGGCGGCGACGTCGGCCGGCTCGTCGTTCGCGGCGGACCTCAAGGCCGGGTCCAGCAGCCAGGCCGGCGAGAAGTTCGCGCTCACCGTCGACAGCAGCACCGACAAGGACCTCTTCCAGCTCGTGTACGCCGACAAGACGATCTACGCCCGCGCCAACGTCAAGGCGCTGGCCGGGTATGCCGGGAAGAGCGCCGAGGTGCAGCAGTTCGCCGACTCCGGCCAGATCCCGGCGCAGGAATCCTTCATCGCCGATGCCATCGCGGGCAAGTGGCTGAAGCTCGACGCCGCCAGCCTGCTCGCCCAGTCGTCCCCGAGCGTCGCCCCGAGCCGCGCCGCGGCGTTGCGCAGCGCGCTCGTCGGGGTGTTCGTCAAGGACGTCACGGTCACCCGCGACGCCAAGGACTCCTCGCACCTGATCCTGACCGGTGACAGCCACACCGTGGCGACCGACTTGCTCGCCGCGGTGAAGCAGGACCTGAGCAGCGTGCCCGGCGCCACGCAGCTGTTCGGCAAGCTCGACGCGGCCAAGGTCCCGTCGAAGCAGGTGGCCGTCGACGCCTACGTGCGGGACGGGACGCTCACGTCGCTGAAGCTCAACCTGACGCCGTTCCTCAGCGCCACCGACGCGGCCGCGGTCAAGGGCGCGCCGGTCGACCTCGAGCTCGACTTCACCAAGTCCGCGACCGTCACTCCGCCGGCGACGGCGACGGCCGTGCCGCTGGAAGCGCTGAGCGGCCTTCTCGGCGCCGCCGGCGCCGGCGTCTGAGTCAGGCGCCCAGCAGGCGTTCCCAGAACGGCTCCGCATACCAGCCGCCGGGGATCTCCCCGACGTCGAACACCCCGCCGGAGTAGCAGTGCGGGAAGCCCGGCCGGTACGCCGGCAGTGCGATGTGTTCCCGCCCGGCGATCGCCACGCGCACGGCCGCCTCGACCAGCGGCGCGTCCGTCGGAGGGGGCGGCACGGGCCCCGGGTCGCGGCCGGCGAGCCGATCGCCGGCGCCCACCGCCGCCAGGCCTTCCAGCAGGATGCGGCGGCAGGCCCGCGAGACCGGCAGGGCGTCGGAATCGGCCCGCAGCACGCGAGCGGCCTCGAGCCGGTCGCGGGCATCGGTCAGCGCCTGCGCGGCCTCACCCTGCGGCGCCGCGGCGGCCAGCCCGTCGACCCGGGCGGCCAGGAGTTCCAGGCCTGTCCCAACATCGGCGTACAGGTCCGCCGTGAGGGTCGCCAGCCTGCCCCGACTGCGGCCGACGATCACGATGACCGAGAGCAGCGTGCCGAACAGCAGCAGGACGACGAAGAACAGCCCGGGCAGCGCGCCGACGGTGAAGCCACCGGGGCCCTGCTGGGCCAGGACGGTCATGCGGTGAGCGGCAGGCCGCCATGCGCTGCGGCAAGGATGGCCTCGTAGGCGGCCGGAGCGGTGCGGTTGGCCCCGAGCGGCGTCGGCTTGCGGGCGCCGTGGTAGTCGCTGGAGCCGGTCACCACCAGGCCGAGGTCGCCGGCGAGGCCCCGTAGCCGCCTGCGGGTCTGCTCGTCGTGGTCTGGGTGGTCCACCTCGAGGCCCACGAGCCCGGCGGCCGCCATCGTCGCCACGGTCTCGTCGCTCACCGTCTCGCCGCGGGCAGCCGCCCCGGGGTGGGCGAAGACCGCCACCCCGCCCGCCGCCCGGATGAGCGATATCGCCTGCAGCACAGGCACTTTGCGCTCAGCCTGGTAGTAGCGCCCGTGCGGGCCGATCCAGGCGTCGCTGAACGCAGCGGAGACCGTCGGGACCAGGCCGGCCTCGACCAGCTCGCTGGCGATGTGCGGCCGGCCGACGGCACCGTCGGCTCGCGCGAGGGTGCGCTCCCAGGACACCGGATAGCCGTCGGCCGCGATCGCCGCGACGATGCGCCGGGCGCGCTGGACCCGGCTGTCGCGGATCGCGCGCATCTCGGCGACCAGCGGCTCGTACGCCGGATCGGGCAGATAGCCCAGCAGGTGCAGGCTGATCCGGCGACCTTCCTCGTCGGCAGCGGCGGACAGCTCGACACCGGGCACCAGCGTCAGGCCGGGCGGCAGCGCGGCCGCCGCCGTTGCCCAGCCGCCGATGCCGTCGTGGTCGGTGATCGCGAGGACGTCGAGCCCCGCGGCGGCGGCGTGGGCGACGAGCGCGGCCGGGGTATCGGTGCCGTCGCTCGCGGTCGAGTGGGCGTGCAGGTCGATCTTCATCGCGGTGCCGAGTCTAGGTGCGGCGTGGCTGGGCCTGCCCTCGTTCACGTTGATCTTCGCGTACCCACTCCCTCCACCGATCCGTCAGGGTGCGCCGCCGCGCGAGCAGCGCCAGACTCTGACTGATCGGCGAGGGGGCCGGCGACGATCTCCGCCCGCGGGGCCGGCGTCTAGCCCGGCGCCAGGAGCCGCTGACTGGCAGCACCCGGCTGCTGCGGGACCAGCCGCTGGCGGGCGTCGGCCAGCACCAGCCCTTCGGCGAGCAGCGTCTCCGCGCCCGCCGGCCAGAACACCAGCCAGAGCCACGCGCCCTCGGCCTCTCCCACCAGCGCGGTCCGGCCGGCCGGCACGTCCTCGCACGCCCAGAGGGCGACGGGGCGACCGCCGATCTCCACGTGCTCGAACGGGCGGCCACCGATCCAGTCCCCCACGTCGAGGCCGTCGATCCCGGCGTGCCGGGCGCCCAGCCCGACGCCCGGCTCCTCGGCGACGACCAGGAGGTCTGCGTCGCCGCCCAGCGGGGACGGGCCGGCCCAGGCCACCGCCGTGGCAACGGTCGCCTGGTCCTCACCGGCGTACGCGATCCCGCCGACGGTCCACCCGACGGGTGGCGGGACGAGCTGCCACAACGGGACCCGCGAGTCGCCCGCGACCGCCTGCATGGTCGACTCCTGGAGCGGGGCGACGGTGCGCAGCGGCGCCACGTCGCCGTGCTGTACGCACTCCCACCCGTCCGCGGTCGGCCCGGGCGGCCGCAGCGCGCCGCCGCAACGCACACAGCCCAGCGCCGGCAGCACGTCCGCAGGGTGGGCGCGTGCGCCACCCGGGTCAAGCCCGCCGCGGCTCCGGGCGGCCTGGCTGCTCGCCGCCGCTCGTCGCGGCGTAGCTGCGCTTGGGCACCAGCACCTTGCGGCGGAACGTGCAGACCACGACGCCGTCCTGGTTGTACCCGATGGTCTCGACGGTCACGATCCCCCGGTCGTCCTTGGACTTCGACTCCGTCGTGTCCAGCACGGTCGTCTCGCCGTAGATCGTGTCCCCGTGGTACGTCGGGAAGACATGCCGCAGCGACTCGACCTCGAGATTGGCGATCGCCTTGCCGGAGACGTCTTCGACGGACATCCCGAGCAGCAGGGAGTAGATGTAATTGCCGACGACCACGTTCCGGCCCTGCTGCGTGGTGCTGGCGTAGTGGGCGTCCAGGTGCAGCGGGTGGTGGTTCATCGTGAGCAGGCAGAACAGGTGGTCGTCGAACTCCGTGACGGTCTTGCCGGGCCAGTGCTTGTAGACCGCACCGACCTCGAACTCCTCGAAGTACCGACCGAACTGCACGCCAGCTCCTCCTGTCTCCGAGCGGACCGCCACCGTACGGGACGAGCGGTCAGGTCAGGTCAGGTCAGGTCTGCCGCCCGGCGATGCGGGTCACGCAGGTCCACGCCCTGACCGAGCCACCGCTGCTCCAGCGCGGCGCCCCCGTGCACCCGCGCCCACGCGGCCTCGCCCGGGGTCATGGGCAGCAGCGGCAGGATGTCGACCGGCGGGTCATCGAGGGAGGCGATGGTGCCGCCCGCAGCACCCACCAACACCGCGGCGAACCCGGCGCCGTCCCACAACGGCTCGCCGAGCCCGAGCCGGGCACCTGGGCGGATGACCACTCCCTCCACCACCGGCGACGCGGCCAGCACGGCCAGCCGCCGCAGCACGGTGTCGCGCCGGCCCCGGATGGTGAGCAGCAGCTCGGCGCGCGGACCGCTCGCCCCGCCCGCCTCGGTCATCGGCGTACCGCTCATGCCGAGGGTCACGTACCGGCAGAGGCCTTCGGGGTCGGGACCGAACCGCAGCACGTCGACGCGGTCGGCACCCACGAAGGAGACCCCGGCCCGGCCGGAGGCCTCGCCGAGCACGGTGAGCAGGTGCGCCTCCATCAGCGTCAGCACGGCGTCCGACGAGATCACCGGGTCGAGATTAGCCTTGCGCCGCAAGGGATCGCACCCGATCGTGGCGAGGGTCGGTCGGCCCGCGAGCCAGCGTCGTAGGGTTGGACGCGTGGCCCACCTCCCGTCCTCCGTCCTCGTCGCGACCGGTCTCGTCGGTGGCTTCGAGCTCGCCCGCAGCACTGGCCGGCGTGAGCTGGGCGGCGCGTTGTTCGCCGCGGCCGGCGCGCTCGCCGGGCGCTCCTGGCTGCGCGGCGGCGGTGCGCGGCGCGCCGTACCCCTGGCCGGGCTCTACGTGGTGGCGATGGGCGGCTCGCACCCGCTGGCCCGGAAGCTCGGCCCGTGGCGTTCAGTGGGTGCGGTGACCGCGGTCGCGGCGGGGGCCGCGTACGCGGTCCACGACCGGCGGGCCTAGCGACCGCCGCGGCTAGCGACCGCCGCGGCTAGCGACCGCCGGGCCTCGCGATCGCTGCGCCGTTCGGTCACCTGCGCGAGGAGCCCGACCACCGCACCGAGCACCGCGCCCCACAGCAGGCCGTCGACCCCCAGCAGGTAGACCCGGTCACCGGTGGCGGTGACGATGCCGGCCACCAGCCCGGCCAGCATGCCGAGCCACCCGGCGCTCACGGCGCCGGCCAGCGAGGCGCGACCGCGGCTGAGACCACCCGGCCCGCCGTACGTGGTCGCGCTCATCGTTCCTCCAGGACGTCGCGGGGACATCTCGACGATGCCCCGCTGCACTGAGCGGGCGATGAGAGCGCGCCATGCGCCGCCTGAGGTACGTCAGTGGTGGAAGCTCGCGGGCCCGGACCGGTCGCCGGAAGCCGCCTCCCGCTCGAGGGTGTCCACCACAGTGCGCAGGTCGGCGAGGAAGAGGTCGGCAAGGCTCGAGGAGAAGCCGTTGCGGCAGACGACCCGCAGCACCGCGAGATCCTCCCGGTTCTTCGGGAAGCGGTACGCCGGCACCTGCCAGCCGTGCTCGCGCAGCCCCCGGGAGACCGCGAACACATCCCAGCCGCGCACGCTGTCGGCCGTCCGGAACGCCAGCACCGGGAGCTGGTCGCCGCGCGTAACCAGCTCGAACTGCTCGTAGTGCTCCACTGCCGCGGCAAGCTGGAGCGCGACGTCGCGGGCCGCCTGCTGGACGTCGCAGAAGCCGCGGAACCCGAGGCGGAAAAAGTTGTAGTACTGCGCGACCACCTCACTGCCGGGCCGGGAGAAGTTCAACGCGAATGTCGGCATCTGGCCGCCGAGGTAGTCGACGGTGAAGACGAGCTCGTCGGGCAGCGAGGCCTGATCGCGCCAGAGCGCCCAGCCGACACCCGGATAGACCAGGCCGTACTTGTGGCCCGAGGTGTTGATCGAGGCGACTCGGGGCAGCCGGAAGTCCCAGACCAGCTCCTCGTCCAGGAACGGCGCGATCATGCCGCCCGAGGCCGCGTCCACGTGGATCGAGACGTCCGGGCCACCGCGGGCGGCGAGGGCGTCCAGGGCCGCGGCGATCTCCGCCACCGGCTCGTAGCTCCCGTCGTACGTCGAGCCGAGGATCGCGACCACCCCGATGGTGTTCTCGTCGCAGGCCGCCGCCGCCTCGGCCGCGCCCAGATGCAGGCGGTCACCCTCGACCGGCACGAGCCGGGGTTCGACCTCCCAGTAGCGGCAGAACTTCTCCCAACAGACCTGGACGTTGGCCCCCATCACCAGGTTGGGCCTGCGGGTCGCATCCGCACCGACCCGGGCCCGCCAGCGCCATTTGAGCGCCATCCCCGCGAGCATGCACGCCTCGCTCGAGCCGGTCGTCGAGCAGCCCGTGGCCGCCGTCGGGTCCGGGGCGTGCCACAGGTCGGCCAGGATCCGTACGCACCGCTGCTCGATCGCGGCGGTCTGCGGGTACTCGTCCTTGTCGATCATGTTCTTGTCGACGGACTCGGCCATCAGCCGGGTCGCCGCCGGCTCCATCCACGTACCGACGAACGTGGCGAGATTCAGCCGCGCGCTCCCGTCCAGCAGCAGCTCGTCGTGGATCGACTGGTACGCCACCTCCGGCGGGACCGGTTCGGCGGCCAGCGCGTCCAGCGGCGGCTGGACCTCACGCCCGAACGCCGGGTTCGCGACGTCGGTGAACGGGTTGCTGTGGCCGCGGTGGCGGCGGTCGGGACCGGCAGGCAGGGCCATGGCGTCCACCCTGCCACTGGCACGCGCCCCCACCACGCCGCGCCCCCACCACGCCGCGCCCCCCACCACGCCGCGCCCCCACCGCCGAGCCGCCCACCCGCCGAGATGTGGCAGATGTACGCGGCGGACGGCGTGTCGCGGTGAACACGCCGCATCTCGGCGGGGAGGGGGCTGGGCGGGCGAGGTCAGCCCTGGGCTTTGTACTGCTTGAGCAGACCGCGGCTGATGATGGTCTTCTGGATCTCGCTGGTCCCCTCGCCGATGAGCAGGAACGGCGCCTCGCGCATCAGCCGCTCGATCTCGTACTCCTTGGCGTAGCCGTACCCGCCGTGGATCCGGAAGCTCTCCTGGGTGACCTCGGCGCAGTATTCGCTGGCGAGCAGCTTGGCCATCCCGGCCTCGACGTCATTGCGCTCACCGGCGTCCTTGAGTCGCGCGGCGTTGATCATCAGCGCGTGCGCCGCCTCGACCTTGGTGCCCATCTCGGCGAGCTTGAAGGCGATGGCCTGGTGCCCCGAGAGAGGCTTCCCGAAGGTGTGTCGCTGCTGCGCGTACGCGATGGCGAGCTCGAAGGCGCGGATGGAGATGCCACACGCGCGGGCGGCGACGTTCACACGGCCCACCTCGACGCCGTCCATCATCTGATAGAAGCCCCTGCCCCGGCCCGCTTCGCCGCCGAGCACCGCCGCGGCCGGCAGCCGCGCCCCCTCGAGGATCATCTCGGTGGTCTCGACGCCCTTGTAGCCCATCTTGTCGATCTTGCTGGGGATCGTGACCCCCTGCCGCGCCTCGCCGTACCCCGGCTCCTTCTCGATCAGGAACGTGGTCATGTTCTGGTAGACCGAGTCGCCGCCCTCGTCGGTACGCACGAGCGTCGCCACCACCCCCGAGCGGGCGCCGTTGGTCAGCCACATCTTCTGGCCGTCGAGCACGTACTCGTCGCCGTCACGGACCGCCTTCGACGTGATCGCCGCCACGTCGCTGCCACAGTGCGGTTCGCTCATCGAGAAGGCCCCGCGCACCTGTCCCGTCGCCATCAGGGGCAGCAGCCGCTGCTTCTGCTCCTCGGTGCCGTGGTGCATCAGCATGTACGCGACGATGAAGTGCGTGTTGATCACCCCGGAGACGCTCATCCAGCCGCGGGCGATCTCCTCCACCGTGAGGGCGTAGGTCAGCAGCGACTCGCCGAGACCGCCGTACTCCTCCGGGATCATGAGCCCGAACAGGCCCATCTCCTTCATGCCCTCGACGATCGCCTCGGGGAACTCGTCCTTGTGCTCGAGGTCGGTGGCGTGCGGGATGATCTCCTTGTCCACGAAGTCCCGGACCGTCCGCAGGATCTCGGTCTGCACGTCGGTCAGTCCGGAGGTCTGGGCGAGGCGGGCCATCGTCGGCTCCTTCGGGGGGCGGGTGCGTCGGCTGCCGAGTATCCCCCGTGTGCGCCAACTGGCCCGGTGCACCGGGTCCTGCTCCGCACCGGCGTGCTCGACGCGCCCGCCGCGACGCACGACGCCGCGTCGACGAGCCCGATCGGCATCCAGGACGTGGGCACGGCCGCAGCTCGCGTCTACCTCGACCTCGTGCCCTTCTGCGTCGTGCGCCGCGAGGCGCCGGACTTCGCCGAGCGGTCGGTCGAGGTCCCCGACTGATCAGCCGATCTGGAGGCTCACGTACCGGCTGACGAAGCCGTCGGCGAACCGGAACGAGTCGAGCCACTCGGTGGTGGCCGGCACGCCGCCCGTCGTCGTCACCACGCTGGTGAAGACCGCCGCGGCGGTGCCCTCGTCGTACACGGCGCGGAGGGTGGTCGCGAGACCCTCGACCGGACCGAGCAACGCCGCGAGCGAGGTGAGCGTGCTCTCCCGCCCCACGCCTGCCAGCTCGCCCTCGTCGGAGAGCAGGTGCCACTGCACGTCCGGGGTCACCAGGGCTACGACGGCCGGCCAGTCGAGTCGGTCGAAGGCGGCGTAGAACGCCGTGATGAGCGCGCCGGCGTAGGGCGGGATCGCTCAGCCCTCCGGCGGCGTGAAGGCGGTGGTGCGCACCATGCCGGCCGCGCGGCCCTTGCCCGCGATCACGATCGCCATCTTGCGGGAGGCCTCGTCGATCATCTCGTCCCCGATCATCGCCGAGCCCTTCATGCCGCCGGCCTCGGACGTGTAGAAGGCATGGGCGTCCAAGATCAGCTCGGCATGGTCGTAGTCGGACTGTCCTGGGCTGTAGGTGTCATTGGCCGCGTCGACCTGGCCGGGGTGCAGAACCCACTTGCCGTCGAAGCCAAGCGCCGCCGAGCGCTTCGCGACGCGGGTGAATCCCTCGACGTCACGGATCTGCAGGTACGGGCCGTCGATCGCCTGCAGGCCGTAGGACCGCGCGGCCATCAGGATCCGCATCAGGATGTAGTGGTAGGCATCGCCCACGTCGTACCCGGGCGGCTGCTCCCCCACGACGAGCGACTTCATGTTGATGCTGGCCATGAAGTCCGCCGGCCCGAAGATGATCGTCTCGGTACGCGGACTGGCCGCGGCGATCGCGTCGACGTTGACCAGGCCGATGGCGTTCTCGATCTGCGCCTCGATGCCGATCCGGCCGACCTCCAGGCCCACCGTCTTCTCGATCTGCGTCAGCAGCGTGTCGAGCGCGACGACCTGGGCGGCGTCCTGCACCTTCGGCAGCATGATGGCGTCGAGGTTGGCGCCGGCGCCCTCCACCACCTCGATGACGTCGCGGTACGTCCACTCCGTCGTCCAGTCGTTGACCCGGACGACGCGGACCTTCTCGCCCCAGCCACCGTCGTTGAGGGCCGCGACGATGTTCTTGCGTCCCTGTGGCTTCATCAGCGGCGCGCACGCGTCCTCGAGGTCGAGGAAGACCTGGTCGGCGGGGAGCCCCTTGGCCTTCTCCAAGAAGCGCGGGTTGCTGCCCGGCACGGCCAGGCACGAGCGGCGGGAACGTATCTGCGCTGACGGCACGGGACTCTCCTTCGAGTGGTCGGACGAGAGTAGCGACGGTCACTCGACCGGCTGGGCCCGCGCACCCGCGCGGATCACCGTGGCGATCCCCACCAGCAGCAGCAGCGCCCCGGGCAGTTGGGCCAGGCGGATCCCCTGGTTCAGGAACACGGCCGCGATGAGCGATGCGCCCGGCACCTCGAACAGGATCGCCAGGCTCACCACCAGCGGCCCGGTGCTGCGCAGCACCCGGTTGATGAGGCTGTGCCCGAGCAGCTGCGCGCCGACGGTGAGAGCGGCCAGCCTGACCCACGCCGAGGCGGGATAGCCGCCGAGGTGCTGGCGGCCGACGAGACAGACCACGAGCAGCGCGACGGCGGTGACCGCATAGCAGACGGTCGTGTACGTGGTGGTGCCGACGCTGCGCCGGACCTCACCGCCCGCCGTCACGTACGCCGCGGCGAACCCGCCCCCCACGAGGGCGAGCAGGTCGCCGACCAGGTGCCGCGGGCTCAGGCTGAGGTCCGCCCCCGTCAGCACCGCGGCGCCGAGCACGGCCGTCCAGATGCCCCACCACGCCGCCGCCGGCAGCCGGCCCCCGCGGACACGTACCAGCAGCGCCGCCCAGACCGGCTGCGTCGCGACGAGCGCGGTCGAGGAGGCGACCGAGGTGTACGTGACGCTCGGCACCCAGGTCGCGAAGTGCAGGGCGAGCAGGAGGCCGGCGCCGACGGCGAAGCGCCGCTCGCGGCGGTCCAGGCCGCGGAGCTCGGCGCGGGTCGATGCCCCGCCCAGGGCCACCGGCAGCAGCACCGCGGTGGCGAAGGCGTTGCGCCAGAAGGCGATCGCGAGCGCCGGGGCGGCGGTGGCGGCGATCAGCGGGCCGGACGTGGACACGCCGACCAGGGCGACCGCGAGCAACAGCGCGTCCAGCGGCGGCGGCGGGGCGAGGTGTCCCGGCCGCTCGAGGGCGGCGGGCACGCGCTCGAGCGACACCCGGCACATCATGCCGCCGACCGAACGCCACCTCGCCGACCAGCAGCGCCGCCTCGCTGACCGGATCGGCCGCCGACGCGATCACCGCTGATCCAGCGCGCCGTCGACCCGGGCCGCCACTATGGGCGGGTGGACGTCCCGCCGCTCGTGCACGAGGCGACCCGCAAGAGCGGCGTCGTCTGGGTATCGGTAGCCACGCACGCCCCGCGCGCGGTGTGGCACGTCTGGCACGGCGGCGCCGACTTCGTCCTGCACGGCGGTGGTGAGCAGGACGTGCCAGGGCTCGGCGAGGCACGGGCGGCCGAGGTGACCGTGCGGTCGAAGCACACCGGCGCGGGCCTGGTCACGTGGAGCGCTGACGTCGCGGCGATCCCCGTCGGCAGCGACGAGTGGCTGGCTCTGGAACCCCTGCTGCGCAAGGCCCGGCTCCATGCCGAGCCGGACCCGACCGCCCGCTGGCGGGAGCACTCGGCCCTGAGCCGGCTCACCCCGACCGGCGAGATACGCTGACCTCCGAGCGAGCAGGACCCGGCGGGAATGGTGGGGCTGGCGGACCGGCGACCTGGCCGCGCCTCGACCTCAGGCGGGCGCCTCAATCCGGCCGGCGGCGATCGGGATGACGTGGCCGGACACCCGGCACTCGGCCGCCACCCCGCCCTCGACGACCACCGTGCCGTGCAGGGTCGAGGGCCGGCCCATCTCCACGCCCTGGCTGATCTCGTACGAGGTCTCCCCGTCGCCGACGAGCCCCTCGGCCGCCAGGTACGCACCGAGGGCGGTCGCCGCCGAGCCGGTCGCCGGGTCCTCGACCACCCCGAGGCCGGGCGCGAACATCCGCGCCCGGACCCGGCCGGCATCCCAGGAGAACAGGAACAACCCGCCGCCGCCGGTACCGGCCAGCGCATCCGCAACCACCGGCGAAGGTCGCGCCGCGGCCAGCGCCGACGCCTGCACGGGCAGGTACGTGAACGGGTTGCCGGTGCTGGCCGCCCGCGTCGAGCGACCCGCGACCCCGGCGCTCGCCGGGAGCCCCGCCGCCGCGAGCAACGGCACCGGGTCGAGCGGTGCGCCCACGCTGGCCGTACCGCCGGTCAGCTCGATCGACCCGTCGGGCCGGAACGTCAGCGGCAGCAGGCCGGCGCCGCACTCCTGCACCACCCGCGGCCCGTCCACGGCACCCAGGTCACGCTGCACCCAGGCCGCGCCGACCGACGGATGACCGGCGAAGGGCAGCTCCGCGGTCGGCGTGAAGATCCGCAGCCGGTAATCCGCGGCGGCCGTGGACGCCATCGGGAACGCCGTCTCCGAGAGGTTGAACTCAGCCGCGAGCGCCTGGCACTGCGCGGTGCTGAGAGCGTCGCCGCCCAACACCACGGCGAGCGGATTGCCGGCGTACGGCCGGTCGGTGAAGACGTCCACGACCCGGTACGCCAACGCGGTCATGGCGCGACCCAACCACCGTCCACCGGCAGCGTCACGCCGGTTATGTACGAGGCGGCTGCCGACACCAGGAACACCGCGGCGGCGGCCAGTTCGGCGGGGTCACCGACCCGCCCCATCGGGGTCTGCGCCTCGATCGAGGCGATCAGTTCGGGCGTGAACTCGTCGCTCATCTCCGACGGGAAGATCCCCGGGGCGAGGGCGTTGACCCGGATCCCCTTGCGGCCGACCCACTGCTGGGACAGGTCGCGGGTCAACCCGATGACCGCGGCCTTGGACGACACGTACGCCGCCTGCGGCAGGCCGAACGAGCGCAGCCCCAGCACGCTGGAGATGTTGAGGATGGACGAACCGGGCGGCATCACCCGCCCACAGGCCTGCGCCATCCAGTACGCCCCGAACAGGTTCACCTCCAGCACCCCGCGGAAGTGCTCCGGGCTCTCCCGGGTCGCCGGCGCCGCCGCCCCCACCCCGGCGTTGTTGATCAGGATGTCCACGTGGCCGAACGCGTCCACCGCGGCCTCCACCAGCGCCGTGCAGTCCGCCGGCAGGGTGACGTCGGTACGGGCGGTGAGCGCCCGTCGACCGGCTGCCTCGACGAGCGCCGCGGTCGCGGGCAGCCGCTCCAGCCGGCGCGCGCCCAGCGCCACGTCGGCACCGGCCTCGGCCAGCGCCTGTGCGAACGCGACACCCAGGCCCGAAGAGGCGCCGGTGACCACCGCGACCTTGCCCGCCAACGAGAACCGATCCAGCACCGTCGTCGCCTGCGTCATGCCGGGGATCCTGCCAGCACGCCGGTAGCCTCACCCCGTGACGACGCCGACGAAGACCAGCGCGCCGCGCGTGTTCGCCGCGCGCCTTGCCGGCCTCGCCGTCTTCGACCCGCACGGCGAGCAGGTGGGCCGTGTCCGCGACGTGGCGGTCGCGCTGCGCACCGACGACCAACCCCCCCGGGTGCTGGGCCTGGTGATCGAGGTCCAGCGCCGGCCGATCTTCGTCCCGATGGGCCGCGTCGCCCGGCTCGACGCCGGTCAGACCGTGCTGTCGTCCGGCACCGTCAGCCTGCAGCGCTACGAGCAGCGGCCGGGCGAGAGCCTGGTCCTCGGCGAGCTGCTCGACCGCAAGGTGACCGTGCGGGAGACCGGCGCCCAGGTGACCGTGGTGGACATCGCCATGGAGCAGACCCGTGCCCGCGACTGGCTTCTCGACCGGGTCGCCGTCCGGGAGGGTCGGCGGCGGGGGGCGGTGCGCTCGTACGACTGGGACGAGGTCGACGGGTTCAGCGTGCCCGAGACCGAGCAGGGCGCGGCGAACCTGCTCGCCGCCTTCGAGCGGCTCCGCCCCGCCGACCTCGCGACGGTGCTGCACGACCTGTCCGACAAGCGCCGCGCCGAGGTGGCCGCCGCCCTCGACGACGAGACCCTCGCCGATGTTCTGGAGGAGCTGCCCGAGGACGACCAGGTCGAGATCCTCAGCGGTCTGGAGACCGAGCGGGCCGCCGACGTCCTGGAGGCCATGGACCCTGACGACGCCGCCGACCTGCTCGGCGAGCTGCCGAGTGCGGAGCAGGAGCGGCTGCTCGCGCTGATGGAACCGGACGAGGCGGCGCCCGTACGCCGGTTGCTCACCTACGTGAACGACACGGCCGGCGGCATCATGACCAGCGAGCCGCTGATCCTGCCGCCCAACGCCACCGTGGCCGAAGCGCTCGCGCACATCCGCAACCCCGACCTGACGCCGGCGCTGGCCGCCCAGGTCTACGTCGTCCGGCCGCCGTTCGAGACCCCGACCGGCAAGCTGCTGGGCAGCGTGCACTTCCAGCGGCTGCTGCGCGAGCCGCCGGGCACGCTGGTCGCCGCCTGCACCGACGAGGCTGTGACGCCCATCCACGCGGACACCTCGCTGCGCTCCCTGACCGCCCACTTCGCGACGTACAACCTGGTGGCCGCGCCCGTCGTCGACGACGCCGGCCGGCTGCTCGGGGCGGTCACGGTGGACGACGTCCTCGACCACCTGCTGCCCGAGGACTGGCGCGAGGGCCACGATGGCCAGCCGTGAGCAGCGCGGCCAGCGGCGCGCGGAGGCCAGGACGGCCCGCGACCGGCTCGACCAGCCGCGCAACGCCCGCCGGGTCACGTTGCGACCCACGTACGACGCAGACGCGTTCGGACGGGTCTCGGAGGGCATCGCCCGCTTCTTGGGCACCGGCCGCTTCCTGGTGTTCCAGACGGCCTTCATCGCGCTCTACATCCTGCTCAACGTGGTGCCCGGGTTGCGCCACTTCGACCCGTACCAGTTCACCTTCCTGACCTTGATCCTCTCGCTGCAGGCCGCCTACGCCGCTCCGCTGATCCTGCTGGCGCAGAACCGGCAGGACGACCGCGACCGGGTCAACCTCGACCAGGACCGGAGCGCGAACGCCCAGCAGCACGCCGACACCGAGTTCGTCGCCCGCGAGCTGGCCTCCGTCCGGATCGCCCTCGGCGACATGGTGACCCGCGACTTCCTGCGCTCGGAGCTCCGCGCGATGCTCGAGGAGCTGGACGGGGACGAGGGCAGCCCTCGCAAGAAGGACAAGAAGAAGCACAAGGCGGCGACCAGCGCCGACCTGGCCCCGATCGGGGTCGACGAGCAGAAGCCAGTCCGCACCGCTGAGTAGCCTCAGCGGGTGACCACTGCACTCACCGAGGACGCCGTCAGGACCGCGCTCGACGACGTCAAGGACCCCGAGATCGGCCGGCCGATCACCGAGCTGGACATGGTCGAGTCCGTGGTGCTCGAGGGCAGCGAGGTCACCGTGACGGTGCTACTGACCGTCTCCGGCTGCCCCATGCGCGACGAGATCACGACCCGGGTGGAGAAGGCCGTGGGCGCCCTCGGGGGCGTGCAGTCGGTGGTCGTGCACCTCGGGGTGATGAACGACGAGCAGCGCAAGGCGCTCACCCTCAAGGTACGAGGGGACCGCGCGGAACGCGAGATCCCCTTCGCCAAGCCCGGCTCCCTCACCCGCGTGTACGCCGTGGCTTCGGGCAAGGGTGGCGTCGGCAAGTCGACCGTCACCACCAACCTGGCGGCTGCGCTGCAGGCGCAGGGGCTCACCGTCGGCGTCCTGGACGCCGACATCTACGGCTTCTCGGTCCCGCGGATGCTCGGCGTGCATGACCGCCCTACCCAGGTCAATGAGATGATCATGCCGCCGCAGTCGCACGGCATCCGGGTCATCTCGATCGGCATGTTCGTCGCCGACAACGCACCCGTGGTGTGGCGCGGCCCGATGCTGCACCGCGCCCTCCAGCAGTTCCTGGCGGACGTCTTCTGGGGTGACCTGGACGTGCTACTTCTCGACCTGCCGCCGGGCACCGGTGACATCGCGATCTCGCTGTCGCAGCTGCTGCCCAGCGCCGAACTCGTGGTCGTCACGACCCCTCAGCCGGCCGCGTCCGAGGTCGCCGAGCGGGCTGGCGCCATCGCGACGCAGACCCACCAGCGGGTGGTGGGCGTGATCGAGAACATGTCGGCGATGACCCTGCCGGACGGCACGAGCCTCGCCCTGTTCGGGGCCGGCGGGGGTGCCGTCGCCGCGGCGGGGCTGTCGCGGACGCTCGGCGCCGACGTACCGCTATTGGGCTCCGTTCCGCTGGACCCTCGGTTGCGCGAAGCGGCCGATGACGGCCTGCCGCTGGTGCTGGCCGACCCGGCATCGCCAGCCGCGCAGGCGCTGCTGGCGATCGCCGCGAAGCTCGCCGACCGGCCACGCGGCCTTGCGGGGATGAGCCTCGGCATCAGCCCCCGGCGCGCCGGCTGAGCCGTCCGCCGGCTCCACAGGCATGGTCGCGGCTCGCACGGCGAGGACCCTCGTCGCGCCCTCGCCGCGGGATGGCGGGGCGTTCCCGGTCCGGTCGACGGTCAGGTGGCGTCGAGGTCGTACGGCGGCGGCGTCCCCACCGCCCGCGTCGCAGCGGCGTACCCCGCTTTCGCGGACCCCGCCGGGGCTCCGGACCGGCCGGCCGCCGGTCTGGTTCGACCACCCGCAGCGGCCGTGACGACCGCCGCCGCGGCGCCGGCGGCGGTCCGCTTGCCACCGCGGCCGAGCAGGTCAGGGGCCTGGTCGCTGTCGAACAGGGCACGGCTCACCAGGGTTTTGGGGTGCAGGTCGCGCAGCGTCCGCACCTCGTCGAGACCGAACTCGCTCGCGGACGGCAGCTGTGACCGCAGCTCGGCGCTCGCGCCGTCGGCCATCGTCCGCAGCTGCTTCAGCATGCGCGCGGCATCGCGCGCGAGGGTTGGCAGCCGTTCGGGACCGAACACGAAGAACCCCACCAGCCCGATGAGGAGCAGTTCCGGCCAGCCCAGCCCCAGCATGCCCGTCCCGCCTCCGTCCGTCAGTCGTTCGGGTTCGTGGCGAGCGTGACCGACAGGGTCATGGTCTCCCCGCCGCGCAGCAGCCGCAACTGCACGGTCTGCCCGATCCGGTACGCCCGGGTGTCCACGATGAGATCATCCGCCGTTGTGATGCTCCCGCCCCCCAGTCCGGTGATCACGTCACCCACCTGGAGCCCCGCTCGTGCTGCGGGGCTGCCGGCCACCACCGAGCGGACCAGCGCACCGGAGGTCGGCCCACCCTGGCTGGCCTCGTCCGGCGACACCGTCGTCACGCCGATGCCCAGGTACGGGTGGGTCACCGTGCCCGTACGGATGATCTGGGTGGCGACCGACACCGCGTAGTCGATCGGGATGGCGAAGCCCACCCCGATCGACCCGCTCTGCGTACCGCTCTGGCTCGACCCCGTGCCGAGGCTGGCGATGGCCGAGTTGATGCCCACCACCGCGCCGGTGCCGTCGACCAACGCCCCACCGGAGTTGCCCGGGTTGACCGCGGCGTCGGTCTGGATGGCGTCGCCAAGCACGGTGACCGCACTGCTGGAGGTGCCCCCCTCCTCCGGGACGTCCACGTTGCGGTTCAGCGCGCTGACGATGCCGGACGTGACACTGCCGGAAAGGCCGAGCGGAGCGCCCACGGCGACGACCTGGTCACCCACCTGCAGGCTCGAGGAGTGCCCGAGCCGGGCAGCCCGCAGCCCGGCGCGCGCGATCCTGATCACGGCCAGGTCGTCGCTCGGGCTTCGTCCCACGACCTGCGCGGGCACGTTCATGACCGTTGCGGACAGGTCGACCACGAGCGTGCCCCCGGTCGTCAGGTCGGGCGCCACGACGTGGTTGTTGGTCAGGATGTATCCGTCCGACCTGATGATCACGCCGGAGCCGGTGCCCTCCTCGTCCCCGCTCGTGGTCCGGATCGTCACGACGCTCGGGATCACCGCCGCGGCGATCGCAGCGACCGAGCCGCCGGCCGGCGTCGCGGGGATCGCAGGCCCGGTCACCGGCAGGGACGCTGTCGGGATCGTCAGGCTGCCGGTGGCGGCCGAGCCCGCGTGATGGTGGGCCTCGACGCTGCCCGCGAGCGCACCGACCGCGCCGCAGAGCACCACGAGCAGGGCAGCGGCCACGACCAGCGGCGCCGTCAGCCGCGGCGGCACCGGCCCGGCCGGCGGCTGCACGTCCGGCGCCTGCACGTCCGGTGGTCGCACGTCCGGCGGCGTCGTCCCGGGGGGCGGCGGCGGGGAAGGCGTCCACGGCAGGGCGTGGCTCCAGATCTCGTCGGGCGGCCGCCCCTCGGTCCGGCGGTCCTGCTGCCCAGGTCTCATCCAGCGTCCTCGTCGTCGCGGCGCGGGGGCGAGGCGCCGCCGCACGGACCAGGATCGCATCCGCGGACCAGTACGGCGGTCGGCGCGTGTCAGGCCAGGCTCGTCGCCCGCACCCGCCCGGCCGGACATCGGGGCGTACGGGAGACCAGCGCCCGCCGCAGCTGCCCGCGGGCGCGGTGGATACGGCTGCGGACCGTGCCGACCTTGACCCCCAGGACCGCGGCGATCTCCGCGTACGAGAGCCCCTCGACGTCGGCCAGCACGACGGCCGCGCGGAAATCGGGCGAGAGCGCTGCCAGCGCTGCGGCCACGTCGGCCTCGAAAGCCCCGTCGAGGAGCGCGCGCTCGGGGCTGACCGCGCGCCCGACGAGCCGTTCCGCGTCCTGCGGCAGCGGGACGAACCGAATCCGGGCGCGCCGACGCGCTCCGTCGAGGAACAGGTTGGTCGTGATCCGATGGAGCCAGCCTTCGAAGGTCCCCGGCTCGTAGGAGTCCAGGGAGCGGAACACCCGGATGAACGTGTCCTGGGTCAGGTCCTCGGCGTCGGCAGCGTTGCCGGTGAGCCGGTACGCGAGCCGGTACACGCGCGGACTGTGCTGCCTGACGACCTCCTCCCAGCTCGGCGGTGCCCAGACATCACTATGGGGTCGGGTGGACACCGCTGCCGTACGCACGCGTGCTCCTCCTCGGTCTGCATCCCCCAACCAGCCCACTGTGGCCAAGGCGGGCCGTACGGCCGCCCAACGGGTGCTGAACGCCTGCTGAGAAGGACGGCTAGGGTCCCGGTCTCGTGGACGCCAACGGCTTCGTCTCGGGCTGGCTCGCGGAGGAGCCTGCGTTCCTGGCCGGGCGGGCCCGGGCGGCGGAGGTCGGGATCGGCGCCGTCACCCCGGCCGTGGGCGCCTTGCTGCGCTTCCTGGCGGCATCGGTGGACGCGAAGACGGTGGTGGAGACCGGGACCGGCGCCGGCGTCTCGGGACTGTGGCTGCTGGCGGGCATGCGCCCGGGGGGAACGCTGACCTCCGTCGACTCCGAGCCCGAGCACCAGCGGCTCGCCCGCTCCACGTTCGCCGAGGCGGGCATCCCGGTGGCCCGGACCAGGCTCATCACCGGCAACGCCCTGGACGTGCTGCCCCGGTTGACCGACCACGGCTACGACCTGGTGCTCCTGGACGCGGCGCCGTCGGACTACGGCCGCCAGCTCGAGCAGGCCTGGCGTCTGCTGCGCCCGGGAGGCGTGGTGGCTGTCGCCGGGGTCCTGCGCGGCGGACGCGGGCCCGACCCCACGGCTCGTGACGAGGAGAGCACCACCCTGCGGGAACTCCTGGCGTCCATCCGTACGGACCCCCGCCTCCGGCCGATGCTGCTCCCGCTCGGCGACGGCCTCCTCGTCGCCACCGCACCGCACTAGCCCTGACCCGGATGGCCCAGCGATCCTGTATCACATGGATCACCGGGTGTAGCCCGTCTGCTACACCGCGCCACCTTTATAGTCACAGCTAGTCATATTTGGGCGCCGCTGTTGCCCCCGATCGCCCATACCCCGAGGATCGGTCTTGCGTAGGAAGCGACCTGCCGGGTGATGCGTACACCCGGCAGGTCGTCTTCCGTACGTGCCCGAAACGGTGGGCGGTTGCCGCCGTCCACCGATGCCTGAAGACCTGAGAAGGAGGCCTTCATGTCTGCACGCGGCTGGGAGTAATTCAGCCCGCCTTACGTCTCGGAGCCTTGACACTGGGGCTTGAGCGTCGGCTGAGCATTGTTTCCGCAACATCAGAAGGAGCCCGGGACTGCGTCCCGGGCTTCTTCTGCCTCCCCGGCAGCTCCGCCCCCAGGTGGATGGGCGCCGTGCGCAGCCGTCCGCCGGCGGCCGGCCGCCCGATGTAGTACCCCTGGAGCACGTCTACCCCGAGCCGTCGCAGCCGGTCGTAGGCCGCAGCCGTCTCGACGCCCTCCGCGACGATCTCGAGATCCAGCGAGTGACCCAGGGCCACCACCGCTGACACCAGCGAGACGTCGTTGGCGTCAGCGCCGGTCCCCAGCTCGGAGAGGAACTGACGATCCAGCTTCACCTCCTGGACGGGGAACCGCTTGAGCGCCGCCAGCGAGGAGTACCCGGTCCCGAAGTCGTCGATGGACAGGCGCACACCGACGCCGCGCAGCCGGTGCAGCACGGCGAGGGCACGGACCGGATCCTCGGCCACGCTCGTCTCCGTCACTTCGAGCGTCAGGAACTCCGGGTCCAGCCGGTGCCGGGCCAGCATGTCCACCACGTCGCCCGGGAGCGAGAGGTCGCTGAGGCACCGCGCGGACAGGTTGACCGCTACCCGCAGCGGGCGACCCGTGTCGTGCCAACGCCGGGTCTGGGCGAGGGCCGTGTCGAGCACCACCCGGGTGAGCTCCGCGATGACGCCGCTCTGCTCGGCGATGGGGATGAACTCGTCCGGCGAGAGGTTCCCGAACTCCGGGTGCCGCCACCGCACCAGGGCCTCGGCCCCCACCACCCGGCCGTCGGCCGGGGTGACCAGGGGCTGGTAGACGACCTTCAGCCCGTGATTGGCCACCGCGTCCCGGAGGTCGTTGACCAGCCGGAGGCGCCGGAGCCCGTCGACGTCCATGTGGGACGCGTAGCGAGCGGCCCGACCAGTGCCGGCCTTGGAGTGGGCCAGCGCCAGGTCTGCCCGCCGCACCCCGGTCGCCGCGTCAGCAGCGTCGGCTGTCAGGGCCAGCCAGCCGAGTCGCGTGCGCAACTCGACGGTGACTCCCAACACCTGTACCAGCGCGTTCCCGATCTGCATGACCGAGGCTGCGACGGCCTCCCCCGCCACCGCCGAGGATTTGACGGCGACCGCGAACTCACCCCCGCCGGAACGGGCCAGCAGAGTCCCGGCGGGGCTCATCGCCTCCAGCCGCTGACCGAGCCGCTGCAGCAGGGCGTCGCCGGCGTCGTGGCCCAACGAGTCGTTCACGTCCTTGAGGCCGGCCACGTCGAGCAGCATCAGGACGTAAGGGGTGCCTCGTACCAGCGCGTCGTCCAGCTGGACCATGAACTCGCCCAGGGTCAACAGCCCGGTCAGCGGATCGTGCGTCGCGGCGATCTGCAGCTGCTCGAGCAGGGTGCCCCGTTCGAGGGCGTCGCTCACCTGGGCGCCCAGGGTCTCCAGCAGCTTCAGATCGGTGGCCTGGAAGCCGCGGACACGTCCCAGCCGGCGCCGCACGACCAATCGACCGAGGTGGCGGCCCTCCACCCGCAGCTCGACGGTCATCTCCGTCGGTGGCGTGCCGACGCCGGCCTCCGCCTCGTCGACCGAGAAGAGTTCCTGGGGCCGGAAGTCGACATGCACCCGCAACTCGTGCCGTCGATCCCGTGGCGACGAATCGTCCTGGAGGTACAGCGACACGCTCTCGGCGTGCAGCAGCTCCCGGGCGTGCTCCAGCACGGGGAACATCGACGGCCCGCGCGGGACCAGCGCGCCCAGGTTCTCCTGGAAGGCATACAGCTGGCCGAGGTCGACATGCCGCTGCTGCAGGTTTCCGATCGCCTTGACCCCTGCCGCCGTCAGGATTGCCATGATCAGCAGGAAGGCCACCGTGCTGGAATTGGCGAACATCGCCGCCACGGCGATCAGCCCGAGCATGCCGGCGATCAGGGAGACGACGAGACCGAACGCAAGCGGCCAGAGGAACCCGCGGACCGTCACCTGGGCGTCGAACAGTCGCTGGATGGCGGTGATGAACAGGGCGCTGACGAGGTCCCCGGCGACGACCGCCACGAGGGCGACCACGAGGTCGTGGCTCGAGGCGCCCTGGCCATGCTGACCCGCGAGGTGCACCACGGCGAGGCAGACCACGATCTCGACGGAGCGCGTCGCCGCGTTCGCGAGCAGTTTCAGCGGGGGCATCCGGCGGGCGACGTCGACCAGCGACAACCCGAGGACCCCGCCCACGAGCAGGCTCGGCGGGGAGGCGAAGAACAGCCCGAGCAGGAGCGCCACCTGCGTGGCGGCGAGCGAGTGCGCGTCTCGACCCCGCTGGAAGATGACCTTGAAATAGCCCGTCGCAGCGAAGAGGGTGAGCAGCATCCACCACTGCACCCGGACGGGCGCGCCCTGCTCCGACCGCCAGCCGCTGAACGAGACAAGCACCGCGCTGGCCACCAGTGCCGCGACGGACAGGGCGTACACCGCACCGACCCGGACGCGCCGAGGCCCGCTCACGCCACGGTCGGCCGCAGCCTCCGGGCGCGCGGGCGGGGGCCCCGGGTGACGTGTCAGGCCGCCGGAGACCACGCCACCGTCGCCGGTGAGCGGCCCCGCGGGCGGGCTGGTGACCACATCGTTCTCTCGGCGTGTCTCCGCGGGCACTGAAGATCTCAGGGACGCCTCTCCCGCGTCCCGCAGCCGGAGCGCCAGGGCGCCGCAGCAGACCAACCCGACGAGACCAGCAACCGCGACGGCGACGCTCGGCGACGTCACGTCCGCGACGGCGCCCACCCCGAGCAGCCCCACCCCCTGGACCGCGACCAGCGCGGACTGCGCGAAGGCGAAGGCGCGCCCGCGCTTCCCGGCCTCGAGCGCCCGGGCGAACAGGACGTTTCCGAGCAGGTAGTACGAGGACAGGGCGCCGGTCAGCGCCCACAGAGCCACCGTGACGGCGACCCCGGGGCGAAGGATCGTCGCGAGCAACGGCAACGGCCACAGCACGGCGAGCAGGCGCAGCGTGTTCACCTGCCGCGCAGCGGGCGTCCGGCCGACCAGCACGAGCCCCAGCGCCGAGCCCACCGGCACGGCGGCCGTCAGCAGTCCGGTCGCCACGTCGCCCCGACCGATCTCATGGGCGTACGAGACCGCCAGGCCCTCGGTCGCGATGATCGTGCCGAAGGAGGCGGCCGTGACCCCGATCAGCCGCCGGAGCAGGGGGTCGCCGAGAACCATGGTGGTGCCGGAGCTGACCAGCTCCCACCTGCTCAGGCCCGTCGCGGACTGCGGGGCCGGCCGCCGCGCGAGCGTCAGGCGCACCAGCGCGGCCGAGACGAGGAAGCTGGCGACGTCGATGCCGAGCGCGCCCCGGGGGGTCAGCGTCGCGACGAGAGCCCCGCCGAGGCCGAACCCGACGACCTGGGCGGTCTGGGACGCCACACCGTTGATCGACTGGCCGACCGGGTAGCGCTCGCCGGTGAGCACCTCCGGGAGCAGGGCGGCCCGGGCGGCGTTGAACGGGGGATCCACGGCGCTGGCCACGAACAGCAACCCGATCAGGATCGCGACCGGAAGCCCCGGGACCAGCATCACGGCGATCAGCGCGGCCCGCACCAGGTCGCAGCCGATCATCAGCTCGCGGCGTTGCCGAGTGTCCGCGAGATGACCGAGCAGCGGACCGGCGACGAGCGCGGGCAGGAGGCTCGCGGCGTAGGTCAACGCGGCCAGGAAGGGACTGTCGGTGTGCCGGAAGACGAGGATCGCGACGGCGATCTTGGCCAGCTGGTCGCCGATCAGGCTCGTCGCCTGGGCCGCGAAGAGGCCCCGGTACTCGGGCACGGCGAAGACGTCTCGCCAGGTCGCCCGGGTCGCGCCGACAGTCACCGCCCTCAGCCCTCCTTGCCTCGCGACACAGCGGAGCCGGGACTGCTCCGAACGGCCCCCTCCATGGTGACTGGTCGGGGGCGAAAATGCGCGGAATGGCCCGGTGTCGGGCTCGACGTGGGATGAGCTGGGTCGTCGCGACGGGCCGCCTCAGCCGCCGACGACCGCCTTCAACGCGTCGCCGAGGGCGGTTGCCTCTTCGGCGTTGAGCTCGACGACCAGGCGGCCGCCACCCTCCAGCGGAACGCGCATCACGATGCCGCGGCCCTCCTTGGTGACCTCCAGGGGACCGTCACCGGTCCGCGGCTTCATGGCCGCCATGCCGTGCTCCTCCCGTGACGTCCTGCGCCCGGCGGGCGCACGAACGGTGACCGGCATCATCCCAGATGCCGCCCCCCGGCAGCGACATCGGCCCGGTCCGGCGCCGTACGCCGGCTGACGCAGCCGGCCAGGTGGTCGTCGACCAGCCCACAGGCCTGCATCGAGGCGTACGCGGTCGTCGGGCCGACGAAGCGGAAACCGGCCGCCTTCAGGGCCCGGGCGAGCGCCGTGGACTCGGTGGTGACGGCGGGCACGTCCGCGAGCGTGCGCGGAGCGGGCCGGGGCGGCGGCGCGAACGACCACACCAACGCGGTGAGACCTCCCGCGCCGAGGGCCACCGTGGCGCCGGCGTTGGCGATCGCCGCGTCGATCTTCGCCCGGTTCCGGACGATGCGCGCGTCGCCGAGGAGCCGCTGGACGTCGGCCGGACCGAACGCGGCGACGGCGGCCGGTTGGAAGTCGGCGAAGGCCGCCCGGAAGGCTGCCCGCTTGCGCAGGATCGTCAGCCAGGACAGTCCGGACTGGAATGCCTCCAGGGTGAAGCGCTCGTACAAGAGGGCGTCGCCGTGCACCGGGACGCCCCACTCCTGGTCGTGGTAGGCGAGGTACTCGGGCACCGACAGCGCCCAGGGGCACCGGCCGCGCCCGTCCGGGCCGGGCTCGGCCGTGCTCAGCGGGACTCCGCGAACCGGGCGAAGCGCCGCAACGAGGCTGCCACCCCGGCCGTGAACAGGGGCCGCAGCAGCGCCCAGCCGACCTGGCCGACCACGCCGAACGGGAGGTCGAGCTGCTCCGACCACACGAACCGCGACCCCTGGGGCCGCTCCTGCACCGTGAAGGCCCCGGTGCCGCGCACGATCCGGCCGGTGTGTCGGACCTCGCAGCGGTGCGGTGGGTCCCAGGCGGTGATCGTCATCGTGTCCCAGATGCCGACCGGCCCGAGACCGGTCCGGGCGCGGAGTGTGCCCCCGACGCCCACACCTTGGCGCTCGCCGGCCTGCACGCGGGTGCCGAGCATCCACTCGCCCTGGCGGTCCCAGTCGACGACGGCCGACCACGTCTGCGCGACGGGGGCCGCCACGTCGACGTGCAGGGTCAGCTCGGGCACCCTCAGCCCTCGTCGGTGCCGGTGGGCTCGTCGGGGTCGGCGGCGTCGACGGGCGTCGGCGGCGGGACGTCACCACGCAGGACGGCCAACTCCAGCTCACGCTCGGCGACTTCGTCCCGCAGTCGGTCGAGGACCCGGTCGACCTCGACCATCCGGTAGCCCCGGAAGGCAAGCCCGAAGCGGGTGCGGTCGATGGCGCCAGGGCCCAGTCGGCCCGGGGGCAGACCCAGGTCACCGGAGTCGGGCGGGGCGGGCCGCAGACCCCCGACACCGCCGAGCCCCCAGCCCACGACGCCGAAGACCACCGCCGCGACGACGAAGATCTCGAGCAGGATCGTCACGCGTCGATGGTCCCACGGCCGGGGTCGGCCGGCGGGAGGCAGGCCTCCGGCCGCCTCACAGCTCGGCGCGCTCGACCAGGGCCGTCTGCACGATCGCGACCGTCTCCTCGACGTCGTCGGTGACCTGCAGCAGGGCCAGGTCGGCCGCGGTAATGTTGCCCCCGGCGAGCACCGGCCCGCGCAGCCAGTCCAGCAGCCCGCTCCAGTAGGCGCCGCCCATCAGCACCACCGGGAACTGGTTCACCTTGTTGGTCTGGACGAGCGTGAGCGCCTCGAACATCTCGTCGAAGGTCCCGAAGCCCCCCGGCAGGATCACGAACGCCTGCGCATACTTGACGAACATGGTCTTGCGGGCGAAGAAGTAGCGGAAGTTCAGGCCCAGGTCGACGTACGGGTTCAGGTGCTGCTCGAAGGGCAGCTCGATGCCGAGACCGACGGACAGCCCGCCCCCCTCGAGGGCGCCGCGGTTGACGGCCTCCATCGTCCCCGGCCCGCCGCCGGTGATGACCGCGAAGCCCACCTGCGCCAGCTCGTTGCCCAGGCGACGGCCGAGCTCGTACTCGGGCGAGTCGACGGCCGTCCGCGCCGAGCCGAAGACCGCCACCGCCTGCGGCAACTCGGCGAGCAGTCCGAAGCCCTCGACGAACTCCGACTGGATGCGCAGCACCCGCCAGGGGTCGGTGTGCACCCAGTCGGACGGCCCGCGGCGGTCCAGCAGCCGCTGGTCGGTGGTCGACCGGGTCACCTGGCCGCGGCGCAGCACGACCGGCCCGCGGGCCCGCTCGGGCGCGGACTGCTCCGCGTCGCGTGGCCGTTCGGGATCGACGGATGCGGTCACCGCCTCACCGTAACGAGACCGGCACCGGCGGCCGAGCCTGCCGTACGGTCGACGGGTGACCGCCACCCGTTGGATCGACCTCGAGGGCACCGCAAACACCCGCGACCTCGGGGGGCTGCCGGGCCCCGACGGCGGCCATGTCCGACCCGGCGTGCTGCTGCGCAGCGACAACCTCCAGGACCTCACCGCCGCGGACGTCGCCCGTCTCACCGGCGAGCTGCGCCTCGGCGCGGTGGTCGACCTGCGGACGCGGGTCGAGCGGACCGGGACCGGTCCGGGACCGCTGAGCGGCCAGGTCCGGCACCTGCACCTCTCGCTCATCCCCGAGCGTGGGCACATCCCGGTGGGGACGGTGCTGCCCGACCGCTGGGCCGATGGGGCCACCGGGGCGTACCTGCACTACCTGGCGGACATGCCCGGGGCGGTCGCCGAGGCGGTGCGCCAGGTCTCGCGGGGCGAGGGCGCGACGATCGTGCACTGCGCGGCGGGCAAGGACCGGACCGGCGTCGTCGTCGCGATCGCCCTCGAGGCGACGGGGGTACCCCGCGATGCGGTGGTCGAGGACTACGCCGCGACCAACGAGCGGATCGAGCGGATCTACGCCCGGCTGGTCGCCTCCGAGACCTACGCCGCCGACGTCGCGCGGATCGGCCTGGACGCCCACCGCGTCGACCCGTACACGATGCAGGCCGTGCTCGACGTCGTCGACGAGCGCTGGGGCGGGGCGGCGGCGTACCTGCTCAAGGCCGGCCTCGACGACGGCGAGCTGACGGCGCTGCGGTCCCACCTCGTCGAGCCCTAAGCGCGGCGGTCAGCCCAGGTACGCCCGGAGCAGGTCGGCGCAGGCGGTGATCTTCGCCTCCTCGACGGACTCCTCGCGGGTGTGGGCGAGGTTGGGATCGCCGGGGCCGTAGTTGAGGGCCGGGATGCCCAGCTCGGCGAAGCGGGCGACATCGGTCCAGCCGAACTTCGCCGCCGGCACGGTGCCGGTCGCCGCGACGAACGCGGCGGCAGCGGGCTCGTCCAGACGCGGCAGGGCGCCCGGCGACGCGTCGAGCAAGGTGGCCGCGCCCAGCACCTCGACCACGTGGGCGTAGGCCTGCGCCACCGACCGGTCGGGCGCGAACCGGAAGTTGACCGTGAGGCTGGCCTCGTCGGGGATGACGTTCCCCGCGACTCCCCCGGTGACGGCGACCGCGTTCAGACCCTCGCGGTAGGTACAGCCGTCGATCGTGACGGTCCGCGGCTGGTACGCGGCCAACACCGCCAGCGGCGTCGCGAGCCCGTGGATGGCATCGACGCCGAGCCACGGCCGGGCGCTGTGCGCCCGCCGGCCGCGTGCCTCGACGGCGACGCGCAGGGTGCCCTGACAGCCCGCCTCGACGACGGCGTCCGTCGGCTCGAGCAGGATGGCCAGGTCGGTGGCGAGCCAGTCCGGATGGATCCGGGCGAGCCGGGCGAGACCGTTGCGGGCGGCGTCGACCTCCTCGCAGTCGTACGCCACGACGGTGAGGTCGACGGACGGGTCGGGCACGGTGGCGGCGAGGTGCAGCAGGACCGCGAGACCGGACTTCATGTCGCTGCTGCCGCAGCCGTGGATGCGCCCGTCGGCCCGCCGCGACGGGACGTTGGCCGCGATCGGCACGGTGTCCAGATGCCCGGCCAGCAGCACCCGCTGCGACCGGCCGAGATCGGTCCGGGCGACGAGGGCGTCACCGTCGCGGTCGAGCCGCAGACCGCGGGCGGCCAGGGCCGCTGCCACCAGGTCGGCGAGCGCGGTCTCCTGACCGGAGACCGACTCGACGTCCACGAGCTGGGCCGTCAACGCCACGGGGTCGCCGAGGTCGAGACCCGTCACGGGGCCACGCCGTGCTCGCGGAGCACGTCGTTGAGCAGCAGCTTGTCGTGGCGTTCGCCCTCGGCAAGCACCCGCAGCACCAGCAGGACCGGCATCCCGAAGTCACCGCCCGGGAACGACTTCACCCGGGTGGAGCCGACACAGACCGCGCCGGCCGGCGCTTCGCCGCGCGGGTGCTCCCGGCCGGTCGCCGCGTCGACGACGTGGGTGGAGGCGGTGAGGATCGCGCCCGCCCCCAGCTTGGCCCCGGCCCGTACCCGCGCGCCCTCGACGACCATGCAGCGACTGCCGACGAAGGCGTCGTCCTCGACCACGACCGGTGCCGCCTGCTCCGGCTCGAGCACGCCGCCGATGCCGACACCGCCGGAGAGATGGACGTTCCGGCCGATCTGCGCGCAGGAGCCCACGGTCGCCCAGGTGTCCACCAGCGTGCCGCCCTCGACGTACCCGCCGACGTTGACGTAGCTCGGCATGCACACGACGCCCGGCGCGAGATAGGAACCGAATCGGACCACGGCGCCCGGCACCAGGCGCACACCGTCGAGGCGGGTCTTCAGCGGCATCCGGTCGGAGTAGACGAAGTCGCCGGCGCGCGAGGAGACCATCGGGAAGGTTCTGAACGCCAGCAGGATCGCGCGCTTGGCCCGTTGGTCGACGACCACCTCGCCGGTGGCGGGGTCCACCTCGGCGACCCGAGCCACGCCGCGGTCCAGCAGGTCGAGGGCGCTGTGTACGAGCCCACGGGCCTCCGCGTCGTCGGGGGTGAGCCCGTCCCGGCGCTCCCACAGCTCGTCGAGCAGCGGGTCCAGGGGCGAGGAGGGCACGACCTCGACCCTACCGAGCAGCTGGCCCGCTCAGGCCGTCAGCCGGTCGGCCGCGGCGGCGATGCGCTCGTCGGCGGCGGTCAACGCGATGCGTACGTGGCGCGATCCCGCGGTGCCGTAGAAGTCGCCGGGCGCCACGAGGATGCCGCGCTCGGCGAGCCACCCGACGGTCTCCAGGCAGGGCTCGTCCCGGGTGGCCCACAGGTAGAGGCCGGCGCGGGAGTCGTCGATGCGGAAGTCGGCCTTCTCCAGCGACCCGCGCAGCAGCGCCCGCCGGTCGCGGTAGACCTGGGCCTGCGCCAGCACGTGGGCGGTGTCGCCCAGCGCCGCCGCGGCGGCGGCCTGGACGGGGGCAGGGACGAGGAACCCGGCGTGCCGGCGCACCTCACGCAGCGCCCCGACCACCGCGACGTCGCCGGCCAGCGACCCGAAGCGGTAGCCGGCGAGGTTCGAGCGCTTGGACAGCGAGTGCACGGCGACGACGCCCTCGTAGTCGCCGTCGCAGCCGCCCAGCACGCTCGGCACGATCAGCGCCGGGTCGTCGGGGAACTCGAGGTAGCACTCGTCGCTCACCACGAGCGCCCCGACACCGCGCGCCCGTGCCACCGTGGCCGCCAGTTCGGCCGCCGTGCTCACCGCACCGGTGGGGTTGGCCGGGGAGTTCAGCCAGACCAGCGTCGCGTCGTCGCGCCAGGTCGTGGACACGGTGGCGCCGCAGAGGGCGGCGCCGACCGCGTACGTGGGGTAGGCGAGCGCAGGGACCACCACGACGTCGGCCGGCCCGAGGCCGAGCAGCAGGGGTAGCAGCGCGACCAGCTCCTTGGAGCCGATCGTGGGCAGCACCGCGATGTCGTCGGCGGCGCCGCAGACCCGTGCGGTCCAGGCCCCCAGCGCCGCGAGGAGCGCCGGCGTGCCGGCGGCCGGCGGGTAGCCGGGAGCGTCCGCGGCCGCGACCAGCGCGTCCTGCGCGACCCGCGGCGTGGGGTCGACCGGGGTGCCGACAGACAGGTCCACCAGACCGCCGGGGTGACCGCGGGCGAGCGCGGCGAAGGGCAGCAGCCGGTCCCACGGAAACTCGGGCAGCGTCGGCAGACCGGCCGCCCACCGCGGGCCCACCGGGTCAGCCCTCGTCGTGCTCTTGCGGCGGCAGCGCCTCGACGATCGGGTGGTCCCGCTCGATCTTGCCGACCTTCGAGGCACCGCCCGGCGAGCCCATGTCGTCGAAGAAGTGCACGTTCGCGTCGTAGTACTGCTTCCACTGGTCTGGCACGTCGTCCTCGTAGTAGATCGCCTCGACCGGGCAGACCGGCTCGCAGGCCCCGCAGTCCACGCACTCGTCGGGGTGGATGTAGAGCATCCGGTTTCCCTCGTATATGCAGTCGACCGGACACTCCTCGATGCAGGCCTTGTCCTTGAGATCGACACACGTCTCGGCGATCACGTAGGTCACGGTCAAGATCCTCTCGAACGGAGCGTCGGTGGGGCTCCCCGAGACCGGGGCGCGCCTAGTATCGCAAGGTGCCCGCCGCACGCGACACCCCCGCCCCGATCGGCCTATTCGAGTCGGCGGTACGCGAGCAGCCACTGGACCTCGGGCTCACCTGCGGCCTGATCGGGCTGGCCGCGGACCCGGCCGCCGACCTGACCACCTGCCTGTCCGCGCTGGACGCCTTCGCCGCCCTGGCCCGGCCCCTGGTGGGCGGGGCGAGCACCCCGTCCGAGCAGGCCGAGGCGCTGCGTCTCGCCCTCGGCGAGCACGCGGGTTTCGCCGGCTACGCCGAAGACTACGGCGACCTGCGCTCCTCCCTGCTGCACGAGGTGCTCCTGCGCCGCCGCGGGCTGCCGATCCTGCTCACCGTCGTCTGGGTCGAGGTCGCCCGGCGGGTGGGCGTGCGGGCCTACCCGATCGCGCTACCAGGTCACGTCGTCGTGGGGGTCGGCGACCCCGCCGGCCCGTACGCCCTGATCGACCCCTTCTGCGGCGGCCGACTGCTGTCCGGCCACGACGCGGCGGAGATCGTCCGCTCGGCGGGGGTCCGCTTCCACCACCGGCTGCTCGAACCGGCCCGCCCCACCGACCTGCTGCTCCGGGTGCTGGCCAACATCCGCCGGCTCGCCGCCGCCACCGAGGACACGCCCACCCGCCTATGGGCCGTCCGCCTCTCGCTGGCCGTTCCCGGCCATCCGGCCGGTCTCCGCCGCGAGCTGGGTGAGGTGCTCGGCCGCCGCGGCGAGTTCGTGGCGGGTGCAGCCGAACTCACTGCGTACGCGGACGCCATGGACGCGACGGAGCCTGCCGCCGCCGACGCCGCCCGGCACGCGGCGCAGATGCTGCGGGCCCGGCTGAACTGAGCCGACGACGCCAATAGGCTCGCTCCCATGCGCCTGCACGACACCCGCACCGGGCGGGTCGAGGAGATCGTCCCGGCGAGCCCCGGCGTGCTGCGGATCTACTCCTGCGGCCCGACGGTCTACCGCGACCAGCACGTCGGGAACATGCGCTCGTACCTGCTGCCCGACCTGATCGCGCGGGTCGGCCGGCGCGCCAAGCTCCGCGTCGACCTCGTGGTCAACATCACCGACGTCGGGCACCTCGTGGACGACTCGGTCGCCGACACCGGTGAGGACAAGCTCGCCGGGCAGGCACGGTCGGAGGGTCGGTCGATCGCCGAGGTCGCTGCGCACTACGAGGCGCGCTTCCACGCCGACCTGGCCGCGCTGAACGTCGGTCCCGCGGCCGCCTACCCGCGGGCGAGCGCGTCGATCGACCTGATGCTCGACCTCGTCGCGCGGCTGGTGGCCGGCGGTCACGCCTACGTCGGCGACGACGGCAACGTGTGGTTCGACGCGCGCAGCTTCCCGTCCTACGGCGCGATCTCGCACAACCGGATCGAGGCGCTCCAGCCGACGGAGGACGTCGGGTCGAGCAAACGCTTCCACGCCGACTGGGCGCTGTGGAAGTCCACCGCACCCGATGCGGCGGTCGTCTTCGACAGCCCGTACGGCCCGGGGTTCCCCGGCTGGCATCTGGAGTGCTCGGCGATGTCGCTCGCCGACCTGGGTGAGTCGATCGACATCCACACCGGCGGGATCGACCTGCGGTTCCCGCACCATGAGGACGAGCGCGCGCAGACCGAGGCCGCGGTGGGGCACGAGGTGGTGCACCACTGGGTGCACGGCGAGCACCTGATGTTCGAGGGCCGGAAGATGGCCAAGTCGGTCGGGAACGTCGTGCTGGTCGACGACGTGGTGGCTGCGGGTCTCGACCCGCTCGCTGTCCGGCTCGCGTTCCTGCGCATGCGGTACCGACAGCAGACCGACCTGGACTGGGACGCGCTGCGCGCGGCCGACCGGACGTTGCGACGCTGGCGGCGGGAGGTCGCCCGGTGGGCCGAGTCGCCCTCGGCGCCGATCGACGCCGGCTACCGACGCCGGATCGAGGCGGCGTTCGCCGACGACCTCGACACCCCGGCCGCGGTGGTCGCCCTGCAGGAGCTGTTCGCCGATGCAGCGGTCCCGGACGGCGCGCGCTTCGAGACCGCGGCCTCGCTGGACCAGCTCTTCGGGCTCGACCTCGTCCGGGAGGTGGGACGGGTGTCGAGGCTGCCGGCCGGGGCCGACGAACTGCTCTCCCAACGTGGAAACGCCCGCGCGGCAAGGGACTTCGTCACCTCGGACCGGCTTCGTGGCGAGCTGGCGACGCTGGGTGTGACCGTCCACGACACCCCCGATGGACAGACCTGGGAGGTCTGAGCCGGCGTCGCCGCACTCCTCAGCCGGTCCAGTCGACCTCGGCCACCGCGCCGCCGTGCACCCGCAGGTCGGCGGCCGGGAAGCCGGCCGTCGCCGCGATGCGGTAGGCGCCCCGCGGCAGCCCCGGGTAGACCGCGGCGTAACGACTGCCGGCCGGCAGGATCCGCTCGCGGACGAGGCTGTGCGTGCTGACCGTGCCCGGCTCCAGGCCGACGATGTCGATCTCCGCGCCGGCCAGCGACGATGGGACGTGCAGCACCACCGCCCCGACGTCGCCGCCGATGTCGAGCACCACGCTGCCGTCATGACTGGGCCCGTGGTGCTGCTCACCCTCGGCAACCACGTCGTGCTGGTGCCCGTGCTCGTGCTGCCCGTGCTGGTGCGGGTGCTCGTGGCTGATCGTCACGACGCCCGGCCTCAGTGCGGTACGGGCGCGGGCGGCGTCGCCGTCGGCGTCTTGGCCGGCGTGTAGTAGCCGTTGTGGGGGGTGCCGAGGTAGGGGAACGCGCTCAGGAACGCCACGGTGCCCTTCGCGGTGAGGTCGCTGTCGTCGCGGCTGCCGTCCTTGTTGGTCTTCACGAGGCCGTCGTCGACCGCCGGGATGGCGGCGTCCGGCGTGTAGTTGGAGTGCACCAGGGCGTAGGTGGTGCCGGCCACTGCCTGCAGCTCGATCACGGCCACGTCGTCGAAGACCCGCCGGCCGTTGGGGAAGCCGGCCGCGTCCAGGCCGAGCAGGCCCAGGTTGTTCGGCTTCCTGGTCGGCGGGATGGCCAGGTTGAGCCGCAGCATGTCGGCCTGGGTGGGTCCGGTGTAGTTCTGGAAGGTGGGGGCGACCGACAGCGCGCCGGCCGGGATGCCGGTGAGCAGGACGGCCACCAGGTCGTCGCGGGTGGCCTTGCCCTGGGCGATCTTCTTGTTGAGCGCCGCGAGGTGCGGGAAGAGCGTCGAGCCACCGTCCGGGGTGTAGAGCACGGGAATGAGCCGGCCCAGCTCGGGGTCTGCGACACCCTGCACGTACGCGCTGTCGCCGGCGGGCTTGGAGGCATTCCACTCGTCCTTGCGCACGATCGGGACGAGCAGTTCGTTGAACAGTGGGTTGCCCAGCCGGGAGACCTGCACGTAGGGGCCGCTGCCCTGGGGTCTGCCCGAGGTGTCCCGCATGGTGGCCGCCTGCCGGCTGGCACTCGTCCAGACGCCGATCACCGAGGACGAGGAGCTGGGATCGGTGGCAGCCTTGCCGTCAGCGGTGAGCTTCGTCATCGGCACCTGGATCGCGATGCTGTGCACGTTGACCGCGGCGGTCGTGTTGACACCCGGCATGCTCGCAAGCACCGGCAGACCGAAGGTCGCGTGGTCGGCAGCGATCGGGCGCAGGTCGCCCAGGTCGAAAACGGCACCAAGGTCCACGTAGAAGCCCTCCGCGCGCTGCCCCGCGAAGACGGTCTCGCCGCTGTCCAGCTTGTGGATGAACGCCTTCGTGAAGTCTTCGGGCTCGCCCTTGCGGGCGGGCTTGTCGGCGTAGTCGGGAGTCGAGAGGGGGCCCACGTTGCAGGGCGGACAGGCCAGTCCGGTCGCCAGCACCGTGGTCTTGCCCGCGGCCGTCCGCCGCACGGTGTAGAACTGCCGCCGGTTCCAGTTCGTCGCGTCGACCTCGCCGCCGGAGAGCGTGATGGGGCCGGTGTTGTACAGGAACGTGTGCGGGTTGGTGTACTCGGTCTTGAAGTCGATCCGGTAGCTCACGTCGGCCTTCGCGTCACCGTCGTTGTCGATGTGGATCTCGTACCGGACGTCGTCACCGAACTCGTAGAAGTTGGGTCCGCCGGCTGGTGCCTGCAGTGGCACGTAGTTGGCGATCAGGGTGACGGTGTCGGGCTTGTCGGGGCTGACGAAGGCGTAGAGGTCGGTGCTGTCGGCAACCGGGTCCTTGGAGATTTCCGGTGCTTCGCGGTGCGAGGACATGGGTGGTGCCTCTCGAGAGGGGGCGGCGGTCGGCGAACGAGGAGCGGCGCGGTCAGGACTTGACGGAGCCGGCGAGCTTCTGGGCGAGGGCGTGGTCGACCACCGTGACCTCGCGCTCACCGTGGAACAGGCGCACGGTGCCGCTGCGGAGGTCGGTGAGGTAGGCCACGATTGGCTCATCGAGGTGGGTGACCGACGGCGCGACCGGGGCAGCCTCCGCCCGTCCACTGAAGGGCCGGGTGGCCACCACCGCACCGGCGGCGACGATCCCCAGGGAGGTCTTGCTGACGAACGAACGGCGCGAGATCTCGGCCATGGTGGTTCCCTTCACGGGGCGCTCAGACATCCGGGTCGCGGGGTGTTCGTTCGCCGACGTCACCCGGATGGGTCAACAGACCCACTTTCTCGGCGCCGATGTCGTCGGTCGGAGTCAGGGCTGGTCGAGGGCCCGGTAGTCCCCGCGGTGCCAGACGAGCGCCGGGGTGGGATCCGCGCCGACATCCAAGCCGACCACCGCGCCCACCACGATCGTGTGGTCGCCACCCGGATGGGTCGCCGTGGTACGGCACTCGACCGTCACCAGCGACCCGTCCAGCAGCGGTACGCCGGTGGCCGGGCCGGGATGCGTGGCCACCCCGTCGAGCGAGGAGTCCAGGTCGCGGCCGTGCACCGCGAAGCGCCGGGAGAGCGTCTCCTGGTGCGCGGCCAGGAACGACACCCCCCACCGACCGGTGGCGAGCACCGCGGGGTGGAACCTCGTGCTGCGATCGACGCAGACCAGCACCAGCAACGGGTCCAGCGACACCGAGGTGAACGAGGAGGCCGTCATCACGAGCGGGACGCCGTCGAGTTCCGTGCTGACCACGGTCACCCCGGTCGGGAACCGCCCCATCGCCTCCCGGAACGCCTGGGGCGCAACGGGCTGACTCATCTCTCGGTCTTGCCGGTGACGGTGTCGACGAGCCGGCCGGCCGGGTGGGCGAGCAGCGTGAGGGTACGCACCGCGCGCGCCGGGAAACCGCCGCCGCCGGAGCTCACCGCGAGCTGGCCGACGTAGCGTCCGTCGGCTCCGGCGAGCACCACCGCCTGGTACTGCGCGAGATCCGCCCGGTCGTCGGCGCCGAGCAGCCGGCCCGGGTCGGCGGCACGCGCGTCGACGGCGGCCGCGTCCACTGGCCGGCCGGTGGACGTCGCCATGTCGGCACAGGCCCGCAGCAGCAGGTGCCGGTAGTGCGCCAGGGAGGTGGGGCGGTTTGCCAGCACGAACGCGAGCGGCGGGTCGGGGGTGAGCACCACGGCGAGGGCCGGATCCACGACACGTGCCACCGTCGTGAGCAGTCCCGCCAGCGCCCCCTCGGCACCCAGACCGGCGGTTGCCAGGCCGGTGACCTCCGCGACGAGCGCGGTCTCGAACAGCGCGCGCTCCAGCACCTCGCTCGCCCGGGCGAGCACCACGTCGTCGGGATCTCGCAGCCCGCGCGGGAGCTCAGCACCGGCGCTGGGAGCGGCCGCGAGCGCGGCGCCGACCGCCGCGACGAGGTCGTGGGTCTCGACGTCGAAGGGCAGCGTCCCGTCCGCACCGCAGAGCGTCGCCCAGTGCGGCTCGGCCGCAGCGCCCGGAGCGGTGAGCAACAGCAGCGGCAAGTGAGCCGTACGGGGGTCCTCCCGCAGTAGCCGGACCAGCGCGAAGCCGGTCAGTCGGGGCATGTCCGCTGCGGCCAGCACGCAGTCGGCCGGCCCGGCGGTGGCCACCTGCGCGGCTGCCACGCCGTCCGCCACGGCGGTCACCGCGTACCCGGCCCGGCCCAGGACCGAGGCCAGCACGCGCTGCACGGTCGGCGACTCCACCGCCAGCACGACGACGGGCCGGCCGTCGGGGGCGGCGGTCACCGGCGCATCCGCAGGCCGGCGGCGAGGATGCCCGCGACGAGGCCGCCCAGGACGAAGACCAGGGCGGGCACCGCGAGATCCCCCGACCCGGGCAGCACGACCGTGCCGTTGGACCGCCGGCTGCCGAGCACGAGAGCCACCGCGGTCCACCCCACCATCAGCGCGAGCCCGCCGAACGGCGCGGACGCGCGCAGCCCTAGTCGCGCGAACAGGACGTTGCCGACCACGGCGATCACGACACCCACCGAGAGCACGTGACCGGCCAGGCGGGGGCCCGCCGGGACCAGCAGCGCCCCCCACAGGGCGAGGAGGACACCGAGCACGGCCAGCAACGGCAGGACCGCGAGGTCCGAGGGTCTGCCGAGGCGCCGGGCCGGAGCCGGGGGTGCGGTCACGACGGGTGAGGATAGTGACCGCACCGCGGGTCAGGAGGAGATGGGCCGAGGCTCACGCAGGTCGATGACGCCGGGCCGGCCCTCGGCCTGGCGGGCCGCCTCGAGCACGTCGGTGATCTCGTGACCGATCAGCTCCGACCGCTCGAGGAGCGCGTCGCGCAGAGCTTCGACCAGGTGGCGGTTCTCGGTCAGCAGGACGGTGACGGCCGACTTCTGCTCGCCGAGAATGCGCTCGACGGTGGCTCGGCCCTCGGTGTCGTTCAGCACCCTGCCGACGATGTTGGTGTCCGAGAACGCCCCGGCCTGGACGGCGCGGAAGGACACCAGGGAGCCCGCCATCCCGGCCGAGCCGACCATCTCGGCGGCGACGTTGGTCGCGTACATGAGGTCGCCGGCAGGCCCGGTCGAGACGTCACCGAAGAACAGCTCCTCCGCGACCTGGCCACCCATCGAGATCTTGATCATGTTGGTCAGCTCGGTCCGGGACCGGGTGTAGACGTCCTCGCGGTCACCGTGCGCGAGCATGCCCAGGGCGCTCCGACGCTTGATGATGGAGAGGATCTCGAGCCGGCGCTCGGGCGCGACCAGCCACGCCACGGTCGCGTGGCCGGCCTCGTGACTGGCGATCAGCCGCCGCTCGTGCACGGTGTACTCGACGGGCTGACCCATGCCGACCTCCTCGACGAGGCGGGCGCTCTCCAGGTCGTGCCAGGACATCTCCAGCGCGCCGCGGCGCAGGGCGCTGACGAGGGCCTCGTCCATCAGGTGTTCGATCATGACCGGCGTGTAGCCGGTGGTCACCGCGGCCAGGGCGTCCCGGCGCTCGCCCTGGTCGAGGTCCTCGTCGTGGGCCTTCTTCGCCAGCATGTGGTCGATCAGGTCGCGGCGGGCGGCCTTGGCCGGGTTCTCGAAGGTCATCCGCCGGTCGAAGCGGCCGGGGCGCAGCAGCGCCGGATCCAGGTCGTCCGCGCGGTTGGTCGCCGCGATGAGCAGGATGTTGGCCGCTCCCGAGTTCCGCTTGGGGAGCTGACGCTGCGCCGGGAGCAGCAGGTTCAGCGCGTCGGTGAGCTTGCCGCGCAGCTTGTCCGCCCCGGTCGGCTCGTCGAACGACTGCATCTGCACGAGCAGCTCGTTGACGACGCCGCCGGTGCCCTCGGAGGTGAAGGCGGTCCGTACGGTCGAGGGCGTGACCAGACCGGCCCGGTGGATGCCCAGCCCTGTCAGCCCGCCGCAGTCCCCGCTCATCGGCGCGAGACCCTCGGGTGCGGCGGTCGCCGCCATCCCGCCGCGGCGCAGCCCGATGGCGTCGATCTCCTCGATGAAGCCGATCGCGCCGCCCTCGCGCCGTGCGGTCTTGCGCAGCGCCTTGAAGTACGACCTGATCTTCTTCGCCGTCGCCCCGTAGTACATGGACTGGAAGGACGTCGCGGAGACGAACAGGAACGGCACCCCCGCCTCGGCCGCCATCGCCTTGGCGAGGTAGGTCTTGCCGGTGCCCGGCGCGCCCTCGAAGAGCAGGCCGCGGCGCGGGGTACCCCCCATCTCCGTGCTGAAGGTCTTGTGCGCGAGGAAGAGGTTCAGCGACCGGATGGCATCTTCCTTGACCGGGTCGATGCCCCGGACGTCGGCGAGCCGCACGTCGATCTGCTCGGGGCGGTAGACCACGTGCGGGGACCGGCCGGGGAGCACCGTCATCCCGAGGAGCATCGCGATCAGCAGGGCGAAGAACAGGATCGGGACGGCGGTCAGCGGGTCGACGTGCGGCAGCGCGAAGATGTCGAACGGACGGCCGTCGAGGATCCGATAGCCCAGGAATGCCAGCGGTGCGGCCAGCACGTACGCGACGGTGCGGAGCCGGCGGCGGCGCATCCGCTCCCGGCCGGCGCCGACGTCTGCCGTGCGGGCCGCGATCACGTCGCCCCCGCCGACCAGCACCGCGCGGGCGCTCGCGGCGGCGGTGTCGGACTTCTGGTGGACGCGGGCCATGGGTGCCTCCCCGATCGAAGCGTCTTCTCGGCACGGGTCCGGGCCGTGTGGTCACGCTAGGGGATCAGCCGATCACTGTCTGCAGTCCTCACCCCCGCGGCGCAGCCGCGAACGTCTCCAACGGTCCCGACTGGGCCGAGCGGGTGAACACCGACGACCCCACCGGCCTCCGGTGTCGCCCGGTCGGCTGCTCGAGATCTGGCGCCGCGTGCCGACCGGGGGTCAGCTGACGGCGGCCCGGATCGACTCCCGCAGGGAGGACGTCGTGGCCAGCACCGCGCTCGGCTCGTACCCGCAGTGCGCCATGCAGTTGGCGCAGCGCGGGTCCTTGCCTCGGCCGTACGCGTCCCAGTCGGTGGTCTCGACCAGCTCCTGGTACGAGCCGGCGTAGCCGTCGTTCATCAGGTAGCAGGGGCGCTGCCAGCCGAAGAGGGAGTAGCTCGGGATGCCCCACGCGGTGCAGTCGAGCTCCTTCTTGCCCTCCAGGAAGTCGAGGAAGACCGGCGAGTGGTTCAGGCGCCACTTCTTGCGGCGGCCGCTGCCGAAGGCCTTCGCGAACATCGCCCGGGTCTCCTCGACGCCGAGGAAGTGCTCCTGGTCGGGCGCCTTCTCGTAGGCGTACGCCGGCGAGATCTGCATCTGGTCGACGCCGACCACGTCGTTGAGGTGGTCGAGCACGTCGATGACGTCCTGCGGGCTGTCGTTGTTGAAGAACGTCGAGTTGGTGCCCACCGTGAAGCCCTTGGCCTGGGCCACCTTGATGGCGGCGATGGCCTGGTCGAACGTGCCCTGCCGGTCGGTCACGAGGTCGTGCCGCTCCCGCAGCCCGTCGATGTGCACGACCCAGGTGAAGTACGGCGACGGCGTGAAGTTGGCGATCTTCTTCTCGAGCAGCAGGCCGTTGGTGCACAGCAGCACGAACTTCTTCTTGGCCACCAGCGCGTCGACGATCTCGTGGATCTGCGGGTGCATCAGCGGCTCGCCGCCCGCGATGGCGACGACGGGCGCACCGCAGTCGGCCACCGCGGCCAGCGCGTCCTCGACCGACATGCGCTGCTTGAGCACGGACGCGGGGTGCTGGATCTTGCCGCACCCGGTGCACGCGAGGTTGCACGCGAAGAGCGGTTCCAGCTCCAGCACGATCGGGAACTTCTTGCGCCCCAGCAGCTTCTGCTTGGCGACATAGGCACCGACTCGGACGGCGTAGCGGATTTGGACGGTCACGATGGACGCACCTCTCTGGGTAGCTCGAACGTGCGGTCCTCCTGGGTGACGAGGACCTCACGAACGTCGACGGGACCGAGACCGCGCAGGGCGGCGACCAGCTCGTCGACGAGTGTGGGCGGGGCCGAGGCCCCTGCGGTGACGCCGATGGCCCGGGCCCGGGCCAGGTCGGCGAGCTCGACGTCGCCGGCGTCCTCGACCAGCCGGCCGGTCGTCCCGAGCCGCTCGGCGACCTCGACGAGCCGGCGCGAGTTGGAGGAGTTGGCGGAGCCGACCACCAGCAGCAGATCGGTCTGGGCGGCGACCCGCCGGACCGCGTCCTGCCGGTTGCTCGTGGCGTAGCAGATGTCCTCGGTCACCGGGCCCTCCGCCGCCGGGAAGCGGCGGACCAGCGCCTGGGCGACCTCGGTGGCCTCGTCGACGGCGAGGGTCGTCTGCATCAGGTACGACAGCCGCGCCGGATCGGGCACCTCGAGCTGCTCGACCGCGGCGACGTCGGCCACGACGAGGGCCCCCGGCGCCTCCCCGACGGTCCCCTCGACCTCCTCGTGCTCGGCGTGGCCGATGAGGACGACCGATCGCCCGGCTTCTGCCGCCCGGCGGGCCTCGACGTGCACCTTGGCGACGAGCGGGCAGGTCGCGTCGAGGGTCGTCAGGTCGCGGCGGGCCGCCTCGGCCCGCACGGCCGGGGAGACCCCGTGGGCGCTGAGCACCACGGTCGCCCGGGCCGGCACCTCGTCGAGTTCCTGCACGAAGACCGCCCCCCGCGCCTCGAGGCCGGCGACGACGTGCGTGTTGTGCACGATCTGCCGGCGTACGAAGACCGGCCCGTCCGTGCGCTCGAGGGCGCGTTCCACCGTGGCGATGGCCCGCTCCACCCCGGCGCAGAACGACCGCGGCGAGGCGAGCACGACCTGCCGGGGCGCGACCGTGGCGAGCCAGTCCTCCAGCACCGGGGTGATCGCCGTGAGCGTGCGCAGCGCCCGCACCCCGGCCGACACCGTCTGGGGCCGCAGCAGCGGGTGCGTGGGGGTGTCGACGACGACCCGCACCGCCTGCGCCGCAGCGGTTCCGGCCGCGTCGAGCAGGGGCGCGGTCTCCAGGTCGACCGCCAGCGCGCCGGTGGCGGCGAGGCGCCGGCGCGCGGACCGACCGTGCACCAGTCGGGCGGTCGACAGCAGTGGGCCCAGGTGGACGCGGTGGCCGGCCCGCCGCAGCGCACCGGCCAGCAGCACGCCGCCGGGCAGCGACCGGGTGACGCCGTCCTCGGAGCGCACCTCGCTGGCCACCAGGACGTCCCCGGGCCGGAGGGCGTCAGTCAGGGCGCCGCAGACACCTGCCACCACGAGCGCGTCCGCCCCGGTCACCGGGTGGGCCGGGCGCGGCCCGGCACCGGTGCGGACGATCGTGGTGCGGCGGGACAGCCCGCCGCGCACCGCCCGGGCCTCGACGCCGAGCGGCGCGGCGATCACCCGCGTCACGGCGTGACCGCTCGGACGTATCGGCCCAGGGCGGTCAGCGGGAAGACCAGCCGGTACAGGTGGTAGTTGATGGAGAAGTCGCCCGGGAAGCCCGTACCGGTGAACTCCGGCTCGTCCCAGCTGCCGTCGGCCCGCTGGGTCTCGGTCAGCCAGGCGACGCCGCGCTCGACCGCCTCCTGCGCACCGCCGGCAGCGAGGAGCGCGAGCAGCGCCCAGGCGGTCTGCGACGCGGTCGCCGTGCCGCGGCCGACCCAGGCCTCGTCCCGGTACGAGCGGATGTCCTCGCCCCACCCGCCATCGGCCTGCTGGTGGGCCACCAGCCAGTCGACGGCCCGCCGGATCGGCGCGCACGACGGGTCGACACCGGCCGCCACCAGGGCCGGCACGACGGCGCCGGTGCCGTACAGGTGGTTGACACCCCAGCGGCCGAACCACGATCCGCCCGGTTCCTGGTGGTCGAGCAGCCAGGCCACGCCGCGCCGCGCCGCGTCGCCCTCGGCCAGACCTTCGTACGCCAGCATCTCCACCACGTGCGCGGTGACGTCCGCGCTGGGCGGGTCGACCACCTCGCCGAAGTCACAGAACGGCAGCCGCGTCGGCAGGCCGCAGCTCTGGTCGGCGTCGAAGGCTCCCCAGCCGCCGTCCGCACTCTGCATCCCGACACACCAGGCCACCGCCCGCTCAATCGCCGCCTCGTCCGGGGACTCGGCGCGGCGCAGGGCGAGCACCACCTCGGCGGTGTCGTCGACGTCGGGGTAGAGGTCGTTGTCGAACTCGAACGACCAACCGCCCGGCGCCAGCCCAGGTCGGCGCACGGCCCAGTCGCCCGCGACGCGCACCTCCTCGACCCCGAGCCAGTCGGCGGCCGCGACGATCGCCGGGTCATCGGGCTTGGCTCCGGCGTCGGCGAGGGCGATGGCCGCCAGACCGGTGTCCCAGACCGGCGACTGGCAGGCCTCGATCCGCCGGACCGGCCCGTCGGGCAAGAGCTCGAGCACGGTGAAGCGGTCCAGGCCGCGCAGTGCCAGGGCGACCGCCGGGTCGTCGAGCCCCGCGCCGGCCAGGTGCAGCGCGAGCACCGAGTAGACCCACGGCGGCTGGATGCCACCCCACGAGCCGTCCGCCTCCTGCCGCTCGCGCACCCAGCGGACGGCGCTGCGCACAGCCTGGCGGCGCACCGGCTTCCACGGGAGCCGTTCGTACGCGTGCAGGACCGTGTCGAGGCGCTGGAACGCACCCGTCACGGACCGCCAGGACGCCGTCGCGGGGCGCGGGGCGTCGATGACCAACTCGGCGATGTCGAACCCGATCGGCCGGCGCGGCCGGTACGCCGACACCACCGACAGCGGCACGACGGTCTGCCGTGCCCAGCAGCCCCAGTGCTCCAGCGCGAGCGGCAGCCAGCCCGGCAGCAGCACCACCTCGGGGGGGACCACCGGGACGTCGTCCCAGGCCCACAGGCCGAACAGCGCCAGCCAGAAGCGGGTGAACACCCGGCTCGCCGCCACTCCGCCTGCGGCGCAGGCGAACCCGGCCGCAGCACGCATGTGCGGTGCCGCCGGGTCGTCACCGGCCAGCCGCAGCGCGACCCAGGCCTCGACGGTCGTGGACAGGTCTCCCGGCCCACCGAAGAAGGTGTTCCAGGAGCCGTCGGACTGCTGTCGCGACCGGATCCAGCGGGCACTGGCATCGGTCTGACTGGCGGTACGGATGCCGAGGAACTCCCGCATGAGCAGGTCCTCGGCGTCCATGGTCACGTTGGTCTCGAGCTCGCCCTTCCACCAGCCCGCCGGGGACTGCAGCGAACGCAGGTGGTCGGCGGCCCGCTCCGCGGCGGCGCGGGCCACGGCGAGCGAGTCCGGGATGACCGCGGTCATCGGTCCCGCCCCGTCACGTACTCGGCGGTCCGCAGCAACTCGTCCACCGCGGTCGGCTCGAGGTCGGCACCGACGAGGGCGCGGCCGGCGAGGGCCACGTGGACCGCCACCTCGGCCCGGACATGCTCGCGGGCGCCGGTCGCCTCGATGAGCCGGGCGGTCTGCTCGAGGTCCGCGTCCTGCCCGGCCAGCCACGCGCGCACGGCCGCGCTCTCGGCTGCCGCGAGCACGACCGGCGCCGACTTCTTGCGCGAGCGGAGGTCGGAGAGCACCGGCTTTCCCGTGACCGCCGGGTCGCCCCAGACGCCGAGGAGGTCGTCGACCAACTGGAACGCCAGGCCCAGCTCCTCGCCGTACGCGGCGAGCGCGGCGATCTGCCCGGCGGTCCCGCCGCCGAGCGCCGCGCCGAGGCACGCGGCCGCTCCGAGCAGTGCGCCGGTCTTGCCTGCGGACATCGCCAGGTAGTCGGCGTAGGTCACGTCGATGCGGCTCTCGAAATCGAGGTCATCGGCCTGGCCGGCCACCAGGCGGTCCACCGCGTCGGCCAGGATCCGTTGCGCCACCGGGCTCTCGAGCATGCCGTACGCCACGGCCAGCAGGCCGTCACCGGCGAGCAGCGCGCGGGCGGTCCCGAAGACGCTCCACGCGGTCGGGCGGTGCCGGCGCTCGGCGTCGCCGTCCATGAGGTCGTCGTGCAGCAGCGAGAAGTCGTGCACGAGTTCGACGGCGACGGCGGCCGGCACCGCGATCGCCACGTCGGCCCGCACGGCCCCGGCGCCGACCAGCGCCAGCGCGGGCCGCAGTGCCTTGCCGCCACCGGTGTCGGTGTCGTGGCCCTCGGCGTCCACCCAGCCGCGGTGGTAGGCCGCCACCCGAGCCAGCGAGGGGTGCAGCCGGCCGACCGCGGAGCGCAGTGCCGGCTCCACCAGCAGCCGGGTCCGTTCGACCGACGAGGGCATCATCACGGTCACGACGCCACCGCCAGCGGCGTCCGTGCACCGGACAGCGCCGCGGCGGCGGCGGAACGGCCGCTGCGCACGGCGCCCTCCATGGTCGCGGGCCAGCCCGTGTCGGTCCAGGCGCCAGCCAGCACCAGACCGGGCAGGGCGGTCACCGGCCCCGGACGGTGCGCCGCGGAGCCGGCGACCTGGCGGAACGTGGCGTGCGGCTCGCGCGTGACGAACGCCTGCCGGACGACGGCGTGGCCGGCGGCGGGCAGCACCCGGGCCAGCTCCGGGAGCAGCGCGGCCAGCACCTGCGCGGTACGCCGGCCCGCCCAGCCGTCGGCGGCAGACAGCGACACCGCAACATACTGGCCGGTGGTGGCCCCGCTCGAGCCGGTGCGGTCGAACACCCACTGCAGCGGCGAGTCGGGCACCGCCAGCAGCGGCACGTCGAGCACCGGCCGGTCGTAACAGACGTGCACGTTCACGATCGGGCTGGAGCCGAGGCCCGCCAGCGCCGCGGTGTCGAGCCCGGCCCGGGCCGGGGCCAGCCCGGCGGCCACCGCGGGCGGCACCGCGAGGACGACGGCGTCGGCGTGGTGGCGGCCGTCGGTCGTGGTCACGGTGAGGTCGGCGTCGATGGCGGTGACCTTGGCGCCGGTCAGCACCTGTGCCCGGCCCGCCAGGGCGCGGGCGAACGCGTCGCCGTGCAGCACGCTCAGCGGCACCGCGGACCAGCCGAGGTCTGCGCCGCCGCGGGTCTCGAACAGGCCGGTACGCACCACCTTGGCGGCCAGCGCCAGCGACGCGTCGGCGGGATCGGCGTTGAGGGTCGCGACGGTGAGCAGCGACCAGAGGGACTCGACCGTACGGCGGGACTGGCCGTGGCGGGTCAGCCAGCCGCCGAAGGTCTGCGCGTCCACGGCGGGCGCCCGGTCGTCCAACCGGGCCAGGGCCAGCGCCGCGGGCGCCGCGCGCAGCGCGCCCAGCGGGCCGAGGTAGCGCAGCAGGCCACCGGCGAGGTGCAGCGGCACCGGGAGGTCGGCGCGGCGCAGCCTCGTCCGCCGCCCGCGCCGGGAGACCGGGATGTCCAGCCGGTCCTGGAGCACCACGTCACCGCGGACGCCCAGCCGTTCGAGCAGGTCGAGGTACGCGGTGCAGCAGCGCAGGAACACGTGCTGCCCGGTGTCCACCGTCAGCTCGCCGCGGCGGAAGGAGGAGGTCAGACCACCCAGCCGCGGACGGGCCTCGAGCAGCGTCACCGCGCAGCCGGCGTCGGCGAGGTCCAGCGCGGCGGTGAGGCCGGCGAGCCCACCCCCGACCACGACGACGCGGCTCACGTGCGGCCCGTGAGCAGCGCCCGGGCGGCCACGCCGGCCTTGGCCCGGCCGGGCAGCGAGAGGCGCCCGGTGGTGACCGCGGCGGGGTCGGCGGCGATGCGGTCGTTCAGCCGCGCGTAGATCCCGGCCATCGCCGCGGTGCAGGCAGCGCTGCGCCGGTCGAGCATGGCCAGCAACGGCAGGCTGCCCGCGTACCAGCTGCGGGCCCGTTCGGCGCCGGCCCGGACCAGCGCGAGCAACGCGTCGCGCGGACCGCCGAGCACGCCGTCCTCGACCGCGAGCGTCACTCCGGCAGCGCGCAGCTCGGCCGCGGGCAGGTAGACCCGCCCGCCGAGCAGGTCCTCGCGCAGGTCGCGCAGGACGTTGGTCTGCTGCAGCGCGACGCCCAGGTCGTCGGCGAGCCGGGACGCGCGCGCCAGGTCGGGTGCGCCGTAGACACCGAGGCAGAGCCGGCCGACGGTCCCCGCCACCAGGCGGCAGTAGCCGACCAGCTCCTCGAACGTCTCGTACGAGGTGCCCAGCACGTCCATCTCGACGCCGTCGACCAGCTCGCCGAAGGCCGCGAGCGGCACCGGGAACCGCCGCGCGGCGTCGGCGACCGCGGCCAGCACGGGCTCGTCGGTGGCACCGGCGGTGACCGCCGCGCGGACCGCCGCCAGGTCCGCCAGCTTCTGCGCGGCGGGCAGGGCCCCGTCGCCGATGTCGTCGATCCGGCGGGCGAGCGCGTAGACCGCCGACAGCGCGCGTCGCTTGTCCCCGGGCAGCAGCCGGATGCCGTACGAGAAGTTGCGGGCCTGCTCACGGGTCACCCGCTCGCACACCCGGTACGCGTCGGCGACGGTCGGGTCGAGCACAGCGGTCATCGCACGACCTGCCCGAAGCGCAGCAGCGCCCGCGAGCGGCGCGGCCGCGGGGTGGTGGTGACCGCGTCCGCACCGGCGCCGAGCACAGCGTCGAGCGCGGCCTGACCGCCGGCGACGAAGGCGGCGACCACGAGGCGGGGGCGACCACGCAGCGAGCTGACGAGTGGGCGGCCGTGGGCGAGCAGCTGCCGCGCCCAGTCGGCCTGGCCGGCCAGCAGCGCGGCGACGGACGCGCGGTCCGCTGCCCCGGCGCTGCCGTCGGCCACCGCCGCGAGCACGGTGGCGTCGATGCCGTGCCGGCCCATCGCGTCGGCAGGCAGGTAGACCCGGCCGGCAGCCAGGTCCTCGCCGACGTCCTGCAGGTGCTCGGCGATCTGGAGGCCGGCGCAGACCTCGTCCGACCAGGCGAGCCGCTCCGGCGTCGCGAGACCGAACAGCGCCAGCACGATCCGGCCGACGGGCTCGGCCGACAGCCGGCAGTAGTCGCGCAGCTCGGCCCGGTTCGCGTACGCGGTCCGGCGCTGGTCGAGGCGGTTGGCGCCGACCAGGTCCCGGAAGGGCTCGACCGGCAGGCCGCGGCGCACCGCGGGCGCCAGGGACGCGAGCACCGGCAGCCGCGCGTCGGGGAGGCGCAGCAGGTCTGCCTCCAGGGCGTCGAGCACGGCCAGCCGGTCGCCGGGGGCGGTGTCCCCGGCCTCGTCGATCAGCCGCGCCACGGCGTAGACCGCCGCGACGTCGGGACGGAGCAGGCGAGGGAAGAGCAGGGAGGCGACGGGGAAGTTCTCGGCGCGGGCCCGACGGTCGAGCGCGCGGCGGTCGGCGGCGCGGAGCCACTGCTCGGCCGCACTCGCCGTGGGGGCCTGGGCCATCCGCACCTCCCTCGCGTCCCTCACCGGATGAGACGCTCGGGCCCCGCGGTCTCCTTCGCAGGAAAAGTTGGCTCCGGTCGTCGGGTCGAGCGTGATCCGGCCCCCGCCAGGCGTACCGTGCGCTCGAGCAAAGCCTGCACGGAGGAGACCGCATGACACAGCCGTGCCTCGGCGAGCCCGACGTGGTGCCGGCGCCGCGCGCGCACCTGGTGGTGCTGCCGGAGGCCGGGCCGCTCGCGCCCCCTGCCGAGGTCGACCGCGACCGGTGGGCCGCCGCCTGGGCGCACCGTCCGCTGCTGCTGGGCCTGGCCCGCCAGCGCGTCGAGGGTCACGTGGCCGAGGACGTCGTGTCCGAGGCGATGCTGCGCGCCGCCACCGCGGCGGTCGAGGACGAGGCCCTCCGCCCGTGGTTGGTGACCACCACGCTGCGGCTGTGCGCCGACGTCCACCGCCGCACCGTGCGGGACCGGCGCCGCGACCTGCGCCTGGCCACCTACGAGCCCACCTCGGTGCCCGCCCCCGAGGACGAGGTCGTCGACGACCTGCACGCCCGGTGGCTCGCCCAGCAGGTCGACCGGCTGCCCGAGCGGCAGGCCCGCGCCCTGTGGCTGCGGGCGCGGGGTCAGGACGTCGGCGCGATCGCGGTGACGATGGCGGTGCCGTACAAGACGGTGGAGTCGTTGCTCTCGCGGGGCCGGCACACGCTGCGCGGCTGGGCTGGTGCGCTGCTGCTGTTCGTCGGCGGCTGGCGGACGCTGGCGAAGCGCAAGGCGCAGTTCCACGTGGCGGCAGCAACGCTCACCGCGGCCACCGATGTGACCTATGACGTGGCCCGCGTCGCCACCGGGTTGATCACCAGGAGCTTCTAGCCCGCGACCCCCGCGAACAGGTCGGTCTCGTATCGGCCGTCGCCGGGGCCCTGCTGGCCGCGCGCGAGCAGGTAGTGCTCGGTGCCGAAGGACATCCGCCCCACCCCGTCGGCGAGCGCGAAGAACATCCCGTCCGTCGCGATCTGACTCGCGTGGGCGCGCATCGCGGCGACCTTCGCGGCCAGGAACGCGGTCGCGTCGATGCGCGTGGTGACCAGGTCGTCGGCGACGCCGAAGGGCAGGTCGTCCACCGACTCGATCCCCTCGAACGGCGTGCCCGCCGTGGACATCATCCGCAGCCCCTCGGCGAGCACGGACTTCGGGATCACCCCGTAGTAGACCTTCGCGACGTCCCACGGCTCGCCCAGGTCGGGTAGGTACGTGGGGTCCGCGGCCGCCGCCACGGCGGCGACCATCACGTCGTGGGCACGGATGTGGTCGGGGTGCCCGTAGCCGCCGTTCTCGTCGTACCCGAGGACGACCTGCGGCCGGACCTCGCGCACGACCGCCACAAGCGCCGCGGTGCGCTCGGCCTCGTCGCTGCGCCAGAAGCAGCGGGCGTCGTCGTTCTGGGGAGTGCCCATCATCCCGCTGTCCCGCCAGCGGCCGGGACCCCCCAGGAACCGGTGGTCGGTGACGCCGAGCGCGGCGCAGGCGGCCGCCAACTCCCCGATGCGGTGCTGCCCGAGCCCGTCGTCACGGTCCGACGCCAGGTGCGCCAGCGCCGGGACGAGGATCTCGCCCTCCTCGCCCAGCGTGCACGTCACGAGCGTGACCTGGGCCCCGGAGGCGGCGTACATCGCCATCGTGGCCCCCATGCTGATGGTCTCGTCGTCGGGGTGCGCGTGCACCAGCAGCAGCCGCCTGTCGCCCATCTGCCGGAGCCTACGGAGCGGACTGGGATGCTCGGCCCGTGACCTCATCCGCGCGCGCCTCCGGATCCCCGCGCGCCTCCGGCGCGACGTCCCCGCGCGCCTCCGGATCCCCGCGCGCCTCCGGCGCGACGTTCCCGCGCCTGGCTGCCGAGACGCAGTCGTTCACGCTCGGACGCCCGCGTTCCTTCAGCGCCGGCGACGGCCGCGTGCTGTTCCTGCGCTCACGGGGTGGCACTGACCCGGTGCACTGCCTGTGGGTCCTCGACGCCGACGGCGAACGGCTCGTCGCCGACCCCCTGCTGCTGTCGGATGCGGGCGACGCGGACCTCCCGCCGCAGGAGCGCGCCCGCCGTGAACGCGCCCGCGAGCGGGCCGGCGGAATCACCGGGTACGCCGCCGACGACGCCCTGCAGGTCGCGGCCTTCGCCCTCGCCGGCCGGCTCGGCATCGCCCACGTCGACGGGCCGGCGCGGCTGCTGGCCCCGACCAGCGCACCGGTCGCCGACCCCCGACCCTCGCCCGACGGCACGAAGGTCGGGTACGTGGTCGGCGGGCGCCTGGAGGTCGCGGACCTCGAGGGCGCCGCGCTGTGGTCGGCTGGCGGGGCCGAAGGCACGACGTGCGGGCTGCCGGACTTCATCGCCAGCGAGGAGCTCGGCCGGTTCCGGGGCTGGTGGTGGTCGCCGGACTCCACGGCGGTGCTCGCCGCCGTCGTCGACGACTCGCCCGTGCAGACGTGGTGGATCGCCGACCCGGCGCACCCAGAGCTGTCGCCGACCGCCCAGCGCTATCCGGCCGCCGGCACCCCCAATGCCGTGGTCTCCCTGCTGCTGGCCGATTCCGCCGGCGCGCAGGTGGTCACCGGCTGGGACGCCGATGCCTTCCCGTACCTGGTCGCGGTGCACTGGTCCGCGCACGGGCCCGCCCTGCTGCTCGTGGCCACCCGCGACCAGCGCCGGACGCAGGTCCTGGAGCTGCAGGGACCGCACGCGACGCTCGTCCGCGCGGACGTCTCCGACACCTTCCTGGACGTGGTGGCGGGCGTGCCCGCGTGGCTCCCGGGCGGACATCTGCTGCACGCGACGGAGGACGTCGCCGCGGACCGCCGGCGGCTCTGCGTCGACGGCGTCGCGGTCACCCCGCCCGAGGTGCACGTCACTGCCGGCCTGGGCCTGGACCCGTACGGCCACGTCCTGTTCACCGGCACCGACGGCGACCCCACCTGCCGGCACGTCTACTCCTGGGACGGGATGGCGTGCGAGCGACTGACCGAGGAGCCCGGCGTCTACTCCGTCGTGACCGGCGGGACCACACAGGTCGGACTGTCCGCCTCCATGGACCAGGTCGGCACGGTGGCGGAGATGTGGCACGACGAGGAGACCACCCAGATCTGGTCGTACGCCGCCACCCCGCCACTGCTGCCCACCGTGCACCGCCACGCCGACGACCGGGTGCACGTCGCCGTCGTCCTGCCGACCGGCCACGTCGCAGGCACGAGGCTGCCGGTGCTGCTCGACCCGTACGGCGGCCCGCACCACAGCGTCAACCTGCAGGCGCAGGCCGGCTGGCTGGAGGCGCAGTGGCTCGCCGACCAGGGGTTCGCGGTCGTGGTGGCCGACGGCCGCGGGACGCCCGGGGTCGGGCTCGCCTGGGAGAAGGCGATCGCCCCGGACGTCACGGTGACGGTGGCCGACCAGGTCGCCGCGCTCGAGCTCGCTGCCCGCCACCACCCGGACCTGGATCTCGGCCGCGTCGGCATCCGCGGCTGGTCGTTCGGCGGCTGGCTGGCCGCCCTCGCGGTGCTGTCCCGCCCCGACGTCTTCCATGCGGCCGTCGCCGGCGCACCGCCGACCGACTGGCGGCTCTACGACACCGCATACACCGAGCGCTACCTCGGCCTGGACACCGCGGCAGACTCCTACCAGCGGGCGTCGCTGCTCCCGCTGGCACCCGGGCTGCGCCGGCCGCTGCTGCTCATTCACGGCCTCGCGGACGACAACGTCGTGGCCGCACACACGCTGCGGCTGTCGGCGGCGCTGCTCGCGGCGGGGCGCCCGCACGACGTGCTCCCGCTGACCGGCGCGACCCATCTGGGCGGCGGCGCGACCGAGCGGGAGAACCTGCTGCTGCTGCAGGTCGAGTGGCTCCGCCGACACCTCGGCGGCTGAGAGCGCGTCAGCCCTTGGCAGCCCGGCCGCGGGTCCGGCCGCGTTCGCCGGCGTCGAGCACGACCTTGCGGATGCGGACCGTGGCCGGGGTGACCTCGACGCACTCGTCCTCGCGACAGAACTCCAGCGCCTGCTCCAGCGACAGCTGGCGGTGCGGGATCAGCGGCACCAGCACGTCGCCCGAGGACATCCGCATGTTGGTGAGCTTCTTCTCCTTGGTGGGGTTGACGTCCATGTCGTCGGACCGCGAGTTCTCACCGACGACCATCCCCTCGTACACCTCGGTGCCGGGACCGACGAACATGGTGCCGCGCTCCTGCAGGTTGGCCAGCGCGTAGCCGGTCGTCGGGCCGGAGCGGTCGGCGCAGAGCGAGCCCGTCGGACGGGTACGGAGCTCGCCGTGCCACGGGGAGTAACCCTCGTGGATGTGGTGCAGCAGGCCCGTCCCCCGGGTCTCGGTGAGGAACTCGGTCCGGAAGCCGATCAGGCCGCGCGCCGGCACCACGTACTCCATCCGGATCCAGCCGGTGCCGTGGTCGACCATCTGCTCGAGCCGGCCCTTCCGGAGCGCGAGCAGCTGCATGAGCACGCCCTGGTAGTCGGTCGGCGCGTCGATCGTCATCCGCTCCATCGGCTCGTGCACCTTGCCGTCGACCACGCGGGTCACCACCTGCGGCTTGCCGACGGTCAGCTCGAAGCCCTCGCGGCGCATGATCTCGACGAGGATCGCCAGCTGCAGCTCGCCGCGGCCCTGCACCTCCCAGGTGTCGGGTCGCTCGGTGTCGAGGACCCGGATCGACACGTTGCCGACCAGCTCGGTGTCGAGCCGCGTCTTGAGCAGCCGGGCGGTGAGCTTCTTGCCGGACCGGCCGGCCAGCGGCGAGGTGTTCACACCGAGCGTCATGGAGATCGACGGCTCGTCGATCGTCGGGACCGGCAGCGGCCGCGGGTCGTCGAGATCGGCGAGCGTCTCCCCGATGGTGATCTCCGCGATGCCGGCGACCGCGATGATGTCGCCCGGGCCGGCCTTCTCCGCCGGCTGGCGCTCGAGCGCCTCCGTCATTAGCAGCTCGCTGACCTTGACCCGCTCCGAGGTGCCGTCGGCCTTGCACCAGATCACCTGCTGGCCGCGGGTGAGCGTCCCGTTGACGACCCGGCACAGGGCCAGCCGGCCCAGGTACGGGGAGGAGTCGAGGTTGGTGACCAGCGCCTGCAGCGGCATCTCCGGGTCGTACACCGGCGCGGGCACGGAGGTGAGGATCGTGTCGAACAGCGCGGTGAGGTCGGCGCCGTCGGGCGAGGTGCCGTCGGCCGGCCGGGTCAGCGAGGCCCTGCCGGTCTTGGCCTGGCAGTACACGATCGGGAACTCGATCTGGTGCTCGTCCGCGTCGAGGTCCAGGAACAACTCGTAGGTCTCGTCCACCACCTCGGCGATCCGGGCGTCCGCGCGGTCCACCTTGTTGATCACCAGCACGACGGGGAGCCGCGCCTCGAGCGCCTTGCGCAGCACGAAACGGGTCTGCGGCAGCGGTCCCTCGCTGGCGTCGACGAGCAGCAGCACGCCGTCGACCATCGACAGCCCGCGCTCGACCTCACCGCCGAAGTCGGCGTGGCCGGGCGTGTCGATGATGTTGAGCGTCACCACCGCGTCCCCCGTGCCGTACCGGACCGACGTGTTCTTCGCGAGGATCGTGATCCCCTTCTCGCGCTCGAGGTCCATCGAGTCCATCACCCGGTCGGAGACCTCACCGGTCTCGGCCTGGTGGCTGGTGAAGGCCCCGGACTGCCACAGCATGGCGTCGACGAGCGTGGTCTTGCCGTGGTCGACGTGCGCGACGATCGCGAGGTTGCGGAGGTCGTCGCGGGTCTGCGTTGCGGGCATGCGGGAGCCACCAGTTCCGTGCGGGGATTGACCCATCGTACGGCCCCCGGCGACCGCGCCGGACTAGCGTCGGGTCATGGCCGCCGAGGACCGAGCCCGTGCGGCCGCGATCGAGCGGTCGCTCGCACTCCGCGCGCTGCTCAGCCTGGCGGTGGCGGCCTGGATCGGCGGGCAGTTCGCGACCGCCGGCACGTCCCGGCTGAGCGCTGCCCTGACGTACGTGGTGATCCTGGTCGTCTCGATCGCGGCGCACGAGGTCGCGCACGCGGTCGTCGGCGTCGCCGTCGGCGCGCGGGTGACGGGCATGCGGCTCGGCTTCGGGCCGCGGCTGAGCCCGGCCGGCTCCTGGCTCGACCTGCGGCCGATCATCGTGGCCGCCCACGTCACCTACGTGCCGCCACGGGGCGCGCGACGCGGCCAGCTCGTCGCGATCGCCGTCGCGGGGATCGCGCTCCACCTGGCGCTGATCGTGGTCGCGCTGGCCCTGGGCACCGGCACGGTGTGGGTCGCGGAGCTGTTGTTGGCAAACGTGCTCGCCCTCGCCAGCAACGCCATCCCGATGGTGGGCGGCTTCACCAGCACCTCGGGCGGCCCCAACGACGGCAGGCAGCTGCTGGCCCTGCTGCGGCACCGGGGCACGTTCCTGACGCCGGCCGACCCGGATCTGCAGGCGGCGGCGCGCGCCTACGACAACGGCGGCGTCCCGGCCGCTCAGACATTCCTGGCCGGGCTGGCCCGCCGGGACGGCCCGTACGTCCGGCTGGTGCTCGCCCAGGCCGTGCTCTCGGCCGGCCGCTACGAGGACGCGGCCCGCCTGGCCCTGGACGCGGCAGATCCGGACCGGCCGTGGGTCGCCGACCACCTCCGGGCCGAGGCCCTGGCCATGCTGATGCTGACCGGAGACGGTCGGGGGCCGGACACCGACCTGGACCGGGCCGCCACCCAGGCGGAGCACGCCATGGCCTCGATCGGACCGACGGCGCCGGGCGAGCAGCGCGCCGCGGTCGCCCACACGCTGGCGCTGGTACGACTGCTTCAGGGCCGGTACGCCGAGGCGGCGGAGATCGCCGCGTGGTCTGCGGGCGGCGCGGCGTCGGCCGCCGACCGCGCCGGCGTCCTGGCCGCGCGGGGCTGGGCGGAGCTGGGCCTGGGTCAGCGTGGCCGGGCCGAGACCTCGCTGCACGAGGCGATGGCACTGGACCGGACCGGACCGCTGGTGCAGGCCTTCGCGCGCCGGCTCACCGCGACGCCAGCAGGGCCCTGACCGCCGCGACCAGGCCCAGGTCGGCGGCAATCCACGGCCGGTCGTCGATGTCGTGCGCCGAGCACCAGGCGACGGCGTCGTGCACCCGCAGCTCCGGCTCGCCGCTGGCCGAGACGAGATACAGGCGCAGCACCCCCACCGCGACCGGCGTGTCGACACCGACCCGGGCGCCCACGGTCAGGGTCAGACCGAGCTCCTCGAGGCCTTCGCGGACGAGCGCCGCCGGCTCGCTCTCGCCGGGTTCGACCTTGCCGCCGGGGAACTCCCACCGGCCGGCGTACGTCCCCGACGAGCGACGACAGGCCAGCACCCGCCCGTCCCGCAGGATGGCCGCCGCGACCACCACGACGCCGGCCATGATGACCACCATGCCCGACACGCTGGCCCCCACCGCCCTGGCCGCCGCACTCGCCGGCCTGCCCCTCTGGTCTGGGGACACCGCCGCCATCAGTCGGACGGTCGAGGCGGCGAGCTTCCCCGCGGCCGTCGCTCTCGTCGACGCGGTGGCCGTGCTCGCCGAGGAGGCCGAGCACCACCCCGACATCGACATCCGCTGGCGCACCGTCCGCTTCGTGCTGAGCACGCACTCCGCCGGTGGGGTCACGGAGCTGGACCTGCGCCTGGCGAGGCGCATCGACGCTCTGGCCGATGGGGGCTGAGGCCGAGGTCGAGGTCCTGGCCCGGGGCATGCTCGGCGTCCCCCCGCCCGGTCACGACCTGCCGCGCACCGGGCGGCTGTCGCTCGGCCCGACGCCGCCCGGCTGGACGCTGGACCGGGTCGCCCGCTCGCACGGCTGGAGCGGCCTGCCGCCGTGTGCGTACGACGAGGACCGGCGGCGCCTGCACCGCACGCTCGCACTCCCCGACGCCGGCCCGCTCACCGTCACGGTGACCGCGCGTGGCCTCGTCACCTGGGGACGGGTCACCGCCACCCGGGCCGACCGGGCGGCGATCCGCGCGCAGCTGCGGCGGATGCTCTGTGTAGACGACGACGTGAGCGAGCTCTACGCGGCCTGTGCGGCGGTGCCGTGGCTGGCATGGGTCCCGGCGGCCGGCGGCGGGCGACTGCTGCGCTCGCCCACCGTGTGGGAGGACCTCGCGCGGATGCTGGCAACCACCAACTGCTCCTGGGCGCTGACCCGCGCCATGCTGACCAGGCTGGTCGACACCCTCGGGGCGGTCGGGCCGGCCGGGGAGCGCGCCTTTCCCACCCCCGCGGCGGTGGCCCGGGCCGGGGTCACACACCTGCGTGCGGTGGTCCGCGCCGGGTACCGCGCCGAGTCGTTCGTGGCGCTGGCGTCCACCACCGAACCGGTGGAGGACTGGCTGGGCGGTGCGCAGACCGACGCGGAGCTGACCTCGGCCATCACCGGGCTGCGCGGCTTCGGCCCATACGCCGCCGAGGGGATGCTGGGGGTCCTCGGCCGGCCGCGGGGGCTGGCGATCGACTCCTGGGTGCGGGCGAAGCTGCCGCGCGTCCTGGGGCTCGCCGCCATGACCGACGCCGAGATCCGGGCTCGGTACGCACCGCTCGGCCGCTGGGCCGGGTGGGGCCTCTGGCTCGAGCTCACCCGGGACTGGTACGACCCGAACGATGCCGCGGCACCGGGCCGACGTCCGCTCTGAGGCTCCCCGTCAGCCGCGGAAGGGTCTCGGCGCGGGGGTCATCGGCACGCGTGGGCAGGTTGCCAGCGTCAGCTCGGCATGGCGCAGGGCGTCGTCGCACAGCCGCTGGACCGTCCAGCCCTGCTCGGCGCCGAAGCCCGTCACCGACGCGCGGAAGACGGTCACCATGTAGCGCTGTGGGCTGTCGTAGACACACGAGATCGTCCCGACGTGACCCGGCCCGGGACCGCTCACCGGGGCGAGGCCCGCCGGCCACGGCTCCAGGAAGCGCTGCCAGATCCCCGGCCGCGCGAGCCAGCGACCGCCGTTGCGGACGTCGTCGGACTCCAGGCCGCCGAGAATGAGTCGGGTCGCCTGCTCCGACAGCAAGGCCGCGGGTCGGATGACCTCGATCGAGACGAATGCAGAGCTGTCCTCGTCGACCATCCCGCTCCCGCCTCGCTCCCTGGTGCTGCCGAGCCTAGGCGAGCGGGGTCGGCCGGCCGAAGAGATAGCCCTGAGCGCGGTCGCACCCCATCGCGATCAGCGCCGCCGCCTGGGCCTCGGTCTCCACACCTTCGGCGATGCTGGCCACGCCGAGGTCGGCGCACAGGCCCAGCACGGCCTTGACCATAGCCCGCGAGCGGCGGTCCACGAGCAGCGGTGCGACGAACGACCGATCGATCTTCACCGTGTGCACCGGCAGCTCGTGCAGCAGTGACAGCGAGGAGAAGCCGGTGCCGAAGTCATCCAGGGCCAGCCGGATGCCCCGGTCCGCGAGGGCCGCGAGATCCGCGTGCAGCCGGGGACCCGCCTGCAACAGCGCGGTCTCGGTGATCTCGAGTTGCAGCCGCCCGGGGGCGAGGCCGGTGGCGGCCAACACCCCGTCCACCTCGTCCACGAACCCTGGCTTGGTCAGCTGCACGGGCGAGGCGTTGACCGAGACCGACACGTGCGCGGGCAGCAGCGCCGCGGCGTCGGCGCAGGCCCGCGCGAGCATCCAGCTCCCGATCGTCGTGATCAGGCCGGTGCCCTCGGCGATCTCCAGGAACGCGCGGGGCGTGAGCAACCCCTGCTCGGCGTGCGCCCAGCGCACCAGTGCCTCGTACGAGACGAGCTGGCGGTCCGGGAGTGCCACGATCGGCTGGTAGTAGGCGCGCAGACCCTCGGCGGTCACGGAGGCACGCAGTTGGCTCTCCAGCTCCAGGTCCCCGGTGGTCGCACCGCGGTCGCGGTCTGGGTCGTAGACGACGACGGCCGCTCCCCCCTCCCGCTGGGCCCGGGTCAGGGCGACCCCCGCGTGCAGCACGAGGTCGTCGGCGGTGCAATCGGGTGCCCCGTAGGCGGCCCCGATGCTCACCGTCGCCACGTGGCGCAGGGCGCCGAGGGGGATCGGCCCGCGCAGCGCGCGCAGGACGTCGTCGGCGACGCGCTGCAGCTCCCCCGTCCCGGGCAGCCCCTCGCACACGACCAGGAACGCGTCGCCCTCCACCCGCCCGACCATGTCGTCGGACCGGACGGCGGCACGGATCCGCCGAGACACCTCGGCGATCAGGCGGTCGCCGGCCGCGTGCCCCAGGCTCTCGTTGACCTGGGCGAGACGGTCCACGTCGATCGAGAGCACGCCGACCTGTGCGCCCGGCTGCTCGGCCAGTGCGCGCTCGAGCCACTCCCGCGTCAGCCAACGGTTCGGCAACCCCGTCAGCGCGTCGTTCATCGAGCGCGACGCCAGCGCCAGCTCGCCCTCCCGGGCGGTGGTGACGTCCTGCAGCGCGACGAGGAAGCCGGCCACCCGGCCGTCGTCGCCCAGCAGACCCGCGATCCACGCACGCACCAGCAGCTCCCGACCGAGGGCGCCGCGGAGGGCTACCTCCCACTCCGCGGAACCCTGGGCCCCCGAGAGCAGGTCGGACCACTGCGGCAGACCGGTCACGGAGGCGCCGGCCAAGATCAGCGCATCCAGGCTGGCCCCGACCGGCATCGCGCGACCGACGAGCCGCTCGAGCGCCGGGTTGGCGAGCAGCACCGTGCCGTCCAGGTCGAGCAGCGCCGAACCGATCGGAGCCAGGTCGAAGGCGCCGCGCCAGCCGACAGCGAGCAGCGCACCGGAGACCTCGTGCCCGGCCCGTCCGGGTGCCGCACCGAGCCCGCCGTCCACGGCTGTCCCTCCTGGCCTCCCCCCGGGGTGCATCGGCAGCCGCCCCGGTGCCCTTGATCAGGGCCGTGCTCCGCGCGCCGCGAGGTGGTCCGATGCCGGCTCAGGCCTTCCAGCCGTACGAATGGGTCGGCACCAGCGTGAGCACGAGCCGTCCCTCCTCGACCATCGCGCGACGGTAACCATCCCAGTCCTCGTGCTCACCCGCGATCGCCCGGTAGAGATCCACCAGGGCGTCCACGGTGGCGTCGTGGGGATCGGCTGCCACCGGTGAGAGGACGGCGCCGGCGTCCAGCACCACGTACGCGCCGAGATCGGGGGTGCTGACGTGCAGCGCAGCCCGCGGATCGCGCCGCAGGTTGTGCGTCTTGGCCCGGCCGTCGGTCACCGACACCCGTACCTGCGTGCCGTCCCAGGCGTAGCCGACGTTCGACAGCTGCGGCCGGCCGTCGCGGCGGATCGTGGCCAGGACGGCGCGCCCCGCCGGCTGGAGCAGCTCCCGCGGATCGGCCATGCGCGAGATCCTGCCACCTGCCAGGCTCGTCCCGTGATCACCGCGGGCGAGGCGGTCCGCCTCGGGCTCGGTACCGCGGTCCTGCTGGTCGTGGCCGCGGTGACCCTGCGGGCGTACGGGGTCCGCCTCGGAGCTGCGCCCTCCCTCGCGGTGCTCCGTGGGGCGGTGCAACTGGCCTTCGTCGGTCTCGCGCTGCGCGGCGTCCTGGCCGCGCCGCCGACCGCGGCCGCCGTCCTCGCGGTGATGCTGGGTACGGCGACGTGGACCGCCGGTCGCAGGCTGCGCGGATTGGACGGCGCACTCCCCGCGGCCCTCGTGGCCTGCTCCGCCGGGACGGCGGTCGCCCTCACGGTCGTCTTCGCGGTGGACGTGCTGCCCTTCTCGGCGCGGTACGTGGTCGCTCTCGGCGGCATCGTGATCGGCAACACGATGACGGGCGCGACGCTCGCCGGCCGCCACCTGCGAGCGGGGCTGATCGCCCGCCGCGAGGAGGTCGAGGCGTGGCTGTCGCTCGGCGCGACGCCGCGTGAGGCCGTCGTGGACATCGCCCGGCGCTCGGTGGCCGAGGCCCTGGTCCCGGCGCTCGACCAGACCAGGACGACCGGCCTGGTCACCCTGCCCGGCGCCTTCATCGGCGCGCTGCTCGGCGGCGCCAGCCCCATCCAGGCGGCGCGGTTCCAACTCGTCGTGCTGGTCTGCATCGTGGCCGCGCAGACGGTGACCGCCGTGCTCGTCGCCCGGGCGCTGGGCGCGCCCGCCACGCTGCCCGAGCCCTGACGCCCGTACTGTCTCGGCGTGGCGGTGACCGACGGGGGCGTACGCGCCCGCACCGCCGCCGGGCCCCCGCCGGGCCGTTCGCCGAGCCGGCGACCCACGCTGCTGGCGGCCGGCTTGGCGGCCGTCCTGCTGGCCTCGGTCGTGCTGCGACTGCTGTCGTCCGGGCCGCTGTGGCTGGACGAGTCGCTGTCCGCGGAGATCGCCCGGCGCCCACTCGGGCCGATGTTCACCGCCCTGCGCCACGACGGGTCACCGCCGCTCTACTACCTGCTGCTGCACGGCTGGATCGCCGCGTTCGGCGACGGAACCCTGGCGGTCCGCGCGCTCAGCTCGGTATTCGGCCTGCTCTCGCTCCCGCTGGCGTGGTACGCGGGCCGTCAGCTCGGCGGCCGGCGGCTGGCCGGATGGGCCCTGGTCGTCGCTGCCGTGGCGCCCTGGACCTTCCGGTACGCCACCGAGACGCGCATGTACATGCTGCTGTTCGACCTGGTGCTCCTCGGCGTGCCGCTCCTGGCGGCGGCGCTGCGCGCTCCCACCACCTGGCGATTGGTCGCCGTCGGCGCGGACACGCTCGCCATCGCCTACACCCACTACTGGGGCCTCTATCTGCTCGCCCCGGTCGCGATCGGGTTGGCTGTGGCCGGGCGATGGCGGGTGCTCGGGGCCATGGCGGTCTCGGCGATCGGGTACCTGCCCTGGCTGCCCACCCTGCTGTTCCAGCTGCGCCACACCGGCACGCCGTGGGCCCAGCCGCCGTCGCTGTCGATCTTCACCGACACGGCCGGCCAGTGGGGAGGCCCCGGTCAGACCGGGCCGCTGCTGGGGATGGTGCTGCTCGGGCTCGCCGTAACCGGGCTGGTCCGCGCGTCCGGCAGTCACCGGCCGGTCGGCCGGCTGCTGGCTGCGGCGGCGGCGGCGCCGCTGGTCGTGGCGCTCCTGCTCGGGCTGCTCACGCACGCCGGGTACGCCGTCCGCTACACCGCGGTGGCACTGCCGGCGTACCTGCTGTTGGTGGCCTTCGGCCTGAGCTCCCTCCCCCGCGCGTGGCTGGCCGTGGCGGCCGGGCTGGTCGTGGTCCTCGGTCTGGCCGGCGGGATCGACGACGCGGCCACCTCGCGAACCCAGGCGGGTCAGGTCGCCGCCGTCCTGCGCACCCAGGCGAGAGCCGGCGACGTGGTCGCGTTCTGCCCCGACCAGCTCTCGCCAGCCGTGCACCGGCTGCTGCCTGACCGTCTCGGCCTCATCCAGCTCGCGTACGCCGATCCCACCGAGGGGCCGGCCCTGGTCGACTGGGTGGACTACGCCCAGCGGGTCCGGGCCCTCACGCCGCAGGCCTTCGTCGCCCAACTGCTCACCACGGCCGGGCCTGGCCACACCGTCTGGCTGGTCGCGCAGGACGGCTACCGCGTGTTCGGCGGGATCTGTCCGGCGGTCGCGCAGCTGCTGCAGAGCGCCCGCGGCGCCCCGGTCCCGATGGTCGCGGAGCGCGGCTCCGTCTACGAGCACGAGTCGCTGGTCGCCTACCCGGTTCGCGTCGCCGGCTGAGGCGCGCCGCCGCTGTACCTTCCGGGCGTGCGGGGTCGGCGGCCGGCAGCGGCCACGTCGTGGCGGGCTGCCCTGACCCCGGGCCTGGTGAGCCTGCTGGCGGCGCTGGTCGTCGTCGCGACCGGGCTGGCGCACGACCACGGCGACCTCAGCCGGTTCGTGGATGCCGGGCAGCGCTACGTCACCGCCCGGCGCCACCTCACCGTTGCCCCGGGGGTGGGCTACGACGGCCAGTTCGTCTACCGGCTCGCCCTCGCGCCGTTCGACCTGGCGCGCGTCGCCCACGGCATCACGCTCGACCTGCCGCTGCGGCGCCAGCGCATCGGCCTGCCCGTGCTGGGCTGGCTTGCCTCCGCCGGCGGGCGCCCGAGCCTGCTGCCCACGGCCCTGGTGGCGGTCAACGTGCTCGCGTTCACGGCAGTCGGCGCGCTCGGCGGCCTGGTCAGCCGGCAGGCCGGCCGCCGGCCGGTGTGGGGAGCGCTGCTCGCGAGCCCGGTGGCGCTGGCCTTCGCGATCACGCACGACCTGACCGAGGTGCTCGAGAGCGCGCTGCTGGTCGGCGCGTTCCTGCTGGTACGGGCGCAGCGCCCGATCTCTGGCGGGCTGGTCCTGGCCGGCGCCGCGCTGACCCGCGAGACCGCGCTGCTGCTCGCGGCGGCGATCGCGCTGCCGCGCCTGGTGGCCGCCGGGCGAGCCGTGCGCGCCGGGCGGGCTGGCGTACGGGCGGCGGCCCGGCGCGCCGGGCGGCTGGACGCCGCCTGGGTGCTGCCCTTCGGCGCGTTCACCGGCTGGCAAATGGTGGTCGCGGGGCTCACCGGCTCGCTCCCGCTGCACAGCGACGGCGGGGCCAATCTGGGCGCGCCCTTCGCCGGCGTCGTCGGCCTCGTCCGGAGCCTGCCGTCCGCGACGACCCACCAGTGGCCACCGTTCCTCGCGCAGCTGCTGCTGTTGGGCTACCTCGTGGCGCTCGCGCTGCCCCAGCTGCGCTCGGCGGGCCGTCCGCTGCCGCTGGCCTGGTGGCTGGCGGTGGTGTTCTCGCTCTGCCTGAGCACGACCGTGTGGACCGGGTACGACGACCTGCGCTTCCTGACGGAGCTGTCCACGTTCACGCTGCTCGTGCTGCTCCGCTCCCCCCGGCGGCTCCTGCCCGTCGCCGCCGCGTCGGGCCTGGTGTGGGTGCTGACGCTCGTCCTGCACCTCGGCTGAGCGTGCGATTCGCCCGCGGCGGCGGCCACCTGCGAGACTGGCACCCAGAACAGGGCTCGCCGACACCACCCGGACGCAGTGGCGCCGCCCGAGAGCCTCGAGCCGCTCAGCTGCGGCTCACCCATCCGCCGAGACCCACGCGGGTGGTCACGAGCCGATCACGTCGTCCGCCGAGGCGCGTCGGAAGCGCCGTGACGGGCACAGATCGCGGAAGATCGAGGCGATGGGAGACCGGATGAACGAGGCCGCACCGCAGGTCGTGGTGATCGGGGCCGGCCCGGCCGGGCTGACGGCGGCGTACGCCCTGTCCGGGCGGGGCGCGGCCACCACGGTGCTGGAGGGCGACTCGGTCGTCGGGGGCATCTCCCGCACCGCCGAGCGGGACGGCTGGCGCTTCGACATCGGCGGTCACCGGTTCTTCACCAAGGTGGGCCGGGTCGAGCGGCTGTGGCACGAGATCCTGCCGGCCGACCAGTTCCTGCTCCGTCCGCGGCAGAGCCGGATCTTCTACAACGGCAAGCTGTTCGACTACCCGCTGCGCGCGGGGAACGCGCTCAAGCAGCTCGGCATCCTCGAGGCGGTCCGCTGCGTCCTGTCCTACGTGGCCGCCCGGGTCCGGCCGCCCGCCGACCAGGACAACTACGAGGGCTGGCTGGTGGCCCGGTTCGGCTGGCGTCTCTACCGGACGTTCTTCAAGACGTACACCGAGAAGGTCTGGGGCTTCCCGGTCGCGGACATGCCCGCCGACTGGGCGGCGCAGCGCATCAAGAACCTGTCGCTGCTGTCGGCGGCGGTCAACGCGATCCTGCCCAAGCGCAACCAGAAGGACATCACCACGCTGATCGAGGAGTTCGAGTACCCCCGCACCGGGCCCGGCCTGATGTGGGAGACCGCGAAGGACAAGGTGCTCGCCCGCGGCGGTGCGGTCGTCCTCGAGACCAAGGTCCGGACCGTGCACTGGCAGCCCGGGCGGGGCGCGACCGGCGTCACCGCCGAGGTGACCGGTGGCTACGGACCGGGTGCCGGTGCCCCGCCCGCGACCCGCACCGACATCGGCGCGACCTTCGACTACCCGGCCGACCACGTCATCTCCTCGATGGCGCTCGCCTCCCTGGTGCGCACCTTCGACCCGCCGCCGCCGCAGCACGTGCTCGACGCGGCCGCCGGGCTGCGCTTCCGCGACTTCCTGACCGTGGCGCTGGTCGTCCCGGCGTCGGCGAGCTTCCCGGACAACTGGATCTACGTGCACTCGCCGGACGTGCGGCTGGGTCGGATCCAGAACTTCGCGAGCTGGTCCCCGTTCATGGTCAAGGACGGGCGCACGTGTCTCGGCCTGGAGTACTTCGTCAACGTCGGGGACGACATGTGGACCATGCCGGACGACGAGCTGATCGAGCTGGGCATCAAGGAGATCGCCCACCTCGGGCTCGTGCACGCCGACCAGGTCGAGACTGGCTACGTCGTTCGGATGCCGAAGGCCTACCCGGTCTACGACCGGAGCTACAAGCAGAACGTCGAGACGATCGTGGCCTGGATGAGCGCCCATGTGCCCAACGTGCACCCGGTCGGACGCAACGGCATGCACAAGTACAACAACCAGGACCACTCGATGCTCACCGCGCTGCTCACGGTGGAGAACATCCTCGACGGCGCCGGTCACGACGTGTGGGCGGTCAACGTCGAGGAGGACTACCACGAGGCTGGCGCGACCACCGGCTGACCGGTTCCACCGCCACGGAGAGGACACCCGTATGAGCACATCCGTCCCGGACATCGGGCTGCAGACCGGCGGGAGCATCCCGCAGCTGGGTTTCGGCGTCTTCCAGATCAAGCCGGCAGACACCCGCAAGGCCGTCGAGCACGCCCTGGAGATCGGGTACCGGCACATCGACACCGCGCAGATGTACGGCAACGAGCGGGAGGTCGGCGAAGCGGTCCGGGCCTTCGGGCGGGACGAGGTCTTCGTGACCAGCAAGCTCAACAACGGCTTCCACGAGCCGGCGAAGGCGCTGGCCGCGTTCGAGGAGTCGCTGGCGAAGCTCGGTTTCGACCACCTCGACCTGTTCCTGATCCACTGGCCGCTGCCGACCCTGTACGGCGGTGACTTCGCCGCGACCTGGCAGGCGCTCGTCGACATCCACCGGGACGGCCGCGCCCGCGCGATCGGCGTCTCGAACTTCCAGGTCAAGCACCTGGAGCGGATCAGCACGGAGACCGAGGTCGTGCCGGCGGTGAACCAGATCGAGGTGCACCCCTACTTCGGCAACGAGGAGGTCCGCGACTACGACGCCGAGCACGGCATCGTCACCGAGGCCTGGTCGCCGATCGCCCAAGGGAAGGTGCTCGACGACCCGACGATCACCGAGATCGCGCGGCGCGCGGACCGGACGCCGGCGCAGGTGGTCCTGCGCTGGCACATCCAGCGCGGCGACGTGGTGTTCCCCAAGTCGGTCACCCCGGCGCGGATCGCCGAGAACTTCGCGCTGTTCGACTTCGAGCTCGAGACCGCCGATATGGCCGCGATCACCGGGCTGGACAAGGGCGAGGCGGGGCGTACGGGCCCCAACCCGGACTCGTTCGACTACGTCCCCGACTGAGGCCGCACCACCCGTGACCGTCGGTGGCGATGGTCATCGGGCCTGTCCGCGGCGCGCCCGTACGGTGGTCGCATGACGAGTGAGCGCTCCGGGCGCGATGTCGGCCTGCTGGTCCTGCGTGTCGCTGTGGGCGGCGCGCTGTTCGCCCACGGATCCCAGAAGCTGTTCGGGTGGTTCGGCGGCCACGGCCTCGAGGGGACCGCCGCGATGTTCGACAAGATCGGCTTTACGCCGGGCCGGCCCAACGCCATCGCCGCCGGGCTGGGCGAGGCCGGCGGGGGCGCCCTGCTGGTGCTCGGGCTCGCCACGCCGGCCGCCGGGGCGACCGTCGCCGGCACGATGACCGTCGCCGCGTCCATGCATGCCGCCAACGGCTTCTTCGCCACCGATGGCGGGCTGGAGTACCCGGCGGTGCTGGGCGGCGCGGCGGTGGCGCTGGCACTGAGCGGGCCCGGCCGGCTGTCGCTGGACGAACGGCTGGGCCATCGCCTCAACCGGTCGTGGATGCGCACCCTCGCCCTTGGCGCCGTCGGGCCGGCCGCCGCCGGGATGATCGGGCGCCGACGGCGAGCCCTGGCCGCCGCCGCGGCCGCGTCCCCGACCTCCGCGGAGCCCGCGGCCTGACCTGCGTCGGGGTCAGGGCGCGACCCGCAGCGGTCGCCGGGGGCCCGCCGGCGGCGACGTGGCAAGCACCGCACCGAGTTCCTGCAGCCGTACCGGCTTGGCCAGGTAGTCGTCCATGCCGGCTTCGTTGCAGGCGCGGCGGTCCTCGAGCAGGGCACTGGCGGTGAGAGCCACGATCCGGGGCTGCCCTGAGGCCGGGAGTTCCCGGCGGATGGCGCGGGTCGCGGCGAGTCCGTCCATCTCCGGCATCTCGATGTCCATCAACACGATGTCGTACGGCGCGGCCTGAACCGCTTCCCGTGCCTCCTGGCCGTTGGCCACCACGTCGACGCGGTGTCCAAGCCTCTCGATCATGAGCCGCCCCACCCGCTGGTTGACGACGTTGTCCTCTGCCAACAGCACGCGCAACGCGGCGCCGACCGTGGCCTGCCCGGGTGTCGGCGGGCTGGCCAGCGCCGATGACGACCCGTCCGCTCCCAGGACGTCGCGCAGGGTGTGGTGAAGTCGGCCCGCACGGACCGGCTTGGGCAGTACTGCGGCGAAGAGCTCGGGGCGGCGCAGCGTCTGACGGCCGGCCGTGCTGGTCGCGAGCAGGACCAGTGGCAGGTCCCGCGTCCCGGCGGACGAGGTGAGTGCCACCGCAAGCTCCTCGCCGGTCATCCCCGGCATCTGGAGGTCCACCACGGCGACGTCGAAGACCTCGCCCGAGGCGAGGACGGCGACAGCGGCGGCACCGCTGGCGGCCTCGGTCACCGCCAGCCCCCAGCTCGCCAACTGGACGCGCAGCATGCGACGGGCGGTCGCATTGTCGTCCACGACCAGCACCGAGCGGTGCTCGGACGTGCCGGCCAGGGCAGACAGGGTGGGGGCGGCACCGAGGCCGGTGGGCGCGAGGGCGATCGAGAAGTGGAACGTGCTCCCCCTACCGACGACGCTGTCCACCGCGAGGGTGCCGCCCATGGCACCAACGAGCCGCCGGCTGATGGCCAGCCCGAGGCCCGTACCGCCGAAGACCCGAGTGGTCGAGGCATCGACCTGGCTGAACGGCTCGAAGAGGTGGGAAAGCCGATCGGCCGGGATGCCGATGCCGGTGTCGCTCACCGCGAAGCGCAGGCCCGGCTGCCCGTCGTGCTCCGCAGGCTCCACCCGCAGCACCACTTCACCCGCGGCGGTGAACTTCACCGCGTTGCTGAGCAGGTTGACGATCACCTGTCGCAACCGGTTGGCGTCGCCGACGACCCGGGTGGGGCAGCGTATGTCGAGGTGGCTGACGAGCTCGAGCCTCTTATCGGCCGAGATCGCCGCGACCAGCTCGAGGGAGCTCTCGACGCACTCGCGCAGGTCGAGGGGCAGCTGCTCCAGCTGCAGGCCGCCCGCCTCGATCTTGGAGAAGTCGAGGATGTCGTTGATGACGGCGAGCAGGGCATAGCCGCTGGTGCGGACGGTCTCGACGAACTCGCGCTGCTCTTGGTTCAGGGGCGTGTCCTGCAGCAGTCCGGTCATCCCGATCACGGCGTTCATCGGGGTGCGGATCTCGTGGCTCATGGTGGCCAGGAACGTCGACTTCTGGCGGGACGCCTCCAACGCCAGGTCCCGAGCCTCCTGGAGCATCTGGGCCGCCCGGACATGGTCGGTCACGTCGACCACCGCGCCCACGAGGTGGCCCCCCGCTCGTTCGCCCGAGGCGTCGAACCAGCGCAGCTCGCCGTCGTCGGCGCGGATCACCCGGTGGCGTACCTGGAGCGGCGCACCGGTGTCCGCGCACGAGCGGACCGCGGCGTCGACCTGCGCGCGGTCATCGGGATGGATGCGCGGCAGCACCCCGGCGGGGTACTGGCCCCGGAAGGTGGCGGCGTTGATGCCGTACAGCGCGAGCAGCGAGTCGGACCAGATGACCTCATGGGTGGCGAGGTCTATCTCCCACGACCCGGTGCGTCCGATGGCCTCCGCGTCGGACAGCCGGCTGCGCTCCCTGGCGAGGATCTGTTCGTGGTGCTTGCGCTCGGTGATGTCCTGGACCTGTGCGATGACGTGCAGCGGTGCGCCGTCGGCGGCCCGTACGAGTGACGCCGAGTTGCTGGCCCAGACCATGTCACCCGCCGACGTGAGATAGCGCTTCTCGATCGTGTACGTGGCCCGCTCCCCGGCCAGCAGGCTGTCGGTGGCCGCCTCGTCGGCAGCGAGGTCGTCGGGGTGGGTGACGTCGGCGACGGTCAGCTCCCCCAGTTCCGCTGCGGAGTAGCCGGTGAGTGTGCACATTGCCGGGTTGACCTGTTGGAAGCGGCCGTCGAGGCCAACCAGCGCCTTGCCGATCGGCGCGTGCTCGAACGCCTGGCGGAACCGGTCCTCGGACTCGGCGAGCGCCCGTACAGCGCGCTGACTGGCCTGGTCCCGGCGCCGCAGCAGGACCACCACCAGGGCGGCCAGCCCCAACCCGAGGGCCATCAGCGCCAGATATCCGTAGAACAGCAGGCGGCTGACGTGGTCGGCGGTGGCGTAGGCCACCTTGGTCGTGACGCTGAAGAACACGCCGAGATCGGTGCCCGGCACGGGATGGAACGCCGTGATCACCTCGGTGTGGCGCAGTGGGGAGTACAGAATGTCGGTCGCGGGCCGCCCCGCCCGTACCAGGGCCCGGGCCTGCGGGGCGGCGATCTGCTTGCCCATCACGGTGGGGTCTGAGCTCGCGGCGATCGTCAGCCCCGACACCAGCGTGGCGTGGTTGCCCTCCCCCGGCATGATCGGGGCGACCAGGGACCCGACGGAGAAGACGGCCTGGAGACTGGCGGCCGGCTGGCCGGGAATCAGTCCCGACGACTCCAGCCCGGTGAAGCCGGCCGAGCGGACGACCGCCGTCCCCAGGGAACGGGTCCCGTTGGCGGCTGTCGCCGGTGCGGGCGGGGCCCAGCACGTGCCCGGACCGGACACGCTGACCGGGGCGATGCCAGGCGAGCGCAGCACCAGCCGGCAGAACTGGCCGTCGTCGAGTGCGCTCTTGAGAGCCTCCGTCAGCAGCGACCTGGCGCCCGTCGTCAGACCCCGTACCAGGCTGGGACTGTGCGACATGTTCCGCAGCACCAGCTGCCGCTGCCCGTAGGACTGGGCTACCTCGGACGCGACCGCGGTGGCGGCGAGGGCGTTGCTGTCCTTGGCCTGCCGCTCGTTGGCCTGGCGCAACAGATGGTCGGTCGCCACCAGCCCCACCGTGGGCAGTCCCAGGATCCCCACCAGGACGAGGACACCGACCGCCCAACGCCGCCTGGACGGAAGCCGAGAGTGCGCGGACCCGGATGCGGTCGACACGTCGCCCTTCCGGAATTGCGCGGCGCGACCGTCACGTCCAGCCAGGCATCGGCACGCCCCGGAGCGACCTTGATAGGTGTCTAGCCGGCGCCCACCAGCCCGACGAAAGGCTTCCCGTTGGGCGTGCCCACGCCGGTGACGTCGTCGTAGCCGGGCGACACCTCGAGCGAGGCGTAGTCGCCAAAGACGCGCAGCGTCGTCGTGGTGGGACCGGAGGTTTGGCCACTCGCGTAGTCGTTCCGGACCTCCGCATGCGGGGACTTCAGGGCCAGCACGTCACGCAGGCCCTTGCTGCCGGCCTTGGCCATGGCATAGATGGTGGGGTTGGCGAACCCGACCGGCGCCCCGGCCTCCTCGCTGGCCAGCGCCAGGATGCCCGCCATGATCGGGCAGGACACGCTCGTACCGCCCTCGCGGTACTCGCTGTAGGCCGTCGCCCCGTCGTTCTGCAGCTGGGTCTGACCGATGACGAAGCCGGTGCTCGGGTCGCCGATCGCAGCGATGTCCGGTTCGACCCGCATCGGGGTGCTGCCGTCGGCCTCGGACAGGGCGGTCGGGACCACCCCGACCTGGTACGACGGCTGCGCGAACACCGTGCTGATGCCGCCACCACCCCCGTACAGGTATGTCGGCGTGGATGGGTCCGGCGACCAGGCCCCATTGCTCAGTGCGCTCTCGCCGGTTCCCCAGCCGGTCTCGAGTGCGATCTTGCCGTTCTTGTGGAGCTCGATGCTGGTACCGCCCACGGAGGTGACCAGATCGTCGGAGGCCGGGAAGTCGGGGGTCGGGCTGACCCCGGTGCCGCTGGTCTCGTCGCCACTGTCACCGGCGGAGAAGTAGACCCCGATGCCGGTGGCCTGCGCCTGGGTGAGCATGGCGCTGTACTCGGTGGCGTCGGCCTGGCTCTCGCCCTCGCCGCCCCAGCTGTTGGAGATCTCGTTGCCCAGACTTTCGGTGATCGCGTCCGCCTCGGTCACATCGAGGCTCTCGGGTGACTCGGCGCCGTCGTAGACGACCGTCGCGCCGGGCGCCATGCCGTGCACCGCCTCGACGTCCAGCGTCTGCTCGCCGGACCAGCCCTGCGGATCGATCAGGATGTTGCTGGGCCCGGCGCCCTCCGGCGTGTCCTCGAGCCCGGGCGGGGAGTCATCGACGTACTGGGTGGAGCCGAACTCGGGGACGCCGTAGTGATCCGACCAGGTGTTGGCGTCCGCCGGCAGCGTCTGGGAGTCGTAGGCGTCCACGACCACCACCGTCTGGCCGGTCCCGTCGATGCCCGCCGCGTAGGTCGAGCCGAGCTTGTACGCCGTACGCACGGTGTTGACCGTGTTGCCGCAGATGACGTAGGCCGCCTTGGACCCGAACGCCTTCGGGTCGGTCTTCGCCTTCACCTGGCCCGCGTAGGCCGAGCAGGGACCGGCGTTCGCAAAGACCGGCGGCGGCGACGCGGCCGGGGAGGCAGTGCTCGTGCTCCGCGAGGTGCCGGAGACCGCGTCCGGGTGGTTCAGTTTGCCGGCGTCGTCGAGCCCCTGCACCGCCACCACGCCGGCCTGCTGGAGGGCCGTGGGCACGGTCACCGCGGCGCTGGGGGCGTACAGCGTCAGGCCCCGGTAGCTGAACGTCTGCAGCGTCGTCCCGAAGGCGGACTCCACGACGGCGGCCGGCGCGCTCGCCTGCACGTACAGCCGACCGGAGGAGACCTTGCCGGGTGTCAGCCCCGCGGAGGTCAACCAGCTCTGCGCAGCGCTGACCTGCGCGGCGGTCGGCGCGAACTGCGCGCTGAACTGCGCGGCGGTCAGATAGTGCCGATAGGCGGCGTTGCCGGGGGTGGAGACCGCCTTCCCCACCGCTGCGGCCCCCGCGGCGTCCCGCAGCCCCAGCCACAGGGTGAGCTGCACCGTCTGCGCGGGCGGGATCGCGCCGAGGAGGTTGCCCGCCGTGGCCCAGACCGGCGGAGCCTGGGTGAGCGGCGAGGCCGCGGCACTGGACGCAGTCACCGGCCGGGCACCCGACGCGGTAGCGGTGACCACGGGCATCAGGACGCCGACTCCAGCGGCCGCCACCAAGGCCACCAACCGGGCACTTCTCTGCATGGCGCTCCTGACTCGTGGGACTGGGGACTCACCGCCAACGGAATGTCCGTGACGGGGGCGCGACGTGGGTGCTGCGGGTCTTCGGGCCGCTCTCGCCCGGGGAACCGCAGACGCGGTGGCCCCGGGCGGGAGCGGTTGCCTCGGCTGCGACTACGGGTGGGCCTTGTACGTGCACTGGAAGAAGTTCGCCTGGTCCAGCGGCTCCGCATTGAAGTCGTTGGGGATCGCCGTGGCGGCCGGTCCGGCGTTGGCGTAGATGGTCAGCCCCGACAGCACCTTGCCCTTCTTGTACGGCGTCGTCGGGAGCGCGGTCGAGTTGAAGACGCTGTACGGCAGGAACGCGGAGATGGTGTTCGTAGCCGGGTCGACCGTGCCGGTGAGCGCGTCGGACAGGTCCGTCGGCGGTTGCTCGACGCCCAGCCCGACCGCGGTCACCGTGATCGTCCGCTGGTAGAGACTGAAGGTGTTGCTGGCGGTACCCACGTCGACCGACACCGCGTACGAGCCGGAGCCGTACTTGAACTCGAACGCGTAGTCCACGTCCGTGCCGGTGGCCGCAGCCAGGTTGGTCACGGTGGCCGAGAAGTTCGTTCCCTTGGCTGTGCTCGTGATCAGGATGTTGCGCAGGTCGTAGGCCTCGTTGGCGGGGGTGGAGGGGACTTCGTCACCGGCTGGGTCGGTCAGCGTCCCGTTCGGGGCGCAGCCCCGCTTCGAGTCGTAGACGACGGTCACGTCGTTGCTCGACGGCACCTTGTTCGCCTTGGTGGGCGTGACCCGTCCACAGTCCACCGCCTTCTGGATGACCGAGACGTCCGGCGTGCCGAGCCCGCTGACGAAGTCGTATCCGGTCGGGTCCGCCACGGGGGTGCGCGGGAGTGTCTGCTGCTGGCCGTTGGAGGAGGGCATGCTGTCGGTGGTCCCCCCGACGTCGAAGAAGGCCTGCGCGTCGATTGTCGGGTCGTTCCCCACGGCGTACAGGACCGGCTGGGCGAAGCCCAGCTTGCTCCCGCTGTAGGACGTCGAGCACTTCTTCGCCGGGTGGGCGGCGAGCACCCGGGCCCACATGCCCGCCCACAACGGCGAGGACAGGCTCGTACCGCCGCTCTCGGTCTCTTCGTTCGTGCCGCTCACTACCGAGTAGCCGTTGGTCGCGACATCGCCGGAGACCGCCGACACGTCCGGGACGCCGCGGCAGGTCTGGCCGGTGGCCGCACCCATCGTGCAGGGGACGCCCGCCCCGGCCGGGAACGCGGCAGTCTGGTAGCTGGGCGCCGGCTCGTAGTCGCTCATGCCGCCGCCGCTGTAGGTCCAGGAGTACTCGTCGGACCGCGCTGCCGGGGTCGCCTGCGTGCTGCTGGTGGGCGAGGTGGTGGCGGTGTAGAGCACGGTGCCGCCGACCCCGACCACGTACGGCGAGGATGCCGGGTACTCCACACACGGTGCGCCGTCGTTGGTCACGCCGTTGGCGCCAGGAAGGCACGACCCACCGCCGTCACCGGAGGAGGCGAACATCGTCCGTCCCTCCATGGCCGCCTGCTGCAGCAGCGAGTCGAGGACGAACCCGCCCAGGTACTCGAGCTGCTCGGAGCCACCGAACGAGCTGTTGCCGGTCGACGGCCCCTTGGGGTCGTTCGCCCACGCGGAGTAGGTCCCGCCGATGGACGCATCCGAAAGGTCCGAGCCGAAGTAGTACTGGAGCCCCTCGAGGTCCGGCGACATGCCGGTCGTCGCGTCAGAGTCCAGGTCCCACTCGTCCTGACCGGCGTTGTCGCTGAGGTTGTCACCGACGAGGTTCCGCTTCACCGGGACGACCGGGAGGCCGTGGTCCGTCTCGAACGTGCGGAGGTTGGAGACCACCTGGTCGAGCTGGCCCTCGCCGAAGATGGCGATCTGCTGGCCGGCGCCGCGATCCGTGCTCGGCTGGTCGTACACCGACCAGAGGTCCTGGGGGGTGAGGATTCCGGTGCACTGGCCGGGGACGCACGTGTCCTGCGCCGGCGCGGCCGGGCGGGTGGCTCGCGTGGTCCCGAGCGCGGTCATCTTGGTCAGGGACGTCAGCCCGAGGACCGCGGCGACGCCGCTGGGGACCGTGGGCGCCTGCGCGTTGGCGGTGAAGGTGCCGGCACTGGTCTGGAACGTGTGCTCGCTGACCTGGAACGTGTTCTCGACCTGGTCGGCCGTCCCGGTGAGCTCCAGGTAGCTGCCGTCCGGGGAGGCGTAGGCGACATCCAGGCCCTGCGAGGTGACGGCGGTGCGGACGCGGCTGGCCACTGCGGGGTCGGCGCCGAACTGGGTGCGGAACTGCGCCGGCGTCAGGAACTGGTCGTAGCTCGCGCTCCCCGGCGTGTAGATCGCCTTGTACGCCGCGTCGCGAGCCGCCTGGTCGTAGGACAGGGCGACAGCGACGCGCATCGAGGCGCCCGGCTGGACTGCGCCGAGATCGGTGTAGCTCGACAGGTCGTGCACCACCTCACCCGTCAGCACGATCGTGTTCGGCGGCGCAGCCGCCACCACCGGCAGCGCGCCGGCACCGGCGACGAGCGCTGCGGTCGCCACGGCGACCACCGCCCCGCTGCGTAGACGAGATGTCGAAAGACCTGAACGCACAGAGGGCTCCTGGGCTCGAAGTGCAGGAAAATGACGGCGGCTGCCCCGCCGCCCGGCCACGGCAGCCGATCGCGGCCGGGGCTCCGAATGACGGAACGGAGCGGACGATACCCGAGGTATTTGGTCTCGTGGGTACACCGGGCGCACGGACAATTCGCCCGAAACGCCTGTGAGAAGCAGACGAAAACAGGACGACTCGAACGCCTGCGCCAACCACCGCCGGCGGTCACTCCGCTCAACCAGGACGCGTCCCCGCTCAGGTGGCGAGTGCGCGATCCCAGCACCTGCGGGTTCGGTCGTCGAAGGCGACGAGCAAGCACGACCCGACGGCCGCAGTCGAGGCGCGAAGCGCCGAGACGCTGATCTCGCAGGCCGCCACGAGCGGGTAGCCGAAGGCTCCGGTCGAGAGGGCTGGAAACGCCACGCTGGTGGCGCCGACCTCGTCGCACCGCGCCAGGCTCGCCTGGTAGGCCGACGCGAGCAGCACGGCGGCGGGCTCGTCGACGCCATATCGAGGCCCGACCGCGTGCACGACGTGCCGCACGCGTGGTCCCAGGCCGAAGGCGGGGCTCAGCACCGCTCCGCCGGGCGGACAGGGAGCGAGCGGGCGGATCGCGGCGAGCAGTTCAGGACCAGCGGCGCGGTGGACGGCCCCGTCGACTCCGCCGCCACCGGCAAGCGCCTGGTTCGCCGCGGTCACGATGACGTCGACGTCCGCGTCCGTGATGGTGCCCAGGACGACCTGGATCTCCATCCCATTAGTCTGGCGGCCGCGGCTGCCCCACAGTTGCTGCCGGCTCGGGCGGCCACGGGCCGGGTCCCGAGGCACGGCGAGCGAGGACGACAGGAAGAAGGCGCCTGCGGCCATGACGGATCAGGGCACTCCGGCGATGGCAGCCGGCGGCGAGTCCGCCTCCCAGTTGATAGACGCCAGAATCCACGAGCTGAGTGACTGGCGGGGCGCGACGCTCGCTCGGGTCCGGACTGTCGTCAGGCAGGCCGACCCCGACGTCGTCGAGGAGTGGAAGTGGCGAGGGGTCCCGGTGTGGTCGCACGCCGGCATCATCTGTACCGGTGAGACGTACAAGAGTGTCGTGAAGATGACCTTCGCCAAGGGCGCCTCGCTGGCGGACCCGTCAGGTCTCTTCAACGCCAGCCTGGAAGGCAACACCAGGCGTGCCATCGACTTCCACGAGGGGGACGAGATCGATAATGAGGCGTTGACCGCGCTTATCCGCGCCGCCGTGGTCCTGAACACCTCCCGCGCCGACCGCCCGAAGCGGATGAAAGAGCAGAGGACCTAGATGCGCGGCGAGGGCTGATGCGCAGTCACTCGCAGAGCGGCCTTCGCTGACCCGTACCGCCGGCACCGATGCAGAAATCCACGAAGGTGTGCGGCTTTGCTGGGCCTCACACGTTGAAGCGGAAGTCCACGACGTCGCCGTCGCGCATCACGTAGTCCTTGCCCTCCATCCGGGCCTTGCCCGCGGCACGGACGGCCGCCACGGAACCCGCCCCGAGCAGATCCTCGTACGACACGATCTCGGCCTTGATGAAGCCCTTCTGGAAGTCCGAGTGGATCACCCCGGCCGCTTCGGGCGCGGTGGCGCCGGCCCGGATGGTCCACGCGCGGGCCTCCTTGGGGCCGGCCGTGAGGTAGGTCTGCAGGCCGAGGGTACGGAACCCCGCCGCGGCGAGCTGTGCCAGGCCAGAGCTCTCCTGGCCGTACGACGACAGCAGCTCCGCGGCCTCGGCGGGCTCGAGCTCGACCAGCTCGGCCTCCACCTTCGCGCACAGGGCGACCACCTCCGCGCCGCCCACGGCGGGTGAGACCACCTGCAGCGCAGCGGGATCGCCGATCTGGCCCTCGTCGACGTTGACGACGTAGAGGAAGGGCTTCGCGGTCAGCAGGAACAGCTCGCGCAGCAGGGCCCGGTCGACGCTCGGGTCCGCAGCCAGCGGCGTACCGGTGTCGAGGACCTTCCGGGCGTGGGTGGCGGCCTCGTACACCGGCGCCTTGGCCTTGTCGGTGCGGCCCTCCTTCTCCAGCCTCGGCAGCCGGGCGTCGAGGGTCTGCAGATCCGCGAGGATGAGTTCCGTGTTCACGGTCTCGATGTCGGCCACGGGGTCCACGCGGCCGTCCACGTGCACGACGTCGGGGTCGGCGAAGGCGCGGACGACCTGGCAGATCGCGTCCGTCTCGCGGATGTGCGCGAGGAACTGGTTGCCGAGCCCCTGTCCCTCGCTGGCGCCGCGGACCAGGCCCGCGATGTCGACGAACTCGACGGTGGCGGCGACCGTCCGCTCGCTGCGGTACAGCTCGGCGAGGCGGTCGAGCCGGGCGTCGGGCACCGGCACGATGCCGACGTTCGGCTCGATGGTGGCGAAGGGGTAGTTCGCGGCCAGCACCGTGGCCCTGGTCAGGGCGTTGAACAGGGTCGACTTCCCGACGTTGGGCAGGCCGACGATGCCGATGGAGAGCGCCACACGCTGATTCTGTCGGACCCCGCCGGCAAGCTGCCGGCCATGACCGTTCTCGTCGCACTGCTCGCCCTGCTCGTCGGCGCCGTGGCGGGGTGGGTCGGGCGGTCCGTCCGTGCCCGCGAGGTCCGCGCCGAGCTCGCGCCGGTGGCGCAGTCGCTGGCCGCCGTCGACGCGCAGCTGCGGGCGGTGGAGGCTCACCGGGCGCAGGCCTACGGCGGGCTGTCCGAGCAGGTCGCCGCGATGCGCCTCGCCCACGACGCCCTGCGCAACGAGACCGGCCGCCTCGTCACGGCGTTGCGCGCGCCGCAGACCCGGGGGCGGTGGGGCGAGGTGCAGCTGCGCCGGGTGATCGAGTCGGCGGGTGCGCTCGAGCACTGCCACTTCTCCGAGCAGGTCACCTCGGCCGACGGGCGCCATCGGCCCGACGTGGTGGTCCACCTCGCCGACGGCAAGGACGTCGCCGTCGACAGCAAGGTGCCGCTGCTGCACTGGCTGGCGGCGATGGAGGCGCGCGACGACGCCGAGCGCGCGGCCGCCTTGACCGCCCATGCCAGGGCCGTGCGCGGGCACGTCCGGGCGCTGGCCGACAAGGCCTACTGGGCCGACCTCGCCGGCTCGCCCGAGCTGGTCGTGCTGTTCGTGCCGGCAGATGCATTCCTGGACGCGGCGCTCGCCGAGGACCCGGGGCTGCTCGAGGACGCGTTCGCCCGCGGCATCGTCCCGGCCACGCCGGGGTCGCTGGTCGCCCTGTTACGCACCATCGCGTACGGCTGGCGGACCGAGCGGCTGTCGGCCAGCGCCGCCGAGATCGGTGCGGTCGGCCGGGAACTGTACGAGCGGCTGGCCACCATGGGCAGCCACCTCGACAAGCTCGGCAGATCGCTGACAGGGGCCGTCGCCGCCTACAACCAGAGCGTGGGAAGCCTGGAGGGCCGGGTGCTGGTCAGCGCCCGACGGCTCGCCGATCTCGCCGTCGCCGATGCGCCGCTGCCGACACCGACAGGGGTCACCGAAGGCGTCCGGCCACTCGCCGCGACCGAGCTGACCGGAGGAGGGCCCGGGCTGCGCTCGGCCGGTTGAGGCAGGTCTGTCTCGGCGCGTCGAGCCAGTCCGCGACCGCGCAGCCCTAACCTGCGGCCATGGCCCTGTTGAGCACCGCCCTTCCCCGGCGGGCACTCCCGACGATCTCCCTGTCCTTCGTGCCCGCGTCCGTCCTCACCGTCGTCGCCGGGGCGGTGGGCGCCGGTCTGGACACCGCCCACGGCGCGCCGGCGCGCGCGCTGTTCGCTGCCTTCCTGGCCCTGGGCGCGGTCGTCGCAGTCGCCGCGGTCCCGAGGACGGACGTGGTCCGTGTCGTGGTGCTGGTCCCGCTGGCCTACTTCGGCCTGCTCGTGGTCGGCGGCCTGGCCGCGCACGACGGCGGCTACGCGGCCTGGCTGGCGTCCGCCTTCATCATCAAGGCCCCGGTCGTGCTGATCGCCACCGCCGCCGCGACCGTCGCCGCGGTGGCCCGCCGCGTCGCGCGCTAACAGCGCGCTCTCACCGCTCAGGCGCGGTCCGGCGTCGTCCGCGGTCCCGGCGGCACTCCGCCGGCGCGTTCGGCCAGCAGCAGCTCGCGCGGCAACGCGAAGGTCGTCCGCTCCTCGGCGGTGGAGACCTCCTGCACGTCGGAGTACCCGGCCGCGGCCAAGTAGCCGAGCACCCCCTCCACCAGAGCCTCCGGCGCCGAGGCGCCGCTCGTCACGCCCACGGTGGTGACGCCGTCGAGCCACCCGGCGTCGATCTCCGAGGCGTCGTCCACGAGGTGGGCGGCGCCGGCACCGCTGTCGAGCGCCACCTCGACCAGCCGCACGCTGTTGGAGGAGTTGCGCGAGCCGATGCACAACACCAGGTCGCACTCGCCGGCGATCGCCTTGACCGCGACCTGGCGGTTCTGCGTCGCGTAGCAGATGTCGTCGCTCGGCGGCGACGTCAGCGCGGGGAACCGCTCCTTGAGGGCATTCACGGTGCGCATCGCCTCGTCCACCGAGAGCGTCGTCTGGGACAGCCACACCACCCGCTCCGGGTCGCGGACCGTCACGGCCGCGGCCTCCTCGGGCCCGTCGACGAGGTGGGTGCGCTCCGGCGCCTGCCCGGTGGTCCCCACCACCTCCTCGTGGCCTTCGTGGCCGACCAGCACGATGTCGAAGCCCTCCCGGGCGAAGCGGCGGGCCTCCTGGTGCACCTTGGTGACCAGCGGGCAGGTCGCGTCGATCGTCCGCAGCTTCCGCGCGGCCGCCTCGGCGTGGACCGTCGGGGCGATGCCGTGGGCGGAGAACACCACCATCGCCCCCACCGGAACCTCGTCGGTCTCCTCGACGAAGATCGCGCCCTTCGCCTCGAGGTCCCGGACGACGTGCAGGTTGTGCACGATCTGCTTGCGGACGTACACCGGGGCACCGTTCAGCTCCAGCGCCCGCTCGACCGTCAGCACGGCCCGGTCGACACCGGCGCAGTAGCCGCGCGGCCGCGCCACCAGGACCCGCTTGTCCGTCACGCCTTCGAGTCTAGGTTCCGAACCGCCACGACCCCCGGAAACGCGGCACCCAGCTCAGACCAGCTCCCCGATCGCGCGGTCCGCGCGGCGGCGCCAGCGGGAGGCGGCGCCCGGTCGGCCCGCGTCGTCCAGCATTACCGCGGCCCGCTCGTACGGGCCCTCGTCGTACGGGTCTGCCTTCACCGCCTGTTCCAGCAACGCGACCGCCTCTTCCACCTCACCGCGGCGGGCAGAGGCATCGACGAGCAGGTCCAGCAGTCGAAGGTACTGGCGGACCAGCCGGTCGCGGACCTCGACCGCCCACGGCGCGAACGGGTCGGCCGGCAGGGGCGCCCCGCCCCACAGCGCCAGCGCGAGCCGCGCGTCGATCTCGCCGCGGCCGGCGAGCGCCCGCTCCGCGGCGTCGCCGAACGCCACCACGTCCACCCACGCCCGCACGAGGCGCAGCCTGCTGCCCTCCCGAACGACGACGTCACCGACGCGGCGCCGCAACCGGGACAGCGTCCCGCGCAGCTGCCGGCGGCCGCCGACGACGTCGCTCTCCGGCCAGAGCGCGTCGATCACCTGCTCGAGCTCCAGGCCCGCCGGGTGCACGGCCAGCATCCGGACGAGCGTGCCGGTCAGCCCCGTCGGCAGTGCCAGCTGCTGGGCGCCGCGGGAGAGGCTGGAGTCGCCCAGCAGGCGGACCAGGAGGCCCGTCTCCGGCGACAGCACGCCGACGGCCTCCACCGAACCGGCCGCGGCCGCCGCCGGCGCCAGGGCACGCGCGAGTTCCGGCTCGCCCGTCAGCGCGACGGCCGGCCCCCCGCCCGTACCAGCCAGGGCGAATGCCTGTGCGGCCAGGCGCCCGACATCGCCGTGCCGGGCCCGCAGCGACGCCCAGGCCGCCAGCAGCGCGTGTCGCCACAGCTCCCGGGTCTCGAGCCAGGGTGCCTGGCGCAGCGCGCGCAGCTCGCGGAGGGCGACCTCCGGGTCGCCGCGGCGGGCGAGCACCTCGGCCCGCGCCTGCCGGACGAACTCGTCCTGGCTGTCCCGTACCAGGGCACGCCGCAGGTAGGCGTCCGCCGCGTCGTGCTCTCCCACCCGCTCACAGAGCACCGCCGCGTCGGCGAGGAACGTCGCGCCCGTGGTGGTCGTGAACCAGTCCGCGACGTAGGTCTCGGTGTCGTGGAGCAGGCGCAGCGTGGCGCCCGCATCCCGGCGCAGCGCCGCGGCGTGCGCTCGACTCCAGGCCACATAGGCCTTGGAGCGTAGGTCGCCGCCCACCGCGAGCGCCGTCGCCTCAGCCAGCACCGCCTCGACCTCCGGCCAGCGCCCGGTCTCCATCAGCACCTCGCTGAGGTAGGTCAGCACCCCGGCCCGGCGCGGGCTCCGCGGCGCAAGCAGGGTCAGTGCTCGGCGGATCACGTCCTCCGCGGCCCGCAGCTCACCGCGCTGGAAGTGCACGGCGTAGCCCATCCAGAACAACCCGAAGCCGGCCCACTCACGGGCGCCGAGCTCCTGGTAGCCCGCGACGGCCGCGTCCAGGGTCGCGGCACCTTCGGCAGCGGTCAGCCGGTCGCCGCGCCAGACCTGGACCCGGCCGAGCGCCTCGAGCGCCCGGGACCGGGCGACGAGCTCCCCGTCGGTTGGCACCTCGGCCAGCACCGCGATGGCGGCGCCCTCCGCCTCGTCGAGGCGGTTGTCCCGGGCCGCATCGATCGCCCACTCGGCGCGTACCTCTCGCAGCAGCATCGGATCGTCGGCGGCGGCCCGCGCGCACGCGTCCAGAGCCGCCTGCCGGCGGCTCAGCCACTGACTGGGCTCACAGGCGCGCGCCTCGTTGAGCAGCAGTCGCGGCAGGTCGGCCGCCGTCCCACGCGCCGCGCTGAAGGCGTCGGGCGGCAGCAGCTCCAGGGGCGGCCACGGCCCGTCCAGGGCAGGCCGTGACCCGGTACGGTCGGCCACGCCCATCACGGTAGGACCCGGGGCCGCGCCTGGACAGGGCGGGACGGCGGCATGCGGCTCCCCGGAGCGGGGCCGAATGGCGGGCCGCCGCCCGGCCCGGCGTTCACAGGAAACCGTGACCGGGGCATCCTGTCGGGTATGCCGCCGTTCCTGCGCCTGATCCCGCTGCCGCGCCAGCTGACCACCGACCTCCCCCGGCCGATCGCCGCCGGCGTGGGTCTCGCGGTGAGCCTGCCCACGACCGCGGCCCGGCTGGCGATCACGCTGCCGCAGACAGCGCTGGCGCTCACGACGCGGCTGGTGGGTCGCTACCAGGAGCTGGCCGACATCGGCGTGGCGGTGCTGGGGCTGCGTGGCGGCGGCCGCACGGGCGATGATGAGGACGACGAGGGCGCCCATCCCGCGTACGACATGGACACCGGCGCGTGGGGCGCGGCCGACGACGAGGCGGCGGTGGTCTCGCTGCTCGAGCGCCACGAGCCGACCGCCGCCGAGGCGATCGCCGCCGACCCCCGCGACGACGCCCGGGCGCTGGCCGCCGCCGTCGAGGACCGCGCCGCGCCCCCGGCGAACGCGCCCACCCGGGCTGACCTGCCGATCGACGGGTACGACGGCCTGTCGGCGTCGGCCCTGCGCAGCAGGCTGTCCGGGCTCGGCCTCGCGGAGCTGACGCTGCTGCGCGACTACGAGGCCGCGCACGGCCGCCGGGTCACGGTGCTGGCGATGCTGGAGCGGGCGATCAGCCGGGCGTCCTAGGTGCCGTTGGCGAACAGCCCCGAGCAGCCGCTCGCGCTGCGCGTGGTCGCACAGCAGGTGGCGGCCTGGGTCGGGCGGCTCGGCCGGGTCTGGGTCGAGGGCCAGGTCACCCAGGTCTCGCGCCGCCCCGGGCAGGGCACCGTCTTCCTGACCCTGCGCGACCCGGTCGCCGACGTCTCGATGTCGGTCACCGTGCCCCGATCGGTGTTCGACCCGCTGGAACTCGGCGACGGCGCGCGGGTGGTGTGCCAGGTCAAGCCCGAGGTGTGGCTCGGGCGCGGCGCCCTCCAGCTCGTCGCGTACGACATCCGGCCGGTGGGGGTGGGCGCGCTGCTCGCCCGGCTGGAGGCGCTCAAGGTGGTGCTGGCGGCGGAGGGCCTGTTCGCCGCGGAGCGCAAGCGCCCGCTGCCGTTCCTGCCGCGACAGGTCGGGCTGATCACCGGCCGGGCTAGCGCGGCGATGCGCGACGTGCACGAGAACGCGCGCCGCCGCTGGCCGGCCGTCTCCTTCATCACCCGCGAGGTCGCGGTGCAGGGACCGGGCGCGGTGACCGCGATCCTGGCGGCGCTGGCCGAACTCGACCGGATCCCTGAGGTGGACGTGATCGTGCTCGCCCGCGGCGGCGGATCGGTCGAGGACCTGCTGCCGTTCAGCGACGAGGCGCTGTGCCGCGCGGTCGTGGCGTGTCGCAGCCCCGTGGTGTCGGCGATCGGGCACGAACCGGACGCGCCGCTGGTGGACTTCGTCGCGGACGTGCGCTGCTCGACGCCCACCGACGCGGGCAAGCGCGTCGTCCCCGACGTCGGCGAGGAGCGGGCGCGCGTCGAGCGGGCGGCCGCCGCCGGCCGCCGGGCGCTGGAGTTGCGGCTGGGCCACGAGCGGCGGACGCTCGACCGGCTCGCCGCCACCCCGGCGCTCGACCAGCTCGTCCGGGCGCACGGCGAAGCCCTGAACTCGTTGCGGCACCGGGCCTTCCGCCACCTGCAGGGCCGGCTCGCCCATGCCGCGAGCGATGTCGACGGGCTCCGCTCCCGGGTCCGCGCGCTCTCACCGCTGGCCACCCTCGAGCGCGGGTACGCGCTGGTGCTCGCCCCGGACGGCTCGGTCCTGCGGTCCGTGGCGGGCGCGAGACCCGGCGACGAGGTGACCGTGCGGCTCGCCGACGGCCTGCTCAGCGCGGTGACATCCCGCGTCACGCCCACCGGGCGGTAGCGCCCGCCGGAAGTGCCTGTCCTGCAGCCGCTCGCGGCGGGCGTACGGTCCGCCCGTGAGTCCCGGAGCCGACCCCACCACCGAACCGCCCGGGTACGAGGCCGCCCGGGCCGAGCTGGAGGACGTCGTACGCCAGCTGGAGTCCGGCGGGGTCACGCTCGAGGAGTCACTCGCCCTCTGGGAGCGCGGGGAGGAGCTGGCGCGCGTCTGCCGGGCCTGGCTCGACGGCGCCCAGGCGCGGCTCGAGGCGGCCAGGCCCGCGGCACCGGAGTAGCTCGGACGGGCGCTGGCTAGACGGCGCCGGGGACGTCGTGGGCGGGCAGCAGGCTGAGCGCGCCCGCCAGCGTCCGCAGGGTCGCGGCGTCCGCCTGCCCGTCGAGCACCAGCGTCGATCCCCCGACACTGCGAACCAGGGCGGGGAAGCCGTGGGAGTCGATCCAGGTCTGCCAGCTCGTGCCGGCCACCGTCTCGGCGCCGGTCTCCCGCCCGGCCGTGCCGAGCTGCGCGACCAGGAACCCGACCGCGTCGGACTGCTCGACCGCCACGTACTGCTTGCTGCCCGCGAGGTAGAAGCCCAGGTCCAGCGAGTACGCCGGGTCGGCCGCGTCGGGCACGTGGGTCGCGACGTGGTTCGGCGTCCAGCCGGCCGGCACCGTCGCCGGGGCGTAGACCGGGAACGGCGCCGCGGACCGGAGCGCCGCCAGCGACACGCTGAACGCGACCGGCGTGGCGACCGACGAGCGATGATCGCGCGGCCCGAAGGCGACCACCGCGACGATCCCGACGACGAAGATCGCCAGCGTCAGCAGCATGTCGCGGTACGACCCGCCCCGCCGCCGCGCCGCCACCAGGCGATGATCGCGCACGGCCGCGGCGGGCGCGTGCCGGAGCGGCCCCCGGTGCCCAGTCAGCCGACCGCGACCGGCTCGCCGGTGAACGACGCCCACAGCCGTGCGTACTCCCCGCCGGCCGCGACCAGCTCGGCGTGCGGCCCGACCTCGACGACGCGGCCCGCGGACATCACCACCACCCGGTCGGCGCGTTCGGCGGTGGAGAGCCGGTGCGCGATCACCAGCGTCGTACGCCGCCGGGCCAGCGTCTCCATGGCGCGGGTGACCGCGGCCTCGGTGGCCAGGTCGAGCGAGGCGGTGGCCTCGTCCAGGATCAGCAGGTCGGGGTCGACGAGCGCCGCCCGGGCCAGCGCGAGGAGCTGCCGCTGGCCGGCCGACAGCGCCTTCCCCCGCTCGCCGACCGGGTGCAGGTACCCCCCGGCGAGCGAGGCGACGACCTCGTGCGCCCCGACCGTGCGGGCCGCGGCCTCGACCTCGACGTCGCTGGCCGCGGGGCGGCCGTACGCGATCGCGTCCCGCACCGTGCCGGCGAACAGGAACGCCTCCTGCGGCACGACCCCGAGCCGGTGTCGGTAGCCGGCGAGATCGAGGTCCCGGACGTCCCGGCCGTCCACCAGCACCGCGCCGCCGGTGACGTCGTAGTACCGGGCGACGAGCTTGACCAGGGTGGACTTGCCGGCGCCGGTCTCCCCGACGATGGCGAGGGTCTCGCCCGGGACCACCTGCAGGTCGACCCCCCGCAGTGCCTCCTGTCGGGCCCCGGCGTAGGCGAAGTGCACGTCGGTGAAGGCGATGTCGCCGGACAGCTCGCCCACCGGCAGCGGGTGCTCGGCCAGCGGCACCGTGGTCGGCGTACGGAGCAGCTCGGAGAGCCGCCGCAGCCCCACGCGCGCCTGCTGGTAGGCGTCGAAGACCTGCGACAGCTGCTGGACGGGGTCGAAGAACAGGTCCACGTACAGCAGGAAGGCGAGCAGCCCGCCGGTCGTCAGCGCCCGGCCGTGCACGAGCGAGGCACCGACGACGAGCACCACGGCCGCGGCCAGCTCCGAGAGGAACTCCATGAACGGGAAGTACGTCGCGATGTAGCGCTGCGCGCGCAGCCGGCTGACCCGGTACGAGTCGCTGACATCGCGGAACCGGCCGGTGCTGGTGCCCTGCTGGTTGAACACCTGGGTGACGCGGACGCCGGAGAGGTTCTCCTGCAGGCTGGCGTTGACGGCACTGACCCGTTCCCGGGCCTCGGCGTACGCCCGGGCCGAGCGGGACCGGAACACCACCGTCGCCGCTACCAGCACCGGCAGCAGGACCACCACCACCAGGGCGAGCCGCAGGTCGAGCACCAGCATCACGACGAAGACGCCGGCGAACTGGAGCACCGACACGAACGCGGTGGCCAGTCCGTTCTGCAGGAACGCCGACAGCGCGTCCACGTCGGTGGTCATCCGCGTCATGATCCGGCCGGCCAGTTCGCGCTCGTAGTAGTCCAGGCCGAGCCGCTGGAGCTGCGCGAACGTCTTGAGCCGCAGGGTGTAGAGCAGCCGCTCGCCGGTGCGGCCGGTGACGACGGTCTGCCCGATCGACACGACCCAGTCGGCAGCCACCACCACCAGGCCGACCGCCGATGCCGCCAGCAACGGGCCGGCGATCCCCTTGGCGATCCCGTCGTCGACGCCGTGCCGCACGAGCAGCGGCAGCACGAGGCCGGCGACCGCGTCGAGCAGCACCAGGCCCAGCCCGAGCGCGAACGGACGCCGCAGCGGGCGCAGCAGGCTGCGCAGCGAGAAGCCCGGGTCGGCGGCGGTGGCAGCAGCGATGTCGACGTCGGGCTCGCCGGTCGCGGGCGGCAGGGCCTCGACTGCGGCCAGCAGCTCCGGGGTGGCAGGCAGCGACAGCATCGCGGCGCCCATCGGGCCGCCCATGCCCCCGCCGCCGCCTCCCCCGCCGCGGCCCATCGGCGCGGGGCGCCGGACGTCGCCGACGGCGGTGACCGGCTCGGCCGCCGAGTCGCGGCGCCAGAGCGACGGCGTGATCCCCTCGACCTGGGGCTCGGTCTCGACCGGGGCGGCGATGCCCTCGGCGTCCTCGCCCGGACCGGACAGCAGCAATCGGTAGAGCGGGCAGCGCGCGGTCAGCTCCGCGTGGGTCCCGGTGTCGACGACGCGGCCGCGGTCGAGCACGACGATGCGGTCGGCCAGCCGCAGCGTCGAGCGGCGGTGGGCCACGAGCAGCGTCGTCCGGCCCTGCATCAGCCGGTGCAGGGTCGCGTGGATCTCCGCCTCGGTGCTCGTGTCGACCGCGCTGGTCGCGTCGTCGAGAACCAGCACCCGCGGGTCGGTGAGCAGCGCCCGCGCGAGCGCCACCCGCTGGCGTTGACCGCCCGAGAGGGTGAGCCCCATCTCGCCGACCACGGTGTCGTACCCGGCCGGCAGCCCGCGGATGAACGTGTCCGCCTCCGCCGCGCGGGCCGCGGCCTCCACCTGCGCCCTGGTGGCGCCGGGCCGGCCGTACCCGACGTTGGCCAGGACGCTGTCGGAGAACAGGAACGAGTCCTCGAAGACGACGCCCGTACGGGCGCGGAGGGAGGACAGCGTGAGGTCGCGGACGTCGTGCCCGTCGAGGCGGACCGCGCCGCCCTGCACGTCGTAGAACCGCGACAGCAGCAGCGCCACGGTGGACTTGCCCGACCCGGCGCCGCCGACGAAGGCCACCGTCTCCCCCGGCTCGATGCGGACGCTCACGTCGCGCAGGACTGGCTGGGAGCGGACGTACCCGAAGGTCACGCCGTCGAGCTCGACCAGGCCGCGGACGTCGGCGAGGTCGGTGGCGTCGGGCCGCTCGGTGACCGCGGGCTGCGAGTCGACGACCTCCAGCACCCGGACGACCGAGGCCCGCGCCTGCTGGCCGATCGTCAGCAGCCCGGCCAGGATCCGGACCGGCGAGACCATCTCCGCGAGGTACGTGGAGAAGGCCAGGAAGGTCCCCAGCGTGATCTCGTGCCGGGCCGCGAGAACACCGCCGAAGGCGAGCACGGCGATCTGCCCGACCCCCGGGATCGCCTGCAGCGCAGGCGAGTAGCGGGACGTGAGCCGGACCACTCGCAGCCGGGCGGCGAACAGCCGGCGGGCGGCGCTCTCGAGGCGGGCGACCTCGCGCGCCTCCTGCCCGAAGCCCTTCACGACGCGGACGCCGACCACGTCCTCCTCGACGACGCCGGCCACCGCTCCGGCCTCCTGCTGCGCCGCCCAGCTCGCCGGGAACAGGGTGCGGCGGCTGCGCAGGCTGACCAGCAGCAGCGCGGGCCCGACCAGCAGCGCCACCACGGTGAGCAGCGGCGAGAGGAACGCCATCACCACCAGCGAAGTCACGAACAGCAGGGCGTTGCCGGTCATGTTGGGCAGGAACGCCAACAGGCCCTGCACCAGGGTGATGTCGCTGCTCGACCGGCTGACGATCTGGCCGGTTGCCAGCTCGTCCTGGCGGGCGCCGTCGAGCCGCTGGAGCGCACCGAACACGTCGTCGCGCAGGTCGTACTGGACGTCGAGGGAGAGCCGGCCGCCGACGTAGCGCCGCACGAAGCCGAGCCCGAACCGCAGCAGGCCGAACGCGACCAGCAGGATCGCCCAGGGGACGATGGAGGTACGCCGGGTGACGATGACGTCGTCGATGACGTGCCGCTCGACCAGCGGCGTCGCGGTCGTGACGAGGGTGGCCAGCAGGGCGGCGCCGAAGGCAAGCACCACGTTGCCGCGGTAGCGCCAGACGTAGCCGGACAGGCGGCGGACCCACCCGTCGGCCGCGGGCTCCTCGGGCCGCTCCGCCACGACACCTCCTCGTCCCCGCTCGATCATTGCATGCCGACAGGCAAGTGAACGGCCGGCTCTGCCGGCTAGGTCGGCTGCCGATCCCCTCTGCGCTGCGCGAAGGCGCCGGTCACGACCCAGCGGTCGCCGCGGGTGCGCGCGACCATCCCGGCGAGGCGGACGAGGTAGAAGGCCAGCAACCCGGCCCAGACACCGCCGATGCCCCAGTGCCAGTGCAGCGCGGCGAGGTCCACCGGGGCGAAGAAGAGCAGCCCCGCGACGAGCGTGAGCCCGGCCATGAAGCCCACGTCCCCGGCGCCGATCAGCACGCCGTCGAGGGCGAACAGCACCCCGGCTGGCAGCAGCGAGGCGACGAACCACGGCCACAGCAGGTGCGCCTGGTGCAGTGTCGCGGGCGAGGACGTGAAGGCCTGCGGGATCAGCCACCAGCCGGCGCCGAACATGGCCGCGAAGCCGAGCCCCGCGTACCCGCCCCAGCGGGCGACCCGCCAGGCGACGTGCCGGGCGACCGCGGCGTCGGCGGCGCCGAGCGCGGCGCCGACAAGCGACTGGGCTGCGATGGCAACGGAGTCGAGCAGCAGCGCGGTGAAGCCGTCGAGCTGCAGGCCGATCTGGTGCGCGGCGAGCTGCGCCGGCCCCATCCGGGCCGCGACCGCGGCAGCGGTCAGGAACGCGGCCTGGAAGCCGGCGCTGCGGACGACCAGGTCCCGGCCGACCACCAGCTGCGCGCGCATGGTGGCCCAGTGCGGGGTACGCGGACCACGCAGCTCGCGCACGAACAGGGCCCCGCCCACCGCCTGGCCGGCGAGGTTGGCCAGCGCCGAACCCCGCAGCCCGAGCCCGAGCGGGTAGACCAGCACGGGGCACAGCGCCGCCGAGATCGCGTTGGCCAGCAGCACGATCCGGACCGGCGCGCGGGTGATCTGCAGACCGCGCATCCAACCGTTGCCGGCCAGCACCAGCAGCACGCCGGGTAGGCCGAGCAGCCCGATCCGCAACCAGGCCACCGCCTCCGTGGCGACCTCGCCGCCGCCACCGGCGAGTAGGCGGACCACCGGGGCGGCGAGCAGCTCCCCCGCGAGGGCCAGAACGAGACCCACTCCCAGCGCGAGCCAGGAGGCCGTCACCCCCTCGGCGTGGGCCTGGTCGATGCGCCCGGCGCCGAAGGCCCGCGCCGCCCGGCCGGTGGTGCCGTACTCGACGAAGTCACCGACCACCAGCAGCAGACCGACCAGCGCGACGGCGATGCCGAGCCCACCCAGCTGGACGTTCCCGAGGTGCCCGACGACAGCGGTGTCCACGAGCAAGTACGACGGCTCGGCGGCGAGCACGACGAAGGCGGAGGCGGTAAGCGCCGCAATTCGCCGGCCCGACAGCGGCGCCGCCACTGTGGTCACGCCACCTCCCGTAAGGCTCTCATATACGATGGACCCTGACGTCTCATTCGACCGTAGCGTAAGGTTCAGATATGCACCAGGCCGATTACGCCGACCGGGCCGTGGCGTTGGCGAACACCGCCCTCCCCGACCTCACCGCGGCGCGACGCCTCCTGCGCGACCAGGTCTCCGAGTGGTACGCACGGCGCGCCACCGCCGCCGATCTCGGCGTGCTCGAGGAGGTCCGCGGTGAGCTGCGGCGGGTGTTCGCCGACGCCGCCGGCGGTCGGGGCCGGGCCGCCGTCGACCGGCTGAACCGACTGCTCACTGCCTGGCCCGTGACGCCGCGCATCTCGGGCCACGACGACGAGCGGTGGCACCTGCACGTGACCGGCCCGAAGGCGCCGGATGCGGCCGCCGAGTACGTGACCTCCGCGTGCTACGGGCTCGCGCTCGCCCTCACCGAGCACGGCGTCGACCACCTCGGGGTGTGCGCCGACACCTCCTGCGGCAACGCGTTCCTGGAGCGCAACGGCGGCCGACCGCGCCGGTGGTGCTCCGACCGCTGTGCGACCCGGGCGCACGTCGCGGCGTACCGGGCCCGGCAGAAGGCGGCCCGCTGAGCTACCTCGTGCCGCGGCCATTGTCGAGGTTGGGTCCGCCGGACAGGCGATCTGCCGGACCCAACCTCGACAAGCGGCGCCCCGCGCTAGCGCCCCGCGACGGCCGCCGCGACGGCCTCGATGAGGCGGTCGACCTCCTCCAGGGTGTTGTAGAAGTGCGGCGACGCGCGCAGCCCGACACCCGGCCGGTGGTCGACGACCACGCCGCCCGCAACCAGCCGGTCGTGCACCCGCCGGGCGTCGCCCGGGTCGAAGGCCACGTGGCCACCGCGGCGCTCCGCCGCCAGCGGCGAGTTGACCTGCCAGCCGTGGGCCAGCGCACCCGCCACCAGATGCTGGGTGAGCGCCTGGGACCGCTCCCGGATGCGCTGCACGCCGACGTCCAGGACCGCCTCGTAGCCCGGCGCTGCCGCGTACGCGGCGGGGACGACCGGCGTCCCGCCGGCGAAGCGGACGACTCCGGGCGCGTACTCGATAGCGTCGAACGCGAAGTCGAACGGCCGCGCGTGGCCGAACCACCCCACCGACGACGGCCGCAGCAGGTCGGCGAGGTGGTCGGCGACGTACATCCACCCCGTGCCGGGGCCACCGGACAGGTACTTCACCGAACCGCCCAGACAGACGTCGACGCCGAGGGCGACCACGTCGATCGGCACCGTGCCCGCGGCCTGGTACGCATCGAGCACGACCACGGCGCCGACGTCGCGGGCCTTGGCCACGATGGGCGCGATGTCGAGCAGCGTCGAGGTACGGAACAGCACGGCACTGACGTAGACCAACGCGGTCCGGCCGTCGATGGCCCCGGCCAGCCGGCCCTCCTCGACCGTCACCCCGCCGTCCTCGCTGATCGGGACGGTGACGACCTCGGCGCCGTACCGCTCCTGCTCACGCAGCAGGTAGTGGCTGCCGGGCCACTCGACCCCGTCGGCGTACACGATCCGGTTGCGACGACCGGTCAGGTCCAGGCACGACACGAGCGCGCCGAGCAGGTCGGCGACGTTGGCGCGCAACACGGTGGCGCCGGCGGGTGCCCCGACGACGGCACCGACGAGGTCGGCGACGCGGGTCATCTCCGGCCGCCAGGTCTCCCAGGCCGTCACGCCCTGCGTCGCCCAGCGGTCGGTGAACTCCGCCAGCCGCACCGGCGTCTCGAGGTGCATCGCGCCGAGGGTGTGGCTGGCGAGGTAGCACGACGTCGCGAGGATCGGGTAGTCGCCGCGCCGCCCGGTCAGCTCGGGATGGACATCGGCTGCCACGCGGTCACGATAACGGCCGCTCCCCGCCGATCCGGGCGATCAGGACGAGCACCTGCTCCGCCAACTGCTCCGCCGCGGCCTCGTCGTCGAGCAGCGCGACCTCGTGCCCGGCTTCCGACAGCACCGTCGTCAAAACGAGCACGAGGGCGGTGCCGGCCGGGTCCTCCGGCGCGTGCAGCAGCACCTGGTTGCGCCGCGTCCAGTGCCGGTAGCGACGCCGCCGCAGGGTCTCGAAGCCCGGCGGGCCGTCGCCGGTGTGGAAGAGCCGGGTGAGGGAGCGTTCGCCCCAGCACCCGATCAGGTACGCGCGGGCGCCGGCAACGAACAGCGCCAGCAGGTCGCTCTCCCCCGTCTCGCGCGCCGCCTTCACCGCGCCGGCCGCCCGCTCCTCCTGCCGCTGCGCGTACTCCTCGAACAGAGCCGTGTAGAGGTCGGACTTGGCGCCGAAGTGGTGGTAGAGGCTGCCGACGCTGGCGTTCGCCTCGGCGACGATGCCGGCCACCGAGGTGTCGTGGTAGCCGTCGCTGCAGAACACGCGCGCCGCCGCCGCGAGCAGCGAGGCGCGCGTCTCGACCGCGCGGGTGCTCACGAGCGCTGCGCCCGGGCCCACTCGCCGTACGGCTGTCGGCGCAGGGCGAACACCTCGCCCACCTCCGCCCAGTCGTTGCGCCCGAGCCGGGACACCGGCGCGAGCGCGCGGAGGTCGACATACCCGTCCGCGGCGAGCAGCGCGTCGTCGACGCCGATCCACACCACCTCCCCGAACACCACGGTCGAGTCGCCGAAGCAGCGCTCGCCGGCCGACCGGCACTCCAGCGCCACGCCCGCGGCGGCGAGCCGGGGCGGTGCGACGGAGTGCGCCGGCACCGTGGCCAGGTCGAGGGCCTCGTACTCGCTCAGGTCGGCGGGGAAGTCCGTACCCGTGCCGTTGGCGGTCTCGGCCAGCGCCCGCGACACGACGTGCACGACGAACTCCCCGCTCGCGCGGATGTTGCGCAGCGAGTCCTTGGTCCCGATCGAGGTGAAGGACACCACCGGCGGCGCCACCGAGGCGACCGTGAAGTACGAGTGCGGGGCCAGGTTGGTGACCCCCTCGGCCGAGCGGGTCGACACCCAGGCGATCGGCCGCGGGACGACGATGCTGTTCAGCAGCGGGTAGACGGCCGCACCCATCGAGGTCGGGTCCATCTCACCCACGTCGCTGCCTCTCCGCTGCCGGCCGGAAAGCCGATCCTGCCACCGCGCGCGCCGCTGCCGCCTGCCGATCTCGATAGGGTCAGTCGGTGACCTCTCCCGGGCCGCAGGCCGCCGCACCCGACCCCCATGCCGAGGCACCCGACCGCAACCTGGCGCTGGAGCTGGTACGGGTCACCGAGGCCGCCGCGATGGCCGCCGGTCGCTACGTCGGGCGCGGGGACAAGAACGGCGGCGACGGCGCCGCCGTCGACGCCATGCGGCGGCTGATCGGCAGCGTCTCGATGCGCGGCGTGGTGGTGATCGGCGAGGGCGAGAAGGACTCCGCGCCGATGCTCTACAACGGCGAGGCCGTGGGTGACGGCACCGGCCCTGATGTGGACGTCGCGGTCGACCCGGTCGACGGGACGACGCTGATGGCCAAGGGGAAGAACAACGCGATCGCCGTGCTGGCCGTGGCCGAGCGCGGCACCATGTACGACCCGTCCGCCGTGTACTACATGGACAAGCTCGTGACCGGTCCGGAGGCGGCGCGGGTGGTGGACATCCGCGCCCCCGTGGCCGAGAACGTGACCGCCGTCGCCCGGGCCAAGGGCGGCAGCGCCGAGGACGTCACCGTCGTGGTGCTCGACCGGCCTCGGCACGAAGACCTGGTCGAGGAGGTACGCGCCTCGGGCGCGCGCATCCGCCTCATCTCCGACGGCGACGTGGCCGGCGCCATCGCCGCCGCCCGCAGCGGCAGCGGCATCGACCTGCTGCTCGGCGTCGGCGGCACGCCGGAGGGGATCATCTCGGCCTGCGCGGTGAAGTGCCTGGGCGGGGTGATCCAGGCCCGGCTGGCCCCGCGCGACGACGCCGAGCGGGACAAGGCGCTGGCCGCCGGGCACGACCTGGACGCCGTGCTGACCACCGACGACCTCGTCGCCAGCGACAACGTCTTCTTCGTCGCGACCGGCGTCACCGACGGCGACCTGGTACGGGGCGTGCGGTACTTCGGCGGCGGTTGCTCGACCCACTCGCTGGTCATGCGGTCGAAGTCCGGCACCATCCGGTACGTCGACTCGCAGCACTCGCTCACCAAGCTGCGCACCTACTCCGCCGTCGACTTCGACCGCCACGAGTCCTGAGACCGGCTCGGTACCCTCGCGGGCATGAGCGAGCAGGAGTTCCGTACCGAGCACGACTCGATGGGCGACGTGCTGGTCCCCCGCGAGGCCAAGTGGCGCGCGCAGACGCAGCGGGCGGTCGAGAACTTCCCCGTCTCGGGGGTACGCCTGGAGCGGGCGCACATCGCGGCACTCGCCGCGATCAAGGGTGCCGCCGCCCACGTCAACGCCGAGCTAGGGGTGCTCGACCCGGCGATCGCCGCGGCCGTCGAGGCCGCCGCCGCCGAGGTGGCCGACGGCCGCTGGGACGCGGAGTTCCCGCTCGACGTCTTCCAGACCGGCTCGGGCACCAGCAGCAACATGAACGCCAACGAGGTGATCGCGACGCTGGCCGGCGACAGACTCGGCGCGCCGGTGCACCCCAACGACCACGTCAACGCCAGCCAGTCCTCGAACGACGTCTTCCCCTCCTCCATCCACATCGCCGCCGCCAGCTCGGTGACCCACCTGCTGCTGCCGGCGCTCGACCACCTCGCGATCGCGCTGGAGGCCAAGGCGGCCGAGTTCGCGACGGTGGTCAAGTCCGGGCGTACGCACCTCATGGACGCGACCCCGGTGACGCTCGGCCAGGAGTTCGGTGGCTACGCCGCCGCCGTGCGGCTGGGCATCGAACGACTCGAGTCGGTGCTCCCCCGCGTCGGCGAGCTGCCGCTCGGCGGCACCGCCGTCGGCACCGGGATCAACACCCCGCCGGGGTTCGCCGCCGGCGTCATCGGCCTGCTCGCCGAGCGCACCGGCCTGCCGCTGACCGAGGCCCGCAACCACTTCGAGGCGCAGGCCAGCCGCGACGCGATCGTCGAGCTGTCGGGGGTGCTGCGGGTCGTGGCCGTGAGCTTCAACAAGATCGCCAACGACCTGCGCTGGATGTCGTCGGGGCCGCGCGCGGGCCTGGGCGAGATCCACCTGCCCGACCTCCAGCCCGGCAGTTCGATCATGCCCGGCAAGGTCAACCCGGTCATCTGCGAGGCCGTCTGCCAGGTCGTCGCACAGGTCATCGGCAACGACGCCGCGGTGGCCTTCGGGGGCGCCGCCGGCAACCTCGAGCTGAACGTGATGCTGCCGGTCATCGCGCGCAACGTGCTCGAGTCCGTGCGGATCCTCGCCAGCATTGCGACCCTGCTCGCCGACAAGACCATCGACGGGACCACGGCCGACGTCGAGCGCTGCCGTCGCTACGCGGAGTCCAGCCCCAGCATCGTCACGCCGCTGAACCGCTACCTCGGCTACGAGGAAGCGGCGAAGGTGGCCAAGCAGGCGTTGGCGCAGGACGCGACGATCCGCGAGGTCGTGCTGGCGCGGGGCTACGTCGAGGCGGGCAAGCTCTCCCTGGAGCAGCTCGACGCCGCCCTCGACGTACTTTCGATGACGCGTCCCGCGACCGCCTGACCCGCGCGGGACCCGTGCGACGCCCGCTGCATCCGCCTCCTGCCCGTCGTGAGGTTTCCGGCCTGCCCGGCTGCGGGCAGGATGGGGTCATGGGTGACTTCCTGACCGACGTCCAGACGCTGCGAGCCCGGGCCCGCGAGCACATAGAGAAAGGCCCCGTCACCGATGCGTACGGGGCCGACGTGGAGCGGGTGATCAGCGTGCTGAACGAGGCTCTCGCCACCGAGATCGTCTGCACGCTGCGCTACCGCCGGCACTACTACACCGCGACCGGCCTCAACGCCGGCCCGGTGGCGGCGGAGTTCCTCCAGCACTCCAACGAGGAGCAGCAGCACGCCGACCAGCTGGCCGAACGGATCACCCAGCTCGGCGGGGCGCCGGACTTCAATCCGGAGACGCTGACCACCAGGTCGCACGCCGAGTACGACGCGAGCACCGGGCTGCTGGCCATGGTGAAGGAGGACCTGATCGCGGAGCGGATCGCGATCGCGTCGTACACGGAGATCATCGGCTGGCTCGCCGACGGTGACCCCACGTCGAAGCGGGTCTTCGAGCAGATCCTGGCCGTCGAGGAGGAGCACGCCACCGACCTGCTGGAGTTCCTCGAGAACATGCAGTAGGCGCGATGCTAGTCCCGCCGACACACCCTGCGGCGCCTGCGTACGGCGTCCGGTGCCGTCACCCGTCCGGGTCGTCGTTGGCGGTCCTCACCCGATCGGCACTGAAGGAGCCACGCAGTGTGACCGACACACGTCTGGTGAGCTCCGAGGAAACGATCGTCCGGTCGACCTGCCCCAGCTGTGGCACGGTCGAGGTGCCGGCGACCCAGGTCACCGTCCTGGTGTCGACCACAGCCTGCGACCCGCTCTACCGCTACAGCTGCCCCAGCTGCGACGGCCTCGTCGAGAAGCCCACCTCGGTCAAGGCCGTGCCGCTGCTGCGGGGCGCCGGCGCGACGATCATCCTGGTGCCGGCCGAGGTGGCCGAGCGGGCCGGCAGCTATGCCCCTGCACTCGACCACGAGGACCTGCGGGAGTTCGGCCGCGCCCTCGCCGACGCCGACGAACTGGCCCAGCTGGCGGCCACCCCGCCCCTGCGCCGCCCGACGGTGTCCTGACCCGTTTCCGCGGGGTCAGCCCGGCAGCTGCTCCAGCATCGTCGTGACCAGCGCGGCGATCGGCGACCGCTCGCTGCGGGTCAGCGTGATGTGCGCGAACAGCGGATGTCCGGCCAGTGCCTCCACCACGGCCGCGATCCCGTCGTGCCGGCCGACGCGCAAGTTGTCCCGCTGCGCGATGTCGTGGGTGAGCACCACCCGCGACCCGCGGCCGAGCCGCGACAGCACCGTCAGCAGGACGCCCCGCTCCAGTGACTGCGCCTCGTCGACGATCACGTACGCGTCGTGCAGCGACCGGCCCCGGATGTGCGTGAGCGGCAGCACCTCCAGCATGCCTCGCTCGAGCACCTCGGCGACGACCTCGGGCGCGACGATCGCACCGAGGGTGTCGTGCACCGCCTGCGCCCACGGGGCCATCTTCTCGCCGGAGTCGCCGGGCAGGTAGCCGAGGTCCTGGCCACCCACGGCGTACAGCGGCCGGAAGACGATCACCTTGCGGTGCAGTCGGCGCTCCAGCACCGACTCCAGCCCGGCGCACAGTGCGAGGGCGGACTTGCCGGTGCCGGCGCGCCCGCCGAGGGAGACGATGCCGACGTCGGGGTCGAGCAGCAGGTCCAGCGCGACCCGCTGCTCCGCGCTGCGCCCGCGGACGCCGAAGGCCTCGCGGTCGCCCCGTACCAGCATCACCTGCTTGTCGGCGGTGACCCGGCCGAGGCCCGAACCGCGGGGTGAGTGCAGGACCAGGCCGGTGTGGACCGCGAGCTCCGCGGCCTCGGCGAGGTCGACCGGCCCACCCTCGTAGAGCGCGTCCAGGACGTCGGCGCGGACCTCGATCTCGGCCATGCCGGTGTACCCGGTGTCGGTGGCGAGCTCCGCGCGGTACTGGTCGGCGGCGAGGCCGAGGCTGGCCGCCTTGACCCGCAGCGGCAGGTCCTTGCTCACCAGCACGACCGTCCGGCCCTCGCGCTGCAGGTTGAGCGCCACCACCAGGATGCGGGCGTCGTTGTCCTCGACCCGGAAGCCCGTCGGAAGCACGCGCAGGTCGGAGTGGTTCAGCTCCACCCGCGCCGAGCCGCCATCGTCCCCAACCGGGAACGGCAGGTCGAGCCGGCCGTGCCGTACCCGCAGGTCGTCGAGCAGCCGTAGCGCCTGGCGGGCGAAGTAGCCCAGCTCGGCGTGGTCGCGCTTGGCCTCCAGTTCGCTGATCACGACGAGCGGGACTACGACCTCGTGCTCGGCGAACCGCAGCAGCGCACCAGGGTCGGAGAGCAGGACGCTGGTGTCCAGGACGTACGTGCGGACCTGCGGCTCCGTGTGCTCGGGCACGGTGGCGAGACCGGACGGGCGGCGGAGCGGACGCGACACGGGGTGCAGCGGAGCGGGCACGGGCAGACCGCCTTCACGTGGGTGGGGTCCGGGACCTGGCCACCCGCGGTGGCCTGGTCCGGCCCCCGCTCTCGTGTCGTCGACGCGACGCACCCGGTGGCCTCCCGGACGGCCGGACGTGACTGCCCTGCCGTCGGCACTGACGCTAGGACGGGTGGAGATCGTCGGTGCGGCGACACGCCCGGCAGCGCGGGCCGTTCACCCCCCTCCCTCCCCGCCCCCCACCCCCCTCCCCGCCGAGATGCGGCGAGTTCACCACGACGAGCCGGCTGGCCCGTACATCTGACACATCTCGCGGCGGCGGGGGTGCGGTCGGCAGGGTTCGCGGCGGCGGCCGGATGGTGGGCGGCCGGGTGGTAGGCGGCTGGGCGGATGGGTGGTGGGCGGCCGGGGTGGTGGACGGCCCCTCAGGGACTGAAGGCGAACACCCGCCGGCCCGGCTCGAGCAGCGCGGGCTCGCCGTCGAAGCGGTGCACGCCGACCGACCAACCGCTCTCCCCCGGCGCGTCGAAAGCCACTTCGGCGCACCCGACAGCGGCGAACCAGCCGCGGATGGCCGGGGTGAGGTCGCCCCGCGGGTCCACACCCGGGTCCTGCGGACCGCGCCCGTCACCGTGTCGGCCGCGGGTCCAGACCACCCACGCACCCGGCGCGCAGAGCTGCGGCACCGCCTCGATGCAGGTACGGATGTCCGCGTCGACGATGTTGCCGAAGATCCCGCACAGCAGGAGCAGGTCGGCCGGGACCGCGCCGGCGTACGCGTCCGACCAGCCCGCGTCCGCGCACACCACGTCGAGCGCCGTCCGACCCGCCGCCTGCTCTGTCGCCCGCACCGCCGCTGACCTGGCCGACGCCGCCAGGTCGGGGTCGAGCTCCACCAGGCGGCCGCTCACCTCGTCGGTCGGCCGCAGCACGCCGAGCACGTCCGCTCCGTCCCCGGCGCAGAGGCTCAGCAGCCGCGCCGGACCGGCATCCAGGCGGGCCCGGACGTGCCGCTGTACACAGGCACGCCGCTGCGCGAGAGCCGAGGTGGGATCGTCGTACGCCCGGTGCCATGCCTGCCAGTCCACGCACGGAGCCTGCCATCACCGGCGCCCCCCACCCCGCCGCCCTGCGGTCAGCCGCCGAAACGGCGGTGTCGCGCCGAGTACGAGCGCAGCGCGCGCAGGAAGTCGACCCGACGGAACTCCGGCCAGTAGGCGTCGCAGAAGTAGAACTCGCTGTGCGCGCTCTGCCACAGCAGGAACCCCGACAACCGCTGCTCGCCGGAGGTACGGATCAACAGGTCCGGGTCGGGCTGCCCGCGGGTGTACAGGTGCTCGGCGATGTGCTCCACGTCGAGGAACGACGCGACCTCCTCGAGGGTAGCGCCACGCGCTGCATGCTCGATCAGGAGGCTGCGGACGGCGTCGGCGATCTCGCGGCGGCCGCCGTACCCGACGGCCACGTTGACCTCGATCAGGTGGCCCGGCAGGTCGACGGTCGCCTCCTCGGCTGCCTTCAGCGCGACCGCCGTGGGTTCCGGGAGCAGGTCGAGCGAACCGACCCCACGGATGCGCCAGCGCCGCCGCGCGGCGAGGTCGGCGACGGTCTCCTCGATGATCCGCAGCAGCGGCTCGAGTTCAGCGGCGTCGCGGCTGAGGTTGTCGGTCGACAGCAGCCAGAGGGTGACGACCTCGACGCCCGCCTCCTCGCACCAGCCGAGCAGGTCGACGATCTTGTCAGCGCCCCGCTGGTGGCCGTCGTTCACGTCGAGGAGGCCGACCGACCGCGCCCACCGGCGGTTGCCGTCGAGCATCACGCCGACGTGGCGCGGCGTGTCCGCGCCCTCGAGCTGCCGCGCCAGGCGCCGCTCGTACCCGCCGTAGACCAGGTCGCGGACGCCCACGCCGCGAGGGTACGCCGACGCAGCCGCCAGCGGTGCCAGCCCGCTCAGTCGGCGGTGCGACCCGCAGCAGCCAGCGGTGCGAGCCGGCTCAGCCGGCGGTTGCCCCGAGGCGGGCGACGAGGCTCTCGTACTGCGACCAGAGGGCGGCCGGCAGCTTGTCGCCGAAGGTCTCGAAGTGGGCCGGGATCAACGCGGCCTCCTGCTTCCAGATCTCCACGTCGACCGACAGCAGGGTGGCCAGGTCCGCGGCCGGCATGTCGAGACCGTCGGTGTCCAACGCCTCGATGGTCGGCACGATGCCGATCGGGGTGTCCACACCGTCCGCCGTCCCGTCGAGCCGGTCGACGATCCACTTCAGGACGCGACTGTTCTCGCCGAACCCGGGCCACAGGAACACCCCGTCGTCGGACTTCCGGAACCAGTTGACGTAGAAGATCTTCGGCAGCTTGTCCTCGCTGTCGGCCTTCGCGCCGATGTCGAGCCAGTGCGCGAAGTAGTCGCCCATGTGGTAGCCGCAGAACGGCAGCATCGCGAACGGGTCACGGCGCAGCTGACCGATCTGACCGGCGGCGGCCGCGGTCGTCTCGGACGACACGGTCGAGCCCAGGAAGACGCCGTGTGCCCAGTCCCGCGACTGGGTGACCAGCGGGACGGCGGTCGCGCGCCGGCCACCGAACAGGATCGCGTCGATCGGGACGCCGGTGGGGTCCTCCCACTCGGGTGCGATCGTCGGGCACTGCCCGGCCGGCACGGTGAAACGCGCGTTGGGGTGCGCGGCCGGAGTGGTCGACGCGGGCGTCCAGTCGTTGCCCTTCCAGTCGGTCAGGTGCGCCGGCTGGTCGTCGGTCAGACCTTCCCACCACACGTCGCCGTCGTCGGTCAGCGCGACGTTGGTGAAGATCGCGTTCCCGTACAGGGTCTTGATCGCGTTGGCGTTGGTGGACTCGCCGGTGCCGGGCGCGACGCCGAAGAAGCCGAACTCGGGGTTGATGGCGTACAGGCGCCCGTCGCGCCCATAGCGCATCCAGGCGATGTCGTCACCGACGGTCTCCACCTTCCAGCCCGGCACGGTGGGCTGCAGCATCGCGAGGTTGGTCTTCCCGCAGGCGCTGGGGAAGCCGGCCGCGACGTAGCGGACCCGGCCGCTGGGCGGGGTCAGCTTGAGGATGAGCATGTGTTCGGCCATCCAGCTCTCGTCCCTGGCCATGACCGAGGCGATGCGCAGCGCGTAGCACTTCTTTCCCAGCAGGGCGTTGCCGCCGTAGCCCGAACCGTAGGACCAGATCTCGCGGGTCTCCGGGAAGTGGGTGATGTACTTCGTGTCGTTGCAGGGCCACGGCACGTCGGCCTGCCCCGGCTCGAGTGGCGCGCCGACGGAGTGCACGGCCTTGACGAAGAACCCGTCCGTGCCGATGGCCGCCAGCGCTGCGGTGCCCATCCGCGTCATGATCTTCATCGATGTCACCACGTACGCGGAGTCGGTGATCTCCACGCCCAGCTGGCTGATCTCGGACTCGAGCGGGCCCATGCAGAACGGCACCACGTACATGGTGCGGCCGCGCATGGCACCGTCGAACAGCCCGGACAGTGTCGCCTTCATCTCGGCCGGGGCGACCCAGTGGTTGGTGGGACCCGCGTCCGCCTCGTCCACCGAGCAGATGAAGGTGCGGTCCTCCACCCGGGCGACGTCACTCGGGTCGCTGGCACAGTGGAAGGAGTTCGGCCGCTTGTCGGGGTTGAGCCGGGTGAACGTGCCCGCGTCGACGAGCTCGGTGGTGAGCCGCTCGTACTCCTGCTCGGTGCCGTCGCACCACACGACCCGGTCGGGCCTGGTCAGGGCGGCCACCTCCGACACCCAGGCCACGAGTTCACGGTTGGCGGTCGGCGGGCTCTCCAGACCGGGCACCGTGGTGGTCGTGGGCTCGTCGCTGAGCGTCGTCATGCGGTGCTCTCCTCGCCTCTTCGCGGAAACGGCAACCGCCACGCGCCCGGTCCTACTGGGGCGTGGTGTTGCATCCATGGTACGACTGACGGACATCTTTGCGACAGCCTGCGTCGGTATGGCATTCCCCACATGGACACTCGCGGAACCCTCAGCGGGCCCTCGTTCGTCCGTACGCTGAGGCCTTGGCGCGGCCGGGTGGCGCCGGATGGGAGCGGCTGATGGACCTGCCGATGCATCCGCGGGACGCGGTGAAGCCGCGCCTGCGAGGGGTCCTGCACTCCTACGCGTTCGTCCTCTGCCTGCTCACCGGGCTCGTCCTGGTGGCGCTCGCTCCCGTGCCCCGCGCGCGGCTGGCCGCGGTCGTCTACGCCGTCTGCCTGGCTGGCCTGTTCGGCATCTCCGCCCTGTACCACCGGCGCGACTGGGGTCCACGCGCCCGCGACGTCATGGCCCGCCTGGACCATTCGATGATCTTCGTGTTCATCGCCGGGACGTACACGCCGTTCGCACTGCTGGACCTGCACGGGACGACGGCCGTGGTGGTGCTCGCGGTGGTCTGGGGCGGCGCCGGCATCGGCGTCGCGACCCGGTTGCTCTGGCTGCGCGCCCCCCGGTACGCGGTGCTGCCGCTCTACCTCGGCCTGGGCTGGACCGCCGCCTTCATCGTGCCGCAGCTGATCCACGTCGGCGGCGTCGCCCCGTTCGTGCTGCTGTGCGCGGGCGGCCTGATGTACAGCCTCGGCGGCATCGTGTACGCGGTGCGCCGGCCGGACCCCGCCCCGAAGATCTTCGGCTACCACGAGGTCTTCCACCTCATGACGATCGTCGCGGCCCTCTGCCACTACGTGGCGATCTCCTTTGCGGTGTACGCCTACGCCTGACCGCGAGCACTAGCCTCGGCGTTCGTGCCGGACGGACCGCTCGCAGGGCTGCTGGTGGTCGACCTGTCCCGGGTGCTCGCCGGGCCCTTCACCTGCATGCTGCTGGCCGACCTCGGCGCCCGGGTCGTGAAGGTCGAACGGCCGGGCACCGGGGACGACTCCCGGGCGTACGGGCCCTTCCTGGCCGGCGAATCGCTCTACTTCGCCCGGGTCAACCGCGGCAAGGAGTCGGTCGCGCTGGACCTGAAGTCGGCCGATGGCCGGCTCGTACTGGACGCGCTGCTGGCCCGCGCCGACGCGGTGGTGGAGAACTTCCGGCCCGGCGTCATGGAGCGCCTGGGGTACGGCCCGGCGGCGCTCGAGCAGCGCTTCCCGCGCCTCGTCGCCCTGTCGCTCTCCGGCTTCGGCCACACCGGGCCGTGGTCGCAGCGCCCGGCGTACGACGCGGTCGTGCAAGCCATGTCCGGCGTCATGTCGATCACCGGTGCGCAGGGCGGCGCGTGGGCCAAGCCGGGCGTCCCGATCGCCGACCTGTCGGCCGGGCTGTACGGGGCGGTCGCCGTGCTGGCGGGGCTGGCCGAGCGGGATCGCACCGGGCGCGGGCAGCACCTCGACGTCGCCATGTTCGACAGCACGGTGTCGCTGCTGGAGGGGGCGGCGCTGAGCTTCCTGGCGACCGGTGCGACCCCGACCAGCATCGGGAACGCCCACTTCGCGATCGCCCCGTTCGACACCTTCGCGTGCGCGGACCGCACGATCACCATCTGCGCGGCGAACGACGCCCTGTTCGGCAAGCTCGCCGTGGTGGTCGGGCGGCCGGGTCTGACCGAGGACCCGAGGTTCGGGGCGAATGCCTCCCGGCACGCGCACCGGGAGGCGCTCAAGGCGGCGCTCGAAGGAGCGCTCGCCGCTGCCGACGCCGACGTCTGGCTGGCGCGGCTGGAGGCGGCTGGCGTGCCCTGTGGCCCGGTGATGGACGTCGCCGAGGCGGTTGGCTCGGCACAGACAGCGGCGCGCCGGATGGTCGTCGACGCCGGCGGCCTGCCGGTGCCCGGGAACCCGGTGAAGTCCTCCGCGCACCCGGACCCGACGACGTTCCCGCCGGCGCCCGCGCTGGACGCCGACGGTCGGTCGGTCCGGGCCTGGCTCGGCCTGGACTGAGGTCCGGTCAGTCCTCGTCCGCGGGCTTCTCGGGGCCTTCCTCGCGGACCCGCTCGACCTCGGTCATCGCCTCCCGCAGGCGTCCCAGCCACGCGTCGGTGTTGCGCGCGACCAGGCGTACGCACCAACCGAGCGCCTCGGACCGGCTGCGGGCCACGCCCGCGTCGACGAGGGTGTCGAGCACCTGCCGCTCGGGCTGACGCAGCCGGGTCATCACCGGGACGGAGGCGGTGGTGAACAGGGCCGTGGTGCCCCCGGCGACGGCGCCCCAGGCCACCCGCCGGTCGTAGCGCTGCTCGGCCTCGCGGGCGATGGCCATCCGCTGCTCACGGGTGTCCTCGCGGAAGCGGCTGATCCGGCCCTCCTCGGCTTCGGCGCCCGCACCGTCGGGGGTATCGGCGAGGGTTCCCACCACCGTGATCTCGTCGCGGTCAACCTCGACGGTCGGGGCCGCGGCGAACCAGTCGCCGGGCAGGCGCCCGGTCAGCCAGCTCGTGATGGCCTCGGTGGAGACCGGTGTGGGCTCGAAGTCGGCGAAGCGGGGACCGCCGCGCCGGAAGTGCCCACGCGGGCCGCCGCCGCGCGGGCCGCGGGGCCCGTCGCCGGGCTCGCGGCGCCGGAACGCCCGCCCACCGTGCTCGCCCTGCTCGTCCGGGCCGGCGTGGTGGTGGCCACGGGCGCCCGGGTGTTGCTCCGCACCGCGATCTGCGCGGTGTCGTACGTCAGAAGGATGGTTCCTCATGTCGTACCCCTTTCGTTGTCATGATGCTTACAACATTACATCGCCAGATCCATTCCCTTCGAGGGTGGAACGCGGCGGGCCTGCTAGTCTTTGTCGGGAGAGGTCGCCGCCGAGATCGATCGGCGCTCCCGGACATTCCTGCCGCGCACGCGGCCACCCCGGTTCCGCGACCACGCCCGGCCACCCACTTCGGCTCCGGGCTCGTCCGCAACCGGAAGCAGACCGTGAACAACGCCCGCAGTGCCGCACGCCCCGACTCCACCGCGCCCCGCCGCCACCGCTCGAGCCAGCGCCGCCCGGCGCGGCCGCAGGCCGAGAGCGGTGCCACCCGATCGGCCCGGCAGGCCGAGGAGCTCATCGCCGCCCTCGAGACTGCCCCGCCGATCGACCCGGCCGACCCTGTGCCCGGCTGGGACCAGCTGGGCCTGCCCGAGAAGCTGGCGACGGCCCTGCGGCGCGCCGGATTCGACACTCCGTTCCCGATCCAGGCCCGCACCTACGTCGACGCGGTCGCCGGGCGCGACCTGCTCGGCCGCGGCCGCACCGGCTCGGGCAAGACGCTGGCCTTCGGCCTGCCGCTGCTGGCGCGCCTCGCCGCCGAGGGCCGCCGGCCCGCACCACGGCGGCCCCGCTCGCTCGTGCTGGTCCCGACCCGCGAGCTCGCGGCTCAGGTCGACGCGGCGCTCGCCCCACTCGCGCAGGTGCTCGGGCTCCGTACCCGGACCGTCGTGGGGGGCGTCGGGTTCGGCAAGCAGGTGGATGCGCTGGCCCGCGGCGTCGACCTGCTCGTGGCCACGCCCGGCCGGCTCCTCGACCTCATCTCACAGGGCACGTGCAACCTCGGCGACGCCGGGATCGTGGTGCTCGACGAGGCCGACCAGATGTGTGACCTCGGCTTCCTGCCGGTCGTCCGCCAGCTGCTCGGGATGTGCCCGCCGGGACAGCGCCTGCTGTTCTCCGCGACGCTCGACGCGCAGGTAGCCGGGCTCGTCCGGGAGCACCTCGCCAACCCGATCGTGCACGCCCTCGCCGTCGGTGCCGACCCGGTCGAGACGATGGAGCACCACGTGCTCGCCGTCTCCGGCAGCGACAAACCCACCGTCGTCCACACCCTGGCGCAGCGGCGCGGCCGGACGCTGATGTTCGTCCGTACCAAGCACGGCGCCGACCGTCTCGCCAAGCAGCTCACGCGCGACGGCGTGCCGAGCGGCGCCCTGCACGGCAACCTGGCGCAGAACGCCCGTACCCGCGCGCTGGCCGCCTTCGCCGACGGCACCGTGCCGGTGCTCGTGGCCACCGACGTCGCCGCCCGCGGCCTGCACGTCGACGACATCGACCTGGTGGTGCACGTGGACCCGCCGACCGAGCACAAGACCTACCTGCACCGCTCCGGGCGGACGGCCCGGGCCGGCGCCGACGGGCGCGTCGTCACCCTCGCCCTGCCCGAACAGGCCCGTGCCGTGGCCTCGCTGCTGGCGTTGGCGTCGGTCGACGTCACCCCCGTACGGACCACGCCGGGCGACGCGCACCTGCTGGCGCTCCGCGGCGAGGAGGCCGCGGCGGTCACCTATGTACCGCCGGTGGCGCAGCGTCCCGCGAGCCGGCCGCGTACGACCGGTGCGCCGTCGCACCGCGTCGGCACCGGGCGGCCCGACCGCAAGCCCACCCGCGGCCAGGGCCGCGGCCGCTGACGCCTGCGACGTCCCGCCCGTGATCAGTCCGAGCGTGGCGTCGTCGGGGCGGCGGGCTGGTTCTGACTGATCGGCAAGGTCAGACCGCGACCACGACCTTGCCGATCTGCGCACCGCCGCCGAACAGCCCCAGGAACGCCTCGACGATCTGCTCGATCCCGGTGAAGGACGTCTCCCGGTAGGTGACGGCGCCCGACGCGAGCAGCGCGCCGACCTCCTCGAGGAAACGGGCCTGCTGGGCCGCGAAGTCGCTCACGATGAACCCGCGGAGGGTGAGCCGCTTGCCGACGGCCAGCCCGAGCGCGGTGACCGGTTCGCCCGCGCTGCCGTCGTACCCGCTGGCGATGCCGCCGCAGAGCGCGAACCGGCCGAAGTTTCGGGCGTGGATGAGCGCCGCGTTCAGCTGCTCGCCGCCGACGTTGTCGAAGTAGACGTCGATGCCGTCGGGTGCCGCGTCCCGCAGCGCGTGCAGCGGGCGGCCGTCACGGTAGGAGAAGCAGCGGTCGAACCCGAACTCCTCGGTCACCGCACGGACCTTGTCGGCCGAACCCGCGCTGCCCACGACGAGGGCCGCCCCACGCGCCCGGGCCAGCTGGCCGGCGATGCTGCCCACCGCGCCGCTCGCGCCCGAGACGAAGACCGCGTCGCCCTCCCGGACCGGCGCGACCTCGGTGACCCCGGCCCAGGCGGTCAGACCCGGCATGCCCAGCACCCCCAGGTACACGCCCTCGCCCAGGCCCGCCGGCGGCTCCGGAAGTGCCTGCAGCGCAGCACCTCTCGTGGTGAAGGCCTCCCGCCAGCCGAGTCCGCTGGAGACCAGCGTGCCCTCCGGCAGAGCCGGGTCACGACTGGCGACGACGCGCCCGACGGCGCCGCCCTGCAGCGGCTCGTCCAGCTCGAACGGGGGGATGTAGGACTGGGCGTCGTTCATGCGGCCGCGCATGTACGGGTCGACGCTCAGCACGCTGTTGCGCACCGTCACCTCGCCCTCGCCCGGCTCGCGCACCTCGACCGTGCGCAGCGAGAAGTCGTCGGGGGTAGCCGCGCCCCTGGGCCGGGCCGCGAGCCGGATCTCGCGTGAGGTCAGCGTCATGTCAACACCCTGGCACGCGGCGGCGCGGCGTGGGCACGGGGCGGCACGGCTCGGCGGCGCGGGCCCGCGGTCAGCCGCGCCGCGCGACCCCCAACTGCGCCGCGAGCCGCCCGGCATCAGTGGTAGGGGCCTCGCAGACGAATCCTCGGCAGACGTACGCGGCACCCGGCGGCCGTCCGTCGGTCAGCGGCGAGTCGCCGCCGACGACGACCGCCCCCGGGCTGGTGGTGAGCCGGGCCAGCGCGAGCAGGTCGGGCCGCTCGACCACCCCCACCTCCACGGGGCCGGCGGCCAGCGCCTCGGCCACCGCGAGGGCCTGCCCGGCGAAGCGCGGCTGGCTGTTGGCCAGCGGCGCGAGCGCGCGCAGGGCGGCGGCGGCCGCTTCCCGGTACCGCGGCGAGCCGGTCAGCGCCGCGGCCGTCAGCAGCGCCCCGGCGGCGGCCGAGGCCCCGCCCGGCGTCGCGTTGTCGGAGGGGTCCTGGGGCCGGCGCAGGAGCGCCTCGGCGTCGTCGGCCGTGTCGAAGAACGAGCCGCTCCCGGGATCCGCGAAGCGGTCCAGGACCTCGTCGAGCAAGCCGGCGGCAGCGGTCAACCAGCGCCGCTCCCCGGTGACCTGGTGCAGCACCAGCAGCCCGTCGGCCACCAGGGCGTGGTCGTCGAGGACGCCCGCGTGCGGCCCCACCGCGCCGTGCCGGGACGTACGCCGGAGCCGGCCGTCCACGAGGTGCAGCCGTAGCAGCAGGTCCGCGCAGCGTCGGGCCGCGGCGACCCAGTCGGGCCGTGCCAGCAGTGCCCCGCATTCGGCCAGGGCACCGACGGCGAGGCCGTTCCAGGCGGCCACCACCTTGTCGTCGCAGGCGGGCTGCACCCGTACCGCCCGCTGTTGCAGGAGGTCGGACCGTTCCCGGGCGAAACGCGCCGTGTCCTCGGGGTCCACCGGCAGCTGCAGCACGGACGTGCCGCGCTCGAACGTCCCCTCCGGCGTGACGCCGAAGATGCTTGCGGCATAAGGGCTCAGCTCGTCGGGACGCCACACGTACGTGCTGCCCTCCTCGCCCTCGCTGTCGGCGTCGAGGGCTGAGGCAAAGCCCCCCTCACCGGTGGCGAGGTCGCGCACCAGGAACGCGCAGGTCTCCTCCGCAACCCGGCGCGCGAGCGGCGAGCCCGTCTGCCGCCACAGGTGCAGGTAGACGCGGGCGAGCAGCGCGTTGTCGTAGAGCATCTTCTCGAAGTGCGGGACCACCCACCTGCGGTCGACGCTGTAGCGCGCGAACCCGCCGCCGAGCTGGTCGTAGATGCCACCGCGCGCCATCCGCTCGCAGGTCAGCTCCACCGCGTGCAGCGCAGCCGGCGACCCGGTGCGCGCGTGGTGGCGCAGCAGCCACTCCAGGCACATCGAGGGCGGAAACTTCGGAGCGCGGCCGAAGCCGCCGTCGACCGGGTCGAGCTGTCCCAGTAGGCGGTCGGCCGCGGCGGCGGTGTCGATGTCGGTCGCCTGCGCCGGGTCGTACGCCCGGGCGCCGGTGAGGGCTGCGACCAGCTGGGCACCCTGGGTCTCCACGTCGCCGCGCTGCTCCCGCCACACCTGGGCACCGCGGGCGAGCAGCTCCGCGAACTGCTGCCGCGGGAAGTAGGTACCGGCGAAGAACGGATGGCCCTCGGGCGTCAGGAAGCAGGTCATCGGCCAGCCGCCCTGGCCGGTGCTGGCGGTGACCGCGTCCATGTAGACGGCGTCGACGTCCGGGCGCTCCTCCCGGTCGACCTTGATGCTCACCCAGTCGCGGTTCAGCAGGGCGGCGACCTGCTCGTGCTCGAAGGACTCGTGCGCCATCACGTGGCACCAGTGGCAGGCCGCGTACCCCACGGACAGCAGCACCGGCACCTCGCGGCGGCGGGCCTCGGCGAAGGCCTCGGGCGACCACTCCCACCAGTCGACCGGGTTGTCGGCGTGCTGCAGCAGGTACGGGCTCGTCGCCGCGGCGAGTCGGTTCGGCACCCCCCCACTGTCCCCCGCACCACGGACCGTCACGCTAGGGGCATGAGCACCTCCACCGACCAGGCGCCCGACCACGGTCGACACGTCCGCCCGGCCGGGGAGCACGGTCCCGGGGTGGCACGAGAAGGGCACGGCGCCCACGCACAGCCGCGCGGCAACAAGTGGTGGACCCTCGTCGCGGTCTGCCTCGGCACGTTCATGCTGCTGCTCGACATCACCATCGTGAACGTCGCGCTGCCCGACATCCAGACCTCGCTGCACGCGACGTTCTCGGACCTGCAGTGGGTCGTGGACGCGTACGCCCTCACCCTCGCCGCGCTGCTGCTGACCGCCGGTTCGCTCGCCGACATGTACGGGCGCCGGCTCGTCTACGCGATCGGCCTCGTCGTGTTCACCGTCGCGTCGGTGCTGTGCGGTCTCGCCACGGGCAGTCTCTTTCTGGAACTCGCGCGCGCGGCGCAGGGAATCGGCGGCGCGATCATGTTCTCGGTGTCGCTCGCCCTGCTCGCGGACGCCTTCCGCGGCAAGGAGCGCGGCGTCGCCTTCAGCATCTGGGGCGGGATCACGGGCATCGCGGTCGCCATCGGGCCGCTGCTCGGCGGCGCGCTGACCTCGGGCCTGTCCTGGCGCTGGATCTTCTTCGTGAACGTGCCGCTCGGCGTCATCGCGCTGGTCATCGGGCTCACGATGGTGGCGGAGTCGAAGGCGCCGCAGGCTCGCCGCCCCGACTGGGTCGGCGTGGCCACCTTCACGCTCGCGCTCGCGAGCCTGGTGTACGCGCTGATCGAGTCCGGCGAGCACGGCTTCGGCGCCCACCGCGTCGTCGGCTGCTTCGTCGCGGCCGCGGTGCTGATAGTCGCGTTCCTGGTCGCCGAGACGCTCGGCGAGCACCCCATGTTCGACCTGAAGCTGTTCAGGCTGCCCACCTTCTCGGGCGGTCTCGTCGCCGCCTTCGGCATCAGCGCATCGATCTTCGCGATGTTCCTGTACCTGGTGCTCTACATCCAGGACCTGCTGGGCTACACCCCGTTCCAGACCGGCCTGCGACTGCTGGTGGTCTCGGGCGGCATCCTGGCGACCTCGGCGATCGCGGGACGGCTCACCTCGCACGTACCGGTGCGCCTGCTCGTCGGACCCGGCCTGCTGATCATCGGAGTCGGTCTGCTGCTCATGCGCGGACTGGACGCGGGCAGTCACTGGACCCATCTCGTCCCGGGCTTCATCGTGGCCGGCGCGGGGGTCGGGCTGGTGAACCCGCCGCTGGCGAGTACGGCGGTCGGCGTCGTGGAGCCTCAGCGCAGCGGGATGGCCTCGGGCATCAACTCCACGTTCCGGCAGGTCGGCATCGCCACCGGGATCGCGCTGCTGGGCACGCTGTTCGCCGCCCGGACCCGCGAGGTGGTGACCGCTCGGCTGGCGTCGGTGCCGGGCGCTCGAGAGCACACCGCCCAGATCGCGACCGCGCTGCAGTCCGGTCATCTCGCCGCGGCCATCGCGTCGCTGCCGGCGAACGCCCAGCAGGCCGTCGCGACCGCGGCCCGCGCCGCGTTCACGGCCGGCCTGGACCGGATCCTGCTGGTGGCCGCGGTCATCGCGCTGGTCAGCGGGGTGATCTCGTTGCTCGCGATCCGCGGCCAGGACTTCGTCCAGCACACCGAGGGCGCGCCGGCCGGCGGGCACTGATGGACGTCGAGCTGTCGGTCGGCGATGCCTGGCTGGCGGTGGACACCGCGGGCGGCGGCCTGCGCGCCCTCACCGTCGGCGGCTGGGCGGTGCTCGACGGGTACCCCGCCGGCACCACACCGCACGGCCGTCGGGGCCACGTGCTCGCGCCGTGGCCCAACCGCATCGCCGGCGGTCGCTACACCTGGGCCGGCGCCGACCACGCGCTGGCGATCACCGAGCCGGCCAAGGACGCCGCGATCCACGGCTTCGTCGACCAGCTCGCCTGGACCCACACCGGCGGCTATCAGCACGAGGAGCGAGGCGAGGTGGGGCTGGCCGTGGCGATGGCCGCCCAGGAGGGCTATCCGTGGCCGCTGACGATCTCGGTGACGTACGTGCTGTCGCCGACGACGCTCGAGGTCGTCGTGGCGGCCACCAACCGCGGCCCGACGGTCGCGCCGTTCGGTGCCGGGATGCACCCGTACCTGAACGTGGGGGCCGACGCCGACGGCACCACGCTGAGACTGCCTGCCTCGCAGCGACTTCCGCTCGACGCCCTGGGCGGGCCGGCCGGTGCGCCGGTCCCGTTCGACGGTGCGGTCGGGCTCCTCGGCCCGCAGGTGTACGACGCGCCGCTGACCGGTCTGGCCCGCGACGCCGACGGCTGGGCGCACGCCGTGGTGAGCGGTCCGGCCGGTGCGCTGACGCTGTCGGTCGATGCGGCCTGGCCGTGGCTGCAGGTCTTCACCGCCGACACGCTGCCGGGGGCCGAGAAGCGGCGCAGCGTCGCCGTCGAGCCCAACTCCTGCCCACCGGGCGCCTTCGCCACCGGCACCGACGTGGTGGCCCTGCCACCGGACGGAACCTGGCGCGGCACCTGGCGGCTGGCCTGGAAACCGGCGTGAACACAGGCCTTCGCGGCCGTTAGCCTGGTCGGCATGTCGACGCTGGTGGGTCGCGGCCTGCGCGCGTCGTACGCCGACGTGCCGGTGCTGCACGGCATCGACGTCACCGTCGGCCCGGGCGACGTGCTCGGCCTGGTGGGTCCCAACGGCGCCGGCAAGACGACGCTGCTGCGGGTGCTGGCCGGCGAGATCGTGCCCGACGCGGGCACCGTGGTCGCCACCGGCACCGTGGGACACCTCGCGCAGGAGCCGGAGCGGACCACCGAGTCCCTGCTGGGGGTGCTGGCCCGGCGTACGGGGGTGGCCGGCGCCCAGACCGAACTCGACGCTGCCGCCGACGGGCTCGGGGCCGGCGAGTCCGGCGCCGACGACCGCTACGCCGCTGCGCTGGAGCGGTGGCTCGAGGCCGGCGGCGCCGACTTCGAGGCCCGGGCCGCCGAGGTGCTCGCCGACCTTGGCCTGCCCGAGGGGCTGCTCGCCCTCGGGACCGATGCCCTCTCGGGCGGCCAGCTGGCCCGGGCGTCGCTCGCCGCGGTGCTGCTGTCGCAGGTCGACGTGCTGCTGCTGGACGAGCCGACCAACGACCTCGACCTCGACGGCCTGGCCCGGCTCGAGGCGTACGTCGCCACCCGGGCGACCGGCCAGCGCCCCGGGCAGGGCCGGCGCGGCGGCCTGGTCGTCGTCAGCCACGACCGGGAGTTCCTGGCCCGCACGGTGACGGCGGTGCTCGACCTCGACCCCGCGAACAAGACCAGCCGGCGCTACGACGGCGGCTGGGAGGCGTACCTGGCAGAGCGGACGGTCGAGCGCCGGCACGCCCGCGAGGCCTACGACGCGTTCGCCGACAAGCGGCAGTCGCTGGCGGGGCAGATGCAGTCGGTACGTGAGCTGTCCGTCCGCGGCGCGGTACGGGCCCAGCGGCGGGGAAAGGACGGCGACAAGAACGTCCGTGGCTCGCGGCTGGAGTCCGCCACCTCCGCGGCGGGGAAGGTCAGGTCGCTGGAGACCCGGCTCACCCGGCTGGACGACGCCGCCGTCGCCGAGCCGCGCAAGGAGTGGCAGCTGCGGCTCGAGTTCCCGGCGGCCCCGCGCTCGGGCGAGGTGGTGGCAACGGTGCGCGGCGCGGTGGTACGCCGCGGCGACTTCGTGCTCGGTCCGGTCGACCTCGATCTGCGCGGCGGCGACCGGGTGGCCGTGCTCGGGCCGAACGGGGGCGGCAAGACGACGCTGCTGGGGCTGCTGCTCGGCCGGCTGCCGCCCTCGTCCGGGTCCGCGACGCGGGGCGCCGGGCTCGTGGTCGGCGAGCTGGACCAGACCCGCACGGTGTTCGCGGGCTCCTCGAGCGTGGTGGACATCCTCCGCACGGCGGCCGACCTCGCCCCTGAGGAGGCCCGGACCCTGCTGGCGAAGTTCGGGCTCAAGGGCGCGCACGGCGCCGGGCCGGCCGCCTCGCTCTCCCCCGGCGAACGTACCCGCGCGGGACTCGCGCTGCTGATGGCCCGCGGCACCAACTGCCTGGTGCTGGACGAGCCGACCAACCACCTCGACCTGCCGGCGATCGAGCAGCTCGAGGGGGCGCTCGCCACGTACCCCGGCACCCTGCTGCTGGTGAGCCACGACCGCCGCCTGCTCGCGGCGGTCACCGTCACCCGGACGCTCCGCGTCGAGGCCGGTCGGGTGACCGAATGCTGACCGTCGGCCGCTACGAGATCCCCGACGCCGAGCTGTCCTGGCGCTTCTCCCGCTCCTCCGGCCCGGGCGGTCAGGGCGTCAACACGACCGACAGTCGGGTGGAGCTTACTTACGACCTGGGCGCCTCCGAGGTGTTCCCGGAGTGGCTGCGGCACAGGGCTTCCCAGCGCCTCGGCAGCCGGCTGGTGGAGGGCCGGCTGACGGTGGTCTCGAGCGAGCAGCGCTCCCAGCTGCGCAACCGCGAGGCGGCGCTCGGCCGGCTGGGTGACCTGCTCACGGCGGCGACGGCACCACCCCCGCCCTCGCGTCGCCCGACCCGGCCGAGCCGCCGCGCGGTGGAGCGGCGCATCACCGCCAAGAAGCAGCGGGGCGAGACAAAGCGCCTGCGCGGCCGGCCCCTGGACTGACCGCGCTGAGCACTATCCGCGCGACCAGCTCCAGGCGTAGTCGCCGTCCTCGCAGGCGGCGGCCGCCGGCGCGAGCTGCAGGGGCGCGAAGGTATCGATCATGACCGCCAGCTCCTCGACCCGCGGCACGCCGAGTGAGCGCTCGACCGCGCCGGGCTGCGGGCCGTGCACGAAGCCAGCCGGGTGCAGGGAGATCGACCCGACGCCGATGCCCGAGCCCGCCCGCGAGCTGAAGGCGCCGTCGACGTAGAACAGCACCTCGTCGGAGTCGACGTTGCTGTGGTTGTACGGCGCGGGCACGGCGTCCGGATGCCAGTCGACGACCCGCGGCACGAAGGTCGCGACGACGAAGCCGTTGCCGGCGAAGGTCTGGTGGACCGGTGGCGGCTGGTGGAGCGCACCGGCCAGCGGCGCGAGGTCGTGCACCGACAGGGCCCACGGGTAGAGGCAGCCGTCCCATCCGACGACGTCGAAGGGGTGATGGGCGTACCCGTACCGGGTCACGCTGGTGCCCGTCGCGGTCCGGCGTCGCACCAGCACCTCGGCCGGTCCGTCGGGCGCCAGCAGCGGCATCACCGGGCCGCGCAGGTCGCGCTCGCAGAACGGCGAGCCCTCGAGGTACTGACCGCGCGGCGTCAGGTACCGCGCCGGTGGCCCGACGTGCGAACCGACCGCCTCGATGATCAGGGCGCGCAGCGGGCCGTCCACCACCGTCCACCGGTGGGTGACCCCTGCGGGGACCACGACGTAGTCGCCGGCCCGGACCGGCAGCGTCCCGAAGACGCTCTCCAAGGTGCCGTCCCCGGTCTCCACGAAGACGAGCTGGTCGCCGACGGCGTCTCGGAAGAGCGGCGAGGAGAGCTCGGCCGCGGCGTAGGAGATGCGGACGTCCGCGTTGCCGGCGAGCAGCTGCCGGCCGGTCACAAGGTCGCCACCCACCGGCAGCGCGTGGGTACGGAAGTGCCGCGGCAGCAGCGGTTCCGGCGAGGTAAGCACCTCCTCGGGGGAGCTGACCGTGGCTGCGGACACCAGTGCAGTCGGCGGGTGCAGGTGGTAGAGCAGGGCGCTCTCGGCCGAGAAGCCGTCGGCGCCCATCAGCTCTTCGGCGTGCAGTGACCCGTCGTCCCGGCGGAACTGGGTGTGGCGCTTCGGCGGGACCGACCCGACCCGGCGGTAGTACGGCATCAGGCCGCCGCCGGCGTCAGGATGTCGACGAGGGCGGTCCGCATCATCGCCATCTCCGCCTCGTCCCCGATCGTCACCCGGATCCCCTCACCGGCGAACGGTCGCACCAGGACGCGGCGCTCCGCCAGGGCCGCAGCGATCGGGGCAGCCTGGCCGCCAACCGGCAGCCAGACGAAGTTGCCGTGCGCGGGCGGAACCGTCACCCCGACACCGGCCAGCCAGCGTACAAACTCCTCCCGGCGGGCGACGATCTCTCGGACCCGGGGAGCAAGGTCGACGCCGAGCGCCGCCACCGCCAGCTCGATCGAGGGCTGGGCCACCGCGAACGGCACCTGTGCCGAGCGCAGCAAGCCGGCCAGCGCCGGGTCGCAGACACCGTAGCCGACCCTCGCGCCGGCCAAGCCGTACGCCTTGGAGAAGGTCCGTAGCAGCAGCAGGTTCGGGTGGCGGGCAAGCAGCGCCAGACCGTCCGGCGCGTCGGCGGTGGAAGCCACGAACTCGACGTACGCCTCGTCCAGCACGACGAGCACGTCGGCCGGCACCGCGGCGAGGAAGGTCTCGAACGCCGCCGCCGTCACCACCGGACCGGTCGGGTTGTTGGGCGAGCAGACGAAGATCAACCGGGTCCGGTCGGTCACCGCCGCGGCCATCGCCGGCAGGTCGTGCTCCCCGGTCTCGGTCAGCGGCACCGCCACCCCGACCGCGTCCGCGAGCGAGGCCAGCATCGGGTACGCCTCGAACGACCGCCAGGCGAAGACCACGGAATCGCCCGGGTCGCAGACGCTCTCCACCAGCAGTCGGCAGAGCGCGACCGAGCCCGGGGAGGCGACGACGGCCTCGACGTCGACCCCCAGGTGGGCCGCCAGCGCGACGCGCAACTCCAGCGCCGTCGACTCCGGGTAGCGGTGAAAGGTGCTGTCCCGCAACGGAAGAGACGGGATAAACAGCTCGTAGAAACGCGAGGCGGGCCACCCGGTGCGTCCCGTCCGGCCGTCGGCCCGGCACGTAGGGCGGCGCGGCTGCGACCGCCGCGCGGACACGGACCGGGAGCATCAGAGGTTCCCCCGTCGGCTCTGCTCGCGCTCGATCGCCTCGAACAGGGCCTTGAAGTTGCCTTTGCCGAAGCCCTGCGAGCCGTGCCGTTCGATCAGCTCGAAGAACACCGTCGGCCGGTCCTGGACCGGCTTGGTGAAGACCTGCAGCAGGTACCCGTCCTCGTCGCGGTCGGCCAGGATCCGCAGCCGCCGCAGCGTCTCCACGGGCACCCGCGTGTCGCCGACCCAGTCGGCGAGCTCGTCGTAGTACGACTCGGGGGTGTCGAGGAACTCGACACCGGCTGCCGACATCGCCTCGACGCTCGCGACGATGTCCGCCGTCGCCAGCGCGATGTGCTGGACGCCGGGCCCGCCGTAGAAGTCGAGATACTCGTCGATCTGCGAGCGCTTCTTGCCGGCCGCCGGCTCGTTCAGCGGGAACTTGACCTTCCGCGTGCCGTTGGCCACGACCTTGCTCATCAGCGCGGAGTACTCGGTCGCGATGTCCGCCCCGACGAACTCCGCCATGTCGGTGAAGCCGAGCACGCGGTGGTAGAAGCCCACCCACTCGTCCATGCGGCCAAGCTCGACGTTCCCGACCACGTGGTCGATGGCGGTCCAGAAGTGCTGGGGCGCCGGCGTCGTCAGCGGTGGTCGGTCGACCCAGCCCGGCAGGTACGGACCGTCGTAGGAGTCGAAGGAGACGAAGGAGTGCCGGGTCTCGCCGAAGGTGTGGATCGCCGCCAGGGTGGCGGTGCCGTCCGCGTCGCTCACCTCCTGCGGAGCCTGGGCGGCGATCGCCCCGCGGGCCACGGCGGCCGCGAACGCGGCGCGGGCATCGGCGACCCGCAGCATGACGTCCACGACACCGTCGCCGTGCTGCGCCACGTGCTCGCCGAGCGGCGTGTCGGCGTGCACCGGGGCCAGCACCACGAAGCGCGCCGGGTCGCTGCCCGGCCCCGCCTCCAGCACGTACCCGGCCACGTCGCGGTCGCCGGTCTCCGGGCCGCGATAGGCCACCACCCGCATGCCGTACGCGGTGGAGTAGAAGTGCGCGGCCTGTCGGGCGTTGCCGACGGCGAAGACGACCGCGTAGATGCCCTCGAGGGAGAGCGGGTCGACCTCGGCCTGCTGCGGGCGGTCTGCGGTGACGGTCATGACTACCTCCGGCATCTCGGGCGTAGGAGGAGCACACCGCAGCGGGAGGGTGCCGGACAAGCACCGGTCTGCCGAACCACCAGTCTGCGCAGGATGTCCGGGCAGTGCCCGAAATATCTGTGCATAATGTCCACCGTGACCGACCGCCTCGACGCCGCCCTGCTGGCCCTGCTGGCCGCCGAGCCCCGGGTCGGCATGCTCGAGGCCAGCCGCCGGCTGCGGGTTGCGCGGGGCACCGTGCAGGCACGGCTCGACCGGCTCGAGCGCGACGGTGTGGTCACGGGCTTCGGGCCGGACCTTGCGCCGGCGGCGCTCGGGTACGCGGTCACCGCGTTCGTGACCCTGGAGATCCGGCAGGGGGCGGGGCGCACGGCGATCGGCAACCGGCTGCGCACCATCCCGGAGGTGCTGGAGGCGCACACCATCTCGGGCAACGGCGACTTCCTGTGCCGACTGGTCGCCCGGGACAACGCCGACCTCCAGCGGGTGCTCGACGAGGTGGTGGCCGGGCAGGACATCGTCCGCACCTCGACCGTGATCGTGCTGAGGACCGAGGTGCCGTACCGCACGCTTCCGCTGCTCGCGGTCGCCAGCGCCTGAGAGCTCAGTCCAGCGGCGCCGGGCGGTCGACCAGACGGGACAGCACCAGCGTCGTGCGGGTCCGCAGGACGAAGCGCTCGGTGCGGATCCGCTCGACGGCCTCCTCCAGGTGCGCGGTGTCCCGCGCCCGCACCGACAGCAGGGCATCTGCGTCGCCGGTAACCGTGTACGCGGCTACCACCTCAGGGTGCTTGACCACGGCCCGCTTGATGCCGGCTGGGGAGGTCTTCCCGTCGCAGTACAGCTCGACGAACGCCTGCGTCCGCCAGGCCAGCGCCTCCCCGCCCAGCGTCACCGTGAAGCCGGCGATCAGGCCCCGGGAGCGCAGCCGGTCGACCCGCCGCTTGGCGGCCGACGGCGACAGTCCGGTCTCCGCGCCGAGGTCGGCGAACGGCCGCCGGCCGTCCTCGGCGAGTGCCGCAAGGATCGTGCGATCGATCGCGTCCATGCGCGAGAATCTAGCGCTGATACGCACCGAGGCGCGGGAGACGACGCACCGGATCCCGTCGTACCGTTCCTCCATGACCCTCGACGCCGTTCTCCCGGCGCCGCGGCCTGGTTCCCTCTCGCAGACGCAACGGCGCGTCGCCACCCGCCGGCGCTACGTCCTTGCCCGCCCGACGTTCTTCGACGTCGTCTACGCGATCAACCCCTGGATGCATCCGGGCGTGCCGATCGACCACGCCCGCGCCACGGCGCAGTGGCAGGCCCTGCACGACACGTTGGCCGCGCTCGGGCACGAGGTGCACGTCGTGGAGCCGATCGCCGGACAGCCCGACATGGTGTTCGCCGCCAACGGCGGGGTCGTCGTGGACGGCCGCGCCCTCTCGAGCCGCTACCGGTTCCCGCAGCGCACCGGCGAGGAGCGTCCCTTCCACGACTTCCTGGTCGGGCTGGGCGTCCACGTCGACCGGCCCGAGTACGTGCTGGAGGGCGAGGGCGACGTACTGGTCGCCGGCCGGCACCTGCTCGTCGGCTCGGGGTTTCGCTCCGACCCGCGCGCCGCCGCCGACATCGGCCGCCGGCTCGCCGTCCCGGCCGGCCGCGAGGTGGTTGCCCTCGAGCTGGTGGACGAGCGGTACTACCACCTCGACACCGCACTGGGGGTGCTCGACGACCGGACCGCCGCGTACTTCCCGGCGGCCTTCTCCGCCGAGAGCCGCGCCCGCCTGGCCCGGGTGTTCGACGAGCTGGTCGAGTGCAGCCCGACCGACGCCGCCGTACTCGGCCTCAACGTGGTGTCCGACGGCCTGCACGTGGTGCTGGAGCGGGCCGCGACCGGGCTGGCGGAATCCCTGCGGCACAGGGGTTTCCGTACCATCGGCCTCGACATGGGCGAGTTCCGCCGGTCCGGCGGCGCGGTCAAGTGCGCCACCATGGAGCTGCACCCCTGAGCGGTCAGCCGGGTGGTGGCGCCTCGTCGGGAGCGCGCTCGGCGTCACGGGTCGTCGGCGGGAGGCTCCGGTCGTCGAGCCCGGAGACCGGCAGCCGGTCGGCCTCGCGGCGGGGCAGGATGCTGCCGCCGAGGTTGGCACGGGCGCGCTTCAGCGACCGGTCCATGGAGATGAAGATCACGACGGTGACCAGGATCAGCCCGAGGACGATCAGGAACGCGTAGAGCCCGGCGCTCGCGCCGACGTCGCCCGAGCCGCCCGGGGTGGGGCCGAACCCGGGGGTGACAACGGTCGAGGTCGGCGTGGGGGCGGGCGAGGTCGCAGCGAGCGCGACGCGTGCCACGGATGCGCCGATCACGCCTCGCCGATCATGCCGTGGCCCGCTCCCGGACGCCGGCGAACAGGTCGTCCTCCGGCTGCTGCACCGGGACCGTGGACCGGGCGAGCTCGTAGTCCTCGGTGGGCCAGGCCCGCTCCTGGATCTCCATCGGCAGCCGGAACCAGCGGCCCTCCGGGTCCACCTGCGAGGCGTGGGCCAGCAGAGCGCGATCGCGCAGCGGGAAGTACTCCGCGCACGGCACCGCCGTGGTCACGTGCCGGGGGTCGTCGGGATCGTCCTTCCACGTCGCGAGCCACTCGGCGTAGGGCGACTCGAGCCCCGCCGCCCGGGCCGCCTCGTCGAGGGCGAGCAGACGCGCCTTGTGGAAGGTCAGGTGGTAGTAGACCTTCTCGATCTCCCACGCCGGGCCGAGGTCGGGTCGGTACGCCGGGTCGGCGGCCCACTCGAGCGCGGCCATCGAGACCTCGTGGGTGCGGATGTGGTCGGGGTGCGGGTAGCCGCCCTTCTCGTCGTACGTGAGCATCACCTGGGGGCGGAGGCTGCGGATGATCTCCACCAGCGGCGGCGCCGACTCCTCGAGGGGGACGAGCGCGAAACAGCCCTCGGGCAGCGGCGGCAGCGGGTCGCCCTCGGGCAGCCCGGAGTCGACGAAGCCCAGCCACTGCTGGCGGACGCCGAGGATCTCGGCGGCGGCGGCCATCTCGCGTCGGCGCAGCGCCGGCATGTCCGCGGGGTCCACCGAGTCGGCGAGCGCCGGGTTGAGGATGTCGCCGCGCTCGCCGCCGGTGCAGGTGACCACTAGGACCTCCACGCCCTCCCGCGCGTAGAGGGCCATCGTCGCGGCGCCCTTGCTCGACTCGTCGTCGGGATGGGCGTGGACCGCGAGCAGCCGCAGCCCGGCCTCGGGCGCAGAGATGTCCGACATGGCAGCATCCTCGCAGGGCCGGAGCGACGACGACGAGGTGGAGGTGCCGTGGCCGAGCGGGTTGGCCGCGGTCTGCCCGGCGAGCACTCGGCGGCGCTGGCGCGGGCGCGGCAGCTGCCCGCGGCGGTGTGGTTCGTCCTGCTGGTGGCCGCGGCGTTGGTGGTCGCGGTGGTCGTCGCCATCGTCTTCCACCAGAGCCATCCGCTGGAGGCCGAGATCGAGGGCGGCTTCGTCGGGGGCGACCCCCGGGCGTTCACCTTCTCGTACGAGGTAACCAAGTCGACGCTGTCGACGTCGGCCTGCGAGCTGCAGGCGCAGGACGAGGACCACTCGGTCGTCGGCGACGTCACCGACACGGTCGGCCCCACCCCGCACAACCAGACGCGGACCGTGCGCCGGGTGACCATTCCGACGACCGGCCAGGCGGTCACCGCGGTCATCGTCGGCTGCCACACGGTGCACACCTCGTAGGCCGGCGCAAAACCCGTCCCTCGGAGCCGCCCCGGCGGTGTAGCGTTTTCCGCTCGACCGGCGCACCGGACGAACCGCGACGAAGGGGAAGTCCCGTGACCCAGCAGACGACCGCAGCGACGACCTGGCTGACCCAGGCCGACTTCGACCGGCTGAGCGCGGAGCTCGAGCACCTCTCCGGCCCCGGTCGCAGCGAGATCGTCGAGAAGATCGAGACCGCGCGCTCCGAGGGCGACCTCAAGGAGAACGGCGGCTATCACGCCGCCAAGGAGGAGCAGGGCAAGATGGAGGCCCGTATCCGGCAGCTCACCGAGCTGCTGCGCGACGCCGAGGTCGGCGAGGCGCCGGACACCGGCGGCAAGGTCGCGGCCGGCATGGTCGTCGAGGTGCGCTTCGCCGGTGACCGCGACAGCGAGAAGTTCCTGCTCGGCTCCCGCGAGGGTGCCGGCGGTGGGTTGGAGGTCTACTCCCCACAGTCACCGCTCGGCGCGGCGTTGCTGGGCCACTCCTCGGGCGACTCCGTGTCGTACCAGACACCCGGCGGCAAGACCATGCGCGTCGACATCCTCGGCGTCGAGCCCTGGCACGGCTGAGCCACCGGTTGAGTCATCGGCTGCGTCATCGGCTGAGTCATCGGCTGAGTCATCGGCTCAGCCGTGCCAGGAGGTTAGAACGGGGGCTGGTCGTCGCAGCACGCGTCGATAGCCGCTGCGGGCGGTGGCGGCACGGGTGTGGGTGGGGCCGCCCACGTAGCTGCCAACGTGGCTGGGGCCGCCCACGTGGGTGGGTCGGGGAGCCAGGCGTAGAAATCGGGATCGGGCTCGGGCGGACGCGCCAGTGGTGGCGGCCCGTCGTATCGGACGCCGTCGGGCGTGGTCCAGGTGGCGGCGCTGCCGTCGAGCGTCAGCCCCCAGCCGCCTTCGTGCAGCAGGTGGTGGTGTCGGGAGCACACCAGGAGGAGGTTGGACTCGTCGGTGGCGCCCCCGGCGGCCCAGTGCGTGACGTGATGGGCGTGGCAACGACCCGCAGGGCGGGTGCAGGTCGGGAACCGGCAGCCGCCGTCGCGGGCCTCGAGTCGCCGCCGGAGCCCGGCGGTCGGCAGCCGCGCCTCCCGTCCCAGCTCCACCACCGTGGCGGTGTGCAGGAGCGGCGCGATGCCCGCATCGCACGCGAGCCGGCGGGCGGCGGTGGCGGGGATGTCGAGCGTGCCGACCGAGGCGGGCATGTCGTCGTCTCCCGCGAGCGTGGACAGCGGGACGGTGACGGTCAGGTGCGGACGCACCGCGGCGGTGGTCAGCGGAAGGCCACCCGCATCCAACCGCAGGCGGCAGATCTCGACGAGCGCATCGGCCCGGCGGACCCCGACCGGCCGGTCGTCGCCGGGGCCGGTCCGGGTCGCGAGGGCGTCGAGGGCGGTGGCGACGGTCGCACCACCCTCTGCGGTGAGCCGGACCCGCAGCTCCACCCCGGTCCTGTCGCCCCACGCCTCCAACGACCGCTCCGGCACCTCGTCGGCCTCTGGATCCGGGTGGGGGCGCAGCGCGGCGGCGAGGCGGCGGGCGCGGCGCCGGTACTGACCGGCGGTCACCGCCCTCCCGTCCGCGTGCAGCCGCCGCTCGACCCTTCCCGACTCCACAACGTCGAGGCCGGCAGTCTCCTGCGTGAGCGCGACCGCGTGCGACCACGACAGACCGCCGAGCGCCAGCAGCCGGCTCGTGGCGGGGAGCCGCTCCGCGAGCGCGACGGCGGTCTCCAGCCGGGCGCGGGCCTCGTAAGTGCTGAGCTGGCAGCGCAGACCGATGGTCTCGCGCTCCCACTGGGGGGTGTCGGCCTCGGTCCGGCCGTCGCGCCACTCGCCCGCCGCCGCGGGCGGCAGGTCCACCACATCGTCGGCGTGGCGGGCGGCGAGCTCCGCGAGATGGCGGGCGCGCAGCGAGTGCAGCCACGCGACCTGCTCGTCCAGGAGCCCCACCACCTCGACCAGTGACGCCTCCGGCAGTGCTGCCGGAACCAGGCCGGACAGGGCGAGCACGGTCATCGGACCCGGGCCGACGTCGACCCCGGCCAGCCCCGATTCCGGGATCGTCGTCGCCTTCACAACCCCGAACCTAGAGCAGACCTACGACAGAAATGCCGCTCGGATATACGCGATCGAAGTCCCAGGATCGGCTACGTCCGAGTGAGTTCGGTCGCTCGATCAATCGCGCAGATCCTTGAACATGACATGTAGACCGACCAGGCCATCTGTCCTGTGATCAAAGGACTCGGGCACCGTTCCTATTGTCCTGAAACCGAGCGACTGCCACAGGCGGACAGCTCGGACGTTGCTCTCTACGACGGCATTGAACTGCATGCTCTGACCCGTTCTGGCGGCACCAGTCACGTGCATATTCTGCGAGAGCGCGCCCGACACCACGCCTTTGTTCGCTGGGCTCCACGATGAAGGAGGCAGTGCCGACGTGGCTGCCGCGTCCGGGACGGCAGGCTCGAGGCGGATCAGCCTGTGACGACATAGCCGCGGGTGCGCAGGGCGCGGATCACCTCGGCCGAGTGCTCGCCGCCCCGGGTCTCCAGCTGCAGGCCGACCTCGACGTCCTCGAGGGCGAGCTCGGTGTCGGTACGCAGGTGCTCAACGTCGATGACGTTCGCGCCGGTCGCCGCCAGCGCGTCGAGCAGCCGGGCCAGCGACCCCGGGTTGTCGGCGATGCGCACCCGCAGGCTGGGGTACCGGCCGGCCGCGACCAGACCGTGCCGGATCACCTTGCCCAGCAGCAGGGGGTCGATGTTGCCCCCGCTGACCACCGCGACCACCGGGGGCTCGAAGTCTCCCGGCTCCTCGTTGACGGCGGCCAGCGCCGCGGCTCCCGCGGGTTCGACCACGAGCTTGGCCCGCTCGAGGCAGAGCACCAGCGCGCGCGAGAGCGCCTCGTCCGAGACCGTGACGACGCGGTCCACCAGGGCCGCCACGTGCTCGAAGGTCACCGCACCGGGTCGGCCGACCGCGATGCCGTCGGCCATCGTCCGCATCGACGCCAACGGCAGCGGCGAACCGGCGGCCAACGACGCCGGCCAGCTCGCGGCCCCGGCGGCCTGCGCGGCCACCACCTCGACATCGGGGCGCAGCGCCTTGACCGCGACCGCGATGCCGCTGACCAGGCCGCCGCCACCGGTGCAGACGACGACCGTCCGCACGTCCGGGCACTGCTCGAGCACCTCGAGCCCGATCGTGCCCTGACCGGCGATCACATCGAGGTGGTCGAACGGGTGGATGAACGTGGCCCCCGTCCGGGCCGCGTACGCCTGGGCGATGCGCAGCGAGTCGTCGACGGTGCTCCCCTCCAGCCGGACCTCCGCGCCGTACGCGGCAGTGGCGGCCACCTTGGGCAGCGGGGCCCCGACCGGCATCACGATGACCGAGCTGCAGCCCAGCTCGCGCGCCGCGAGAGCCACCCCCTGGGCGTGGTTGCCGGCGCTGGCCGCGACGACGCCCCGCGCGCGCACCGACGGGTCCAGACGGGCGATCCGGACGTACGCGCCCCGGATCTTGAACGAGCCGGTCCGCTGCAGGTTTTCGCACTTGAGCAGCACCGGACCGCCCACCCGCTCGGACAGCACGCGTGAACCCTCCAGCGGCGTCGTGCGGGCGACGCCCTCGAGCAGCACGCGCGCCGCGCGGACCTCCGCCAGGGTGACCAGCGCCATGCGGCGATCATCGCAGCAGGCCTGCTGCCGCAGGTCTAGCGTCCCGGCGCATGCATGACCGTCACCCCTTCGTCGGCTCGGACGTCGCGGTCCGGGGCATCCGGCTGCACGTCGTCGACCGCGGGCCCCGGCGCGCGAAGTCCGGCCGCCGCGTGGTCCTGTTCCTGCACGGCATCCCCACCACCGGCTATCTCTGGCACGGCGTCGTGCGCGACCTGGAGCCGGCGTACCGCTGCGTCGTGCCCGACCTCGTCGGCCTCGGCGACAGCGAGAGCCCTGCCGACCGGACCTCGTACGGACCGGGACAACAGGCACAGACGATGCTGGCGCTGCTCGACCACCTCGGGGTCGACCGGGCGACCGTGGTGGGCCACGACATCGGCGGGACCATCGCGGTCGAGATGGCGGGGCTCGCCCCCGAGCGGGTCGACGCCCTCGCCCTGCTCTCCCCGCTGCTGCACACCGACATGTGGCCTGTGCGCTCGGCGCTGCCGTTCACCCTCCCGGTGGCGGGCGAGGTGTCGCTCACCGCGATGCAGCGGGTGCCCGGACTGGCCGAGCTGGCGCTGCGGCGGGCCCTGGACGGCCAGCTGCCCGACGCCGAGCTGCACCAGTACCTGGCCCCGATCCGCACCGCGACAGGCGGCGCCGGGCTGCTGCGGGTGTTCCGGGCGATCGACCCGGCCGGCGCGCAGGCCGCCCTGCCCGGTCTGGCCGGCACCCCGACCCTGCTGCTGTGGGGGGAGCGGGACCCGGTGCACCCGCTGTCGTACGGCAAGCTCTGCGCCGACGAGATCCCGGACGTCCGGTGGGTGCCGGTCAGTGGTGGCGGCCACCTGCTGCCGACGCGGATGCCGCAGCGCGTCGCGGAAGAACTCGAGGCGTTCCTGGAGGAGACCGATCCGGTGGATCAGCCCGCGGACCAGTAGCGGTCGTCCGGGGCCACGATCAGCGCCGCGGCACCGATCAGCCCGGCCTCCTGACCGAGCGCGGCCGGGACGACCCGCACGTCGCGGGCGAACGCCATCCGCGCGTGCCGCCGGAAGGCGGCGTCGATGGGGTCGAACAGCAGCCGACCCGCCTGCGAGAGCCCGCCGCCGATGCTGACCACCTCGAGGTCGAGCAGGTGCGTGACGCTCGCCACCGCCACCCCGATCGCCTCGCCGGCCCGGGTCAGCGCCGCCGACGCGACGGGGTGGCCCCGCGCGGCGTCGGCGGCGAGGTCGCGTGCGGTGGCCGACTGCCGGGAGCCGGGCCGCCAACCCTGGTCCATCGCCCAGCGCACGATCGCGGGGCCCCGCGCGACCGCCTCCAGGCAGCCGATGCCACCGCAGACGCACTCGGGCCCGGTCGGGTCGACGACGACATGCCCGATGTGGCCCGCGTTCCCGCTGGCCCCGTCGACGAGGCGGCCACCACTGACGATGCCGCCGCCGACGCCGGTCGAGACGACCATGCCCAGGACGTTGTCGGCGCCGCGCCCGGCGCCGCGCCAGTGCTCGCCGGCCGCGAAGGCGACCGCGTCGTTGTGTACCCGGACCGGGACGCCGGGCACCAGCTCGCGCAGCCGCTCGGCGAGCGGGAAGTCCTGCCAGGAGGGGATGTTGAGCGGCGAGACGGACCCCTCCGGCCAGTGCATCGGGCCGCCACAGCCGACGCCGACCCCGCTGACCGTCGACAGGTCGACGAGCCGGGACGCGAGCGCGGTCAGCGTCGACCACAGACCCTCCGCGCCGAGCGCGGCGGGCGTCTCCACCCGCTCGGTGGCCAGCAGGCGCCCGCCGGGGTCGACGACGCCGGCGGCCAGCTTCGTGCCGCCGATGTCCAGCGCCAGCACCGGGCCGTCGACCACGCCGCACTCCCCTCGCTCCACTGCCCCCGTCCTGCCCTGCGGCGGGCGGCCGTGAACGTCGGGCCGACGTAGGGTCGTCCGGTGACCGAGCACGCCGCCCAGACCGTCCGCGAACCGGAACCCGCCGCGGCCACCCTCGGCGCCCTGCGCGAGTCCGGGCACCGCCACCGCAGCGTCAAGGCCGAGCTGCGCGACAACCTGCTCACGGCTCTCGGCGCCGGCCGCGACCCGTTCCCGGGCATCGTCGGCTTCGACGCGACGGTGCGCCCGCAGGTCGAGCGCGCACTGCTCGCCGGTCACGACATGGTGCTGCTGGGGGAACGCGGTCAGGGCAAGACCCGCCTGATCCGTACGCTCGTGGGACTGCTCGACGAGTGGACGCCGGTCGTGGCCGGCTGTGAGATCAACGACCATCCGTACGCCCCGGTCTGCCGTCGCTGCCAGCAGCTCGTCGCGGAACTCGGCGAGACGACCCCGGTCACCTGGAAGCACCGCGACACCCGGTACGGCGAGAAGCTCGCGACCCCGGACACCAGCGTCGGCGACCTGATCGGGGACGTCGACCCGATCAAGGTCGCGGAGGGGCGGACGCTCGGCGACCCGGAGACCGTGCACTACGGGCTGGTGCCGCGCACCAACCGCGGGATCTTCGCCGTCAACGAGCTGCCCGACCTCGCCGAGCGGATCCAGGTGGCGCTGCTGAACGTGCTCGAGGAGCGCGACATCCAGGTCCGCGGCTACACGCTCCGGCTGCCACTCGACCTGATGGTGGTGGCGAGCGCGAACCCCGAGGACTACACCAACCGCGGCCGGATCATCACCCCGCTCAAGGACCGGTTCGGCGCTGAGGTCCGCACCCACTACCCGCTGCGGCTCGACGACGAAATCCGGCTGGTCGACCAGGAGTCCGTGCTGGCGTGGGACGGCCTGCTCGGCCGCCCGGTGCTGCCCGCCCACCTGGTGGAGGTCGTGGCCCGGTTCACCCGCCTCGTCCGCGAGTCGCCCAGCATCGACGCCCGTTCGGGCGTCTCGGCCCGGTTCGCCGTCGCGGCAGCCGAGACCGTCGCTGCCGCCGCCGTCCGCCGCGCGGCGATCACCGGGGAGCCCGAGGCGGTCGCCCGCGTCTGCGACCTCGCGGCCGTCGTGCCGGCCGTACGCGGCAAGGTCGAGTTCGACCAGCTCGAGGAGGGTCGCGAGACGGAGCTGCTCACCCACCTGCTCCGGCGAGCGACCTCCGACACCTTCCGCGCCCGGCTGGCCGGCAGCGACCTCTCCGGGCTGCAACAGCGCTTCGACGCCGGCGGCACGGTCGAGACGGGTGATCTCGTCCCGGCGGCAGACCTGCTCGCCTCGTTGGGCCCCGTACCCGGCCTGGCGCAGCTGCTGGGGCGGCTGGGCGCCGAGCAGGAGTCACCGGGGCTGGCCGCCGCCGCGCTCGAGTTCGCCCTCGAGGGGCTGCACCTGCAGCGGCGGCTGTCGAAGGAGGAGCTCCCCGGGCGGACCGTCTATGGCAGCTGAGTCCTTCCGGTACGGGCCCTGGAACGACGGCCCCGACCCACTGGCCCCCCCGTTCGACCTCGGCGTCGCGCTCGACGAGGTCGGCGAAGACGTACTCGCCGGCGCCACCCCCCGCCAGGCCCTGGACGCCCTGCTGCGCAGGGGTACCCGCGATCGGGCCGGCCTGGAGGACCTGCTGCGCCGGGTCCGCGAGCGGCGCCGGGAGATCCGCGGCCGCGGGCAGCTCGACGGGACCCTGCAGGAGGTCAAGGAGCTGCTGGAGAAGGCGGTCGAGGCCGAACGTCGGGCGCTGTTCCCGGACCCCTCCGACGCGGCCCGCCTCGCCGAGCACGAGCTGGACGCCCTGCCCGCCGACCCGGCCCGGGCGGTCCGCCAGCTCGCCGACCACACCTGGCGCAGCGAGGAGGCCCGGCAGGCGTACGAGCAGATCCAGGACCTGCTGCGCCGCGAGGTCCTGGACGCCCAGTTCCGCGGCATGAAGCAGGCCATGGAGAACGCGACGCCGCAGGACATGGCCGCGCTCAAGGACATGCTCGCCGACCTGAACGCGCTGCTCGCCGCCGACGCCCGCGGCGAGGACACCGAGCAGGCCTTCGCCGACTTCATGGCCGCACACGGGCGGTTCTTCCCGGAGAACCCGCAGTCGCTCGAGGAGCTCACCGACGCCCTGGCCCGCCGGGCCGCCGCCGCCCAGCGGCTGATGCAGTCGCTGACGCCCGAGCAGCGCCAGGAGCTGGCCGACCTGATGGCCACGGCGATGGAGGCCATGGGCCTGGCCGCGGAGATGTCGCAGCTCGCGGGCGCCCTGCAGAGCGCCCGGCCCGACCTCGACTGGGGCCAAGGTCGCCAGGGTCGGCAGCGCGGCGACCCGATGGGCGGCGAGGGCCAGGGGCTCGGGCTCGGCGACGCGACGACGGCCCTCGAGGAGCTGGCCGAACTCGACGAACTCGCGGCCGCCCTCGGCCAGGACTACCCCGGCGCCTCGCTGGAGGACGTCGACCCGGAGGCCGTGCGGCGGGCGCTGGGCCGCCGGGCGGTCGACGACATGCGAGCCCTGCAGCAGCTGGAGCGCGAGCTGGAGCGGCAGGGGTACGTGCAGCGCACCGGCGGCCGGCTGGAGCTGACCCCCCGCGCGGTCCGCCGGATCGGGCAGTCCGCGCTGAGCCGCATCTTCGCCGACCTCGACGCCCGCGGGCGCGGCGACCACGACCTCCACGACGCCGGTGCCGCAGGCGAGCGCACCGGGGCCTCGCGGCCGTGGGAGTTCGGCGACGAGCAGCCGCTCGACGTGGTCCGCACCGTCCGCAACGCCGTGCTCCGCCACGGTCCGGGGGCCGTCCGCCTGCAGGTCGAGGACTTCGAGGTGGTGGAGACCGAGCGGCGCACCGCCTCGGCGGTCTGCCTGCTGATCGACCTGTCGTACTCGATGGCGCTGCGGGGCACCTGGAGTGCGGCGAAGACCACCGCGCTGGCGCTGCACAGCCTCATCACGACCCGCTTCCCGCAGGACGCGGTGTCGATCATCGGCTTCTCCGACTACGCCCGTGAGATCGCGCCGGCCGAGCTGCCCGGTCTCGAGGTGCGCATGGTGCAGGGCACCAACCTGCAGCACGCGCTGATGATCGCGGGACGACATCTGGCCAAGCACCCCGACCACGAGCCGGTGGTCATGGTCGTGACCGACGGGGAGCCGACCGCGCACCTGCAGCGCGACGGCACGCCGTACTTCTCCTGGCCGCCGGAGCCGGAGACGCTCGCGCTCACGCTGGCAGAGGTCGACAAGATGACCCGTCGCGGCGCGACGATCAACCTGTTCATGCTGGACGACGACCCGGCACTGGTGGAGTTCGTGGAGAGCCTGGCCCGGCGCAACGGCGGGCGCGTCTTCTCCACCTCCCACGACGACCTGGGCCGCTATGTGGTCCGGGACTTCCTGGCTCAGCGCACCGCCGGCCGCCGCCGTTGACGCGCTGCTGCCCCGCCCGCGATCGCTAGGTTCGAGGGGTGAACCTCGTCGTGTCGCTGCACGTCATCGCTGCCGTCTTCCTGCTGGGGCCGCTGGTGTTCGCCACCTCCGCGACCCCGCGGGCGATCCGCACGGGCGGCGCGGACACGCTGCGCTTCCTGGCCAGGACCAGCAGCATCTACGCGTACGCCTCGATCCTGGTCCTGCTGCTGGGCGTGGCCAACGTCCAGTCCCGGTACGGCTACCACTTCGGCCAGACGTGGATCTGGCTCTCGCTGGTGCTGTTCGTCGCGGCGCTGGGGCTGCTCATCGCGGTGGTCCTGCCGGCGCAGAAGCGCGCGCTGACGGCACTGGAGGCAGGGGGCGACGCCGCCGGGCAGGTGCCCGTCATCGCCGCCGCCGGCGGCACCGCCGCCCTGCTGTTCGCGGTGATCGTCTTCCTGATGATCTACCAGCCCGGCCTGACCTGACCGGTGGAGGAGACGCGCCGGAGCTACGACGACCTCGCCGAGCGGTACGCCGCGGAGATCGGCGGCGAGCTGTCGGGCAAGCCGCTCGACCGAGCCCTGCTGGCCCTGCTGGTCGAGCTCGCGGGCGGGGGCCCGGTCGCCGACCTGGGCTGCGGGCCGGGACACGTCACCGCGTTCCTGGCCGGTCTCGGGGCGAGCGCCGTGGGCGTCGACCTCTCTCCCCGTATGTGCGCCGTCGGCCTGGGGAGGACCGGTCTGCCGTTCGCCGCCGGCGACCTGACCGCGCTGCCGCTGAAGGCAGGCGGCCTGGCCGCGCTGGTCTGCCTCTATGCCGTGATCCACATCGAGGACCGCGCCCCGGCGTACGCGGAGATGGTCCGGGTGCTGCGTCCGGGCGGGCATGCGCTGGTGTCGTTCCACGTCTCGGACGCCGATGTGTCCGCGGGGGGCGCTGCCGAGCAGCGGGCGATGTGGGGCGTCCCGGTCGCGCTGACGTTCCGCTACCTGGACCCGGCGCTCGAGGCCGCGTCGGCCGCGAGCGTCGGGCTGGAGCTCGTGGCCCGCGCCGACCGGGCGCCGTACGCCGGGCTCGAGCATCCCAGCCGGCGGTCGTCGTTGCTGCTGCGCCGCCCGGACTGACCGCTCAGGCCTTGGGGCGCAGCATCGCCCCGAGACCGCTCGCCTCCAGGATGCGCACCGCGTACGGGCGGAGCACGTCGCGCAGGCGCACCGAGCCCTCGGCGCCGAGCACCGCCCAGGGGGCCGCCGCCAGCGCATCGGTCTCGTCCTCCACCGCCTGCCGGCGCGCTGCGCCGACGTCGGTGAGCGCCCCGTCGGCGGTCAGCTCGCCGCGCGCCACCAGCGCGTCCCGGCCGGCCGCCCAGCGGTCCTCAGGCCAGCCGCGGGTCAGCCGCAGGATGTCGCCGTTGACCCCACCGCCGGCGATGTGCGTGTGCAGGACCTCGACCGGGTCCATGCCGTCCACCGTGAGCGCGGCCACGTGGCCGTCCCCGCGCCACTCCCGCAGGACGGCGAGCCGCCACCACAGCAGGCCGAGCGGGTCCGTGGGCTCAGGCAGCTCCGCGTGCGCCGCGGCCAGCGCCCGTCCCGCCATCAGCGGCCGCACCGCCTCGACGGCCGGGGCCAGCAGGTCGAGGGACTCGGCGATCGCGTCCCGGTCGTCGCCGAAGATCCGCCCGTACGTGTCGACCGCAGCAGCGAGCCGGGCCTCGAGCACGGCCTCGACCGGCGCGATGGCCCAGGCGGCCGGCAGCGCGCGTGCCACCACCTCGGGGTTGAAGTTGAAGAACGTCGCCACGACCGGCCCCGCCCCGACGGCTCCCATCGGCGCCGACCGGCTGGCGAAGTACTGCTGGTAGCCGTCCTGCAGGCCGACCGCGCGGTAGCGCTCGCCCGCGCCCGGGTCGAAGTAGATGAAGGCGTGCAGCGGCTCGAGCGTGCGGTAGCACGCGCGCGCATCGGAGCGGGCCTGCGTCAGGTCGGGGTGCACGAGCGGGGCGGCGACATCGGTGTCGGTCATGTCCGCGGACACTAGCCAGCCCAGGCCCTGCGCGCGGCGGTCCTCAGGCCACGACGCGGCGTCGGAACCCGCGTACGCCCAGGGTCATGAAGAGCGCAGACAGCGCCACCATCGCGCCCAGGGAAGCCGGCAGCGGCATGTGGTGGACGCCGGGCGTCAGGACGCCGCGGAAGGCCTCGCTCATGTAGACGACCGGGTTGACCAGCACGAGCACCTGCAACCAGCGGACCGAGGCCAGCGTCGACCACGGGTAGTACACGCAGCCGAGCAGCGTCGAGGGCAGCACCACCAGCGCGAACACGAACGGGATCTGCCGCGGGTCGACGCTGACCCCGACCGCCAGCCCGAAGGACGCGCCCAGCAGGCACGTGACCAGCAACGTGAGCAGGAGCAGCGCCGGGTCGCGGATGTGGACGTGCGGCGCCTGGCCGTGTGCGTGCACCACCAGGACGATCGGGAACACGACGACGGCCGCGAGCAACGACTGCACGACGCCCGCCGCGATCTTGCCCAGGGCGACGCCCCACACCGGCAGCGGCGCGAGCACGCGGTCCTCGATCTCCTTGGTGTAGCCGAACTCCTGGGTGAGCTGGAGCGCCACGGACTGGATGCCCTGGAAGAAGGTCGAGGTCGCGACCAGCCCGGGGACCAGCACGGTGGCAAACGAGCGACCCGCACCGGACGTGCCGCCCAGCCCCATGCCGGTCTTGGGCAGCACGTAGGCGAAGACGAACGTGAACAGCAGCGGCTGCATGATGATGCGGACCAGCACGCCGGGCAGGTTCTTGCCGAGGACGCGCACGTCCCGCGCCAGCAGCGCCAGGAACGCCGTCGCCGATGAGGCGCTCGGCAGCGCGGCGGCCGTCACTCGCGCAGCTCGCGTCCGGTCAGGGCCAGGAACACCGACTCCAGCGACGGTGGCTGGCTGGAGGCGTCGTGGACGGTGACCCCTCGGGTCGCCGCGGCCGGCACCAGGTCGGCGAGCAGCCCCTCGGCGCTGCTGGCGGTCACCCGCAGCCGGTCGCCGTCCAGCTCGGCGCCGGTGACGCCACGGGCGCCGGCGGCGTGCGCGCGCAGCGCCTCCCGGTCGCCCCCACCCACGGTGAGCGTCACGACGGTGTCCGACCCGTACGCCCGCTTCAGGCCCGCCGGCGTGTCGTCGGCCAGGATGCGGCCGCGGTCGACCACCGCGATCCGCTCGCACAGGGCGTCGGCCTCGTCCATGTCGTGGGTGGTGAGCAGGATCGTCTGGCCCTCGGCGTGCAGCTGCCGGAGCAGCGCCCAGAGGTTCAGCCGGCTCTGCGGGTCGATGCCGGTGGTCGGCTCGTCCAGGAACAGCACCGCGGGCCGGTGCACCAGCGCGCGGGCAACCATCAGCCGCTGCGCGAGGCCGCCGGACAGGGCCAGCACGGGCGCGTCGCTGCGGTCGGCGAGCTGGAAGGTCGTCAGCAGCTCCGCCGACCGCGCCCGGGCCTCGGCCTTGCGCATACCGAAGTAGCGGCCGTGGAACTCGAGGTTCTCGGCGACCGTCAGCGAGCGGTCGAGGGTGTTGGTCTGGCTGACCACGCCGAGCCGACGCTTGGCGTCGGCTGGTCTGCGCCGCACGTCGATGCCGGTGATCTCCGCCGTCCCCGAGGTCGGGTCGACCCGGGTGGTGAGCATGCCGATGGTGGTGGACTTGCCGGCGCCGTTGGGGCCGAGCAGCCCGAAGAACTCCCCCGCCGCGACCTCCAGGTCGATGCCGTCCACCGCGACCACGTCGGGCCGGCCGGGAAAGACCTTGCGCAGGGCCCGGGTCCGGATGGTCGGAGTCGTGCCCGTCGTCACCTCCGCCTCACCCAAGGGCCTTCACCAGGTCGTCGAGCAGGTCGTCGGCGGTCTCGAGCCCGACGGAGAGCCGGACGAGGTCACCGGGCACCTCCAGCGGCGAGCCCGCCACGCTGACGTGCGTCATCCGGGCCGGGTGCTCGACCAGGGACTCCACGCCGCCGAGCGACTCGGCGAGGGTGAACACCTGGAGTGCCCCGCAGAGGTCGACCGCGGCCTGCTCCCCGGCTGTCAGCCGGAAGCTCACCATCCCGCCGAAGTCGCGCATCTGCCGCCCGGCGACCTCGTGGCCGGGGTGCGTGGCGAGCCCCGGCCAGCGCACCTCCGCGACCGCGTCGTGCTGGGCGAGCGTGGTCGCCACCAGCCGCGCCGTCGCGCAGCAGCGGTCCATCCGGACGCCGAGAGTCCGGATGCCGCGCAGCACCAGGAAGCAGTCGAACGGGCCGGGCACGGCGCCGAGGGCGTTCTGGTGGTACGCCAGTCGCTCGCCCAGGTCGGCGTCAGCCGCGACCAGCGCACCACCCACGACGTCGCTGTGGCCGCCGAGGTACTTCGTGGTGGAGTGCACCACGACGTGCGCGCCGAGGACCAGTGGCTGCTGCAGGTACGGCGAGGCGAAGGTGTTGTCGACGACCAGCAGCGCGCCGGCCGATCCGGCGACCCGGGCGAGCGCCGACACGTCGGCGATGCTCAGCAGCGGGTTGGACGGCGTCTCGCACCAGATCACCCTGGTCTCGGGCCGGACCCGGGCCGCGACCTCGTCGGGGTCCGACATCGACGCGGGCGTGAACGTCACGCCCCAGCGGGCGAGCACCTGCGCGAAGAGGCGATAGGTGCCGCCGTACGCGTCGTCGGGGATGACCACGTGGTCGCCGGGCGACAGCACCGTCCGCAGCAGGCAGTCCTCGGCGGCCAGCCCGCTGGCGAACGCCAGCCCCCGGGCACCTGCCTCCAGGACGGCGAGCGAGGTCTCCAGCGCATCCCGGGTGGGGTTGCCGCTGCGGCTGTACTCGTAGCCCGCACGCAGCCCACCGACCCCGTCCTGGGCGTACGTCGAGGTGGCGTAGATGGGCACGTTGACGGCACCGGTGCGCGGGTCGGGCTCCTGCCCGGCGTGGACGGCGAGCGTCTCGAACCCCTGTCCGCGCGCGCCGTCCGTAGCCATGATGGGAGGCTAGCGGCGTGGGCGAGATCGTCGGCGGCCCGGGCCTGCACACCGACCGGTACGAGCTGACCATGCTCGACGGGCTCCTCCGCGCTGGTCTGGCCGATCGACCGGCGGTCTTCTCGGTCTTCGCCCGCCGCCTCCCGCGCGGCCGGCGCTACGGGGTCGTCGGCGGCACCGGTCGGTTGTTGCCGCTGATCGCCGGTTGCCGCTTCGCCCCAGACGAGGTGGAGTGGTTGGTCGGGACGGGCGTCGTGTCCGCTGATTGCGGCGATTACCTGCGGGCGTACCGGTTCACCGGCGACGTCGAGGGCTTCGCCGAAGGCGAGCCGTACGTATCCGGATCGCCGATCCTCACCGTGCGGGCTCCGCTCGGGCAGGCGATCGTCCTGGAGACCCTCGCGCTCTCGGTGCTGAACCACGACGGGGCGATCGCCGCGGCAGCCGCGCGCATGCACTGCGCGGCCAGGGGGCGGACGCTCATCGAGATGGGTTCCCGTCGTACCCATGAGGAAGCCGCGGTGCACGCAGCACGCAGCGCGTGGCTGTGCGGCTTCGACGCCACCAGCAACCTCGAGGCCGGTCGCCGGTACGGCGTCCCCACCACCGGCACGGCTGCGCACGCGTTCGTCCTCGCCTTCCCCAGCGAGTGCGCGGCGTTCGAGGCGCAGGTCAGCGCCCAGGGTTCGGGCACGACCCTGCTGGTCGACACCTACGACATCGAGGCCGGCATCCGGACCGCGGTGGAGGTTGCCGGGCCGCGGTTGGGCGCGATCCGGATCGACTCCGGCTCCGCCGCCGAGGGCGCCCGCCGCGCGCGGTCCCTGCTCGACGCACTCGGGGCCCGCGACACGAAGATCGTGCTGACCGGGGACCTGGACGAGTTCGTGATCACCGAGCTCGCCGACGTTCCGGCGGATGTCTACGGCGTGGGCACGCAACTGGCAACCGGGTCGGGTCGCCCCACCGCGGGCCTGGTCTACAAGCTCGTCGAGATCGAGGGGCGACCCGTCGCAAAACGGTCCGAGGGCAAGTCCGACCTGGGCGGAGCCGCCCGGGCCTGGCGGCGGGTGGTCGACGGTCGGGCGCTGGAAGACCGGCTGGTGGCCGGCGGCCGCGACCCCGAGGGCCACGACCTGAGACCGCTGACCATTCCGTTGATCACCGGCGGCGAGACCGCCACGCTGCCCGACGCCCGGACCACCCACCAGGAGGCACGCGCCGAACTGCCGGCGGATGCGCTCCTGGTCGCTGCCGGTGCGGAGGCCCTGCCCACAGTCCGGGAGTGAGCGTGCCGGCCGAGCGTGATCGCCCGGCCGGCACGTCGCTCTACTTGACGGTGTACGAGTACGGCAGCCCGATGAGTTCGCTGCCGTTCGGCGCCAGGCCCGAGCCGGTGACCTCGGACAGGTCGTCGACGTACAGCGTGCCGGAGACCCTGGAGCCGGCCGGGCCCTGCGGCGTGAACGTCACCGGGATCGTCAGCGTCTGCCCCGGTTGGACGGTCAGGACGCCCACGCCGGCGGTCGGATCGACCGCACCCAGCCACAGGTCACCAAGGGGGTTGGTGACGGTCTGGTCGAAGCCCTTGGCCACGAGCGACACCTGCGTCGCGACGTTGCCCGAGGGGGCCGGCCCCGTGCCGTACGGCCCGATCTCCGACGGCTCGGCGAACCACAGGCCCTGCACGACCGGGTTGGCCGAGAAGGACGCGGTGGCGCTGTTGCCGCTGGAGTTGGCGACCAGATCGGGATCCCCGAAGAACGAGCCGTAGTCGAAGGTCACGGGCAGGCTCGCCTGCATGGCCACGTTGACCGTCGAGGTCTCGGTGGGGGTCAGCCACGCAGGTGTCGGGCTCGACGGACGGAGGGGCAGCGGGTCCGTCGCCCCCTGCAGCAGGGTGACCGGGATCTGCTGGGAGCTGTCCAGCCGAGCGTCGAGGAAGTAGTCCTCCGGCGCCACACCGGTATTCTTGATCTTGACGGGAATCGTGACCGCCTGCCCAGCCGCAAGCTTCGTGCCCTTCGTCGGCAGCGACGCCGACGCCTTGACGGCGTTCAGTTCGACGTCACCGGAGAAGGCCTGGTCCAGCTGGGTGCCGGTGATGGACGCGAAGTTGAGCAGCAGGCGCCACTGCCCCGGTTCGGGATCGCGGGCATACACGCTCGTGGTCAGCGACGGCTTGATCTTCACGGAACGGGCCGACTGCACCGTCGTGACGGTGGAGTTCGAGGAGTAGCCCACCGCCTGGCCCTCGGGGTCCACGAGGTAGGCGTAGAGCGTGTCCTTGGGGTTGTTGGCCAAGGCGATGTTCGCCGTGATGTCCGAGGTCCCCTTCGGAACCTCGAACTGGTACCAGACCCCGAAGCCCTCGCCACCGGGACGGCCGTTGGGGCCGGTGTCGTCCCCGCTGAAGGTCGCTGCCCTGGTACCCGGGACGACTTCGCTGCGCAGGGTGACCGGCAGCGTGAATCGCTGGTCCCCATCCGCCATGGTCACGGCGACAGCCGAGTCGCCGGGCGTCGTCGGGATCGTCAGACCGACCGTGAACGCCTTGGTCTGGCCGGGCGCGAGCGTCAGGCTGGACGGGCTCATCGTCCCGGTGCTGACGTAGTTCTCGCCGACGGCCCGGAACCTCACGATGCCCGTCAGGCCGTTGACGGTCGGCACCCGGCTGTAGATCAACGCTGTCCAGACACCGGCCGCGGGACGGGCGACCTGGACGTCACCGGCGTTCCCGACGCCCTGCGGCAGCGAGTGCGCCGCATACCGACCCAACGGGTCGATCAGGATCAGCCGAACCCGGTTGTTGTTGCCGAGCGCCGGGTTGCCCGGGTAGACGATGTCGGCCTTGAGGCGGTCCAGGCCGGTCGGAACCTTGAACGTGAGGGTCCGGTAGTCGGTCTCGGCGCCGGCGAAGTCGGTGAAGTGCGGGGCGCTCGTGGTGAGATCGACGCTGCCCGTCTTGAGCGTCGTGGGCGTCCCCAGGACTCGGTCACCGAGCGCGATGGTGTCCGTCCCGATACCGGTGTTGGTGATCGTGTCCTGCACGATCACCGTCGAGCCGGGAGCACCCACCTTGTTGATCTGGCTCTTGCCCAGCAGCAGCGAGGAGCCCTGCGGGGCCGGGGAACCATCCGTCGTGGACACCGACTCTGCCGCCAGCACGGCGCGGTAGGCGTTCAGACGTCCCGTGCCCTGCTGCTCGGCCGGCGCGTTCAGGTCGTCACCGGTGCTCGTGATGATCTGCTTGACCAGCGCGGGGGTCGGCACGGCACCGCCGTGCGTCTTGCCGTACGCCTGCATGACGAGCGCCGCGACGCCTGCGACGGTGGGCGCGGATTCGCTGGTTCCACCGGACTCCTCGACACTCGAGGGCTTGCCGGCGAAGTTGGTGCACCCGAAATACATGGGCGAGGGCGTACACGAGGCGACGTTGATGTCACCCGGTGCCACTTCGTCGACCGTTGTGCCGTCCTGGGCGAAGCCGCTGGAGCTCAACGGGCTGATCTGGTCGTCGACGTAGCCGTCGGTGGCGAACGGGGCCTGGTAGGCGGCATACCCGCTCTGCGCGTAGAAGCGGTAGGTCGTCGACGCGCCGGAGGAGATGACCAGCGGGTCGTCGCTCGGCGAGCCGATCGTGCTCGTCGGGCCTGCGTCCCCGGTGGAGACGGTGACCGTCGTACCGGCCGCAACGGCCGCGTCGTTGAACTGCTTGGTGGCATCCAGCGAGGTCACGTCCGGGTACGGGTTGCTGCCGAAGGACTCGTTCAAGACGTTGACGTGGTCGACGGTCACCGCGTAGTCGATGGCCTCGAGGAAACCGGACTCCGTCGTGGCGTTGTTCTCGCCGAAGACCTTCAGACCCACCAGGTCGACGCCGGGCGACTCGCCGACGATCGTGATCGGGCAGTTCTCGTCGATCGGCACGGCACTGAAGTTCTTGAGGTTGTAGACCACGGTGCCCTGGGCAGCGATGGCGCTGGCGTCGAGGAAGGCCTCGTCGCCGCTGGTGGGCGCGTCGGTGCCGTCCCCACTGAAGTCCTGGTAGTCCACGAAGACGTGCGATCCGTCGGGACGGATGAAGTTGGGGTTGTCGATGTCGATGCCCTCGGCCATGTACGCGACCTTCACGCCGGCGCCGGTGAAGCCGAGGCTGCGGGCGGTCGGGACGGAGGGGTCCTGCGATTGGGTGTGGGTGATCTGCAGGGCCTGCGGGTCGAGCTGCGGCTTTCCGGGGGTGCAGACACCCGGCGGCACCGTCCGGGCCGCGCCGGAGGCCGGCGAGGAGTCGACCGGCGTCGGCGTCGGGCCGTGGATGATCACATCGCCGGAGACCTGCGCCACAGCGGGGTTGGCAGCCAGGCGAGCGGCCTCACCGGCGGAGACGGTGGCGGCCACCGCGTTGACGAGCTTGTAGCTCTTGACGTTCTTCGCCCCGGTGGCGCGAAGCTCGGACAGGACCGACGACTGCTCCGACGCCTGCACCCGCTCGCGGGCGAGCTCACCGGCCGAGCCGGCCTTCGTCGGTGTGCTCTGCTGCCGGAAGGTCACGATGACCTTGTCGCTCACGTTTCTGGACAGCGCCTTCGCCTGCGCGGACGTGAGCGCCTGCGACGGCGATGCACTTGCCGCGGACGCCGACTGCGTCACCACGCCGCTCGCGAGTGCTCCGAGGGCCAACACTCCCGAGGAGAGCAGGATGAGCTTGCGCGCCGACCCCGCCCGCGGCCCCTGGCAGAGCCCGCGCCGACCTAGTCCCTGAGACATCCTGCCGCCTTTGGTGAGAACGGTGCCGAGAGCGGCGAGGCGGTAGCCCCGACCGATTCGTCGGACCTTAATCACTCCGCGGCCCTGCCACCACCCCCGGGTTCGGAATCGTCCGTGCAGTGGGCGCGCTGCTCAGGCGGTGGCGAGCCCCACCGGACACGAGACACCGGTGCCGGTCATGCTGCAGTAGCCGTTCGGGACCTTGAACAGGTACTGCTGGTGGTAGTCCTCGGCCGGGTAGAACGTCTCCAGCGGGGTGATCTCGGTGGTGATCTCCCCGTACCCCGACTCGCGGAGCTTGGCCTGGTACTGCACCCGGCTGGCTTTGGCCACCGCCAGCTGCGCCGGGGTCGTGGAGTAGACCGCCGAGCGGTAGGTCGTCCCGATGTCGTTGCCCTGGCGCATCCCCTGGGTCGGGTCATGGGCCTCCCAGAAGACCTTGAGCAGCGCCTCGGTGGAGATCGCCGATGGGTCGTACGCCACCAGCACGACCTCGGCGTGGCCGGTCCGTCCGGTGCAGGTCTCCTCGTACGTGGGGTTGGGCGTGAACCCGCCCGCGTACCCGACGGCTGTGGTCCACACGCCGGGCGTCTGCCACAGCACCCGCTCGGCCCCCCAGAAGCACCCCATGCCGAGGTAGATCAGCTCGAGTCCGTCGGGGTACGGACCGCCGGTCGGCGTCCCGAGCACCGCGTGGGCGCCGAGCGTGTGCACGGGCCGCGCACGGCCCGCGAGCGCGTCATCGGGACTGGGCATCGTCGTCTTCTTGCTGCCGAACATCGGCGTCTCCTTCGCGGTGGACCGTCGTCCCCATGCAACACGCTGTCGTCTCGGAGGTGTTCCGCCGCCGGTTGCCGCTGGAACCGTGTCAGCGGGCGGCGAGGTAGCCCAGCAGGTCCTGCCGGGTGATGACCCCGGTCGGCTTGCCACCGGTGTGGACCACCGCCGCACCCGCGTGCTCGAGCGCGTGCAGCGCGGCGTGCACCGACTCACCCGCGCCGACAGAGGGCAGCGGGCCGGACATGTGCCGCTCGAGCGGGTCGGCGAGCTGCGCGTGGCCGTTGAACAGGGCGTCCAGCAGGTCTCGCTCCACGATCGAGCCGACCACCTCGGCGGCCATCACGGGCGGTTCGTGCTGGACGACCGGCATCTGCGAGACCCCGTACTCGCGCAGGATGTCGATGGCCTCGCGGACGGTCTCGGTGGGATGGACGTGCACCAGTTCGGGCAGCAGGGAGCCCTTGCGCGTCAGCACCTCTGCCACGGTCTCCTCGCCGCTGCCGGCGTCGAGGAACCCGTAGTCGGCCATCCAGTCGTCGTTGAAGATCTTGGACAGGTAGCCACGGCCACCGTCGGGCAGCAGCACGACCACCACGGCGTCCGCGGGGGCCTCCCGAGCCACCGCCAGGGCCGCGACGGTCGCCATCCCGCACGAGCCGCCGACGAGCAGGCCCTCCTCACGGGCCAGCCGGCGGGTCATCATGAACGCGTCCCGATCGGAGACCGCCACGATCCGGTCGGCGACGGACTTGTCGTAGGCCGCGGGCCAGAAGTCCTCGCCGACTCCCTCGACGAGGTACGGCCGTCCGGTGCCCCCCGAGTAGACCGAGCCTTCCGGATCGGCGCCGACGACGGTGACCGGGCCCTGCTCCTTGAGGTAGCGGCCGGTGCCGCTGATGGTTCCCCCGGTGCCGATCCCGGTCACGAAGTGGGTGATCCGGCCGTCGGTCTGGGTCCAGATCTCCGGTCCGGTCGTCTCGTAGTGCGAGCGCGGGTTGTCGGGGTTCGCGTACTGGTCGGGCTTCCAGCCGCCGGGGCGCTCGCGCGCCAGCCGGTCGGAGACCGCGTAGTACGACTCTGGGTGCTCCGGGGGCAGCGCCGTGGGGCAGACGACCACCTCCGCGCCGTACGCCCGCAACACGTCCTGCTTGTCGCGGCTGACCTTGTCCGGACAGACGAAGACGCAGTGGTAGCCGCGCTGCTGCGCGACCAGCGCCAGCCCGATGCCGGTGTTGCCGCTGGTCGGCTCGACGATGGTCCCGCCCGGCGGCAGTGCGCCGGTGCGCTCCGCGGTGTCCACCATCCGGGTGGCGATGCGGTCCTTGACCGAGCCGCCCGGGTTGAAGTACTCGACCTTCGCCAGCACGGTCGCGGCGATGCCCTCGGTCACCGACGAGAGCCGTACCAGCGGGGTGTTGCCGATGACGTCCAAGACGCTGTCGTAGACCTGCACGTATCGAGGGTAGGCGCGTCGGCCCGGACGTGTGCCGGGAACCGGGCGCGGACCCGCTCCCGGCACTACTGTCGAGTCATGACCCGGCGACCGCTGCTGCTGGCCGCCGCCACGACCGTGCTCCTCGGCCTGGACCTGCTGCTCGTCGAGGGCGTGCTCGCGGCGCGGCGCACCTACCTGCCGGCCGAGTCGGCCCCGCCGGCGACCGGGGAGCGCGGCGACCCGGCGGACCCGACCGTCCGACTGGTCCTGCTCGGCGACTCCACCGCTGCCGGCGTGGGCGCCGACGACACCGCCGGCACCGTCGGCGGCAAGCTGGCGGAGGCACTCGCCGGCGGGGGGCGTCACGTGCTGCTCAGCGGTGTCGCGATCTCCGGCTCCCGCGCCGGCGACCTGGGACCGCAGGTGTCCCGGGCGCTGCTCGGCCGGCCCGACGTCGCGGTGGTGCTCGTCGGCGCCAACGACGCGACGCACGTGTCGACCGGCAACCGGATGACCGGCCCGCTCGTCGACGCGATCCGCCGGCTGCGCCGGGCGGGCGTCCCGGTCGTGCTGGGCACCTGCCCCGACCTCGGCGGCAGCCGCGCCTTCCTGCGCCCGTTGCGTGACGTCCATGCGGCGATCGGCCGGCGCGTGGCCGCGAGGCAGCAGCAGGCGGCCGGTCCGGCGGGAGCGGTCGTGGTCGACCTGGCCCGGCTCACCGGGCCGGCCTTCCGCGCCGACCCGACCACGCTGTCGAGCGACCTGTTCCACCCCTCCCCGCGGGGGTACGCCCTGTGGGCGGACGCCCTGCTGCCCGCCGTCCGGGCGGCCGTCGGTGGCCGGTTGGAGGGCAGCACCCGCTGACCCGGCGCGGTCGGGCATACCCTGGACGCCGCTGTGCCCCCGACCCGAGGAGTCCTTGATGCCCGAGGCCGTGATCGTCTCGACCGCTCGCTCCCCCATCGGCCGCGCCTTCAAGGGCTCGCTGAAGGACCTCCGACCCGACGACCTCGCCGCGATGATGGTTCGTGCCGCGCTCGACAAGGTGCCGGCGCTCGACCCCCACGACATCACCGACCTGCACCTGGGCTGCGGGCTGCCGGGCGGCGAGCAGGGTTTCAACATGGGCCGGGTGGTGGCGGTCGAGCTCGGTTACGACTTCCTGCCCGGTACGACGGTCACCCGGTACTGCAGCTCGTCGCTGCAGACGACCCGGATGGCGTTCCACGCGATCAAGGCCGGCGAGGGCGACGCCTTCATCAGCGCCGGCGTAGAGATGGTGAGCCGCTTCGTCAAGGGCAACAGCGACGGCCTGCCCGACACGATGAACCCGGCCTTCGCCGCCGCCGCGGCCAAGACCAAGCAGTACGAGCAGGGCGGCCTCGACTGGCACGACCCGCGGGAGGACGGCGAGCTGCCCGACGTCTACATCGCGATGGGCCAGACCGCCGAGAACCTCGCCGCGTTCAAGGGCGTTTCCCGGACCGAGCAGGACGAGTTCGGCGCCCGCTCGCAGAACCTCGCCGAGAAGGCCATCGCCAACGGCTTCTTCGAGCGCGAGATCGCCCCGGTGACCCTGCCGGACGGCACCGTCGTGAGCCGGGACGACGGCCCCCGCGCAGGTGTCACCGTGGAGTCCATGGCCGGCCTCAAGCCGGTCTTCCGGCCCGACGGCACGGTCACGGCCGGTAACGCCTGCCCGCTCAACGACGGCGCGTCCGCGCTGGTCGTCCTGAGCGACACGAAGGCCAAGGAGTTGGGCATCACCCCGCTGGCGCGCATCGTCGCTACCGGCGTCACCGGCCTGTCCCCCGAGATCATGGGGTACGGCCCGGTCGGGGCGTCCCGGCAGGCGCTGGCCAACGCGGGCATGAGCATCGGAGACATCGACCTGGTCGAGATCAACGAGGCCTTCGCGGCGCAGGTGATCCCGAGCTACCGCGACCTTGGGGTGGACATCGACCGGCTGAACGTGCATGGGGGCGCGATCGCGCTCGGCCACCCCTTCGGCAGCACCGGCGCCCGGATCGCCGCGACGCTCATCAACGGCCTGCAGGTCGAGGACAAGACCTTCGGCCTCGAGACCATGTGCGTGGGCGGCGGGATGGGCATGGCCATGATCCTGGAGCGCCTGAGCTGACCGGTGGTCACAGCGCCGCGCGGGCGGTACGCACCTGGGCCAGCGCGGCGTCGTTCACCCGCGCGCCGCCCGGCGCGATGACGATCTCGTGGGCCAACAGCCGGAGCTGGTCGGCGAGCGCGTGATCGCCGAGCACCGGCGCCGTGGCGCGCGGTGGCTGGCCGCTGCCGGCCTCGGCGCCGAGTCGGGCCAACGTCGCCACCAGAGCCCGCAGCACCTCGGCGCGTGAGCGGTCGTCGCCGGCGTGTGCCACGTACCAACCAGGGCCTCGACCGCGCAACAGGTGCTCGAGGCGGCCGACCTCGGCGACGAGCTCGCTGGACATCAGCCGACGCTAAACCTTGCGCCACCGGCCGCCGGAGGTCCAGGCTTCGGCCACCGAGGAGGCGCCGATGCACAACCCCGAGACCCACGCCCACCTGCTGGCCCGCATCCCGGCCGTGACGGGGCAGGACCTGAGCCACTGGCTGGCCTGCCTCGAGGCCGGACCCGGTCTGGTACGGACCGAGGAGCGCGCCCGCTGGCTGGCGGTCGAGCACACGCTGCCCGCTGCGTACGCCGGGGCCATCGTCCATGAGCACGAGCTTCGCCGGGCCGCGCAGCGTCGTTGAGCCGTACCTGCCGATGGGCGGAGCGGCGGTAACGTCGGCCCGTCACGGACTCGACGACGAGGAGCACGGATGAAGACCAAGGGCGCACTGCTGTGGGGAGTCGGCCAGGACTGGTCGGTCGAGGAGATCGAGGTCGGCGACCCGGTCTCGGGCGAAGTGCAGGTGCGGCTGGCCGCCTCCGGGCTGTGCCACTCCGACGAGCACCTGCGGACCGGCGACACGCCGATCCCCTCGTACCCGGCGATCGGCGGCCATGAGGGCGCCGGCATCGTCACCAAGGTCGGGAGCAACGTCACCGGCCTCGCCGAGGGCGACCACGTCGTGCTCGCATTCATCCCGGCGTGCGGCCGCTGCGTGCCGTGCTCGAACGGCCACCAGAACATCTGTGACCTGGGCGCGAATCTGCTGACCGGGCAGGCGATCAGCGACGGCAGCTTCCGCGTCACGGCGCAGGGCAAAGGCGTCATCCCGATGTGCCTGCTCGGCACCTTCTCGCCGTACGTCACGGTGCACGAGGCCTCCGTGGTGAAGATCGAGGACCACCTGCCGCTCGACAAAGCGGCCCTGGTCGGGTGCGGGGTCACCACCGGCTGGGGTTCGGCCACGCACGTCGCCGACGTCCGTCCCGGCGACACCGTCGTGGTGCTGGGCATCGGCGGCGTCGGCATCAACGCGATCCAGGGTGCGGCCGCGGCCGGCGCCGCGCAGGTGATCGCCATCGACCCGGTGGCGTTCAAGCGGGACTCGGCGCTCAAGCTCGGCGCGACACACGCCTTCGCCTCGGTCGAGGAGGCGGCCGGCCCGGTGGCGGAGGCGACCTACGGCCGGATGGCCGAGAAGGTGATCATCACCATCGGCAGGACAAAGGGCGAGCACATCCTGGGGGCGCAGTCGCTGCTGGGGAAGGGCGGGCGGATGGTCCTGACCGGGATGGGCGACTTCGCCGATGTCGACGTGAAGCTCAACATGGCGATGTTCACGCTGCTGCAGCAGGACCTGCAGGGCGCGATATTCGGGGGCGGCAACCCCCGCGCCGACATCCCGGCCCTGCTCAAGCTCTATGACAAGGGAATCCTGAAGCTCGACGAGCTGGTGACCCAGACCTACCGGCTCGAAGACGTGAACCAGGGCTACCAGGACATGCTCGAGGGCAAGAACCTGCGCGGCATGATCCTGTACGACGACGCGGACTACTAGACCGCGTCGGGGCGGCTACTTGGAGTTCTTCGAGGACTCGATCTTCGAGGCGATGGTGGGCACGCCCGCCTTCGGCTTCTTGTCCTGCTTGGGCTTCTTGGCCTCGCGGCCACCCTTGTTCTTGCCGGCCATCGGGCTCTCCTGTCGATCGGTGGGATGCGGCCCGGACTCTCGCGCGCCGCGGTCTCCGTGCGGGCGACCCTACGCCGCGAGCCGTCGGTCGACTACGGGACCTGGCGCTCCGCCGGACCGATGTAGACCTGGCGCGGGCGGCCGATCTTGGTGGCCGGGTCCGCGATCATCTCGTGCCACTGGGCGATCCAGCCCGGCAGCCGGCCGATCGCGAAGAGCGCGGTGAACATCTGGGTGGGGAATCCGAGTGCCTTGTAGATCACGCCCGTGTAGAAGTCGACGTTCGGGTAGAGGTGGCGCTCGATGAAGTAGTCGTCGGCGAGAGCCGTCTCCTCGAGCTGGATCGCGAGGTCGAGCAGCGGGTCCTGGATGCTCAGCCGTTCGAGGACCGTGCCGGTCGCCTCCTTGACGATGGCTGCCCGGGGGTCGTAGTTCTTGTAGACCCGGTGCCCGAAACCCATCAGCTTGACGCCCGGCTCCTTGTTCTTGACCCGCTCCACGAACGCGCCGACGTTGCCGCCGTCGGCCTGGATCCCGCCAAGCATCTTCAGGACGGCCTCGTTGGCACCGCCATGCAGCGGGCCCGAGAGCGCGTTGATGCCAGCGGCCACGGAGGCGAACAGGCTGGCGTTGGCCGAACCCACGAGCCGTACGGTCGAGGTCGAGCAGTTCTGCTCGTGGTCGGCGTGCAGCAGGAAGAGCATGTCGAGGATCTTGGCGATCTCGGGGTCGCCCTCGAAGGGGGCGGAGGGGACGCCGAACATCATCCGCAGGAAGTTGTCCGCGTACCCGAGAGAGTTGTCGGGATAGAGCGTGGGCTGCCCGATGGCCTTCTTGTACGAGTAGGCCACGATCGTTGGCAGCTTGGCGATCAGCCGGACGGTGGCGAGGTCGACGTCGCCGTCGTCGAAGGGGTCGAGGCTGCCCTCGTAGAACGTGGACAGCGCGTTGACGCCGGAAGCGAGCACCGCCATCGGGTGGGCGTCGCGCGGGAACGCGGCGAAGAAGTTGACGAACGCTTCGTGCAGCAGTGTGTGGTAGTTGATCCGCTCGGTGAACTCCGACAGCTCGGTCGAGGTCGGCAGCTCGCCGTAGATCAGCAGGTACGAGGTCTCGAGGAAGGTGACCTTCTTCGCCAACTGGTCGATCGGGTAGCCGCGGTAGCGCAGGATGCCCGCGTCGCCGTCGATGTAGGTGATGTTGGAGGTACAGCTGGCGGTGTTGACGAAGCCCGAGTCGAGGGTCACATCGCCGGTGCTGGCGAGCAGCTTGTCGATGCGCAGGCCGTTCGGCCCCTCGGTGGAGACGACCGTCTCCAGCGGAAGGGTCCCCTCGGGGTGCTTGATCTCGATATCGGACACGGGTACGTCCTTCGGACTCGTCGGGGTCGTGCGGGGTCGCCGCAACGGCGCTCTTACCCAGCATCTTGCCGCAGAGTCGCCCCGACCTGCACGGCGGTCCCGCGCGGTCTGCCCCGGCGCTATCCGCGCAGCGTCAGTGGGCGGTGCCCGACAGGCCCCGACGCCGCAGCACCGTGCGCTCGATCGGGCGGAAGAAGACCACCTCGACGGCGATCCCCACGACCAGGATGAGCACGATCACCGCGAGGCCCTCGGAGATGCTCGCGTCGTCCTGGGCCCGGCTCAGCAGCTGTCCCAACCCTTGCCCGAGCCCCGTGGCGATGATCTCGGCGGCCATCAGGGAGCGCCAGGCGAAGGCCCAGCCCTGCCGCAGGCCGCCGATGTAGGCCGGCATCACGGCCGGCAGCAGGACGTGCCGGGCGAGCGTCAGGCCACGGGCCCCCAGCACGTGCCCGACCCGCAGGAAGATCGGCGGCACCTGGTCGAGGCCGTTGACCATGCCGTTGGCGATCGACGGCGTCGCACCCATGATCACGACGAAGAACTTGGTGCCGGGCGTCAGGTGGAACCAGATGATGGCCACCGGCACCCACGCCACCGACGGGAGGTTCTGCAGGCCGGTGACGATGGGTCCGATGCCGGCCCGGACGAACTTCACCCGGCCGATCACCAGGCCCAGCGGGGTGCCGATCGCCGCCGCGATCAGAAAGCCCAGCGCGCCGTAGCGCAGACTGCCGCCGATCGCCGGCCACAGCGCGCCTGCGGAGGCGAAGTCCCGCGCCGACCGCCAGGCGTCGAGGGGGCTGGGGAGCACGGACTCGGGCTTGAAGTCGATGGCGTACGCCAGCTGCCAGACGCCGATGATGATCAGGACCGCGATCACCGGCGGGTACGTCGCGGCGAACGCCCGGCGCAGCCGCGAGGTCCCGTCGACGTGGTCGACCTCGAGCGCGTCCAGCCCGGCGAGCGCCGCTGCCTCGGTGGCGACGTGCCGGTCGTCCAGGGGGGTGCTGGCGTCAACGGGCATGGCGGGCGATCTCCTCACGAAGGGCGTCGGTGATCTCGAGGGACAGCGCGGACACCTCGGGTGCCTCGATGCGGCGCGGCCCGTCGATCTCGATCTGCCAGCGGCGCAGCACCCGTCCGGGCCGGGACGAGAGCAGCACGACCTGCTGGCCCAGACGCACGGCCTCCCGGACGTTGTGCGTGACGAACAGGACCGTGAGGCCGGTGGCCTCCCAGACGCGGACGAGCTCGTCGTGCAGGGCGTCGCGGGTGATGGCGTCCAGTGCGGCGAAGGGCTCGTCCATGAGCAGGACCCGGGCGTCCTGGGCCAGCGCGCGGGCCATCGCGACCCGTTGGCGCATCCCGCCCGAGAGCTGGTGCGGCCGGGTGTCGGCGACGTCACCGAGCCGGACCAGGTCGAGCAGGCGCTGGACCTCGGCCGGCCGCTGCGCCCTCGACACCCCGCGCAGCTTGAGCGCCAGCGAGATGTTCTGACCGGCGGTGAGCCAGGGATAGAGCGCGGCCTCCTGGAACATCAGCGCCGGGTGGCCGCCCGTCGTGTCGATGGTCCCGGCGGACGGCTGCTCCAGCCCGGCCACCAGCGAGAGCAGGGTCGACTTGCCGCAGCCGCTCGCGCCCAGGACGCAGACGAACTCGCCCTGCGCGGCGTTGAGGTTGATGCCGTCCAACACGAGCGGACCGCGCCCGAAGCGCTTGCTGACCCCGCGGATGGCCACCGACGGCGCCTGCCCGGGCTCGCGGTCGCGCGTCGGGGACGCCGTGGTGGTGATGTCAGGAGGAGCAGTCACGTGGACCCCTTCTCTCTAGTAGCCGGCCGTGTCGACGGCGGGCTGGCCCTGACTCGACAGCAGGGCGTTCAGCTGCTGGAGGGCGAAGATCCCGTGCAGGTCGGCCTGCTTGAGAAGGCCGGCACTCACGGCGTGCTGCTCCTCGGTCGCGAGCGACGAGGCGATCGGGTCGTACGTCGGCGTGATCTCGGCGAAGGAGCGCGTCAGGGCCGCAGCCTTGAGCGTCTTGCCGCCGAGAGCGGGCAGGGCCGCGTTGATCGTGGCTTGGGAGCCCGTCGGGTCGGACTTGAGCTTGTTGATGGCGTCGATCTCGGCCGCGAGGAGCGCCTTGACCGTCTGGCCGTGCGCGGTCAGGTACGCCTTGCTGACCACCAGGACCGTCGTGGTGAACTGCCCGTTCGGCCACAGGGACTTCTCGTCGACCAGGACGTGTGCGCCGTTCTCGGTCACCAGTCGTGAGGCGTACGGCTCGGGCACCCACGCGCCGTCGATCGCCCCCGACGCGTACGACGTGAGGATCGCGGAGTTGCTGGCCGCCGGGAGGAGGTGGACGTCGCCGCCACCGGTCGTGTTCGTCGTGAACCCGTGGCTTGCCATGAACGCCCGGGCGGCGACGTCCTGGGTGTTGCCCAACTGCGGCGTCGCGATCTTCGCGCCCTTGAGCTGCGCGATCGTGGTGATCGACGGCTTGACGACCAGCTCCGCGCCGCCGCTCATCGCGCCGGCGACGATGACGAAGGTGCCCTTGCTCTGCACGAAGGCGTTGATCGCGGGGCTCGGCCCGACGAAGGCCGCGTCGATGCTGCCGCCCAGCAGCGCGGTGACCTCGGCCGGGCCGGCGTTGAAGACCTTCGTCTCCAGCTTGGTGCTGCCGAGCTGCTTGGCGAGGTCACCGTCGGCGACGGCCAGGATGGCGGGGGCGTGCGTGATGTTGGCGAAGTAGCCCAGCCGCAGCGTGCCGGCGGCCGTCCCCGCGTCGGCGGAGACGCTGGCCGACGCGAGCGTCGAGGCCTTCTCCCGAGCGCCGCCGCAGGCGGCGAGAGCCACCAGCGGGAGCACGGCGAGCACGAGGAAGGCGGCCGGTCTGCGACGCACGAGGGTCTCCTAGAGATGGGGAGGCGCCTGGGCGGAGGGTCACCAAGACGATCGGTTCTATCGAAATTATAGAGGCGCAGAGGCCTCTGACAACTGCGGAACGGGGAGATAGGTGCGGATGCGGGGCGGCTACCGCCGCTGCCAGGCGTCCTCGTCGGCGACCAGCCGGCGCACGATCGGGGGCGGCTGGTTGGTGGCGACGTCCGCCACGGTGGTGTGCTCCAGCACCGCCCGGAGGTTGGCCCGGACGGCGACCCAGACCTCGCGCAGCCCCGCCGCCGGGCCGGGGTAGTCCAGGGACTCCGGGAACTGCCCGGAGAGGGTCGCCAGGGGACCGTCGACGGCACGGATCACGTCGGCGAGGGTGATCTCGGCGGCCGGCCGCGCCAGCAGGAACCCGCCGTCCGCGCCACGGACGCTGCGGACGAGGCCGGCAAGCCGGAGCTGGCCGAGGATCCCCGCGAGGAACGGGCCCGCGATGCCCTGCCGCTTCGCGATCTGGTCGGCCGGAACCGGCCGGTCACCCTCGGCGGCGGCGAGCTCGACCAGCGCACGCACGGCGTAGTCGGCTTTGGCGGGGATGCGCACGCCCGACAGTCTGACCGTCTCAGCGCACCTCGGTGAGCAGGCCACTCTGCACATCGAGGACGAAACCCCGGATCCCCTCCCGATGCGGCAGGTACGGGGACTCCCGCAGGGCGCGCAGCGAGGAGCCGACCGCGGCCTCGACGTCGGTGAACGCGCCCGCCCGCCACTTGGGCGGCGACCCGGCGTCGGCGGCCAGCTCGGCGGCGAACTGCTCGTCGGTGAACCCCAACAGGCCGCACCCGCTGTGCTGCACGAGGACCACCTCGCGGGTGCCCAGCCGGCGCTGGCTGATCGCCAGCGAGCGGACCACGTCGTCGGTGACGATGCCCCCGGCGTTGCGCAGGACGTGCGCCTCGCCGGGGCCGAGGCCGAGCATCGCGGACACGTCGAGGCGCGCATCCATGCAGGTCACAACGGCGACGTGCCGCGACGGGACGGCCGCGAGCCCGAGGTGGAAGGTGGGGGCGGTCGCCGCGTTGGCGCGGACGACCTCGTCGGCGACGCTCATGGCCGCCGATCCTGACACGCGGACGGTCGCCCGGTGAGCCGGGGCGTTCCCGGGGTGGTGCCCGGGGTGGGACTCGAACCCACATGCCCTCACGGGCCACGGCTTTTAAGGCCGCTGCGTAGACCATTCCGCCACCCGGGCGACGGCAGGGAGCCTACGGGCAGCGAACGTCGCCCGGGGCTAGGCCGAGCGGGCGTCGGCGCCCGCCTGGGCCGGCTCGGGCGGGGCCTCGAGCGCCCGCCCGACGTCCCCGCCGGTCGCCGCTGCCCGGAACGAGGCCTTCGGGTCGCTGAACTGACCCAGGGCGACGAAGTCCCGGCGGAAGAACAGCGCCAGGGTCCAGTCGAGGGCCACCCGGACCTTGCGGTTCAACGTCGGCACCCGGCTGAGGTGGTAGGTCCGGTGCATCAGCCAGGCGAGCATCCCGCGCATCTTGATGCCGTAGATCTCCGCCACCCCCTTGTGCAGTCCGAGCGACGCGACGGAGCCGGCGAACACGTGCTTGTAGTCTTTCAGATCCTCGCCGCGCAGCGAGCTGACGATGTTGTCCGCAAGTCGGCGGGCCTGTCGGACGGCGTGCTGGGCGGTCGGGGCGCAGAGTTTGCCCGGCTGGGTGAGGTCGGGCACCGCCGAGCAGTCGCCGGCGCTCCACACGTTGTCGTAGCCGCTCACCAGCAGCGTGGTGTCGCACGGCAGCCGCTTCTTGTCGTCGAGGGCGATACCGAACTGGTCGAGCACCGGCTCCGCCCGTACCCCCGCGGTCCACACCACCGTCTCGGCGTCGAGCTCGGTGCCGTCGCCGAGGGTGACGTGCACGCCGTCGACGCGCTCGAGGGTCGTCCCGAGGTGCAGCTCCATCCCGCGGCCGCGCATCTGGTCCTCGGCGTAGCGGGCCAGCGACTCGCTCACCTCGCCCAGGATCCGGGGCGCGGCCTCGACCAGGACCCAGCGCATCTCGTCGTGGGCGATGCTCGGGTACCACCGGAGGGCGTCGTTGGCCATGTCCTCGAGTTCCGCGAAGGCCTCCACCCCGGCGTACCCGCCACCGACGAACACGAAGGTGAGGGCCCGCCGACGCTGAGCGGAGTCGATGGACGACGCCGCCGCATCGAGTCGCGACAGCACGTAGTTGCGCAGGTAGACCGCCTCGGCCGCCGTCTTGAAGCCGATGCCCACCTCCGCCAGACCGGGGATGGGCAGGATCCGGGAGATCGAGCCGGGGGCGACGATGACGTGGTCCCAGTGCAGCTCGTACGACGGGCCCTCGGCGGGCGCCACCGTCGCCGTCTGCGCGGACGGGTCCAGCTTCTCCACCACACCGGTGATGACCCGGCATCCCGACAGCACCCGGCGGAGCGGCACCACCACGTGCCGCGGTTCCAGACTGCCGGCAGCGCACTCGGGCAGGAATGGCTGATACGTCATGTACGACTGCGGGTCGACCACCGTGACGGTCGCCTCGCCCTGCTTGAGGCGGAGGCGTCGCTGCAGCCGCAGCGACGCGTACAGGCCGACGTAGCCGCCGCCGACGACGAGGATCTGGACCGGGCCGGAGCTCATGAGTTGACGCTACCCGCGGCGAGGGTCGGCGGCTGATCTCACCCCAGCTCGGTCGCGCGGCCGAAGACGGCGTCGAGCATGGGCGCGGTGAGTCGGCCAGTGAAGGTGTTCTGCTGACTCGGATGGTAGCTGGCGAGGACCACGACATCGCCTGTGCCGCAAGCAGTCTCGACGCCGTGCCCGAACTTCGGCGGCCGTGCGGGCACCCCCGCGACGCCGGCCGCACGCAGGGCCGGGAACGCCGATTGCCACGCGAACTGGCCGAGGGCCACTAGCACCCGCATGGTCGGGCGTACGGCGGCCAGCTCGGCCACCAGCCACGGCGCACACGCGTCCCGCTCGGCAGGGGTCGGCTTGTTGGCCGGCGGCGCGCAGCGCACCGCCGCGATCATCCGCGCCCGGGGCAGCCGCAGGCCGTCCCCGACGTGCGTGGAGTCGGGTTGGCTGGCCAGCCCGGCGCGGTGCATGGCGGCAAGCAGCCAGTCGCCCGACCTGTCGCCGGTGAACACCCGGCCGGTGCGGTTGCCGCCGTGCGCGGCCGGCGCGAGCCCGAGGACCACGACCGTGGGCCGGGCGCTGCCGAAGCCGGTGATCGGCCGCCCCCAGTACGGCTGGTCCCGGAACGCGGCGCGGCGCTCCCGGGCCACCTCCTCGCGCCAGTCCACCAGCCGTGGGCAGCCCCGGCAGACCGAGATCCGGGCATCGAGGTGGGCGAGGCTCGGCGCCGAAGTGGCCAGACGGCGGACGTCGGCCGCGTCCCGCGCCACGGGGGTACGCCCGGTGGCGGGGTCCGTGGGCCAGCTGCCCACCAGCGCCGGCCCGGGCTGGGCGGCGGGCGGGGCAGCGACGACGGGCTGCGCATGGCCACGCCCCGGGACGGTCATCCGGCCAGCCTGGCAGGTCCCCGGCGGTCACCGTGCGCACTTCACACGGTCCTCACAGCGGGCGGCCAGGTTGCGGTCATGGGCCTCTCAGCCCCCGCGGACATCGTCACTGCAGACACCCCGAGAGAGGGAGCGCGAGATGGACGAGCACGACGACGTGAGCGGCAACGACGGCGTGGAGCCGGCGTACGACATGCAGGCCTTGCCCTTCGAGCCGGTCGAGGCAGGGTTGCCCGCGCCGGAGCGGGCCTGGTGGAGCGCCGAGGGGGTGGCGGCGCAGGCGCCGCGCAGCCGCCGCTGGCGCCGTGGCGGCCTCCGCGTCGCCGGCACCGGGGTCGCCGTGGTCCTCGCTGCCGCAGCCTCGGGCCTCGTGGTGCACCACGTCGATGCGGCCACACCGTCCACGGCGTCCTCGACGACGCTGGTGGCGGCCGCCGCCGGCACGGCCAGCGTGCAGAGCGCCCTGGCCAAGGCCGAGAAGTCCGTGGTGATCATCAACGACACGATCGCCAGCTCGTCCAGCAACGGGGGCGGCGGTTTCGGCGGCGGCTTCGGCAACGGTGCGTACACGGCCAGCGCCGCCGGCACCGGGATCATCATCAGCGCAGCCGGCGAGGTCGTGACCAACGCGCACGTCGTGAACGGCGCCACGAACATCAAGGTGACGCTCCCGGACGGCTCCTCGCACAGCGCGACGGTGCTGGGCATGAACACCAGCAAGGACCTCGCGGTGATCAAGGTTGCCGGGGTCTCCGGGCTGACGCCGGCGACCTGGGCCAACTCCGACACGGCGAATGTCGGCGACAGTGTGATCGCGATCGGCAACGCCGAGGGATACGGCGGCAGCCCGAGCGTGACCGAGGGCATCCTGTCGGCCAGGAACCGCAGCCTCGCTTCTTCCACCGGCGGCAACGACAGCGCGCAGAACCTCACCGGACTGCTGCAGACCGACGCGGCCATCAACCCGGGCAACTCGGGTGGGCCCCTGGTCGACGCGAACGGTGACGTGCTCGGCATCGACACCGCCGTCGCGACCGGGACGACCAGCGAGCCCGCGCAGAACATCGGCTTCGCGATCCCGAGCAACGAGGTGGTCTCGCAGTTGGCGTCACTCGAGAAGGGCGGCACGGCCTCCGGCTCGTCCGGGTCCTCCGGCTCGTCCGGGTCCTCGGGCAGCGGCAACAGTGCCGTGCTGGGGGTCGAGGTCGCCGACGACTCCTCGGGTGCCGGGGCGGTGGTCCAGCAGGTCGAGTCCGGCAGCGGCGCCGCGGCGGCCGGCCTGCAGCAGGGGGACGTGATCACCAAGGTCGGTGGCAGCTCCGTCACCGACGCCGACGACCTGTCCACGGCGATCGGCGCCGACTCTCCGGGCCAGAAGATCAGCATCACCTTCACCCGCAACGGCAGTACGCAGACCGTGACCGCGACGCTCGGGACCGCGGCGACGGCGTCGGGCTGACCGGCGGCGGCCGGCCGGCGCGTACGGCGAGCTGGGGGCGGGGGCGTCAGCTGATGGACGCGGCGATGCCGTCGAGGATGTCGTGCTCGCTGGCGACCAGGGCATCGCAGCCGCTCGCCCGGAGCACCGCGGCAACCACGAGGGCACCCCCGCCGATCACGTCGACCCGCCCCTCGTGCAGGTACGGCAGCGCCGCCCGCTCCGCGCGGCTCATCCGCAGCAGGTCCGCGCAGGCCGCCAGCACCTCGCCGGCCCCGACCCGCGCGCCGTGGATCCGGACCGGGTCGTACGCCGCCAGCCCGAGCGCGTGCGCGACGACGGTGGTGACCGAGCCCGCCAGCCCCACGAACGTTGCCGCATCGGCGAGCGCCACCACCTGTGACGCCGACGCCAGCCCCGCCTCGACGTCCTGCGCCGCCGCCGCGACCTGGGCCGCCGTCGGCGGGTCGGAGGTCAGCCGTCGCTCGGTGAGCCGTACGCACCCGATGTCGATGCTGTCGGCGGCGATGACCCGGCCGGCATCGCCGAGGATCAGCTCCGTCGACCCACCGCCGATGTCGGCGACCAGCAACGGCCAGCGCACCCGCCCCACCGCCGCGACGGCACCCGCGTACGACAGCCGGGCCTCCTCGCTGCCGCTGACCACCTCGGGCTCGACGCCGAGCACGCCGCGGACCATCTCCACGAACTCCCCGCGGTTCGCGGCGTCGCGGGTGGCCGAGGTCGCGACCATCCGGACCGCGCGGGCGCCGTGCGCGCGGATCGTCTCGGCGTAGTCCGCGAGCGCGACGCGGGTCCGCTCGATCGCCGCCGGGTCCAGCCGACCCGTACGGTCCACGCCCTGACCGAGCCGCACGATCCGCGTCTCGCGAACCACGTCGCGGCCGTCCGCGGAGACGAGCAGCCGGATCGAGTTCGTCCCGCAGTCGATCGCGGCGACCGGACCGACGTCCGGGACGGCTCTCATTCCTCGATCGTGACGCACGGCCCCGCCGCGCCCCACGCCGGGAGGGCGGCGAGCGCCTCGTCGCCGAGCGGGTTGACGCCCGGCCCGGCCGCAAGGCTGTGCGCAACCAGCGCGTGCAGGCACTTGACGCGGCTCGGCATCCCGCCGGCACTGACCGCCCCCGGCAGCTGCTCCACGGCGTCCCGGCGGCGTAGGTAGTCGGCGTGCGCGGCCGCGTACCGGCCCGCCAAGGCCGCGTCCGACCGCAGGCGTGCGGTCATCGCGGTCATCAGACCGGACTCCTCGAGCCGCCCCACGGACGAGGCGGCACGCGGGCAGGTCAGGTAGTACAGCGTGGGGAACGGGGTCCCGTCCGGCAGCCGGGGCGCGGTCTCCACCACGTCCGGCAGGCCACAGCCACACCGGTGGGCGACCCCCCGAAGGCCCCGGGGCGGCCGGCCCAGCTGCACGGCGACCGCTGCCCCGTCGACCGGCGCCACGGTCACGAGCCGGCGCTCGTGTCGCTCCCCCAGAGGGTGGCGAACCAGCTGCCGTCCGCGCCGGCCGGCACGATCGCGTGCCCGGCCCGGGTGGCCTTCGCAGGCGGCACCACGGGGGCGAGCTGGATGTAGTTCCGCGTCCCCGGCGTGGTGAAGTGCAGCCGGGCCCGCGCCTGCGCCTCGATCTGCGCCGGGTCGAGGTTGCGGGCGTGCGCTGCTGCCAACGCCTGCAGCTGCTGCCCGAGCTGGCGCTGCTCGGCCTGCGCCGCGGCGATCTGGGAACGCTGGCCCAGGTACTCCTTCGTCGGGTACGCCAGCATCAGCACGACCGCGCACAGCGTCAGGCCCAGGACCGCGGCGCGGCTGGTGAGCGTCAGGGAGCGCCCGGACGAGGGAGCCGGGTCGGCGGCTCGACGCGGCCGTGCCTGGGTGGCATGACGCTGGGTACGCGCGGGCGCCCGGCGGGCCGCGGCGGCCGGCCGGCGGCGGGCCTGGCTGGTTTCGCGCACGTCCGCCGACGCTAGTGGCCGGGCTCGGCCCCGCCCTCGCGCCGCGCCGCGCCGATGTGCAGCACCTCGTCGGCGGCGTGCTCGACCTGCAGCGTCGTGTGCTCGATCCCGTACGCCCGGGCCAGCGCCGCCTCGACTTCCGCTCGGACGGCGTGGCAGTCGAAGCCTGGCCGTACCAGCACGTGGGCCGAGAGCGCCGGGAACCCGGAGGTGATGAGCCACAGGTGCAGCTCGTGCACCGAGTCGACGCGGGGATCGGCCCGGACCGCCGCGAGCACCGCGGCCGGATCGACGCCCGGCGGCGCCGCCTCGAGCAGCACCCGACCGGTCTGCACGAGGATCCGGACGGCCGTGACGCCGAGCACCGCGACGACCAGCAGCGAGGCCACCGGGTCGGCGCGGCGCCAGCCGGTCGCGAGGACCACCACGCCGGCGACCACCGTGACCGCCGACGCCAGGGCGTCCGTACGCACGTGGGCCAGGGCCGCCCGCACGTTGAACGACTCGCGGTCACCGCGGGCCAGCACCACCGAGGCGGCGGTGTTGACCCCGATGCCGACGGCGGCCACCACCACGAGGGCGAGGCCCGCCACCGGCGCGGGATGGATGAGCCGGCGCACGGCCTCGACCGCGACGAGCACCCCCAGCACCAGCAGCAGCGCCCCGTTGCCCTGGGCGGCCAGCACCTCCAGCCGGCGCAGCCCGAAGGTCATGGCCCCGCGGGCGGGCCGGCGGGCCAGCCGCGCGGCGACGAGCGCCGCCGCCAGGCCGGCCACGTCGGTGAGCAGGTGTGCGGCATCGGCCAGCAGGGCGACCGAGTGGGCCAGCAGCCCGACCACGACCTCGCCGAGCAGGAACGCGGCGACCAACGCCAACGCGACAGTCAGGCGACGGTCGTCGGCGGCGCCGTGATCGTGGTGGTGGCTCACCCCAGCATGGTGGCCCAGCCACGCCTGGCGGCCGCGCAACCTCGACCCATCGGGTCGCGGGAGGCCGTCAGAGCTTCAGGCGGGGGAAGGCGGCGGACCCGGCGTACCTGGCCGCGTCGCCGAGCTCCTCCTCGATCCGCAGCAGCTGGTTGTACTTGGCGGTCCGGTCCGTACGGCAGGGCGCGCCCGCCTTGATCTGCCCCACGTTGGTCGCCACCGCGAGGTCGGCGATGGTGGTGTCCTCGGTCTCGCCGGAACGGTGGCTCATCATGCAGCGGTACCCGCCGCGGTGCGCCAGCTCGACGGCGTCGAGCGTCTCGGTCAGGGTGCCGATCTGGTTCACCTTGACCAGCAGAGCGTTGGCGGCGCCCAGCGCGATCCCGCGGCCGAGGCGCTGCGGGTTGGTCACGAAGAGGTCGTCGCCGACCAGCTGGACCCGAGCGCCCAGGGCGCTGGTCAGGGCCACCCAGCCGTCCCAGTCGTCCTCGGCCAGTGGGTCCTCGATCGACACGATCGGGTACGCGGCAACCAGCTCGGCGTAGTACGCCGCCATCTGCTCCGCGCTGCGGACGGAGCTCTCGAAGCTGTATGAACCGCCGTCGACCAACTCGGTGGCAGCGACGTCGAGGGCCAGGGCGATGTCGGTGCCGAGCGTCAGCCCGGCCGCGGCGACCGCCTCGGCGATGAGGTCGAGCGCCGCGCGGTTGGCGGGCAGGTCGGGCGCGAACCCGCCCTCGTCGCCGACCGCGGTGGACAGGCCCTTGGCCTTCAGCACCGCCTTCAGGGCCTGGTACACCTCCGACCCCCAGCGCACGGCCTCCGAGTAGCTGGGCGCACCGATCGGCGCGATCATGAACTCCTGCACGTCCACGTTGGTGTCGGCGTGCGCCCCGCCGTTGAGGATGTTCATCATCGGTACGGGCAGCAGGTGTGCGCCCGAGCCGCCGACGTAGCGGAACAGCGGCAGCCCGGTGCTCTCGGCCGCCGCCCGCGCGACTGCCAGCGACACGCCGAGGAGCGCATTCGCGCCCAGCTGTCCCTTGTCGGGCGTTCCGTCGAGGTCGCACAGCTTCTGGTCGACGACCCGCTGCTCGGTGGCCTCCTCGCCCCGCAGCTCCGGGTCGATCACCTCGATGACGGCGTCGACCGCCTGCCGGACGCCCTTCCCGCCGTACCTGCTGCCGCCGTCGCGCTTCTCGACCGCCTCGAACGCACCGGTGCTGGCGCCGCTGGGGACGGCGGCCCGGGCGAAGGTGCCGTCGTCGAGCAGCACCTCGACCTCGACGGTGGGGTTGCCGCGGGAGTCGAGGATCTCGCGGGCGCCGACGGCGTCGATCTGCGGCACTGGGCCCTCCTGGGGGCGGGGACGGAACGGCGGTCAGCGTACTGAGCCGGCCTCCGCCGCCCGCAGCGCCGCGGCGTACGAGCGGGCGACGGCGCGCAGCTCGGCCTCCGGGTCCAGGCCCTGGCCGCGGCCGCGGGCGGCGAGCCCGAACAGCGCACGACCGAGCAGCTCCCCGGCCGCCGCCCCCGCCGCCGGCTCGGGCAGCGTCGTCGGCAGCCCGGCCCGGCCCGCCCGGCCGATGAGCTTGGCGGCCAGGCTGAGCGCGGGCTGGCCGAGCGCGACGCCGTCGACGGCCGACGTCCGCCCCTTCTCGGCCTGCTTGATCGCCTCCCACCGACGTTCGACCTCCGCGGCGTCGGCCGCGCTCGCGTCCCCGAAGACGTGCGGGTGCCGGCCCACCAGCTTGGCGACCAACCCGGCGGCGACGTCGTCCACCGACCAGGGCTCGGTCCGCTCCTGCGCCAGCCGGGCGTGGAAGAGCACCTGCAGCAGCACGTCGCCGAGCTCCTCGCGCAGGTCGTCGTCGAGGCCGCCGTCCTCGATCGCCTGGTACGCCTCGTACGTCTCCTCGAGCAGATACGGCGCGAGGCTGGCGTGCGTCTGCTCCGCGTCCCACGGGCAGCCGCCCGGCGAGCGCAGCCGGTCCATCACGGCCACCGCATCGAGCAGCCGCGCGCCGGGCAGGTCCCAGGAGCCGGCGATCTCCAGCACGGTCAGGTCCGGGTCCACCGGGGCCGGCTCGTCCGCGGCCGCGAGCCAGACGCAGCGGCCCCCGGCGCGGGCGGTGGCCAGGGGGTCGCCCTCGCCGACGACGATGCCGGCCGCGACCACTGCGGCCCGCTGCGGGTGCTCGGCCGGCGCCAGCACGGGGCCGTCGCGCAGCGCCTGCCACGCCGGCGCCGACAGCAGACCCGCGGCAACCCGGGGGCTGGTCGTCAGCCAGACGACCGTCGCCACGTCAGCGACCGTGGACAGTGGCGCCGGCGGTCACTGGCTCGGGCCGGTGGTGGCGCTCACGCTCGGGCTGGGACTCGGGCTGGTGAGCGAGGTGGACAGCTGCTGGCCGCCCGCCGCCACCGCACCGATCTGCTCGCCGAGCGCGTCCTGGCCGGTCGGGCTCCAGGTGCCGAAGCGGGGGTTGACGTGGATGCCGAGCTCGGCGGCGAGGGCCGCGTACGTGGCGGGGAACGCCTGCGCCTGCAGCGCCCGGCGCTCGGTGGAGCCCGCGGCGAGTGCCTCGGCCAGCGTCCGGGTGCCGCGGCCGGTCACCAGGACCACCTGGTAGGCGCCGCTGGAGGTCTGACCTGGCCCGACCACCGCGCCGACCTTCAGCGCCTTGCTCCCCGCCTCCTGCTCCAGCGTCGCCGCGGCGACGGTGGTGCTCGTGGTCGAGCCTGCCCCCAGGGTCAGCGCGATGCGGGCGAAGTTGGCCGGGCTGGCCTGCAGGGCGCTCGCGGCCTCCTGGGCGGTGGTCTGGTCGCTGACCTCGACGACGTCGATGTCGTAGAAGCGGTGATCGGGCTGCCGGTCGAACGACGCCCGGATCTGCTCGTCCGAGACAGGCAGCGCGGCGGTCAGCGCCGTCACGTACGCGTCCACCGTCGCGAGGGAGTCGAGGTCGACGCCGGCGGCCGCGGCGACGGCCCGCGCCCGGGCCTCGAGCTGGACCGGAGAGAGCGTGGTCGGCACCTGGCCCTGATAGACGCTGGAGACGATCTGTGCGACGAGGGTGGTCCGGGCGGCGCCGATCTGGCCGGTGCCGACCGTCACGTGCCGGGATGCGGCGAGCGACCGGAGCACCTGGAGCTGCACGAGCTCGCTGAGCGTCCCCTGCTGCACGGCGGACTGCGCGACGTCGGTGGTGCTGCCGTCCTTGGGCTGCTGCGCCAGAACCGCAGTGCTGAGCGTCCGGAGCTCGTCGGTGGAGATGCGGGCGTTGCCGACCGTCGCCGCGGCGCCGGCGTGGAAGGGGGCGCACGCGGTGAGGGCCACCAGCGCCGTGGCGGGCAGGGCCAGCAGCAGCCGGGTCGGACGTCTCACGGTGCCTCAGTCTGCCGGATCGTGGGCCCGCCCGCGCGCGCGGGTCCGGCCCCGCCCCCGCCGGCGTCGGCCCCCGGCGCGACTGCGTCGAGCACGGCGGCGGCCCAGTCGAGCAGGGCGCGGTCGCGGATCGGCTGGCCGCCCAGCCGCCCGGTGTCGGTCGGGCGCGGTACCAGCACCTGCCGGGTCGCCGCCTTGACCACCGCGCCCTTGAACAGCCGGGCGAGGCGCAGCTGCTGCGACTCGAGCAGCTCCCACGGTGCGAACCGCACCTGCGGTCCCGCCAGACCCACGTCGGTCAACCCGTACGCGCGGGCGCGGACGCGGAAGGCGGCCACCGCGAGGAGGTTCTCCACCGGTTCGGGCGGCGGCCCGTACCGGTCGGTCAGCTCTTCCCGGATCGCCGCGATGGCCGCATCGTCGGCCGCGCCGGCGAGCCGCCGATAGGCCTCCAGCCGCAGCCGCTCGGAGTCCACGTAGTCGTGCGGCAGGTGGGCGTCGACCGGCAGCTCCACCCGTACCTCGGGCGCCTCGTCCGGCCGGCCCCCGTCGCGGTAGTCGCGGACCGCCTCGCCCACCATCCGCACGTACAGATCGAAGCCGACGCCGGCGATGTGCCCGGACTGCTCACCGCCGAGCAGGTTGCCCGCCCCGCGGATCTCCAGGTCCTTGAGCGCGATGGCCATGCCACCACCCAGCTCGCTGCTCTGCGCGATCGTCGCGAGCCGGTCGTGCGCGAGCTCGGTCAGCGGCACGTCGGGCGGATACAGGATGTACGCGTACGCCCGGTCCCGACCGCGCCCGACCCGGCCCCGCAGCTGGTGCAGCTGCGACAGGCCGAACGCGTCCGCCCGTTCGACCACGAGGGTGTTGGCGTTGGGGATGTCCAGGCCCGACTCCACGATCGTCGTGCAGACCAGCACGTCGTAGGCCTTCTCCCAGAAGCCGAGCATGACCTGCTCGAGCAGGTCCTCGTGCATCTGCCCGTGCGCCACCGCGACCCGCGCCTCCGGCACCAGGTCACGGATCCGGCGCGCCGCCCGGTCGATCGACTCGACCCGGTTGTGGATGTAGAAGACCTGGCCCTCGCGGAGCAGCTCGCGGCGGATCGCGGCCGCGACCAGGCGTTCCTCGTACGCCCCCACCATCGTCAGCACGGGGTGGCGCTCCTCGGGCGGGGTGGCGATCACCGACATCTCGCGGATGCCGGTGAGGCTCATCTCCAGGGTCCGCGGGATCGGCGTCGCGGACATCGACAGCACGTCCACCGAGGCGCGGATCGCCTTGAGCTGCTCCTTGTGCTCGACACCGAAGCGCTGCTCCTCGTCGACGACCACCAGACCCAGGTCCTTGAACCTGATCGCCGGCGACAGCAGCCGGTGGGTGCCGATGACCACGTCCACGGTCCCGTCGGCCAGGCCCGCCACCACCGCCCGCTGCTCGGCGTCGCTGTTGAACCTGCTGGACTGGCCGATGTGCACCGGGAACGGGGCGTACCGCTCGGAGAAGGTCTGGAAGTGCTGGCGCGCCAGCAGGGTGGTGGGCGCCAGGATCACCACCTGCTTGCCGTCCTGGACCGCCTTGAACGCCGCGCGCACGGCGATCTCGGTCTTGCCGAACCCGACGTCGCCGCAGATGACGCGGTCCATCGGCACGGACTTGGCCATGTCCGCCTTCACCTCGTCGATGGCCGCCTGCTGGTCGGGCGTCTCCCGGTACGGGAAGGCGTCCTCGAGCTCGCGCTGCCAGGGGGTGTCGGGGCCGAAGGCGTGCCCGGGTACGGCCTGTCGCGCGGCATACAGCCGGATCAGCTCGCCGGCGATCTCCTTGACCGCCTTGCGGGCCCGGCCCTTGGCCTTCTGCCAGTCCGCGCCCCCGAGCCGGTGCAGCGGCGGGTTCTCCCCGCCGACGTACCGGCTGAGCAGGTCGAGCGAGTCGGTCGGGACGAAGACCCGGTCTCCGGGCAGGCCGCGCTTGGGAGCGGCGTACTCCAGCACGAGGTACTCGCGGGTGGCGCCCGCGGCGGTGCGCTGGACCATCTCGACGTAGCGGCCCACCCCGTGGGTCTCGTGCACGACGGGGTCGCCGACCTTCAGCGTCAGCGGGTCGACGACGCCGCGCCGGCGGCCGGGCATCTTGGTGCCGGCGACGATGCCACGGGTGCCGAGCAGGTCGGACTCGGTGAGGACCGCGAGCCGCGGCGTCACGAAGCCGTGGGCCAGCTGGGCGGGGACCGTGCTCACCCCGACGGGCGCGGCGACGAGCTCCTCGCGCTGCGTCGCCGGGACGTCGGCCGCGGTCAGCATCTCCGCGATGCGGGCGGCGCTGCCGTGGCCAGGGGCGGTGACGACCACCGGCACGGGGAGGTCGCGGACGTACGCGGTGATCGCGTCGCCGTCCCCGCGGAGCTCGGCCGCGGGCTGGGCGTCGACCGCGTCCCCGTCCCCGAACGGGGCGATCGACCACCACGGGAGACCGAGGTCCTGCGCGATGTCCGCCACCACGGCGAGGTCGCGGTATGCGGCGGGCTCCAGGTCGACCGGGCTCGCGCCGCCGAGCGCCGCGGCCGTCCAGGACGCGGCGAGGAACTCCGCGCCGGTGCGCACCAGCTCGAGCGCGCGGGTCCGGACCCGCTCCGGGTCGCACACGACCACGTGCGCGCCGGCCGGCAGCTCCTCGAGCAGCAACCCGAGCGGGCCGCGCGGGTCGGGGTCGGCCAGCACCGGGGCCAGCGCCTCCATCCCCTCGACGGCGATGCCCTCGCTGACCTTGCCCAGGATGTCGGCCAGCTCGGGATGCGCCCCGAGCAGCTCCTTGGCCCGGGCGCGTACCTCCGGCGTCAGCAGCAGCTCGCGGCACGGCGGGGCGTCGAGGCGGTCGGCCGGCGCGATCGTGCGCTGGTCGGCCACCGCGAAGGACCGGATCTCCTCGACGTCGTCGCCGAACAGCTCCACCCGCAGCGGGTGGGGCTCGGTGGGTGGGAACACGTCGAGCAGGCCGCCGCGGACGGCGAACTCGCCGCGGCGCTCGACGAGGTCGACGCGGGTGTACGCCAGCTCCGCGAGCCGGTCGACGACGGCCTCGAGGTCCGCGCTGTCCCCCACCCGCAACGCGACGGGCTCGACCTCGCCGAGGCCGCGCAGCATCGGCTGCAGCACCGAGCGGACGGGGCAGACCACGACCTGCAGCGGCCCCTCGGCGGGGTGGGCGAGGCGGCGGAGCACGGCCATCCGGCGTCCCACCGTGTCGGCCCGGGGCGAGAGTCGCTCGTGCGGGAGCGTCTCCCAGGAGGGGAACAGCGCGACCGCGTCGGCCGGCAGCAGCTCGCCGAGCGCTGCGGTGAGCTCGTCGGCCTCGCGGCCGGTGGCCACCACGGCGAGCACCGGGGCGCGGCGCGCGAGGGCGGCGACGGCGAACGGCCGCACGCCCGGGGGGGCCACGAGGTCGTAGGTCCGCTCCCGACCGACCGCGGCCACGGCGCCGGACAACGCCGGATCGGCGGCGACGAGGTCCAGCAGTGGCGCGAGGGAGGGCATGGGGCGCTTTCGGGTCGGGGGCAACGCAGGCAGCCCCGGCCGACGCGCGGACGGGGTGCCGCCCCAGCGTACGTGCCGCCTCAGGCGTGACCGGGGCTGGTTCCCTCCGGGACGTAGTGCCGCGAGCCGTCGACCTGGTCGAGCCAGACGCGCATGCGGCGCCCGGTGGACGGGTCGACGAAGACCTCCTCGGTCGGTGACCAGTTGCCCGCGGGCACCGGTGACTCGCCGTGCCGGCGTACCCGGAGGCTGACGACGAGCAGCGCCCCCAGCGCGACGACCACGAGCACGGCGACGACCACGGGCTAGGTCCCTGGCTCGATGACCACCGCGGTGCCGTAGGCGACGATCTCGGTGAGCTGCTGTCCGATCTCGCTGGAGTCGAAGCGCATGCCGATCACCGCGTTGCCGCCCAGTGCCTGGCAGTTCTCCATCATCCGGTCGAGGGCGTGCCGGCGGCTGTCCTCGAGCAGCCGGGTGTACTGCGACACCTCGCCGCCGGCCAGAGCCTTGAACGAGGCGCCGATGCCCTTGGCGAAGCCCATCGAGCGCACGACGAGGCCGTAGCAGGCACCGCGGTACTGGGTCGTCCGGTAGCCGGGGACGTCGAACGACGTGCTCACGGCGACGGTGATCGCCTGGTTGGTCTGGGTCACGTGGCTCCTCGGATCGGTCGGACCTCGACACCCTAGGCGGGTCAGTCGTTGTACGCGTTCTGCGTCCGGTCCAGCCCGTCGGTCAGCAGCGAGGTGACGGCGTCGGCGGCCCGGTCGTGCAGGAACGGCAGCTCCTTGCGCTCGGCTCCGGTGAACCCGCGCAGCACGTGGTCGACGACGTCGCGGCGGCCGGCCGGCCGGCCGACCCCGAGCCGGACCCGGTAGAACTCGCCCGAGCCCAGCGAGCGGCGTACCGACTTCAGGCCGTTGTGGCCGTTGTCCCCGCCACCGAGCTTGACCCGCAGGCCCCCGAACGGGAGGTCCAGCTCGTCGTGCACCACCACGAGCCGTTCGACCGGCACGGAGAAGAAGGCCGACACGGAGGCGACCGGCCCCCCCGAGTCGTTCATGTACGAGGTGGGCTTGGCGAGCACGGTCGGCACCCCGGCAACCCGGGTCTCGGCGATGAGCGCCCGCCCCTTGTGCGCCTTGAACCGCGTGTGCTCGCGCTCGGCCAGCACGTCGAGGACGTCGAAGCCGGCGTTGTGCCGGGTGCCGGCGTAGTCGGCCCCGGGATTGCCCAGCCCGACGACGAGCCAGCGCTCGCCGGGCATCGGCTACGCGGGGTCGGCGGGCTTCTCGGCCGACTCGGCCTCGGCCTCGGCCGGCTGCGCGGCGTCCTCGCCGGAGCTGCCGGCCAGATCGGCGTCGAGCTCCTCGGCCGTCGTGGCGCTCTGGGCCGACACGACGATCAGGTCGGGCTCGGACACCAGCGTGACGCCGCTCGGCAGGGTGATCTGGGCGGCGGTGATGTTGTCGCCGGCCACCAACGGTGTCTGGTCGAACTCGAACCCGGTCGGGATGTGGGTGGCCTCGGCCTCCACCTCGATGGAGCTGACGGGCTGCGTGACCATCACCTCGCGGTCGGACTCACCGGTGAGGACGACGGGCACGTCGACCTTGACCTTCTCACCACGGCGGACGACGACGAGGTCGAGGTGCTCGAGGAAGCCCTTGATCGGGTCGCGGGTCACCGACTTGGGCAGCGCCAGCTGCTCGTCGCCCTCGATCTGCAGCGTCAGCAGTGCGTTCACGCCACCGTGCTTGAGCGCGAGCATGAGGTCGTGGCCCGGCAGGGAGATGTGCTGCGGGTCCATGCCGTGGCCGTAGAGCACCGCCGGCACCTTGTGCGCGCGCCGGACCCGGCGGGCGGCGCCCTTGCCGAACTCGGTGCGGCGCTCGGCGATGAGCAGGTTCTCGGACACGGCAGTTCTCTCTCTCAGGCACGCAGCGGGTGGCCGGGTCACCGGCCGCGGAGTGGACGCGAAGGCGTCCACCGACTGCGGTGAGTGTAGCGGGCGCCGACAGCGGTCAGGCGATCCCGTCGAAGAGGCTGGTGACCGAACCGTCCTCGAACGCGGCCCGGATGGCCGAGGCGAGCAGCGGGGCGATCGACAGCACGGTGAGCTTGTCGAACCGCCGGTCGTCGGGGATCGGCAGGGTGTTGGTCAGCACGACCTGCGAGATGCGGCTGTTCTTGAGCCGGTCGACCGCCGGCCCCGACAGCACGCCGTGGGTGGCCGCCACCACCACCTCGGCCGCCCCGTTGTCGAACAGCGCGTCCGCCGCCTTGCAGATCGTGCCGGCCGTGTCGATCATGTCGTCGACCAGGATGCAGGTGCGACCGGCGACGTCGCCGACCACCTCGCTCACCTTCACCTCGTTGGGCACCCGCGGGTCCCGGCGCTTGTGGATGATCGCCAGCGGCGAGCCGAGCCGGTCGGTCCACCGCTCGGCCACCCGCACCCGCCCGGCGTCCGGCGACACGACCGTCACCTGGTCGGTGTCGAGCTCGCGGGAAAGGTGGTCGGCCAGCAGCGGCAACGCGAACAGGTGGTCGACCGGACCGTCGAAGAAGCCCTGGATCTGGCTGGTGTGCAGGTCGACGCACATCAGCCGGTGCGCGCCGGCGGTCTCGAACAGGTCCGCCACCAACCGGGCGCTGATCGGCTCGCGCCCACGGTGCTTCTTGTCCTGCCGGGCGTACGGGTAGAACGGTGCGACGACGGTGATCCGCTTGGCGCTCGCCCGCTTGAGGGCGTCCACCATCACCAGCGTCTCCATCACCCACTGGTTGATCGGGGTGGTGTGCGACTGGATCACGAAGGCGTCGCAGCCGCGCACCGACTCGTCGAACCGGACGAAGATCTCGCCGTTGGCGAAGTCGTACGCGCTGGTCGGCACCGTCTGCACACCGAGGTGCTCGGCCACCTCCTCGGCCAGCCCCGGGTACGCGCGGCCGGAGAACAGCATCAGGTTCTTCCGGCTCTCGATCTTGCGGCCGCTCGTCACGGTGACCCCTCGCTGTCGTCGAGCTGGGCAGGTGTGGGGGAAGGCTGCGGCGAGGGGAGTGGCCGGTGCTCGGCGGCCCAGCCCTCGCGGGTGACCCGGGCATTCTCGGAGTACGCCAGGGCGCCGGCCGGGACGTCGTTGCGGATCACCGCGTCCGCGCCGGTGTAGGCGCCGTCGCCGACCGTCACCGGGGCGACCAGGCTGTTGTTGGCGCCGATGCGCACGTCGGCGCCGATGTCGGTGCGGTGCTTGGCCACACCGTCGTAGTTGACCACGATCGTGCCGGCGCCGATGTTGCTCCGCGCGCCCACGGTGGCGTCGCCGACATAGGCCAGGTGCGGCACCTTGGCGCCCGCGCCGATGTCGGCGTTCTTGGTCTCCGCGTACGCACCGACCTTGGCGCCCGCGCCGAGCACGGTGCCCGCCCGGAGGTGCGCGTACGGACCGACCGTCGCGCCCGGGCCGACGTCGCTGCCCGTCGCCGTCGACGCCTCGACCCGGGCGCCGGCCCCGACGCGGACGTCGGTGAGCGTGCTGTTCGGGCCGACTACGGCACCCGCGCCGAGATGGGTCGAGCCGTGCAGCTGGGTGTTCTGGTGGATCACGGCATCCGGCTCGTAGCTGACGCCGACGCCGAGCCAGGTGGTCTGCGGGTCGGTGACCGTAACCCCGGCGCGCATCGCGGCCAGCACGAGCCGGTCTCGCAGCGCCCGCCGCGCGGCGGCGAGCTGCACGCGGTCGTTGACGCCCGCCACCTCCTCGGCCCGCGCAGCCCGGGCGGCGACCGGGAACCCCTTGTCGGCCAAGGCCTTCACGACGTCGGTGAGGTACTCCTCGCCGGCCTCGTTCGCCGCCTCGAGCGTGTCCAGCGCCGCGCGGAGCGGACCGGCCGCGAAGGCGTACACGGAGACGGCGACCTCGTCCACCGCGCGGGTGGCGGCGTCGGCGTCGCGTTCCTCGACGATCTCGCGGACGCTCCCGCCGAGGTCGCGGACGACCCGGCCGTAGCCGGTGGGGTCGGCCAGGCGGGTGCTGAGCAGCGTCGCGGTGCCGCCGGTGTGGGCGGCGAGCAGGGCGGCGAGGGTCTCGGCGGTCAGCAGCGGCGCGTCCCCGGGCACGACCAGGACCGTGCCGGCCGTGACCGACGCGTGCTCCAGGGCCGTCCGCACGGCGTGTCCGGTGCCGCCCTGGCGTTCCTGGACGACGGCGGTGGCGGTCGCCGGCAGGGTAGCGGTGACCTCGTCGCGGCCGTGCCCCACCACGACGAGGGTCTGCTCGGCGTGCAGCGGGCGGATCGCGGCGAGGACGTGGCCGAGCATCGTGCGGCCGCAGAGTGGGTGCAGCACTTTGGGGGTCCGGGACACCATCCGCCGGCCCTCGCCCGCGGCCAGCACCACGACCGTCAGCCGGCCCGCGACATCTGCGTCGTCAGGCACAGGGGCTCCCGGGATCAACTCGAAGGCGGCCCGACCAGCGTAACCGCCTCCGCGCCCGTCGCTCCGCCGCCAGGAATCGAACCTAGACCTGCTACTCCAAAGGAAGCCGTGCTGACCGTTACACCACGGCGGACCGCGCGGCGCACACGGTATCGAGGCTCAGACGATCCGCGCGCCGCCCGCCGGGCCGGTGGCGGCCCGGACTGCGCGGCAGAGCCCGAGGCCGGCAAGCTCGGCAGCAAGCCGGCTCTGTTGACCGCGGTCCGCGCACAGCATCGCCACCGTGGGTCCGCTGCCGGAGACCACGGCCCCCAGGGCACCGAGGTCGAGGCCCGCGTCCAGGGTGCGGCGCAGTGCCGGCATGAGCCGGAGCGCGGCCGGCTGCAGGTCGTTGGTGAGGACTGCGCCCAGCGCGGCGGCGTCCCCCGCCCGCAGCGCCGCCAACACCGCGTCGGGCGGCGGCCCGGTGTGCGTACCCAGGTCGTCGAAGGCCGCGTACACGGACGGGGTCGCCAGGCCTTCGGCGGCGATCGCGAACACCCAGTGGTACGTGCCCCGGGCCAGCGCGTCGGAGAGCAGCTCGCCCCGCCCCACGCCGTACTGCGTCCCACCGTGCAGGCAGAAGGGCACGTCGGAGCCGAGCGACGCCCCGAGTGCCAGCAGCTCGCCGCGGTCGCAGCCGGTGCCCCACAGCGCGTCGCACGCCACCAGGGCCGCGGCGGCATCGGCGCTGCCGCCGGCCATCCCGCCGGCGACGGGGATGCCCTTGCTGATCTCGAGGTGCACGTCGGCCGGTACGCCGGCCCGGGCCGCCAGCGCGACCGCGGCCCGCGCTGCCAGATTGGTCGGCCCGGTCGGGACGCTGGCCGCACCCTCACCGTGCACCACCACGCCAACCCCGGTCGCCGGCGACGCCGTGACCTCGTCGGCGAGACTCACCGACTGCAGGACGGTGGCCAGCTCGTGGAAGCCGTCCGCGCGCCGGGCGCCGACCTGCAGCGCGAGGTTGACCTTGCCGTGGACGCGGACGGTGACCGGTTCGGGGACCCCGCTGAGCGGACGCGTCACGGTCACCGCCTGACCCTACGGACCGGCAGCCAGCCGGGCGAACGCCGCTGCGTCCAGCGTCTCGCCGCGCGCCGAGGGGTCCAGCCCCACCGCGCGGAGCGCGGCCTCGGCGGCGGCGGGCGAGCCGTAGTGACCAGCCAGGGCGGCGCGCAGCGTCTTGCGGCGCTGGGCGAACGCGGCGTCGATGACTCGGAAGGCGCTGCGGCGCAGGCTTTCCGGCCCGGCCGGCTCTCGGCGTCGCAGCCCGACGAGGGCGCTCTCCACGTGCGGCTCCGGCCAGAAGACGTGCCGGGAGACCGCGCCGACGACGCGGACGTCGCACCACCAGGCCGCCTTGACCGAGGGCACGCCGTAGACCCGCGACCCCGGCGGCGCCGCGAGCCGCTGGCCCACCTCCGCCTGCACCATCACCAGCGCGGAGGTCAGCGACGGCAGGCGTTCGAGTAGGCCCAGCAGCACGGGGACTGCGACGTTGTAGGGCAGGTTCGCGACCAGCGTCGTCGGCGCCGGACCCGGCAGCGCGGGCAGGTGGAGGGCGTCCGCGGCGACGACGTCCAGATCCGCGCCGGGCATCCGCTCGGCGACGGTCACCGGCAGCGCCGCGGCCAGCACCGGGTCCAGCTCCACGGCGAGCACCGAGGCACCGACCTCGAGCAGCGCGAGGGTGAGGGACCCGAGTCCGGGGCCGACCTCCAGCACGCGGTCGCCGGGGCCGACGCCGGCCAGCGCCGCGATGCGCCGCACGGTGTTGGCGTCCACCACGAAGTTCTGCCCGCGCGCCTTCGTGGGGGCGACGCCCAGACGACGGGCGAGCGTCCGCACGTCAGCCGCGCCCAGCAACCCGCCGCTCATCCGCCGATCCTGGCAGCGGGACGGCCGCGACCGGCCACGCGAGGGCCGTTGGTGCGGCTTGTCGCTGCCGTTCAGAAGGGCCCGAACACCCGCTCGGCGTTGGCGTGGACCTGCCCGCACAGCTCGTCCAGGTCGGCGCCGCGGGTCTGGGCCAGGACCCGCATGGTGAGCGGGACCAGGTGCGGCCCGTTGGGTCGCCCCCGGAACGGCATGGGTGTCAGGAACGGCGCGTCGGTCTCCACCAGGACCAGCTCGGCGGGCAGTGTTGCCGCGGCCGCGCGGAGGTCGACGGCGTTCTTGAACGTGGTGTTGCCGGCGAAGCTGCAGTGGTAGCCGGCGTCGGCGCAGCGCCGGGCGAGCGGCGCGTCGCCGGAGAAGGCGTGGAAGACCACAACCGCCGGCGCGCCCTCCTCGGCCAGCACCCGCAGCACGTCGCCGTGCGCGTCCCGGTCGTGGATCATCAGCGGCCGGCCACTCGCCTTTGCGATCGCGATGTGCGCCCGGAAGCTCACCTCCTGCTGGCGCCGGCCGTCCTCCCCCTCGGTACGGAAGTGGTCCAGGCCGGTCTCGCCGACCGCCCGCACCTCCGGCCGGTGGGCGAGCGCCTCGATCTGCCGGAGCACCTCGTCGGTGGCCGCGCCGCCGGCGGCCTCGTTCGGGTGGATGGCGACCGCGGCCCACACCTGCGGGTGGGCGAGTGCGGTGTCGGCCTGCCAGCGGCTGCTGGCCAGGTCGACCCCCACACTGATCACGGTGGTGACGCCGACGGAGCGGGCCACGTCGAGGTTTGCCTGCACGTCACCGTCCATCAGGTCGAGGTGACAGTGGCTGTCGCTGACCGGGACCGCCAGCGGCTCGGGGGGCGGCACGGGGCCGCCCTCTCGGTGGTGCGACCGCCGCTCTGCCGCGGGCAGCCTCACTCCACCGCCATCCGGGCGAGCTCGTCGGTGACGACCGAGGGGTCGAGCTTGGTGAACAGCGGCGTCGGGGTGGCGAGCGGGACGCCCGGGACGAGCGGCGTCCGCCCCCAGTGCGCCCGACCGTCGGCGTAGTCGCCCTGCAGCACCGGGTACGCCGGGCCGCCGTCGAGGTCCTCGACCTCGTTCAGCTGCGGCATCGGCGACCACGGGCCGGCGCCGCCGAGCATCGCGTGCACGGCGTTCGAGGACGCCGGCAGCACGGGGGTCAGCAGGGTGGCGCAGTCGTGCACGAGCTGCAGCGCGCAGTGCAGCACCGTGGCGTACCGCGCCGGGTCCGACTCTCGGATCTGCCAGGGCGCCTGGTCCGACAGGTATTTGTTCGCCACCCCGACGACCCGCATCGCCTCGGTGGTGGCGGCCTTGACCCGGGAGCGCTCGAGCAGCAAACCCACTGCGGCATAAGCATCTTCGCCGGCCGACAGCAGGGCGCGGTCCGCGTCGGTGCGGGCGCCCGCAGCCGGGATCGCGCCGATGTTCTTGGCGGTCATCGAGACCGTGCGGTTGACGAGGTTGCCCCACCCGGCGACGAGCTCGGTGTTGGTACGGGTGACGAACTGCTCCCAGGTGAAGTCCGTGTCGGCGGTCTCCGGGCCGTTGACGGCAAGGTAGTAGCGCAGCGCATCGGGTTGGTACCGGCTCAGGAAGTCGCCGACGAGGACGGCGACGCCCCGGCTGGTGGAGAACTTCCGGCCCTCCTGGGTGAGGTACTCGCTGCTCACGACCTCGCGGGGCAGCTCGAGGTGGCCGAGCCGCCCGGGGTTGCCGAGGTGCGCCCCCTCCCCGTCGTACCCGAGGAGCATCGAAGGCCAGATCACGCTGTGGAACGTGACGTTGTCCTTGCCCATGAAGTAGTACGACTCGGCGCTCGGGTCGGTCCACCAGGCCTGCCACGCGTCCGGGTCGCCCGATCGCCGGGCCCACTCGATCGAGGCGGACAGGTAGCCGATGACCGCGTCGAACCAGACGTAGATCCGCTTGTTGGGCTGGTCCGACCAACCCGACAGCGGGATCGGCACCCCCCAGTCCAGATCCCGCGTGATGGCCCGCGGCTTGAGTTCGGAGACCAGGTTACGGCTGAAGGCCAGCACGTTGGGACGCCAGTCGGTACGGGTCGAGAGCCACGCGCCGAGGGTCTCGGCGACCGCGGGCAGGTCCAGGAAGAAGTGCTCGGACTCCACGAACACGGGCGTCTCGCCGTTGATGCGGCTGCGCGGCGCGATCAGGTCCTGCGGGTCCAGCTGGTTGCCGCAGTTGTCGCACTGGTCCCCGCGGGCCCCCTCGTACCCGCAGATGGGGCAGGTGCCCTCGACGTAGCGGTCCGGCAGGGTCCGGCCGGTGGACGGACTGATCGCGCTGAGGGTCGGGCGCGGGACCACGTAGCCGTTCTCGAACAGCTGCCGGAAGATCTCCTGCACCACCGCGTAGTGGTTGCGCGTGGTGGTGCGGGTGAACAGGTCGTAGGACAGCCCGAGCTGCTGCATGTCGCTGGCAATGACGCGGTTGTAGCGGTCGGCGAGCGCCCGGGCGCTGACCCCCTCGGCGTCGGCCTGCACCTGGATCGGCGTGCCGTGCTCGTCGGTGCCGCTGACCATGAGCACGTCGCTGCCGGCCATCCGCTGGTACCGGGCGAAGACATCGGACGGGACGCCGAATCCCGCCACGTGGCCGATGTGCCGCGGGCCGTTCGCATAGGGCCAGGCAACCGCGGCGAGGATGTGCCGGGACATGATCCGAGCCTAGTGAGGGCGTCGCGCGCGTTCCGGCGCGCTGATCGTCTGTCGGCCCACCCGTACCCCCGCGCGGGTGCGCGCCGTGCCATCCTCACGGCTGACAACGCAGTCAGCAGGGAGCGCCCATGTCCGTCCGTCGAAACCCCCGCCGCCTCGCCGCGCTGATTGCGCTGGCACTCCTGTTCGCCCTCGGCGCGGTCGCCGGACCGGCGCGCGCGGCCGGGCCGATCCTGCCGTCGCAGGACCCGTTCTACACGTACACCGGCACCACCAAGCTCGCCAAGATCGCGCCGGGGACCGTGTTGAAGACGCGGACGGTGCAGGTGTCGCTGGTCGGCGTCAGCACACCGGTCACGGCCGACCAGCTGCTGTACCGGACCCAGGACGAGAAAGGCCGCCCGTCGGTCACGGTGACCACCGTGCTGAAGCCGGCGACGGCGACGGTGGCGCCGCAGATCGTGACGTACCTCAGCTTCTACGACTCGCTCGGCTCCCAGTGCGATCCCAGCTACACGCTCGCCGGCGGCAACCCCGGCTCCTCCGGCACCGAGCTCACCGACATCGAGAGCGCGCTGATCGGGCAGTACTACTCGCTCGGGTACGTGGTGGACGTGCCGGACTTCGAGGGCACCAACCTGGACTGGACCGCCGGCCACGAGGCGGGCTACGGCACCCTCGACTCCGTGCGGGCCACCGAGGCCGACCTCGGCGCCCCGGCCAGCACCCCCGTCGGGCTGTCGGGCTACTCCGGGGGGTCGATCGCCGCGGACTGGGCCAGCGAGCTGGCGCCGAAGTACGCCCCGTCGCTGGACATCGTCGGCGTCGCGGCGGGCGGTGTCCCGGTCGACTTCGACCACAACCTCGACTACATCAACGGGAGCCCGGCGTGGTCCGGGATCATCCCGGCGGTGCTGGTGGCGCTGTCGCGGTCCTACCGGATCGACCTCACCCCGTACCTCAGTGACTACGGGGTGCAGCTCACCCACCAGGTTCAGGACGAGTGCATCGGCGACTTCTACGGTGCGTACCCGAACCTCACGATCCAGCAGCTGCTCAAGCCGCAGTACCAAGACTTCACGGCGATCCCGATCTTCGCCACGGTGATGAACAGGCTGATCATGGGCAGCGTCCCCGGGCACCCGGTCGGGCCGCTCTTCCTCGCCGTGGGCAACGACGACAGCACAGGTGACGGCGTGATGGTCACCGCGGACGTGGAGGCGCTCGCCCACGAGTACTGCAAGCAGGGCGTGCCGGTCTCGTTCACCACGTACTCCAACTCCGACCACGACGACGCGGCCCTGGAGTTCGAGCCCGACGCGACCACGTTCCTGGCGCAGCGCTTCGCCGGGGTGCCCTTCACCAGCGGCTGCTCCTCGATCGGCAAGGGCAACTCACTCAAGCCGCTACCGGTGCACAAGGGCTGAGCCCGACCGCCGCCCCTCGTCGTGGGAGGGTCCAGCCCGTGGAGCTGCAGATCATGTCGCTCGGGCAGCGCCCGGACCTGGCCGACGCCATCCACGAGGTGCCGAGCAGCTGGCCCGAGTTCATGAACCACGACCCGGTCGCCGGGCAGTTCTGGCCGCGGATGTCCACGACCTTCCCGGCCTGTCAGCTGATCGCTCTGGACGGCGGCATGCCGGTCGCGCGGGTACACGCGGTGCCGTTCGTCTGGGCCGGGACGGACGACGACCTGCCCGACCGCGGCTGGGACGCGATCTTCGAACGGGCCTTCGCCGACCACGCCGCGGGAAGCCCGCCCAACGCGGTATCCCTGATAGAGGCGCGGGTCGCCCCGGCGTACCAGGGCCGCGGCCTGTCTCCCCGGCTCCTCGATGCTGCCCGCGGAAACGTCCGCGCTCTGGGCATCGGTGACCTGTTCGGTCCGGTGCGCCCGACGGGCAAGGCCGCCGAACCGTTGACCCCGATGACCGAGTACGCCGCCCGCACCCGCGCGGACGGGCTCCCCGCCGACCCGTGGCTGCGCGTGCACGTCCGGCTGGGGGCCCGGATCGTCAAGGTCTGCCCGGCGGCGATGACGATCCCCGGCACACTCGCGGACTGGCGGGCGTGGACCGGGCTGCCGTTCGACACCGACGGCGACCTCGTGGTGCCGGGCGGGCTGAACCCCGTGCACGTCAGCGTGGAGCACGACCACGCCGTGTACGTCGAGCCGAACGTCTGGATGCACCACCCGCTCTGAGCCGTGCCCCGCAGCCGAGGTCAGTGGCCGGTGGCCGCGGCGTACACCGCCTTGCGTGACACCCCTGTCTCGTCGGCGACCGCGCTGACCGCGTCGCGACGCGAGAGCCCGTCGGCGACCAGCGCGTCGACGAGCCCCCGCAGCTCGACCGCATCCACCCCGGCGACCACCGCGGGCGCACCGGCCACGACGAGCGTGATCTCGCCGCGCAGCTCGCGGTCGGCCGCCGCGGCGGCCAGCGTCCCGAGCGGGCCGCGCAGCACCTCCTCGTAGGTCTTGGTCAGCTCACGGCAGAGCGCAGCCTGCCGCCCGGCGCCGAAGGCCTCGCTCAGGTCGGCCAGGGACGCGGCGACCCGGTGCGGCGCCTCGAGCAGGACCAGCGTCCGGGGCTCGTCCGCCAGCTCCGCCAGCCGCCGACGCCGATCGCCCGGCCGCCGCGGTAGGAAGCCCTCCATCACGAACCGCTCGCTGGGCAGGCCGGAGACTGCGAGCGCCGCCGTCACCGCCGACGGCCCGGGTACGACGGTCACCACGACGCCCGCGTCGAGCGCCGCCCGTACCAACAGATAGCCCGGGTCGGACACGCCCGGCATACCGGCGTCGGTCACCAGCGCCACCGTGGCGCCGGCCAGCATCGCCGCCACCAGGTCGCCGGTGCGGCCGGCCTCGTTCCCGGCGAAGTACGACAGCACCCGGCCGCCGATCGGGATCTCGAGGCGCCGCGCGAGCGAGCGCAGCCGGCGGGTGTCCTCGGCGGCGATGAGGTCCGCGTCGGCGAGGGTCGTGAGCAACCGGGGTGACGCGTCGGCGGCTGCGCCGATCGGCGTCCCGCACAGCACCAGGGGCATCGGCCCATCCTCGCCGACCGGGGCCCTCGGCCACCTAGGCTGTCGGACCGTGACCGCCGACGCAGCGTCGCCGCCGGAGGCGGAACCGAGCAGCCCCGGTCAGATCAGCCCCGGGCAGAGCAGCCCCGGGCAGAGCTGGACGGAGCGGCTGGTGACGCCGCTGCCGGCCGACCGGCTCCGCGGCTGGGTGGTCACCCTGCTCGTCGGCGGGCTTGCCGCGTACCTGCGCTTCCACGATCTCGGCAAGCTGCTCTACGTCGTCGATCCGAAGAACTCCAAGCACACCGGGTACCTGACCGGCACCTACGCCGACACCGGTGGCTGCGTCCGCTACTACCAGGACATCTTCGACGAGACCTACTACCACCACGACTCGCTGAGCCTGCTGCACCACGGAGTCGAGGCGGACTGCACCAACAGCATGGCGGGCTTCGTGGTCCATCCGCCGCTGGGCAAGTGGGCCATCGCGGGCGGGATCCAGCTGTTCGGCAACAACCCGTTCGGCTGGCGCTTCTCGGCGGCACTCGCCGGCACCCTCGCCGTGGTGATCATGGTACGGCTGGCCCGGCGGATGTTCGGGTCCACGCTGCTCGGCGGCATGGCCGGGCTGCTGATGGCCCTGGACGGCCTGGAGTTCGTGCAGAGCCGGGTCGCGATCCTCGACATCTTCCTGATGTTCTTCGAGGTGGTGGCGCTCGCCTGCCTGGTCCTGGACCGGGAGTGGGGCCGGCGCCGGCTCGCCGCGCGACTGGAGGCCGGGGCGGCCAGCACCTGGCCGGGGCCGCGGCTCGGCCTGCGGCCCTGGCGCTTGGCGACCGCCGTGTTCCTCGGGGCCGGCCTCGCGGTCAAGTGGGACGGCCTCTACATCATCCCGGCGTTCGCCGCGCTGGCCTTCGCCTGGGACGTCGGCGCACGGCGCACCGCGGAGATCCCCTCGCCCGTCCGCGCGACGATCCGGCGGGACTGGCTCGGGTGGGTGCCCAGCTACCTCGTCGTGCCGCTCGCGACCTACACCCTGACGTGGACGGGCTGGTTTCTGGCCAGCAACCAGTGGGCCTGGGACCGCAGCAATTACCAGTCCAACGGGGTCACCTACTCGCGCAGCGGGTTCGTGGGGTCGATCCAGAACTGGCTCAGCTACCAGTGCGACGCCTACAACTTCCACAAGAACCTCACCGACAACACCCACCTCGGCGGCGGGACTGCGATCCCCGTCGTCAACTTCTGCCGGGACGCGGTCACCCTGCACCAGCCGGGCGACCTGCACCCGTACCTGTCGAAGCCGTTCAGCTGGTTCTTCCTGTCGCGGCCGGTCGCTCTCTACTACGAGTCGCCGCCGCAGGGCACTGCGGGCTGCCACACCAGCGCCGCCCAGCGCGGCTGCGCGGCGGAGATCCTCGACATCGGGACGCCGGCGATCTGGTGGGTCGCGCTGCCCGCGCTGATCGTCGTGGTCGGGCTGTGGTTCGCCTGGCGGGACTGGCGTGCGGCGATGATCCTCGTGGTCTTCGCGTTCACGTTCTTCCCCTGGACGTTGTTCGAGTCGCGGCAGATGTTCTTCTTCTATGCGCTGCCCTGCCTGCCACTCATCGTGCTGGCCATCACCATGGTCGGGGGGGCGATACTCGGCCCACCGGGCGCGGCCGTCGGGCGGCGCTGGTGGGGCGGCGCCACGGTTGGCACGTACCTGATCGTGGTGGCCGTCAACTTCTTCTTCTTCCTGCCGCTGCTGACCGGGCAGACCCTGCCGTACGACCACTGGCACTGGCGCATCTGGTTCTCGGGATGGATCTGATGAGGTGGCTGCGATGACCACGCCGCGGGAGCACACCCACCACGTCACCGACGCCGCCCACCACCCGGCGGTCGAGGAGTACCTCGAGACGATCTTCCACCTCGAGGAGTCGGGCGTCCCGGCCATGCGCGCGCGAATCGTCGAGCGGCTCCGGGTCTCGGCGCCGGCCGTCAGCGAGCAGGTGAAGCGCCTGGAGCGGGAGGGGTATGTGGAGCTGACCGCCGACCGCACCCTGCGACTGACCCCAGCGGGCCGCGACTACGCCAGCGCCGTCGTCCGCCGGCATCGGCTGGCCGAGCGACTCCTCGTCGACGTGCTGGGGGTGCCGTGGCACCAGGTGCACGAGGAGGCGGGCCGGCTGGAGCACGCGATCTCGCCGCTGCTGGAGGCGCGGCTGGTCGCCGTCCTGGGCGACCCCGCCACCTGCCCGCACGGCAACCCGATCCCCGGGGCACACGCCGCCCCCGACCCGGTCGACCTGCTGTCGCTGACAGCGCTGGCCCCCGGCGAGGCGGCTGTCGTCGTACGCCTGGAGGAGGACCTGCAGGCCGTGCACGAACGACTGGTGCAGCTCGAGGAGGCGGGCACCATGCCCGGCACGACGATCACCGTGACGGCGTCCGACCACGACGGCATCACCATCACCGCCTCCCGCGGGTCGGTGCGGCTCACGCCCGCCGAGGCGGAGTCGCTGCGGCTGACGCGGGTCCCGTAGCGGACCGAGCTCGCGTCAGACCTGCTGCAGTTTCGCCATCTCCCGAGCCACCATCTCCTCGTGCTCCTGCTCGGCCTGCCGGGCCTTGCGGGGCGACCAGAACCCCGCCATCAGGAACACCAGCGGGATGAAGATCACCTGGCCGGCCACGCCCACCCAGAAGTATTTCTGCCACTGCTTGGCGCTCTTGGCCACAGCGGACTGGACCTCGGCTCCGTGGGCGCTGAGGTAGGTCAGCGCCGTGGTCAGTTGCGGATTGCCCGCGGAGGTCCCGACCGCACTGAGCGCAGCGAAGTTCGCCGCGCCCAGGGCCTGTGGCGCAGTCACACCGAGCAGCGTCTTGACGCTGGTCGGCACAGCCGCCGAGGCCTGCAGCAACGAGGCCGACGCAGCGGCGACCGTGGCCGCCTCGGCCTGGATGTTCGCCGGGACGGCTGCCAAGGCCCGGAGGTCGGCGACCGCCGTGGCCTGGGACACGCCCAGCTTGGTCACGATCTCGCTGACGGCCGCGGCCCCCGCGGCCGGGTCTGCCGGGTTGGCCGTCAGTGCCGCTGCGGTGGCCGGGCTGAGCGCAGCCCCCGCGGTGAGGGCGTTCTTGGCCTCGGCGACGGCGACCACGTCGGCCACCGGTACGCCGCTGATCTCCGAGACCGCCTTGGCTCCCGCGACCGGGTCGGCAGGGTTGGCGCCGAGTGCCGCGGACGTCGTGGCGTCGATCTTGCCCAACACCGCGAGGGGCGCGGCGTACTGCGTCGCGGCCGCCTGGACCTGGGCGACGACGGGGGCGTTGGCGGCGACACCCTTGACGACGCTGCCGACCGTCGTGGCACCGACCGGTGTGGTGATCGGCGTCGTGTCTCCCTCGTACGCCGTAATCACGCCGCCCTTGTCCACCACGGTCGACACCTTGGTGACCACGTGCGGCAGGAAGACCACGATGAGCGCGATCACCACCCGGATGACCAGCCCCCACACCGCAAGGCCGGTGGCGGTGAGCGCCGGGTTGCGGCGCTCGACGGTCTCGGTGAACGACGCCATCCACGGCGCGAACGAGATGCCGAGGCAGACCGCGATGCCCACCAGCAGCAGCACGAAGTGGCCGTGGGAGGTCATGTTGCCGGGCTTGTTGTGGGTCGAGGCGATGGCGAACAGCGACGTGAACACGATCGCGCCGACCGCACCCAGGACCATGAACGGCTTTCGGACCCGCACCAGGTCGGAGATGATGCCGACGATCAACAGGGCCGCGGCGTCGATGGCCCAGAAGTAGTTGCCCAGGCCGTTGGCCTTCGAGGGGCTGTAGCCGAACACGGTCTCGAAGAAGATCGGGAAGAAGCCGACGGCGATGTAGTAGATCGTCAGGAAGACGCTGATCGCGAAGGCCGATCCCACGATGTCCAGGTGCAGCATCTGACGGAACGGCTTGTGCAGGGTGGACTCGATGTCCAGGCCCTTGGCGCGGGCTTCGATCAGGACCCGGTCCTTCTGCGACACCATGAGCTGGTCGCGGAGGTTGGGTGCCAGTTCGCGGAGCCCCACCAACGCCACCGCGAAGACCACCAGCCCGACGATGCCGGCCAGGCCGTACTGCCACTCCCAGGTGTGGCTGCTGGTGTTGGTCACGATGATGCTGACCACCAGCGACCCGAGCACCGGACCGAGTGTCCAGAAGCCCATCGCCGAGGCGCGGCCCAGCTGCGGGCTGAAGTCGCGGATCAGGGCAGGCGTCGCGACGAGCACGATGCCCTCGACGAACCCGATCGCGATGTAGGTGATCGCGAACGCGAGCTCGGTGTGTACGTGCGGCAGCACGCCGAGGCTCAGGACGCCGGTGAGGCCCAGCCCGACCGTCACGATGTTGGCCCGGCCGTACCGGTCGGCCAGACCCGCCAGCACGGACGCGATCGCGCCGAGGGCGTACCCGACCACGCTGATGTTCACGAAGTAGAGGAACGACATGTGCAGGTCGCCGAGGATCTGCACCGCGACCCCGCCGGACAGGTAGAGCTGGTAATACAGGACGACGGTGGTCGCCACGATGATGCCGAGGGAGACCAACCTCCCGCCGCTGTTGGGGAAGTGGTTGAGCTGCCGGTTCCAGAGCCGCTGGACCGGGGTCGGCGCCGGGCGGTCGCCGGCAGTCTGGAACGTGGCGGTCATGTCGTCGGTCTCCAGGACTCGAGGGGATGAGCTCCGGTCGCAGGCGGGGCCCGCCGACGAACCGAATGGCACTCTGAGCCGTTCCGAGCCATGTGACAAGCGTCACACGCACATTCGGGCCAATTCCCTCGATCTGCTGACGAGTAAACCTGCGGATCGCCCTCCCCGCGGCCCGTGGGGTGTCCTCGCGGCAAGGTTGGTCACCGCCCCCATTAGCCTGGAACGGTGCCGCCGGACGGAGCCGAATTCCGGGCGGCGCTAGCGAGCGCGGCCACCCTCGGCCCCTTCTTCACCCTGCAGGTACGCCCGGACTGGGCGCCGCTCGACGACGTAGCCCTGCGCGCGTACGCGGCACGCACCCGGACCGCGACCGAGCAGCGGTTCGGTCATCCGGTCGAGGAGCGCGTCGTGGGCTCGCTCACCCACCTCGCGCTGGCCGCCGGCCTGCTGTCCCCCGCGCTGGTCACCGCCGCCCAGGCCGGGCTCGTCCCGGATCTCTCCCGGACCACCCTGCGCTGGCGCCCGGACCGCGACGGGCCGGTCCCCCTCGCCCTCGCCGAGCCCCGCGCGCTCACGGTGGCCGGCGACCCGGCCGCGGCGATCGCCGCAGCGGTGTTGCCGACCCTGCAGCGGATCGGCGCCGTGCTGGCGCCGCACCTGGCCGCGGGACTGCTGTCGGGCAACATCGCCTCCGCCGTGGCGACCGCGGGCCGGCTCGCCCCGGTCGCCGCGCAGGTCGCCACCGCGGTCCTGGCGCTACCCGCCCTGCGCGAGGCCGGCAGCCCGCTGCCGGCCGGGTTCCGGCGCCGGAGCTGCTGCCTGTACTACCGGCTCGACCCACGGGCCGGGCTCTGCGAGGACTGCGGCCTGCCGCGGTGAGGGCGGGACGAAGGTCACCGGAGCCTCGAACCGGGCCCGACGCGCCGCCCGGCGCAGGGCACCGAGGACAGGCGGACCGACGAGCACGATCGCGACGACGTTGGTGACGGCGCGGCCGGTGTCCCAGCCGAACGAGGTGAGCCCGTCGAAGACGAGGTAGCGGTGGACGTTCACCGCCAGCGGAGCCCCCGGCACGTACGAGGTGCCGCTGCCCCGATCGACGGAGAACGGCCAGAACGACAGGTTGAGCAGGAACCCATACACCAGACCCGACATCGCCCCGTACGCCGCGAGCAGGGCGATCTCCAGCCGGCCGGCGCAGCGGGGCAGCAGTCCGGCGACCAGCCCCACGAAGGCGCAGCCGAACATCTGGTACGGCAGCCACGGGCCGACACCGCCGGTGATGATCGCCGAGGCAAACATGCTGGTGCACCCCAGCGCGAAGCCGAAGCCTGGCCCGAACACGCGGCCGGCGAGCACGAGCAGGAAGAACACGGTCTCGATGCCCGCGGTGCCCGCCCCGAGCGGGCGCAGCGCCGCGTCCAGGGCGGACAGGACGCCGAGCATCGCGAGTGCCTTGGCGTCGATGCCGCCCTCCGCCACCAGGGCGAACAGCACCGCCAGCACGAGCAGCAGCAGCGCGCCGAAGATCAGCGGGGCGACGTCGCTGTCGCGGACGCCACCCGCGCTCAGCACGAACGGCCAGAGGAACGCCACCAGCCCGAGGAACGCCGACAGGCCCAGGGCCGCCGCGGTCTTCGGCCCGAGGCGGATCGCGACGGGCGGGTGGCTCATCGGGCCACCTCCGCGGGCCGCAGCCCGGTCGCGGCCTGCGCGACCGTCAGCAGCGGGAGCGGCCGCAGGATCTTGGCGACCTGGGGGGCGAACGCGGGCGAGGCTGCGACCACGTCGGCGGTCGGGCCGTCCGCCACGATCTCGCCCTCGGCGAGCACCACCACCCGGTCGGCCGCGGCCGCCACGAACTCGACGTCGTGGCTGGAGACCGCGACCGCGTGGCCGGCCCGCACCAGCTCGTCGAGGATGCGGACGAGCGCGGCCTTGGCGCCGTAGTCAAGCCCGCGGGTGGGCTCGTCCAGCAGGACGACGGGCGGGGCCGCCGCCAGGGTGATGGCCAGGACGAGGGAGAGCTGCTGCCCCTCGGACAGGTCACGCGGGTGCGTACCGATCTCGATACCGGGCGCGAGCCGGTCCAGCAGCGCCCGCGCGGCGCCGGCGGCGGCGCTCGACTCGCGGTCGGCCTGACGAAGCTCGGCCCCGACCGTGTCGAGGTAGAGCAGGTCCGCGGGCGTCTGCGGGACCAGGCCGACCAACCGACGGGCGCGGGCCGCGGACTGCTCGTGGGGATCGCTGCCGTCGACCTCGACCGAGCCGCCGTGCCGCGGACCGGAGCCCTGCAGCGCCCACAGCAGCGAGGACTTGCCCGAGCCGTTGCGGCCCATCAACGCCGTGACGGTGCCGGTCTCCAGCGACAGGTCGACCCCCGCGACGGCCACGACGTCGCCGTACCGGACCAGCACCCGACGGGCCCGCAGCGCGGTCCGCGTGTCCCGCGGCGCGGGCCGGGCCGGCGGCGGGGGCGCCAGCTCCAGCCGTTCGCGCAACGGCCCGGCGAACCGGCGGGCGTCCCGCACCGACAGCGGCAGCGGCGCCCAGCCGGCGAGCCGGCCGAGCGACACCACCGGCGGGGCGACGCTCGCGCCGGCCAGCACCCGCCGCGGGTCGCCGTGCACCACCGAGCCGTCCCCGGGCAGGTACGCGACGGTGTCGGCGTACTGCACGACCCGCTCCAGCCGGTGCTCGGCCACCACGACCGTCATGCCGAGGTCGTGCACCATCCGCGTCACCGCGGCCAGCACCTCCTCGGCGGCGGACGGGTCCAGCGCGGAGGTCGGCTCGTCCAGCACCAGCACCGCGGGGTGGGTGACCAGCGCCGAGCCGATCGCCACCCGCTGCTGCTGGCCGCCGCTGATCTCGGTCAGCGCGCGGCCGCGCAGGTCGGCGAGGCCGAGCAGGTCGAGCGTCTCCTCCACCCTCTTGCGCATCACCGCCGGGGGCACCGCCAGCTGCTCCATGCCGTACGCCAGCTCCTCCTCGACGGTGTCGGTGACGAAGCCGGCCAGGGGGTCCTGGCCGACGACCCCCACGACCCCGGCGAGCTCCCGCGGCGGGTGCAGACGGGTGTCCCGCCCGGCGACCACGACCCGGCCGGCGAGGGTGCCGCCGGTGAAGGTAGGCACCAGCCCGTTGATCGCGCCGAGCAGCGTCGACTTGCCCGAGCCGGTCGGCCCGACCACCAGGCACAGCTCGCCCTCGGCGATGCGCAGGTCCACCTCGCGCAGCGTCGGCGGCAGCCCGTCGTCGTACCGGACGGTCACGTCCTGGAAGACGATCATGCGTCGGCCGCCGCGGCGTGCGCGCGGTCGCGGGACGACGGGACCGGCGGGGCGGCCGGTGCCGCCAGGGCGGCGAGCAGGATGCCCACGACCGGCAGCCACGGCAGCGCCGGCCACGCGAGCGGGTGCAGGGACGGGTCGAGGTTCGCCGCGTCGTACCGGCCGGCGAACGCGACCACCAGGGCGGCGGCGACCCCGCTCCCCGCGACGAGCGACTCCGGCCAGCGCCACGGGTCCGGCCGGTACGCGGTGTGCACCACGCGCCGGCTGCCCAGCGCGAGCCCACCCGCGCAGAGCGCTCCCCCGGCGAGCATCGCCGGCAGCACGACGCGGGCGGAGGCAGCCCCGCCGAGCAGGGCGTACGTGCCGCCGCACAGGGCCAGCAGGCCGGCGAGCAGCAGCCCGGTGGTGAGGTGCCGCTGGCCTCGGGTCACCTGGGCCCGGCGCCCGTACCCGCGCGAGTCCATCGCGGCGGCCAGGCGCAGCGAGCGTTCGAGCGCGTCCTGCAGCACCGGCATGGCGATCGCGCGCAGCACCCGGAAGCCGGACTGCCCGCCGCCGCGCAGCTGCCGGGCGCGGCGGACCCGCCGGGCGCTCTCGATCAGCTGCGGCGCGACGGTGACGGCCACGACGACGGCGGCGCCCAGCTCGTACAGGGCGCCAGGCAGGACCCGGAGGGCCCGCTTCGGGTTCGCCAACGCGTTCGCCGCACCGATGCAGGCGAGCAGCGTCGCCAGCCGCAGCCCGTCGTAGAGCGCCGCCAGCATCCCCTCGAGCGTGACCGGACCGCCGAGCTGGACTCCGGTGGCCCAGGACGGCAGCGGCACCTGCGGCAGGTGCACGAGCACATGCGCGGCGGGGTCGGTGTCGGCACCGAAGACGGCACGGAACACGACGCGCAACGCGATGACCGCGAGCCCCAGCCGCAGGTACGCCGGAAACGCCCGCGCCCAGGGCGCGTCGGTGCGGCGGACCGCGACGACCGTGCCGGCGACGGCCAGCACCAGCACCAGCAGCAGCGGGTTGGTGGTGTGGCTGGCGACCGCGACGAGCCCGAACGCCCACAGCCACCACGCGACCGGGTGCACCACCCGCGGCACCCGTCGGGCCTGCGGCGCGAGCCGCCGCGGCGGCGGCGCGGCAGCGGGGCGGACCGCGGTCAGGCTCGGCGCGGACATGCTCAGCGCATCCGCCGCCGGCGCACCGCGGTGGCGCCGGCGCCCGCGACGCCCACCGCCGCGGCGATGCCCACCGCCGCGGCGGTGGGCGCCGCCGAGCCGGCGGCCTTGTGGCGGGTGAGGGTGCGGGCGGCGAGCGTGGTGACCGGCCCGCCACCGGGACCGGGAATGTCGGTGGTCACGGTGGGTCCGGCCGCGGCCGGCGACGACGGCGGCGCGCTGTGCGCCGCCCGGGCCGTGGCCGCCGCGGCGGTGGAGGGATGGGCGGTACGGACCGCCGCGGGGGCGCTCGAGGCGGCCGGCCGGGACGGCACGGTCGAGGCGTCGCGGGCGGGCGTCGAGGTGGGCGCGGTGGACGGGGGGACAGTCGGCGAGCCCGTCGGCAGCACCGCCTGCGGGGTGAACGGCGGCGCTGCCTCCCTGCCGTCGCCGAAGGTCCAGGCGTCGACACCACCGCGGACCGGGTGGTAGCTCGCCGCCCCCAGCTGGCTGTAGCTCCAGCCGGTGGCGCCCGGGTCGGCGTGCCAGTAGACCCAGTACGCCGAGGCGGGCGGCGTGGTCACGCACGCGTCCTCCGCCGGGGTCGGGTAGCGGGCCGACGTGCCCAGCGGCGAGATCCCGCAGACGAAGGCCGGGCCGTCGTGGGTGGTGCCGATCGTGGCGAACCCCGCTGCGTGCAGCAGCGAGAGGCCGGTGGTGGCGCCCGACCACGGCACGCAGACCCGCTCCGCGCCCCCCGGCCAGTCGTGCCAGGCGGCGCCCGGCCCGGAACTCGGTGCCGAGAAGCTCACCACGACGGCGACGTCGGCCGTGGTGCAGCCGCCGACCGGGGCCGCCGACGCCCGCCCGCCGCCCACGGCGAGTCCCGTCCCGGCGACGACAGCCAGAAGGACCCACCGCCGCGGGCGTCGGCGACCGACCGCCGCCAGCGTCGCGCCGCCGGCGACCAGCAGGACACCCCACCGGACCGCGTCGCCGGCCGGGAACCCGGTGTACGGCAGCGCCCCGACCGGGCGGGTGGTGGAGATACCCAGCACGGCCACGGCCGGCGGGGCAGCCGGCGCCGGGTGCGTGGCCGGCGTGGGGGCCGGGCCGGGCTGCAGTGGGACCGGCGTCACCACCCGGTGCAGGGTGGCGAGCGGGGCGAGCGTCAGCGCGAGCGCGCCCTGCGCGGTGGCCAGGACGTCCGGCGCCGGGGCCGTCGCGGAGCTCCCCAGCGACCCGTCGGCGTCGGCGCGGCTGCGCAGGAACGCCAGCGCCCCGGTCAGCGCCGGGCCGACCACCGACCGGGTGCCCGCCGCGGGGGCTGCTCCCGGTGTCGGCGCCGCGAGCAGCGCCTGCACCGCCAGCCCGGTCGCCGCCGAGTCCGCGAACCCGCCGGCCCCCTGCTGCTGCGCCAGCACGAAGTCCTGGCCGCGCACCAGTGCGTCGCCGACCGGCGACGGGGAGGTGTCGACGTCGTCGGCGACCCGCGAGAGGGCCTGCAGCGCGTACCCGGTCGTGCCCACGTCGCTCGTGCAGGGCGAACGCGGCGGCAGCGAGCCGGCGAAGCCGCCGTCCGGGCACTGCAGCTGCAGCAGCCGCGTCACGATCGGGCTGGCCGGGCCCGGGTGGTCGGCGGTGACCGACGAGCGGGCGAGCACCAGCACCCCGAGGGCCTGGCCGGTGCCACTGCCGGCAGCCACCACGTCGCCGCGCGCCGTACAACGGCCGTCGGTCGAGGCGCGGGTGCAGAGGGTGCGCTGCAGCGTCCCGAGCAGGTCGCCCCCGAAGGCATGGGGGTTCTGGCCGGTCGCCTCGGCCAGCAGCGCCATGGCGGCGAGGGCAGCACCGTCCGGACCCTCTCGCGCCTCGGTGTAGCTCGGGGTGGCCCGCGCCAGATAGGCGACGACGTGGGCGAGCGTCATGTCCTGGGTGCCGGTGGCCGCCAACCCGAGGGCCAGGGTGACCGTCCCGCCGACGTCGGCGGCCGGGCCCCCCCGGCGCAGCAGCTCCAGGTGGTCCCCGGTGAACCGCTCGCCGGGGAAGGCGGCCGTGACCAGCGCGGCCGCCGCACGGTCCGCCGCCCCGGTCGCGGCAGCGGGCACGCCAGCATCGGGCAGCGGGTGGCTGAGGGTCGACAGCGGCGTCCCCACCGCGCCGCTCAGGCCCTGCGTCGAGGCACGCACATCCGAGGCGCCACCGAGGTGGTCGATCTGCAGGCCGCCGTCGGGGTTCTGTCGGGCGGCGAGAAACGCCTGGGCGCGGCGGATCGGCGCGGCGTACGCGGCCGGGTCGAGCCCCATCGCCTCGACCGCGAGGGCGGCGGAACTGGTGTTGTCGCCAGCCGCGCCGGGGAACCCGCCGTCGCTCTCCTGACGGGCGGCCAACTGCGCCAGACCCGCGGTGACCGCAGCCTCGGCTGCGGGGCCGCTCACCGGCGAGAGCGCCTGCACGGCCAACGCGGTGCTGTCCGCCTCGGCGACTGCCGCCGCGTCGCAGGCGGCGCCGGTCGGCGCGGGCAACGTGCTCGGCCATCCCCCGTCCGGGCACTGCAGGGACAGCAGGGTCGCCTCGGCGCGCGCCGACCCGGGGCTGGTGTCGTGGGCCCGGACCTGGGCCAGCACGCCGAGCGCCTGGCTGAAGACCGACGCCGCGCCCTTGAACGCGCCCGTCGCCATGCACTCTCCGTCGTGGTCGGCCTGGCTCGCGGCGACCTGCGCGGCCGTACAGACGTTGGCGTCGAGCAGGGCGATCAGGTCGTGGCCGTCGACGGCTCGGGGGTCGCGTCCCACCACCTCCTGCTCGAGGGCGGTCTTGCCGATCGCCCCCCCGTCGAGGTACGTCGACTGGGAGATGGACCCGTACGCGTCGGCGTCCGCGGCGACGAGGTCGGACATCCGGGCGAGCGTCGCGTCGTGTGCGCCGGCGGCGGCCAGAGCGAGCGCGCCGTCGATCGTGAGCCCCACGTCACCGGCGTACTGCGCCGACGGGGGCGGGAACGCGTCGTAGACCTCGCCCGCGTACAGCTGCCCGACCAGGTACGCCGACAGCGACGAGGCGTCCACGGTGGTGGGGGCGGCGGCCCCGGCGGCGGTGGGCGGCGCGAGGGTCAGGGCGAGGGTCAGGGCGACGCCGAGCAGCGGTACGCCCGCCAGGGCGAGCAGCCGGCGCAGCGCCATGCGGTCCTTTCACCGGCTGCGTGGTGAGGACCGTCCGGGGACCGGAGGCTCCTGCCCGCAGTCCGCGACGGGGATAAGGGAGTGCAGCCGTCGCAGGCATTCCGGCTCGCCCACCCGGAGGTGGACCTACGGTTGCGGGTCAGCGCCGGAGTCGGACCGGCTTCCCCCGCGAGGGCACCCGGCACTGTAGTCCCGCGCCGGCACGCTCGCGGCACCACCGCGTCAGACCGGGTTGCGGCGCAGCGCCCGCGGTTCGAAGCGGCGGACCTCGACCCGGCCGGCGGCCTCGCGGACCTCGTACGCCGGCTGCGGACGCGTCGCCGGCCCGCGTCGGACGCCACCGGTGCCGAGGTCGAAGGCGCTGTCGTGCCAGGGGCAGACGACGCAGTCGCCGTCGCGTCGACCGTCGCTGAGCGGGGCCCCGCGGTGCGTGCAGCGGTCGGCCAACGCGACCGGCCGGCCGGCGACGCGGGTCAGCAGCAGCGCGAACCCGTCGGCGTACACCTGGCTCAGCGCGGTCGTCACGTCGGCACTGGCGGCCACGTCCGTCCACTCGGCCGGTCCGGTCTGGAAGGCGGTGGTGTCGACACCGACCCCCTGGGCGTACGCGAGGTGGCCACCCAGCCAGCCACCGAGCCCCAGCAGAGCCGCGCCCACATAACCGGCGGGCCGGCCGGTCCCGCCACGTCGGCGCTGCCGCAGCGACACCGCGTACGACGCGAGACCGACCGCGTTGCTGGCCGCGTGCACGAGCCCGACCCGCTTCTCGGCCTGCTCGGTGTCGAGCCAGTCCGACCAGCCGGCCACGACCGTCGGCGCGGCGGCGGCGAGCCCGACCGCCAGCAGAGCGCGCGAGGCCGGCGCCATCCGCTCGTCGCGACTCGCGTCCAGCAGCGATGCGGACAGCAGCGTGCCGGCGGGGACGAGGACGGCTGCGGGGTGCAGCGGATGCCCGAGGCGCGTCCCGCTGGCGAGGTCGCGCAGCCACGACGGCGCGAGGACCTTGCGCCAGAACGCGGCCGCCGGCTTCGTGAGCGCATCCAGAGCCTCGGCGCGCTCGATGCGATCGGTCCAGCTCTCCAGCAGGCCCATCCTCAGCTCCCCAGCAGTGGGAGGACCTCGTCGGCCAGGAAGCGGATGCCGCCCTCCTGGTCAGGACCCATCTGCGCCACGTAGATCTCGTCGAAGCCGGCGTCGACGTACGCCGAGATGGCTTCCGCCGCCCTGGCCGGGTCCGGGCCGCAGGGCATCGAGGCGGCCATGTCGGCGGGCGACGTGAGCTCCGCCACCGCCTCGAACTGCATCCACATCGGCGCGTCCTGGGCCAGCTGGCCGCCGCCGGCCTGGTGCCCCCAGAGGCGGTGCGCAATCTCGGCCGCCTCCTTCTCGGTGCCGGCCCAGCAGATCTTCAGCCCGCCCTGCGTACGCCCCGTCCCGCCGGCCGCCCGGTAGGTGGCCATGCCGTCGGTGTCGGGCTGCACCGTGATCCAGCCGTCGCCGATGCGGGCCGCCAGCTCGGTCGCGAGCGGTCCGAAGCCCGAGATGAGGATCTCCGGCGGGGTGGCCGGCAGCGACCAGAGCTTCGCGTCGTGCACCGTGAAGTGGGCGCCCCGATGCGTGACGACCTCGCCGGTCCAGAGCCGCCGGATGATGTGCAGCGCCTCCTCGAGCCGCTCCAGCCGGACGCTGACCGGCGGCCAGGCCTCGCCCTGGATGTGCTCGTTGAGCGCCTCACCCGAGCCGACGCCGAAGGTGAACCGGCCCGGCGCCAGCACCGCTGTGGTCGCGGCCGCCTGCGCGAGGACGGTGGGGTGGATGCGGAAGGTCGGGCAGGTGACGGCGGTGGTCATCAGCAGGTCGGTGGTTGCGGCGATCGCACCGAGCACCGACCAGACGAAGGGGCTCTCGTCCTGCGCCGACATCCACGGGTGGTAGTGGTCGCTGACCCAGACCCGGTCGAAGCCGGCCCGTTCCGCCGACTGTGCGGACCGCACGATCTCCGCCGGGCCGAGCTCCTCGCCCGACAGGAAGTAGCCGAAGTCCGGCATCTCAGCATCCCGCCGGTGCGCGACGGAGGTCGGTCTCGAGCTGGCTGGTCATGGTCGTCCTCCGGTGGGCTGCGCTGCTGGGCTCCCGCGCCGTACCCCCGCCTCGGGGTGTCCAGACGTCTGCCCGAGGTTGCCGCCGCGCCGGACGGGGCAGGCCGGGGACGTGGAGGGTGCGGGCCTCGCGACGGCGTTGTCGCGCGCTGCTGACTGGCCGTTGCCCGGAGCGGGCGACACCCTCGGCCGCTGGCGCGCCCTCGCCGCGACGGCTGGGCGCGACCTCGTGCTGGCCCGACTGGCGGAGGCGCATGCCGACGCGTTGGCCATCCTGGCCGAGCTGGGGGCGGACGCGCCGCCCACCGGATCCCGCTGGGGGGTGTGGGCGGCCGAGGTGCCCGGGCACGTCGTCACCGCCGAGCAGGGGCTCGCCTCCGGCGCCAAGGCCTGGTGCTCGGGCGCGACCCTGCTCACCCACGCGCTGCTGACCGCCGAGGGTGGCGTGCTGCTGGCCCTGGAGCTGGACCAGCCCGGCGTCGCCGTGGACGCGGAGCGGTGGGCCTGGCCCGGCATGCGGGGTGCCGACACCCGGACCGTCCGCTTCGACCGCGTCAAGGCCACCGAGGTCGGGAGCCCCGGGGCGTACCTCGCGCGGCCGGGGTTCTGGCTCGGCGGGATGGGCGTGGCCGCGTGCTGGTACGGGGGCGCCGTCGGACTCGCGGCCCCGCTGCGGGCGCGGGTCGGGCGCTCGGCCGAGCCGCATGCGGCCGCCCATCTCGGTGCTGTCGACGTGGCACTGGGCGGCGCGCGTGACGTGCTGCGCGCCGCCGCCGCGGCGGTGGACGCCGACCCGCAGGGCGAACACGCCCGGCTGGCCCGTCGGGTCCGGGCAACCGTCGCGCAGACCGCCGCCGAGGTGGCGACGCGGGTCGGGCGGGCGCTCGGTCCGGGGCCGTACGCGACCGACGCCGAGCACGCCCAGCGCGTCGCCGACCTCGAGGTCTACATCCGTCAGGACCACGCCGAACGCGATCTGGCCGCGCTCGGACTCGACGTCGCCGCCGGCGCGGACGCCGGCTGGGCGCTGTGACCGCCCGCGACCTCACCGGGTCCGGTACGCCCGAAAGCGCCTGGGCCGCAGCGGGTCTGCCGGCCGGGCTGGCTGTCCTCGACCCCGGGGAGCTGGCTGCCGACCGCGTCGTGCTGGTGGCCCCGCACCCGGACGACGAGGTGCTGGGCGCCGGGGCCACCGTCGCCGCACTCGCCGCGGGCGGCGCGGAGGTGCACCTCGTGGCGGTCACCGACGGCGAGGCCAGCCATCCGGGTCGCAGCGACGAGCTGCGGACCGTCCGGGCCCGGGAGCGCGAGGTCGCGCTGGGCGTGCTGGGGCTGGCCGGGGCCCACCTGCACCGGCTGCACCTGCCTGACGGGGGCGTCCGCTCCGCGGACGTGTCCGAACGCCTGGCACCGCTGCTCGACCGGGACGACCTCGTGCTCGCCCCGTGGGCGCACGACGGCCACCCCGACCACGACGCGTGCGGTGCCGCGGTCGCCGACCTGCCGGGGCGGCACTGGTCCTACCTGGTGTGGGCGTGGCACTGGGCCACCCCCGCCGACCTGCCCTGGACCCGGGCGTACCGGGTTCCGCTCTCGGCTCCGGCCTTCGCGGCCAAGAACGCTGCCCTGCAGGCGTTTACCTCGCAACTCGAGGGTGACGATCCGATCCTGCCGCCCGCCGTCCTGACGCGGTTGATGCGCCGCGACGAGGTCCTGCTCGAGGAGGTGCGATGACGCTGTCCCCGTCGTACTTCGACGACCTCTACGCCGAGGCGCCGGACCCATGGGGCTTCGGCGACCGCTGGTACGAGCACCGCAAGCGCGCGCTCACCCTGGCCCTGCTGCCGGCAGAGCGCTACGGCACCGCGTACGAGCCGGGCTGCTCGATCGGCATCCTCACCCGGGAGCTCGCCGGCCGGTGCGAGCAGCTGCTGGCCACCGACGTGGCATCCGCCGCGGTGGCCGCGGCCGGCGCGCGGTGCGCGGACCTGCCGCACGTGCGCATCGAGCTGGCACAGCTGCCGGCCGACTGGCCGACCGAGCCGCCGGACCTCGTCGTGCTCTCGGAGGTCGGCTACTACTTCGACCCCCGCGACGCCGCGACGGTCGCGGCGCGGGCATGCGAGGCAGCAACCGTGTTGGCGGTGCACTGGCGGCACGAGGTGCACGACTACCCGGCCGGCGGCGACGAGTTCCACGCGTTGCTGGCGAAGAAGGCCGCGGCACGGGGCCTTCGGCTGCTGGCCGCATATCTGGACGAGGATCTGCGGGCCGAGGTCTGGGGCCGGGACGGACGCTCGGTGGCTACGCGGGACGGTCTGTCGTGAAGGTCGGGGAGATCGGCGTCGTGGTGCCCGCCCGCGACGAGGAGGCCCGGATCGGGGCGTGCCTCGACGCCCTCGACGTGGCGGCCCGCCATCCCGAGCTGGCCGGGATCCGGACGCGTCTCGTAGTGGTGCTCGACGACTGCACCGACGGGACCGGCGCCGTCTGTCGGAGCCGTGGGGTGGCTACGGTCGCCTGCCCCGGGCGGGACGTCGGCCGGGCCCGGGCGCGCGGGGTCGCAGCACTGGTCGCGGACCGGCCGGACGCGGCGGGCCCGGACCGCGGCAGCCTCTGGCTCGCCACCACCGACGCGGACAGCCGAGTGGCCCCCGACTGGCTCGCGATGCAGGTACGCCTCGCGAGCAGCGGCGCGGACGCGGTACTCGGGGTCGTCGACATCGAGAACCCCAGCGCGGCCTTCACCGTGCACTACCGCGACGCGGCGCGCGGGCAGACCCGGCCGCACCCCCACGTGCACGGCGCGAGCATGGGCATGTCGCTGGAGGCGTACGAACGGGTCGGCGGTTTCGCACCCGCACAGGTCGGCGAGGACCAGGACCTCGCCGACCGACTCGACTCCGACCCGGCTGTGGTCGTCGTGCGCTCCACGGCGGTGCGCGTCGCGACGAGCGAGCGCCGCACCTCCCGGGTACGCGGTGGTTTCGCCGACGTCCTCCTGGCCCTGGACACCGGTCGACCGGTCCCGGACAGGTCCGCTCGGGACGGAGCGAAAGCCTGACCGCGTCCTGACCGTCCCCTGACATCGATGGCCGATGCTGTGGTGACCGGATCCGCCGAGACAGGGAGTTACCGCATGGCCGATGTCGACGTCCCCCCGCCGCCGCGGCGGACGATCCGCATGCGGCTGGTTGCCCGCCGCGGCATGGTCGCCGCCGCGGTCGCCGCCATGCTCGCCGGCGGCGGGATCGGCGCCGGTATCGCCCTGGCCGCCACGGCCAGCAGTGCGGCCCCCTCGCCCCAGGCGAGCGCGGCCACGCCGCGCGGCTCCGCCGGCAAGCACGTCACGCGGCTGTTCACCCGGGGCACGATCACCGCCCAGTCCCCCGCGAGCTGGACCGTGCGGACCGCCGCCGGCACCACCGTGACGGTCGTCATCAGCGCACAGACGCACTTCGGGACCAAGAAGCGGCCCGCGACGCGCAGTCAGTTCCACCCCGGCAGCATGGTGCTCGTCGGCGGGAAGACGAACGGAAGCACGGTCAGCGCGAAGGTCATCCTGCCGGCCGCCGCACACCAGGCAGCGCCGTCCGGGACGCCGTCGCCCTCCGCCTCACCCACCGGCTCCTCGTTCACCTCAGGGTGACGCCTCGCCAGCAGGGATAGACGGGGCTAACCTCGCGGCATCGGGGCCGTACCGATCGAGGACGCCATGACGCTGGACCTGACCTACCGCTTGCACGAGACCGTCGTTGCCGGAAAGCGCCTCGGCCGGGCAGTCGAGTTCGACCCCCGTTCCGCGGGGTTCGCTATTCCGGAGGTCGTGACCGGTTCGCTGGTCTCCAAGCTCTGGCCGCGACGTTCCCCCATCTTCGATCAGGGACAGCTCGGGAGCTGCACCGGGAACGCCGGCACCGGCACCCGTGCCGCCGACAAGAGCAGCGGCGCGCCGGGCCTCGCGACGCTCACCGAGGCTGACGCCGTAGCGCTGTACGAGAAGGCGACGAAGCTCGACAGCATCAGCGGCTCGTATCCGCCGGACGACACCGGTAGCTCGACGCTCGGCGTCTGCAAGGCGCTGAAGGCGGACGGGTACATCACCTCGTACCTGCATGCGATGTCGGGCCACGCGATCCTCTCCGGCCTGCAGCGCGGGGGGATGGTCACCGGCGTCCCGTGGCACACCGACATGGACGACCCGGACCCGCAGACCGGCATCGTCGAGATCGGTGGGGACATCCGCGGCGGCCACGAGCTGCACGTCGTCGGCACCGCGGTGGACCGGCCGCTCACGATCTACGTCGAGAAGGCCACGGGCGTCATGCTCGACGCGCAACGCGCGGGCTGCGGCACGATCCAGGTCCCGGTCGGCTACACGATCTGGGCCAACTCGTGGTCGGTGTCCTTCGGCCTGTACGGCTATGTGCTGCTCAAGCAGTCCGACCACGAGGCTCTCCTCCACCAGCACGGCGACGCGGGCCTGCCCATCTACGGCTGAGCGGGTGCTCCGGGTCGAGCGGGACCACGGCCCCCGGGTCGCCGGAGCGGAACGGGCCTCGGCCGACCGCGACGGCTCGACGGGTCCGAGCCGGCTGGGCCGGAACACCCTGGTCGCTGACCGGCGGCCCACTCGTATCATCGTTGCGCCGCGTCCAGTGGACGGCGGTCGGCCCCCGCCAGTTCAACCCCCCTTGACTGGCGGGGGTTCGCCGCCGGACCGCGCGGCACGCGACGAAGGCCGGCGCACGCGCACCTTTGGCTACGCTGCGCCGGCCGGCGCCAGCTCGTGCGACCCCCTCGTCCGCACGCTCCGCCGCGTCGTCCCGCCGTCGCGGATGGTGCCAGACGTGACACGTCCTGGCAAGGCCGGTCACGGGGATCGTCGGCGCCCGCTCACCGCACCAGGTCAGGGCGCCGCGTGCCGCCGGCCGGAGCAAGCCCGGCGCACGACGCCGCTGCGCGGTACGCGTCCCGGGCTGCCTCGACGTCGTCCGCCGCGTCCAGCTCCGCGCCGAGCTCCGCCCAGGCCCGGCTCGCGGCGCGGCCGTCATCGACGCGGCCGAGGAGCTGGGCCGCGCGCGCAAGCCACGCCGACGCTCCCCCCTGGGCACGAGCCCGTTCGATGCGGGCCAGGGTGAGGCAGACATCCGCCGCGTCCACACCAGGCTGGTCTTCGAGGACGGCGAAGGCAGCTCGTGCCTCGTTGTCGGCGTCGTCGGGCCGGCCGAGCTGGAGCAGCGCACGCGCCCGCTCGTGCCGCCAGGCTGCGGCGTCCCGGTCGGCGCGCGCGAGGTCCTCGGTACGGGCGAGCAGGTCGAGCGCGTCGTCCGCGCGACCGTCGAGCGTGTAGAGCCGGGCGAGGGTGATGCGCAGCTGAAGCTCGTCTCGTTCGGCGTCGAGCTCGGCGAACAGGCCGAGCGCCCGCTCGGCCGTGCTGACGGCGTCGCCGACCGCCCCGAGCTCGGCGTTGAGCAGACTGGTGTTCCACAGGGCCGAGGCCCTCGCCCGCCGGTCCGCCGTCTGGTCGGCCAGGGCCACCGCTTCGGCGGCCAGCCGGACGGCATGGTGCAGGTCTCCGCGCCCCTGGTACGCGGCCTGCAGCGTGGTCAGCAGGCGTACGGCGTCGGGCGTGGGCCAGTCCCCTCGGGCCCGGAGCACGGCGACCGCGCCCTCCCCCAGTTCGATGCTCTTCGCGACGTCACCCACGCGGCCATAGCAACGGATCAGGCCGAGGTTGCCCTCCAACCAGCTCTGTGCACCAGGCTCCGTCGCCTCGACCACACCGTGGAAGGCGTCCAGCGCGTCGTCGAGGTCACCGAGTGACTCGCGTGCCCGCGCGCTCCCCAGGAGGGCGCGGGCGCCCAGACCAGCCTGCTCCACCTCCGCGGCGAGGCCCAGGGCGGCCTGGAAGCGGGCGAGAGCGTCCGCCGGCTCACCGGAACTCAGCGCGAGCTCGGCGTAGCGGACCTGGAGTTCGGCGGTCTCCATCCTGGCGGGGTCGACCCCGGTCAGCAGGTGCTCGGGGGTCGTGCCGAGGCGCTCGGCGAGGGCGGCGAGCAGTCGCTCGCCCGCAGGTCGCGACCCCGACTCGATCCGGGACAGATAGCTCGCCGAGTACGCCGACCCGGCTAGCACCTCCTGGGACATGCCCCGCTGCATCCGCAACCGCCGGATCCGCGTCCCGATCGCCATGTCGTCGTGCTTCGTGCCAGGCATCTGTTCCATCCCGCCGCTGTGAGACGCCGATTGTTGCACGGCGAACGGGGATTCTGTCCCCCTCAGTCACAGGAATTGCCATCCGGCGCTCGCGGTGGGATTCCGTGTCCCGCGTGCCGGCGGGCCGCAGGGCGCCGGGCGACGTCAACAGCAGAACGGTGGCTCGTAGGCGTGCAGCGGCCTGGGAGCGGCCGCGGCAGGTCCCACCGCAGCGGCCACGACCGACGCGGGCAGGACCAGGGCGATGGCGACGGCGACAAGAGCACGGGTCAGACGAGACATGACACTCCTCGGAAGATGTTGTGACAGCTAGGTCACGCACTCTGCCGAGCCTTGTCATGATCTGTCAATCACTGTCACGCACTGTGACAGTCGGGCACCCAGGGCGACAAGTGCCACCCATCGAAGGGAGACTGGGGGCATGCCGAGCGAGGACCAGGGAGCGGTGGGGAACCGCATCCGGCGCACCCGTCAGGAGCGCGGGCTGTCCCAGCGGGATGTCGCCGGCCCGGACCTGTCGCCCAGCTACCTCTCGCGGCTGGAGTCCGGTGCGCGCGCCGTGAACGAGCGCGTGCTGTCGGAGCTGGCGACACGGCTGGGGACGACCCCGGCGTACCTGCTCACCGGCATCGACCCCGCGGTGGCGGAGTCGACGGAGCTCGCCCTGCGCTACGCCGAGATGGCCCTGCGCTCCGGTGAGCCCGCGGAGGCACTCACCCGGTTCGAGGCCGCTCTCGCCGACATCCGGACCGATCAGCCCGACGCGCGGATCCGCGCCCTGCTGGGCGCCGGCCAGGCCCACGAGGCCCTCGGACAGCTGGAGCCCGCGCTGGCCCGGTTCCACGACGTCAGCGAGAGCGCGACGCCCGGGTCGAAGAGCTGGTACGACGCGGCCCTCGGCCTGACCCGCTGCTACCGGCAGATCGGCGACACCACCACCAGCATCGAATGCGGTGAGGCCGCGCTCGCGAGCCTGCGGGCCCGCGGCGAGTGGCCCACCCCCGACGGCATCCGGCTGCTCAGCACGCTGCAGGCCAGCTACCAGATCCGCGGCGACCTGCACTACGCCCGGCGGCTCGCCCGCCAAGCCGTCAGCCTTGCCGACGCCCTCCCCGACCGGCGGTCACTGGCCTCTGCGCTGTGGAACACCAGCCTGCTCGACGCCCACCTGGGCGCGCTCTCCGACGCCGTGCGGACCGGCGAACGTGCCCTGGCGCTGCTGTCCGACCTCGATGCCGAACGCGACCTCGTCCGGCTGCGGATCGCGCTGGCCCACGTCTACACCCGCGACGGTCAGCCGGAGGCTGCGCTTGAGCTGCTCGAACGCA